>JAILLA010000102.1 GCA_024693325.1 Solobacterium sp.
AAAAACACTGCCTCGTGCTAAAATGTTTCATGGTATATGTCTCCTAATCAAAGACATTTTACCGAATTTGGCTCCGGGTTCGATTCCCCGAGCCTTTTTTCTTGTTTTTTACGCCTTCAAATGAAAAAAGAGGCTGTTTCAGTTCGGTTAATTTAACCGAGGTTTTTTAACAGCCCCTTTTTTCCATGACAAGGTTGTAGATATACTTGAACGCTGTTCAGACTTCTATTAAAAGCAAGCCCTCAGCTTTAATCGCTGAGGACTGTCTGAGTGAAATAATTATATTTCCTTTTGTTCTATGTATTTCCAATGAAGCCCTCCGGCGGTATCCCGCTTTCCCGTGCAACACATTGAGATAACAGATTTGCTCAATCCGCTTTGTAAAGCGGCTTCCTTAAGGGATTCATATACTGAGTTTGTTTCTATACATAGCACCTTTCTTTTATTCTTTTCAGATGCTTTTTTTCTTGAACAAACCGGGCAGCCATATCCCCTAAGCAGGCTGTTTGGAGTAGCTTTCCACTTATTTCCGCAAACTTTACACTGACATTCGATTTTATATTTACTGTTGATATATGGAGATTTAGCGATTATATCAGGGCTTAACAATGCAAGTTCTTTTCTGAAATCTTCGTCGCTTTTTATCCGCTTCTGAGATGCATTTTTTGCTCCACAAACGGGGCATCCCTGACCTGACAACAGATTGTTAGGACGCATACTGAAGCGATTTCCGCAGTTATTGCAAAGGCACAAGATTTTTGTCTTGTTATTCACTGGATATGGTTCAAGGAGAGTCACGTTCGGATTGATCAGTCTCATCTTTTCGTAAAATTCATCAGTTGTATACTTCTTGTGTCCTGTGCATTTCGGGCACCCGGCTCGTTTTTCCAACAGATTTACTGGTGACGCCTTCCATCTATAACCGCACTTTTTGCAACGGCAAAGAATTGATTTGTCGTTTCGTTTAAATGGCTCAAGAAGTTCAAAATTTGGATTTGCCAAGGCAACCATTGATGTGAATTCTGCATTAGTGTAATGCCTGTTTCCTGAGCATTGAGGACAGCCTGCATTTTCATTAAGCAGATTGTTTGGCCTCGGACTCCACTCATATCCGCAATCCATGCACCGGCATCGGATCGGATCATATGAAGATTTGTACTCTCCGATGATTTCAATATTATGGGTGTTCTTTTCTTTGACCAACTTTGCAAACCCTTCTGTTGTCAGCCTGCGCGATTGTTGATAGGCAAGATTAATGATGTCATCCCATTTATCTTCCAAAACGGAAGAATTCAATCCGTTTTCATTGCATAATGTAGCCACAAACTGCTTGATGGTAGTATAGTCTTTCTCTTGTGAAAGATCCTGCTTGAACACCAAAACATCAGTGTTAGTTTCAATGACATCATTTTTACAGGAGTCATAAATAGATATCAGCCGTATGCCATTTGCACAACATAATTCTCTTTTTTCGTTATCTTTCTTCACTCGCTTCTTATGCCAATACCACGAACCATATTCAATGGCCAGTTTCAATGAAGGGATGTAGATATCAAGTTCTCTCCCGATGACAGTTTTATTACGGCTCAAAACAGTTGTTTCTCCCAGAGCCTCCCTTAATGATAGATATATAAACTGCTCAATAAATGATGTGGCAGAGTGATAACAATTTGGACAGCCAATGCCTTGCAATAATTTATCCGGGGTTGTTTCCCAAATATGATTGCAAAGATTGCATTTGCATTTTACCTTCTGCTTGTTTGTTATATATGGAGTCAAAAGGGTTACGTTCGGATTTTTGACTTTCAATTCCTGCGCAAAGGTTCCGCTGTCTTTTCTTCTGATTTTTCCGGCAGACAGATACGAGCATTTTCTGCAACCATTTCCTATCCTTAAAAGTTCACGGTAAGGTTTGGCTTCGTATTCTTGTCCACATATGCTACAGCGAAATTTCATTACTTTGTGAGCACCATCATAGACAGTCAAGGGAATAATGAAAGGATTGATATTATGCAATTCTTCGACAAATTTTTCGTTAGTCTTTTTTGCCATAATCATCTCCAACAAATGAGCTTTTTGGCTACAATATTTCCTTAACATCATATCATGTAGTGTAAGAAAAGTTTGGTGGTGTTTTTCTAAAAACGAAAATGAAAGGGTAACCGCTATTTCAAACAGATCTCTTGATGTTGGATGTCTCGTCTGTGTATGCTCCTTGCCAACACCTGGAAAGAACGATCTCAAAACACTATATTCGGCAATTGTAACAGAATGGAATTATCAGAAGAACAATGGTGTGAAACCGAAAGATTGCTATGATTAATTATTAGCTTCAAAACGCAGTAAATATTTGAGTACATTGTTGAAAATAATGAAAAAAACATCTAAAACAAAACAACAATGATAGTGGAGGGAAAATGCCTAAACGTAAGACACACGAGGAGTTTGTTAAAGAGCTCGAAAAAGTATCGCCTTCGATTTCCGCTGTTGAAAAGTATCAAAACAGTAGAACAAAGATAAAGGTTCAATGCAAAATATGTGGATACCAGTGGCAAACAATACCTTCAGATTTACTAAGTGGTCATGGGTGTCCTAGATGTTCAGGAAAAGAAAGAAAAACAACTGCTCGATTTTGCAAAGAAGTTGCTGAAGCAAATCCAAAAATCATAGTAATTGGAGAATACATAAACACTTCAACGAAAATTATGGTTCGCTGTAAGACTTGTGGATATTCTTGGGCAGCAAACCCAAGTACTTTGCTTAAAGGGAATGGATGTCCCTCTTGTGGTGGTACTAAAAAGGTGTCCAATAATGAATTTATCAAAAAACTGGCTGTTGTTAATCCGGATATAGAGCCATTAGAAGAGTATAAAAACAACCATACGAAGATCATGGTTCGCTGTATAAAATGTGGTCATAAGTGGAGTGTGACTCCCCACAACTTGATTGATAATCGAAGCAGATGTCCAATGTGTACGCATGCTTCAACTTCATTTATAGAACAATTCATTGTTGAATGGCTCTCACGAGTACTGGGCACTGATGCTGTAAAACATAGGGATCTGACCGCAATAGGCTCTGAACTAGATATTTATGTACCAGAATTAAACTTAGCCTTTGAACCTGGTTCATGGTATTGGCACAAAGAAAAAAAAGAGAATGATTCTCTTAAACGCATCCGTTGCCGTGAAAAAGGTATCCGTCTAATAACTATTTATGATGATGTTCCTAAAGATGAACTGTTTGTTTCTACAGATGTTATAATGTTCCCCTTCGATGTACGAGCACAAAAGAAATATCATCATTTAGCCAACCTGCTCATTTCTGTAATACAAGAACAAGGTGCAAACGTGGATAATTTGCTTATTGATCTCGAAGATGTCGCTAACATAGCATATAAGAATTCCGTGAAAACTGACACAGATGAGTTCGCAGAAAAGCTTAAAGCTAATGGAATAGATGTGAAATTGTTGGGTATTTATAAGAGTTCATCTTCAAGAATACGTGTTCAGTGTAATATCTGTGATCACATTTGGTCTCCATGTGCAGATACATTGCTTTCAGGACATTCAAGTTGTAAGAAATGTGGTGCGATAAAGAACGGAAAAGCCCATCTGAAAAGTCATGATAAATACATACTTGAGGTGAAAGAACGAAACCCGACAGTGGAAATAGTTGGCCAATACACAAAAGCAGCCGATAAGATTCATGCTAGATGTCGCATTTGCGGTTTTGAATGGTATCCGGTTGCGAACACTCTTGTGAAGAAAAATCCAACAGCATGTCCCAAATGCGGCAAGATCAAAATGATACAAACTAGAATGCAAAACAAACATAACAGAAAACAATAAGGTAATTATTAGCAGTAACCTTTTTGTCAATGAGAGTGGTCGGACAGCTACCCCCACGCTTGAAAATAGTCATCACTGTATCCCCCAGGGTAGGTCAGGATGGAGACGATAAAGAAAAAAAGTGTTGGCAATGCTAAACTATGGAACAGAAAGAATGCCTAAAGGAATGCTTCAGCGCTATTGTCGATCTGAACCTCAGGATATTCTGAAAGCATAGAATCAATACAGATCATGGGCAGAAGATCATGGTTTTATGTTGCCTGATACAAGGTGAAAATGATCGAAAAATGAGAAAAAACAGGGTTGTAAGCCACCAAACAGCCTTTTTTTGACTATTCATGCGTGCATGAATATAAAAAAACCGCATGATTATGCGGTTTCCTTGCTCGGGATGACAGGATTTGAACCTGCGACACCATCGTCCCTAACGATGTGCGCTACCAAGCTGCGCTACATCCCGGTGATATAAAATATGGCACCCCCAGTAGGAATCGAACCTGCAACTAACCCTTAGGAGGGGTTTGTAATATCCTTTTTACTATGGGGGCATGTGCTCAATTATTATACAGTAATTTACAGAAAAAGATAGAGAAAAAGAGATTTTTTTCAAAACAGAATCATTTTTCTTCCTGATAGTATATAGTTTCTATATGGCAAAAGAGATCAGAAAAAAGATAAACAAACCTGCTGAACCAAAATTCAGCGAAGAACCGGCTGAAGGAAAACTGTCTGATACAGGCAGACAGATCCGGATCGAGAATAAGAAATATGAGAATGAAACGTGTGAAAGATCACTGAATATGAAAGAGTTCTATGAATGTACCTTTCATAATGTGAGATTCACAAAGGATATGAAAAACTGTCTGTTTGCGGATGCGGTGTTTGACCATTGTGATTTCAGCAACATCAGTATGAACAATACAGTATTCCGCAGAGTACAGATCAGGACATGCAGATTGATGGGCACGGAACTGACTGCTGCAGTCATGCAGGATACAGTCATGGAAGGGTGCCAGGGAAGCTACCTGAATCTGAACGGCAGTAAGATGAAGCGCGTCATCCTGAAGGATATGATCCTGGAACAGGCAGGAATGTCAATGGTCGAGCATTCAGACGTCAGTATAGAGAACTGTAATTTCACAAAATCTGAATGGATCGATACAAAGATGGATGGACTGGACTTATCCGACAGCCAGATCGATGGGATCATGGTAGACCCGGAAAACTTACGGGGATTGACTGTAAATGAAGAGCAGGCAGTGGCATTTGCTGAGTTATTGGGCTTAAATGTAAGGAAACTTTTCTAATTTTCACTGTTCTTTCACAATTCTCGCATATTTATAACACAGCTTTTCAGTATTATTGAATCATCAAATGAGAGTTTGATATTTCTTTCCCCCTATTAGAATGAGGACCTGCGTGCTGGCGGGACCTTTTTCTTTTTGCCGGTCCATTGTTTTATGCAGGTCATGCAAGGACCATATTTCAATAAATCATGCCGGACTGCTGATATAATTGGATTGATCAAACAGGATCTCAGTATGAGGTCCGGAAGGCAGTCCGCTTCCAACAGGAAAACAGCGGCTCCTGAATAGAAGGAAAATGAAAATGTGTGAACATTTATCAGTCTGCGGACATGACTGCCGCATCATACGGCTGCTCGGACATGGAAAAGGCGGCTATTCATATCTTGCTGAATGGGGAGACCGCAATGTTGTTCTGAAGCAGATCCATCATGAACCGTGTGATTATTACAGCTTTGGAAACAAGATCGAAGCTGAATATCATGATTACGGACGCCTTAAAGAAGCAGGCATCAGGATCCCGGAAATGCTTGCAATCGATTTTGATGCAGAACGGATCATGAAAGAGTATATTGAGGGTGCAACAGTGTTTGATCTGGTCCGTTCCGGCGGAAATGCTGAAATATATTTCGAACAGGTCCGGCAGATGGCTGCGCAGGCCTTAGCGGCCGGTTTGAATATTGATTATTTTCCGACGAATTTCGTGATACGGGACGGATCCCTTTGGTATGTGGATTATGAGTGCAATCCATATTCCGATGAATGGAATTTTGAAAACTGGGGAATCAGATACTGGTCTGATACAGATGAATTCCGTGCATATCTTATGAAGGATCATCATTGATACAGAGAACGGAGAACAGCCATGAAAAAAAGAATATCTCTTCTCATTTCAGCAATGTTATTGCTGAGTGCATGCGGTTCCGGACAGAAACAGAATGAAAGTACGCCTGACGTCAAACCTTCTGAGACACCGGAAATACAGGAAACAGCTGACACACAGAATACACCGTATACAGGAACTGATCCGGTCTCTGCAGTATGGAGAAATGAACTGGATAAGGACCTTGATTATCTTCCGGATATTTATTATGCAGAAGGGGCAAATGCAGAAAACATGATCGTCTTCCGGACGGAAACTCCGGTAACAGATTTTACTGTTTTATCATTGTTCCTGAAAACAATGGACGCAAATGGTGTGCCTGAATATCTGGTATCGGAACGGTATCATCTGGACGAACTGACACCGGAACATCCTTTGCTGGCAGCTCTTGTATTCAGCGGCGATCTTCCGAACAACGGTATCAGTTATGTGGACCACGAAGGGAAAGAACGCTGGTTCAGTGTTGAACTCAGCGGGAAAGACGGGTCGCTGTTTCTGAACGAGATGACATCAGATACGAATGACAATGTCAGCTACGAGATGGAAGACTATGAATTCGTCAGGATCGCGCTCCTGGGACAGGTACATGAATACAACAGCGTGGAAAATGTAATGTCCAGACCTGCACAGGATCCGATGTTGGAGCCGGCATTGTCAATTCCTGAAGAACGGATCATATACGGCAACCAGGGAAAACGCGAAAACAATATTTACCTGATCATTCCAAACAAAGATATAGAACTTCAGGTCGGTAAATATGATATTGCGTCCGGTGAGATCACGGATGTGCTGTATCAGGGGACTGAACCGATCCTGTATGTGGAAACTGCGGAGCAGACAGATCCTGCAGGTGTGATCATTGCGTCAATCGGAAAAGATTACGTAAAAATACCGACAGGTCTTGATGTGTTTGACGGTGTTCTGAGAACAGCTTTCCAGATGGGTGCTGTTGACATCACACCATACCAGATACTGGACGGATCGGAAAAACCGGTCTACGGCATGGCATACTATGACTGCCTGACAATGAGAGAAGACATTCAGAATATCATTGTTTCAGGCGGAACTCTGTATCCGATGCAGGAAGCCTCCATCAAGGGACATTATTACGGCGTATTCGTACTGGAGGACAAAGACGGAAACCGCTCGCTGTATGCGGTCAGAGAAGATGAATCATTTAAATTCCATATCCTGACAGCAGATGAATACGGAACGAACTGGCATGAAATAGACTGAACTGAAACAGCAATATAACAAAAAAATCCCGAATTCGGGATTTTTTAATGATCAGCTGAAATATACAAACGGATCAGCAGGTCCGTTATAATGCTGGATCTTATCCGCATACAGGACCAGAGTCTTGCCGCCGTTCTCAACAGGCAGTTCTTTCAGTGTGCCTTCGACCTGGACCCACATGCCTTTTTCCATTTCCCAGATCTTCACGCCTGTTACGGTGATACCGCATAGGGATGTATCTGCTTCACAGCAGACCATGGCTCTTCTTCCGAGAATGAATGTCTGCTTGTATCCGGGGAGGTCTTCCGCGTACATTCCGCGGAGGATCACTTTCTTGCCGTTGTATTTATCAGGGTTGTCTGCCGCATCCATGTACCAGAGACCATAGTCATCATCCTTGACATCGATGATCTCGGAATTGACATCAAACGGCAGCAGCCCGTTTTTCAGTTCTACAGGTTCTCCGAAGTTTCCTTCATAGAAGATCTGTGCACGTTTATTGATCGCCTTAATATTGCCGCGCAGCAGAGAACCGGAGGTATCCGGAGTGCAGCGGTTGCAGATGACGACATCGCTCCATCTGAGCTGTTCAAACATGAGGCTTCTCATGTTTGAAATGTATACAGGGAATGTTGAAGCGTCTACAGTTGTCAGGATCTCGACCAGAGGCCAGTAATCTGGCATACCTGTAAGCAGTGTTTCCGATACGGATTCGCTGCCATTATACTCAATGAACACCTGATCAGGATGATACAGGGTATCCAGTTCATGCATCTTCTCAACAGTCAGCTGTGTTGAAGCGTCCAGGAACTCGATGAATGCATTGTGTTCATCCAGGAATTCATTCGTATATTCCGTTTCACCCTGTTCAAAGCAGATGATCAGTGTTCTGGAAATACCATCCATGAACTGTTCATCATTCAGCGTATCTTTGATCAGAGTTGTTTTACCGCTGTCCAGGAATCCGGTAAAAAGATAAACCGGACAAGCCATTACTTCACCCCAAACAGATGCTTGATCTCTTCAATGTCGACTTTTTCACCGATGACAGTGATCAGGCCTGTATAGGCAGGATTGCCTTTACGGATATCCATGTCTCCGGGAACATAGTCGAAGAACAGCCAGCTTCCTTCTGTGTCAGGAACGATACCTTTCGCACGGACAATGTTTTCACCCAGTCCGTTCAATGCAGTACGCAGGTCATCTTCCGTATATTTATTGATCGTTTCAATACCAATGGAATCAAATACTTCATCCGCATCATGTTCACCATGGTGATGGTGGTGATGATGGTGGTGATGGTGTTCATCATCCTTGCTCAGACGGACACGGTTGCCTTCAGACAGTCCTTCATTTGCGGCAGCTTCCTTGGCAGCGTTGTCGTTGTGGTGATGATGGTGGTGATGTTCATGCTCATCTTCATCATCATCGTCGTCATGATGGTGGTGATGCTCATGTTCATCTTCGTCGTCATCATCGTCATGATGGTGGTGATGCTCGTGTTCATCTTCGTCGTCATCATCGTCATGATGGTGATGGTGTTCATGTTCCTCATCTTCATCATGGTCATGATGATGCTCGTGTTCTTCTTCCTCTTCTTCATCCTCATCCGGTCCGAGATCTTCAGGGAATCCATCACTGGAACCTGTCATTGCCTCAAAGATCGCCTGACCTGTCAGATCATCCCACGGTGTGGTGATGATGCGTGCTTCAGGATTCAGCTCATGGATGATGTCCACTGCAGCCTGCAGTTTCTCATCGGATACCATCTGTGTTCTGGACAGGATGACACATGCTGCGGTAGCGATCTGATCATCGAAGAACTCCTTGAAGTTCCTGTGATAGACCTGGCATCTTGCAGCGTCCACAACAGTTACATAACTGTCGAGATCAATGCCTTCGATCGGACGGATCGCTTTCAGAATATCAGAAAGCTTGCCGACACCGGACGGTTCGATCACGATCCTGTCCGGATGATAGTTTTCAAGAACCTGCTGCAGAGCAGCCTGGAAATCGCCTTTCAGTGTGCAGCAGATGCATCCGCTGTTGATCTCCGTGATCTCGATACCGGCTTCCTTCAGGAATCCGCCGTCAATACCGATCTCTCCGAATTCATTTTCAACGAGCACGATCTGCTGACCCGGGAATACTTCTTTCAGCAGTTTTGATATCAGTGTAGTTTTTCCGGCTCCAAGAAAACCGGATACAACATCTACTTTTGTCATAATTCTGTATTCTCCTTTGCCCAATCATTATATACCAGTTGTCAAATAAGTATCCTGATTTGACCACGTAAAAAGAACAGACCGCGTCTGTTCCTTACTCCGGATTCACGATCCTGTTGAACAGCATGCTGAACTGACCGTCAAAATCCATGTCTTTATGATAATGTCCGAAATACCAGTGGCCGAAGTCTGTCCTTTCCCGGACTTCTTCGAGGTATCTGTTGAGCTGATCTCCTTTGGCTACCGGGACGATCGTTCTCAGGATGCTCATGGGAGCACAATGACTGACAATATAGTCAGCGTGCCAATGATGTGCCTCCAGATTCCGGAAGCCTTCTTCCATTTCTGCTTCAGTCGGCATTTCCTGAGGCCACCAGCTGATATGGATCTTCCGCATGCCTCTGTCCATAGATGTACCGCCGCCGAACGTGAACCATGTTTTTCCGTCGATCTCATACATCTGTCCGCGCATCAGATGAAGAAGGTTGCTGCGGACACGGTGGACTTTGCCGCCATGCCACATTTCCACCGGAAGAGCATTGATCAGATCGAAGTTCTCATGGTTTCCGTCGATCCACAAAACTGTCAGCGGCAGGGAAGCAAACCAGTCTAACAGTCTGGCATCGTGTTCATCACCTGTCCATATGCAGCCGAAATCACCGGCTATGAACAGATAGTCATCCCTGGTCTTTCCCTCATAATTGAAATTCTGCGGAAGTATTTTCGAAATATCCTGTGTCCTGTGAATATCACCTGTCAGATAGATCATAGCTGTCGTATCTCCTGTAAGAATCATCTCACGAATTGCAGTTGTTGTGCAAAAAAGATACAGCCATGGATTGACAGAGAAGTTACTCAGTTTAAGGCAGGAAGAAACAACGTATCTTTCCTACAATATATACAGGCGGTGAAACTTATGAAATTCGATCAGGAATTCTTGAAGAATCAGGTGTTTGAAGACAGTCTGCTGACAGTGAACTGGTATCCGGGCAAAGGATACCTGCCCTCCAGTGCTTTCAGGTGCACGGAATATCTGAAAAACGGTGATGTTGTGATCAGGATAGGGGCTCCCGAAGCACATGAAGTAAAGATCATAGCGCAGTTCGGGAATCCGGATGCCAACGGGTACTGTCCATGGCAGGATGATCCGGTATACGGAATCAAAGATGAAGCAGGTGTATTCACATGTGTGCTGCCGTTCGGCAGAACACATACCGGAAGCAGAAGCCTGAAGGTTTATATTGACGGGACGCTGGTCATATGGCCGTATCTTCCGACAGCTTTCGGCAGCAACCGTATCCAGAATTTTATCGAGATCCCGGATCATGATATGGCATTCAGTTATATATACAATGTTCCTCACGGAGCGGTGCTCTCGCAGAGATATCATTCCACGGTGACCGGCAGGGAAGAACGCTGCATGATCTATACACCTCCGGGATTTCAGAAGAACAATGAGCCGTATCCTGTCCTTTATCTGCTTCATGGCGGAAGCGATAATGAGACATCATGGTTTACCAGGAACAGGGTGCAGGACATCCTGGACAACCTGCTGGCAAAAGGGGAATGTGTTCCTTTTCTCGTTGTCGCAATGAACGATATGTATACATTCGGGGAGGATTCTGCGGAACGATCCTGGAATCATGTGGACGGCAGTACGGAAGCAGTCCTTACAAAGGACCTGATCCCGTTTATCGAAGACAATTACCGTGTGAAGGCCGATAAATGGCACAGGGGCATCGGCGGCCTGTCACTCGGCGCGCTGCAGGCATGTGACTGCGGTTTCCGTCATCCGGAACTGTTCGGGAACATGATGTTTCTGACAAGCATCCTGTACCATGAACAGTACAGAAATGCACTTGGCAGACCATGGGAGGAGGCGCTCAGGCATCCGGAACAGATCGCTGAGAACTATCGCTTCATCTTCTGCTCTGCCACACCGCAGGAAGATCATTTTGATTACTTCAAAAATGACGAAAAGCTGATGAAAGAAGCAGGGCTGGAAGAACTGATGGACGGATATGTCAGGGAAGCCCATGACGGAAGGTTCACCAGATGGTGCAGCTGGAGGATCGGCTTCCGGGATATGGCAAAGCTGATCTTCAGAGAATGAAAAAATCCGCGTTTCCGCGGATTCTTTGTTTAAATGGTGCACCAGACAAGACTTGAACTTGCACGGGTCGCCCCATACGCCCCTCAAGCGTACGTGTCTGCCATTCCACCACTGGTGCGTGCTTAATCATTATACATACACCTGTGGGTTTCGTCAAAATATTTTTACTCAACTGTAACGGATTTTGCGAGATTTCTCGGTTTGTCAACGTTCAGACCCTTTGTAACGCTCAGATAATAGCCGAGAAGCTGCAGCGGAATGACTGCCAGACTGGTCGCAAAATGCGGATCGGTCTTCGGAATGTATACGGTAAAGTCCGCAGAATCCTCGATGCTGTAGTTGCCGTAGCTTGTAATACCCATGAGGTACGCGCCTCTGGTCTTGCACTCCAGCATATTGGACAGTGTCTTTTCATACAGTTCCTTCTGTGTCAGGGAACCGATGACCAGTGTGCCGTCTTCTACCAGTGAGATCGTACCGTGTTTCAGTTCACCGGCCGCATATGCTTCGGAATGAATGTAGCTGACTTCCTTCATTTTCAGGGAGCCTTCCATCGTAATGCCGTAGTCGATGCCTCTGCCGATGAAGAAGATATCCTTGGCGTTGGAGAACTTGGCCGCAAACCACTGGATGCGCTCTTTGTCTTCCAGGATACGTTCGATCTTGTAAGGGAGCGTTCTGAGTTCGGCGATCATCTGATCGCGTTTTTCAGTATCGATCGTACCCCTGACTTCCGCAAACTTGATCGCCAGCAGATAGATGCAGATCAGCTGTGCGCTGTAGGCCTTTGTGGTAGCTACCGCGATCTCAGGACCGGCCATTGTATAGAAAACATGGTCTGCCTCCCTGGCAATGGAAGAACCGATGACATTGACGATGCCAAGTGTCGGAATGCCCTTGGACTTTGCTTCACGCAGGGCAGCAAGGGAGTCGGCTGTTTCACCGGACTGGCTGATGACGATAACAAGACCGTTGGGATCCAGAATAGGATTCCTGTAGCGGAATTCACTGGCCAGTTCGACTCTGACGGGGATCCTGCACAGATCTTCAATGATATACTGGGAAACCATTCCGACATGGTATGCGCTGCCGCAGGCAACGATGTGGATCTGTGTATACTTCCTGATCTCTTCTTCATCGATGCCCAGTGGAGAAAGGTCGATTGTGCCATCCTCATTGACAGAAGTGTTGATCGTATCACGGACAGCTTTGGGCTGCTCATGGATCTCTTTGATCATGAAGTGCTCAAATCCGCCTTTTTCAGCTGCTTCGGCATCCCATGTGATCTCTTCCGGTTCCTTCTCGATCAGTTCACGGTCAATGTTGAAGAATTCGACCGTACCCTTGCCGAGTCTGGCAATTTCCATGTTGCCGATAAAATATACGTTTCTTGTATACTTCAGGATCGCAGGAACATCACTTGCCATAAAGGTCTCATCGCCGGCAATGCCGATGACCATCGGTGAATCTTTCCTTGCGGTATAGATCTCGTTGGGATAATCCTTGAAGAGCACAGCGAGGGCATAGGACCCCCTGATACGCATCATCGCCCTGGCGATGGCGTCAACCGGTCCTCCCTTGTATTTCTTATAATAATAGTCGATGAGCTTGACAGCGATCTCAGTATCTGTCTGGGAATAGAACTTGTAATCATGTCTCAGCAGCTTGGCCTGAAGCTCTTTATAGTTCTCGATGATACCGTTATGTACAGCAACGACATTGCGGTCATCACTGCAGTGAGGGTGCGCGTTGTTTTCGTTCGGTTCTCCGTGCGTCGCCCATCTGGTATGGCCGATGCCGCATGTGCCCTGCATGGCAATGCCGCCGTTGGTCTTTTCATACAGTGCGCGGAGCCTTCCCTTAGCCTTGACCAGTTCTACATCATTAGCGTCATTTCTGACGGCGAGGCCTGCCGAGTCATATCCGCGGTACTCCAGTTTGGTAAGTCCTTCCAGAAGGATCGGGGCAGCCTGTTCATATCCGTTAAATCCTACGATGCCACACATATTGCTAACCTCCTGCCATGCATTTTGCAGCTCATTAACGGAGTTATTATATAACATGCATGCACGTCATTTACAGTAAAAAACTTATTATAAATATGTTTGTTGTCTTTTGGTCTTCAGTCATTTATAATAATGAACGTTTCGAGGTGATATGCGATGAATTATGAGAAGATTATCAACATAGCAGTAATAGCTCACGTAGACGCAGGCAAGTCTACACTGGTCGATGCGTTCCTGAAACAGAGCCATGTTTTCAAGGACAATGAGAAAGTTGTTGACTGCGTCATGGACAGCAATGACCTCGAACGTGAAAGAGGAATTACGATCTATTCCAAGAACTGCTCCGTGCAGTACAAGGACTACAAGATCAACATCGTCGATACACCGGGCCACGCAGACTTCTCAAGTGAAGTCGAACGTATCATCCGTACGGTCGATACGGTCATCCTGCTGGTAGACTCATCCGAAGGACCGATGCCTCAGACAAGGTTCGTTCTCCAGAAATCACTGGAGATCGGTCTCCGTCCGATCCTGCTGATCAATAAAATGGATAAGCCGGACGCACGCGCAGACCAGGTCATCGATGAGGTATATGACCTGTTCCTGGATCTGAATGCCACTGACGATCAGCTGGACTTCCCGATCCTTTACGGTGTTGCCAGAAAAGGCATCGTCCGCTACAACTTCGATGACGAAAACGAAGATATCGTCCCGCTGTTCGAAACGATCCTGCACCATTCACAGGCATATCCTGATCTGAGGGAAGAACCCCTCCAGATGCAGATCTGCGCACTGGCATATGATGACTATATCGGCAGACTCGGTATCGGAAGGATCTATTCCGGTACAATGAAGCCTGCAGTCACATATACCGTATGCAACGCCGACGGAAAGAATACACCGGGAAAAACAAACCAGGTATTCGTCTATAAAGGACTGTCGAGAATTGCAACGGATGAAGCGCAGTGCGGTGAGATCGTCATGATCTCCGGTATCCCCGATATTTCGATCGGTGATACGATCTGCCCTCAGGGCACGGCAGAGCCGATGCCTATGATCTCGATCGAGGAACCGACACTGTCCATGAACTTCATGGTAAACGATTCCCCGTTTGCCGGTCAGACAGGCAAGTTCGTTACTTCCAGAAATATCCGCGAACGTCTGGAAAAGGAACTGGAAGTCAATGTTGGTCTGAAGGTGGAAGAGACAGACTCGACCGATACATTCAAGGTATCGGGCAGAGGTGAGCTCCATCTGACGATCCTGCTGGAACAGATGCGCCGTGAAGGCTATGAAGTGGCTGTTTCAAGACCGGAAGTCATTCTGAAGAAGATCGACGGTGTTACAAACGAGCCTGTGGAAGAAGTCGTATGTTCCGTACCGAATGAATATTCCGGTACAGTTATCGGGGCCCTGAACATCAGAAAGGGCATGCTTCAGGATATGGAAGATGAAGGATCCTACACGAGGATCACATATCTTGTTCCGACCAGAGGTCTGATCGGCTACCGTACAGACTTCATCAACAGTACACATGGTGAAGGAACCATGGTACAGAGATTATATGGATATGAACCGTGGAAGGGAGATATTCCGCAGCGTGAAAACGGAGCCCTGATATCCACGGAAACAGGCGGAGCCATGACATATGCGCTCTGGAATATCCAGGAAAGAGGACAGCTGTTTATCGGCGCACAGACGCCTGTCTATGAAGGCATGATCATCGGTGTATCAGCCAAGAACATGGACATGGGCGTCAACCCGATCAAAAACAAGAAGATGACGGCTGTACGCTCTACCGGAAACGATGAAGCGATGAAGCTCGTACCGCCGAAGATCATGACACTGGAAGAAGCGATCGAATTCATCAATGATGATGAACTGGTCGAAGTCACTCCGACGGATATCCGTATCCGCAAGAAGTATCTGACCGCGCTTGACAGAAGACGTCATGCAAGGGAACTCGGAAAGATCGAGGAAGAAGCCTGATCACAAGGGACTGCAGCAGTATCAACTGCTATAGTCCTTTTTTTCGTTTATCAGCCCGATGCCGGACGGCAGGATCCCCAGGTCATAAAAACAGAGCAGCCGGGAAATATCCGGCTGCCCCATGTTTTTCAGATGATCAGAAGATGACACTGTCAGTCTTCTACGGCATTGGCAACGATGTTGAAGAAACGTTCGTATGTCTTGGCCGGAGCGAATGTAGTGGACATCTGTGTCATGAAAATGGCTGTAACATCCTTCTCAGGCCATACATTGAAGCTCGTGCCCCAGTATCCCGACCATGTGAAGGAACCTGGTGCCATGTAGTTGAGAACAGGGGAGGTATTGCTGCCCTGTACTGACATCAGGTAGCCCCACTTGTTTCCGAAGAAGCTTTCATTCATGTCACCGATGCGGTTCGTCGTCATCAGTCTGACAGCATTCTGTGAAAGGATACGCTTTCCGTTATAGACACCGCCGTTCAGCAGCATCTGTGTAAAGTGGAAGTAGTCCTCGGCTGTTCCCATCAGGCCGCCTGCCAGGTTGAAGAAGCGTTTCACGTTCGAGAACGGCAGCTGTGTATCATCCGTGCCCGGCAGATCATATCCTCTCAGCGGTTCCAGTGTATTTTCAGCAAATACGACCGGGAAACGGTCCCACTTGCTTTCTTCCGGGAAGAAGCAGGCATCGGTCATTTCCAGCGGTTCAAAGATATACTTCTTCAGGTATTCATCAAGCGGCATTCCGGAAACGATCTCAACGATACGCGCAAGCGTCAGTACATTCGTATTGGCATAGTCCCAGCGCTCACCGGGCTGTGCAGCCAGCGGTACCGTGACAGCGATATTGACATACTCCTCAAGGTTCATATCAAGCGGACGCATGCAGTCAACGATACCGGCATCCCGCAGGAGCTGCGCGCAATGCATCGTAGCCGCGTTTCCGTACTGTACTTTTTCCGTAGAGGTAATGCCGCTGGTCATCGTCAGAAGGTCATGGACCGTGATCTGTCTTTTCAGCGGTGCCAGGGCAAATCCGCCGTTGACCGGTACTGCGACCTGCATCTTCGCAAAGGCAGGAATATACATAGCAACGGGATCGGACGGCATGATGAGACCGCGGTCAAACAGCCGCATGACTGCTGCCGCACCGATCGGTTTGGACATTGAAGCAAGACGGAAGATCGCATCTGTCTGCATCGGCTTCCCGATATCCGCGTCACCATATGCTTTGAACTGGACGACTTTTCCTTTTCTTGCGACCAGGGTAACGGAACCTTTGATTCTCTTTTCCCGGATCCCGCGCTCCATAACGGCATCGATATCCACAAGACGTTCGGCAGACATACCCGCTTCATGCGGGGCAGTAAGCTGGATTCCCATAATTCTAAACTCCTTTCATTCAATTACAGGTTTCTTGGAATAAAAATGATCATGTGAAGAGGTAAAAAACTGTTGATGTTCATTTATATTGATGAATTGTGATTAGGAAATAGACGGTCAGGTACTCTGACTGATCTGTAATTAAATTATATTGCGGTCAGGATATGCCTGCCATGAATGTGCAACCGCGCCAGATCAGTTTTCTTTTTATGTGACAGAATGAGCTGTTTCCAATATGATATTGCTGTAAGAAGGCTGCTGATCTAAATAATTCTTTATAAAAACAGTCGGATACCTGACATGAATCATCAGAAGGAGGATCAACGATGAAATGTGCTGTATTTCTGGCCAATGGCTTTGAAGAATGTGAAGGAATGATCCCGGTGGATCTGCTGCGCAGGGCAGGGATGACCGTTGATACGGTCTCTATCACGGAAGACCATTCTGTTACGGGCTCGCGCGGCATTACTGTGCTGGCGGACAAACTGTGGAAGGATATCGACCCGGAAACATATGATGTACTGATCCTGCCGGGCGGAAAAAAGGGAAAAGAAAACCTTGAGGCATGTGAACCGTTAAAGGACGCATTCAGAAAACACTACGAAGCAGGCAGGCTGACATGCGCGATCTGCGCGTCCCCGTCCATCTTCGGGCATATGGGCATCCTGAAGGGCAAGACATTCACCTGTTTCCCGGACTTCAATGAGAACGGCTTCGGCGGCACATACAGTGAAGAACTGGCCGTCCGGGACGGGAATCTGATTACCGGCAAAGGCATGGGTGCTTCGATCGAATTCTCCAGGGAGATCATCAAAGCGGCAGCTCCCGAACAGCTGGCAGCGGTGGAAGCCGGCATCCAGTACAGACCGTACTGAAACAGAAACTGACCGATCTGTTAACTGTTCAGCGGATGGCTGAAATGGTAAAATGATTCGGGAATAATACAGCAGAAACGGATCGTTGTTGAAGGACATCCGTATCGGAAAGACTGACTATGAAAAGAAGAATGAATCCTGCAGCGATGCAGTGGGTCAACAAGCCCGGCATGACGATCGTAAGCGGGGACAAGCTGATCATTGAAACAGAACCGCACACCAGCCTGAACGGTCTGATATACGGGTCCAGGGCAGCGGCGATCCTGGAACTGGAACCAATGAAGAATTTTACACTGGATCTGAGGGCTGACTATGAGTTTCATAAGAATGAAGACGAATGCGGCATCCTCCTGAAAGTCAGTGATCTTTATTGGTGCAAATTCTGCCTTGTACGCAGGGGTAAGTCACTGGACCTTGTCTGCACGGTATACCGGAACGGATACGGTGACCGCTGTGTCAGGGAAGTGGGAGACATGATCAGTCATATGTATTTCCGTGTCCAGTACTGGAACGGGAATGTCCGGTTCTGCTACAGCTTCAACGGCGACCGCTATTCCGATATGAGATGGCTTCATCTCACCACACAGGAGATCACGGTAACTCCGGGCGTATATGCCTGCAGTCCGGGTGATTCCTGGTTTGACTGCACATTTTCGGAAATGTACATAACCGACGGAAAATAGAAAGAGGATGATTAACATGAGCTCAGTAGAAAGATTTATCCGCTACATCAAGATCGATACACAGTCCGATCCGAAACATTCAGATGTCGTACCTTCCACACAGAAACAGTTTGATCTCGCAAAAGTCCTGTATGAAGAACTGAAGGAGATGGGTCTGAGTGATGTCAGACTGGACGAACACTGCTATGTATACGGCAAACTGCCTTCCAATCTGGATCATCCCGCAAAACGGGTCGGTTTTATCGCGCATATGGATACTGCTCCTGACTACAGCGGAACGAATGTCAATCCGCGCATCATTGAGAATTATGACGGCGGAGACATTGAACTGTGCGAAGGCGTAGTAACAAAGGTGAAGGACTTCCCGCAGATGCCTGCTCTGAAAGGAAAGAGCCTGATCGTAACTGACGGAAGCACACTGCTGGGTGCTGATGACAAGGCAGGCATTACCGCGATCATGGAGGCTGTTTCCTATCTGGTCAGCCATCCTGAAGTTAAGCACGGTGACATTGCAGTCGGATTCACACCGGATGAAGAGATCGGAAACGGTCCGAAATACTTTGACGTAGAGAACTTCGGCGCTGACTTTGCCTATACGCTGGACGGCGGACAGATCCGTTATCTCTGCGATGAGACATTCAACGCGGCAGCCGCAGTGATCGATATTACAGGTTTCTCGATCCATCCGGGTTCCGCAAAAGGAAAGATGATCAATGCGGCAAGCATGGCCGCCATGCTGCACAGCTATCTGCCCGCATATATGAGACCGGAACATACGGACGGATATGACGGATTCTTCCATCTGACCGAACTGAACGGAAATATGGACCGTGCGCATATGGAATACATCATTCGTGACCACAATGCGGCAAAACTGGAAGCGAAGAAAGAGATCCTGAGAAAAGCAGTCGATTACCTGAATGAAGAGATCGGAACAGAAGCTGCCGTCCTCACGATCACGGACAGCTACCGCAATATGAAAGAGATCCTGGACAAAAATCCCGAAGTTTCCGAATATGCGTGGAAAGCGATCCAGGACCTCGGTCTTGAACCCGGCAGGGAATCCGCAAGAGGCGGAACTGACGGCGCAACGCTGACATATATGGGACTCCCGTGTCCGAATCTCGGGACCGGCGGCGGAAACGCTCACGGCAGATATGAATATGTAGTAATTGAAGAAATGGAAAAGGCAGCCGAACTTGTCCTCCGTATCGTAGAAAGGGTTGGCTCTGATCAGTTATGATCTGTACCTGTACCCTGAACCCATCCCTGGACTACTACATGGAGTTCAGTGAACCGATCGAAACGTCCAGGTACAACAGATCCAAAAACGAATTCTATGAAGCAGGCGGAAAGGGAATCAATGTCTCCATCGTCCTGAACAATCTGATGGTGCCGACCAGGGCATATGGATTCCTTGGCGGATTTACCAGGGATTTCTATATCCAGCTGCTGCAGAAATATGAATATATCCAGCCGAACTTCACCTTTATCGACGGTCATACAAGGATCAATGTGAAGCTGCATGACGGCACGGATACAGACATCAATGCCAAAGGGCCGTACATCACGCATAAGGACATGAGCCGTCTCAGGGAGAAGGTGAAGCGTCTTGATATGGGTGACTACTTCGTACTTGCCGGACAAGCTCCCGCTTATCTCACGGAAGACATCATCGATATGCTGGGTGAAGCGATTGAAAATGGCGTCAAAGTCGTTCTGGATACCAATCCGGATATTGAACGTGAATGCCTCAGATTCAAACCGTTCCTTCTGAAGACGACTCCTGAGGAATTGTCTGAACTGCTGGAACGGGAGATCACGACCGATGAAGAACTGGTCGCCGGAGCTAAGGAAGTTTTCGGAAAAGGCGCAAAAAACGTCATCATTGTCGAGAATAAGAGAGAGGCAATGCTGGTCTGTGACAAGGGTATCTTCGAGTGTGATCTGGTCACGGATGAAAAGACGGTCAGCACTGTCGGAACGGCTGATTCCCTGGTTGCGGGCTTCCTGATGAACTATCTGAGAAGTGCCGACGCAATGGATTCGTTCCACTTCGGTGTCTGCTGCGGCTGTGCGACAGCCTATTCAAAAGGCATGGCAACAAGAGAAAAGATCGAATCCTATTACCAGACAACAGATGTCCGCAGGATCGGAACTGTTGAATGAAGCATAAACGCGGGTCTGCAGTTGATCCGCGTTTTCTGTAAGCCGGACAAATGCTGTGCGTGTTCATATACCGGCAGGGGACATGGATATCATCGGTGAAAAACCGATGCATTCATCTATACATTCAATTGTCGGGATTGTACAATGCAGTGGAAGATGAGCGGAGGTTGAACGATATGCTGGTGGTTATATTTCTGATCTCACTGATCCCGGCGGTCATTCTGTATTTCTGGATGAAAGACCGGCTCAAGGATGATCCGGAATATAAAGAAACATGCAGGAAAGCACTGGTCAACGGACTGCTGAGTACATTCCTTGTGGCGCTGGCATCAGGAACATTGAACCTGATCCTGGCACTGCTGATCAAAGACAGGGATTCTGTCCTGTATATCGCGCTTTATAATTTCTTCGTGCTCGCTTTTTCCGAAGAGGCATGCAAGATGTTTATGATGCGGAAACTGAAAAAGGGATCCTATGCATGGTCGTGGATGGATACGATCGTATTCATGACGATCGTAGGGATCGGCTTCGAACTGATCGAATCGATCGTTTACGGATTCATCACAAACGCGGGGCAGATGCTGGTAAGAGGCGTGACCATGATGCATGCGGTATACGGCATGATCATGGGATATTTCTACGGCAAAGCGGAATATACGGGACAGAAGGGTTATTATGCGCTGTCCCTGGGTGTTCCCTGGTTCCTGCATGGTATGTATGATTTTACGCTGAAAGAAAAGATCGCCGACATCAATGACCTGCTGCTGTTCATGCCGGGGATCCTTGTGATCGTCAATATGATCGTCCTGTTCAGGATGATCCGGTTCCTCAGGAAAGAAAGAGACAACGAGAAATATACTGCCGCAATCATCAGTCCGGAAGAATGAACGGTATGAAGAAGAAGCACTGAGCTTCTTTTTCTTCGGCCGGAACAGTTTGCATATCAAAATGGTTTTTGATAATATATCTGTCGTACGTAAAAGAAGGTACAGAAGATGAAAAAACTATTAATGGCAGTTGTCCTGGCTGCTGTATCACTGACCGCCTGCAGCAAAGGCGGAAATAAAGATTCGGAACCTACTCCCGTAACCATTACCAACCCCGTGGAATTTGAAACGCTTCCGCTGGTCATGGACGGATATGAATTCCTGGAAGACGATGATCCGGCATTCATTGAGATCACCCTGGCAGAATCCGTAAAGATGTTCTCGGAAAAGGGCAGCGGGATCCTGTATTACGGAAGGGAAGGCTGCTGGTGGTGCCAGCGCGCGGTACCGATCCTGAACGAAGCTGCGAAGCAGATGGGTGTTACCGTGTATTACATCGATGTCAATCTTCCGACATCCAAGGAATCCTATGACACTCTGGAATCATACATCAACAGCATCTTTGAGAAGGATGCCGAGACAGGCAATCCTGTCTTCAAAGTCCCCGAAGTCATCGGCGTCAAAGAGGGAGAGATCGTCGGACATCATCTCTCACTGGTCAAGAGTTTTGACCCGGAAGACAATGACGCAATGATGAATGATGAACAGAAGGCAGAACTCAAAAAGATCTATCTTGATATCATTGCGGCCGCTGCAGATTGAACAACAGCGGCTTTTTCTTCAAATCAGGAGTATGATTAATTCATCGGAGCCATATGAACTTACTGTTTTTCAAACCAAAAGAACGCATACCGGGTGAACGTATCGATCTGATCGTCATCCGCAAGGTCAAAGGAAACGCGGAAAACCATTTCATTCCTTCTGTGCTGTATCATATCGTGCTGCACGACACGAACGAAGTCATCGGAAACTGCGACCTGAGGATCGGAATGGACGAAGAGCTGTATTACGCCGGGAATATCGGATACAGGATCCATGCGCCTTGGCGCGGTCATTCGTATGCCTATGACGCAAGTCTGCTGATGATGCAGCAGGCAAGGGACGTCTACCACATGGACTCGCTTCTGATCACATGTTCCCCGGATAATCCCGCTTCAAAGCGCACGCTGCAGAAGCTTAACGGAACACTGCTTGAAACAACAGACGTACCTGCCTGGCACTGGCTGTATAAACGAGGAGAAACAGTAAAGGAAATCTACCGTTATCAACTCATTTGAGGTATGATGTCTTCATATGAATCGTACCTGGCGAAACGCACTATATTATCTCATGACCATTTGCATGGTATTTCTTTGCGGATACGGTGTTTATGGTTTTTTTGTTGCGGCGCCGAAGGCACACGCCGATCAGGAAGCAATCGAAGAAATGCTGAGGAAGAACCAGGAAATGGCAGAATCCAGAAAGCAGAACCTGAACAATTCACACGCTGCACCTGCCCAGGTAAAACCGGAGGATCCATGCGCAAAGCTCTGGAAAGAAGCAGAGAGCGCTTCCTGGAAATGGTATGAGGATTCAACGACCATGAGCCTGACGATCGAGGGGGACTCCGTTGTGACTGCTGCGCTGCCGCAGCTGTATGAACGGTTCCCGAACGCGTATATCGACGCAAGATTCGGCAGGACGATCTTTGAGGGTGAACAGTCGCTGGCACAGCTTGAGCAGCAGCACCAGATCGGTGATGTACTGGTGATCGGACTGCTGACGAATGTAGCAGAGATCAGTGTCGCGGATTGTGAAAAGGTATATTCCCATGCGGGTGACACGCCGACATTCTGGCTGAATACATTCGGCGTGGCAAACAACGCGAACGCGGTATTTGAACAGTTCAGACAGGGCAAGGACAATGTCTATATGGTCGACTGGAACAAGCTGGCTACGGAGCATCCCGAATACATGCTGCCGGACTGGCTCCACCCGAATGAAGAAGGTTCCAGGGCACTGGCAGATCTGATCGCGGAAACGATCAATCAAGAACTGCTCATTCCATACAGAGAGAAGAACGGATTTAAGGGCTGCAGATATGAAGGACCGAAAGAAGACCAGACGGGTAATTTCAGGTTTTAACGGGCTCAGGACGCTGGCACTGCTGGGCGTTCTGCTGTACCATACCTTTCCTGCTGTCGTCAGGGGAGGCTTTTTCGGTGTGGTCATTTTCTTTGTGATCAGCGGTTTCCTGACGGCATATTCCACTGCAACAAGACCTTCATTCCGTATCGGTTCATATTATGCAAGAAGATTTGTCAGGATCTACCCGGCACTGCTCGTCGTACTGTTCAGTACGATCGGCGTACTGACGCTCAAAGATCCTTCCAGACTGTCCAATACACAGGCAGAAGTGACCAGTGTGCTGCTCGGATACAACAACTACTGGCAGATCAGTGCCAATGCGGATTACTTTGCCAATCTGGCAAACCAGTCTCCGTTCACACACCTCTGGTATATTGCGATCCTGATCCAGTTTGAACTGGTATGGCCGATTCTGTATGCCGTGACCAGAAGACAGCGGGTGACAGAGGCGGTGTTGCTGGTACTGACAGTTGTTTCAGCACTGATCATGCCCGTGTGTACATTGCTGGGCGTGAATATCACGGCAGTCTATTATGCAACGCATACCAGAGTCTTCGCACTGCTGGCTGGCGCACTGCTTGGGATCCTGCAGGCAAAGGGAAGACTGCGAAATCCTCTGAAAAAGATCAACCCGTTCCTGCCTGTACTGCTGTTTTTGATCCTGACGATCGTCATGTATGCCACGGTCAGCGGTACGGACAGATGGATCTACCTGATCGGCATCAATGCCTATACGATCCTGGTATGTTTGATCGTCTGGCTGCTTTCCTCCGGTACGACATCGACCGGCAGGCTGCTGGACAACACCATCAGCAATTTCTTCAGCAAATACAGCTACGAGATCTATCTCTGGCAGTATCCTGTCATGTTTGTGACAGCACTGTTTATTCCTGGTACTGCATCAAAGCTGATCCAGATCCCGGTCATTATGATCCTGAGCATATGGCTCAATATGTTTACGAACAGGCCGAAGAAACGTACTGCACGGAAGAAAAAAGCTTCTGCATAAATACAGAAAAAGAAAAAAACCGCATTTCTGCGGTTGCCTATGGTCGGGATGACGGGATTCGAACCCATGACCTCTTCGTCCCGAACGAAGCGCGCTACCAAGCTGTGCTACATCCCGCTTTTGCGGCTAAGACATTATAGCAAAGACAAAACAAAAATGGAATAGATATTTTGAAAATCTTACAGATCTGATCTTCGTTACAGAAAAGGTGGATTCCCAGATGAAGAAAAAACGTAAATTACGGGCTGACCGTTTACTGATCCTGATCGTCGCTGCAGCACTGATCATAGGCATTCCCGTCAAAGTGATCGCCTCACTGGCAGGCAGAGGAAAAGAAACGGCACCGCAGCAGACAGCAGAAACTGCCGAAACAGTTCCCGCAGAGAGCGCAGAGCCCGTCGTTGAAACATATCAGGCAAAGCTGTTCATGGCAGGAGATGCCCTCATCCATGGTGCCGTATATTATTGTGCCCAGCAGCCCAACGGGACTTATGACTTCCATGAGATCATGAAGAACATGAAGACCCTGGCAGAGGACTATGATCTGCGTTATTACAACCAGGAAACGATCCTGGGCGGTACGGAGATGGGACTGTCTTCATATCCCCGCTTCAATACACCGCAGGAATTCGGCGATACGATGGTAGACTACGGCTTCAATCTGGTGTCGACTGCCAACAACCACAGCCTGGACATGGATGAAACGGGAATCCTGAGATCGACTGCCTACTGGAAAAGTAAAGAAGATCTGGGTGTCCACATGACAGGTACGTTCGACAGCCCGGAAGCCCAGCAGGCACTTCCCGTATATGAAGTCAACGGCATTACCTATACATTCCTCGCTTACACCTATGGCTGCAACGGGCTGGAACCGCCCGCCGGCAAAGAATATCTGGTCAACCTGTATCCGGGACATGAAGATGAAATGCTGGAAAAGGTGAGACAGGCAAAGGAAGTCTCGGATGTCGTGATCATATGCATGCACTGGGGTACGGAATACAGCATGGATGTCAATGAGGAACAGCTTTCCCTGGCACAGCAGCTGTCCGATGCAGGAGCGGACATCATCATCGGATGCCATCCGCACGTGATCGAACCGATCCAGTGGCTCAATGACGGAAAGACGATCGTCTACTATTCCCTCGGCAATATGGTCAGTGCCCAGGACCAGCTGCCGCGCATCATCGGCATGATCGGCGGTGTTACCATAACAAAGACGGTTACGGACGGCGTCAGCGAGATCTCACTGTCTGATGCGAGGGCAGACCTGATCTATACCAAATATGACATCATCGGCGGTCATTTCTACAACTTCAGGGTATATCCGTTCAGTGACCTGACAGAAGAACTTCTGCCGGATCATGAATCGATCTACCGGGAATTCTCATCCAAAATCACGGAACTGGATCCAACGATCCTTGTCGGCGGATTCTGAAATCAAATGACAAATGCGGGATGTGTGTCCCGCATTGTTTATTCGTCCTGGCAGACAGTTGAGGACGGACAGGAAGAGAAGAAGAGGCAGACTGACCGGTTCTGAAACTTCCGATCAATAATGATTGCTTGAAGTGCTGACACTAAAGTGTTAAATTGCTTATTGTAAAATCTGGAGGATATTATCATGCCTATTACTGAAGAAGTTAATCAATTTACCGCTTTTCTGAAACAGATTGAGCCGATGGCTCTGGAGTTCCTGATTCACCTTGTGATCAGTATCGTAATCTTCTTGGTGGGGAAGAAACTCATTAAGATTATTCAGGGCGTGGCACAGAAGATGATGGAAAGGGTGAAAATGGACGTCAGTATCATGCAGTTCCTGCTTTCACTTCTGACGGCCGGACTCTGGGTCATACTGGCCTTCATGATCGCCGGAGAACTCGGCTTTAACACAGCTTCGATTATCGCTCTGCTCGGTTCTGCCGCACTCGCCATCGGCCTTTCCCTTCAGGGAAGTCTGGCCAATCTGGCCGGCGGCGTCCTGATCCTTCTGTTAAGGCCTTTCAAGGTCGGCGACTTTATCAGCACCTCTTTCGGTGACGGTCTGGTCCAGCGGATCGGCCTGATTTATACAGAGCTGCGTACAGGTGATTTCCGCCTGATCTCCATCCCGAACGGCGCTCTTTCCAATTCTGCTGTAACGAACATGACAGCTTATGAAAAACGCCGTGTTGATGTCAGAATCAACATTCCCTTTGATCAGGACATCAAAAAAGCACGCGATGTGGTCGAACAGGCAATCCAGTCCGTACCGATGATTCTGAAGGATGAAGGCTGCTGGAGTTTTGTGGCTTCTCTCGGAGAAAACGGTGTAACTCTCGGAGCTGCAGGCTGGGTAAAATCATCAGATTACATCAGAGCCTGCGGTGCTGTCACCGAGGCAGTGAAGCTTGCTTTCGATGAAGCCGGAATCAGGATCCCTTACAAACAGGTGGAAATCAGAATGCAGGATCATGACTGAAGCGCTGCTCTGCGCCAAGGCATACGGAACAACAGATCATTAAACAGCGAAGGGGCTGTAACAGCATTTCAACTGTTACAGCCCCATCGTTTTGTTTTGTCTGATCAGTGATTATTTCTTTGCATTCAGCAGCGCATTAGCAACATTGAACAGTGTACCGACATTGATCGTACCGTTGCTGTTGTATGCGTTGTGTGAGTTGGCACCCAGCAGTGAGGACAGCAGCTGTCCTGTTGCGTTTGTTGATGTGCCTGTCAGCAGTGACTGCAGTACGCTGTTGGCAGCAGAGTTGTTTGAGCTTCCGAAGCTGAATACATTCGGTGAAGCCTGCTGAGGAGCAGCGGATGTGAACAGGTTGCCGAACAGTCCGGAGGAAGCCGGCTGTGCAGTCTGCCCTGTCAGCATGCTGTTGAACAGGTTCAGAGCGGAGTTCTGCTGTGTATTGCCGCCGAGCATGGATCCCAGCAGTCCGCCTGTATTTGAATAGGAGTTTGCTGCAGGTTTCTTGCCGCCTGTCATCAGTTTGAACAGAGCGATCAGGATCAGGAGTTCTTTGAATTCCAGTTTGCCGTTCATCAGTGCGCGTACACTGTCGCTGTTGTTGGGGTTCGTACCTTTGAAGCCGCCTGTATAATCAAGCAGTTCTTTCGCGTCGATGTCTCCGCCTGCACCGAGATACAGCTGCATCAGTGCGTTTGCATCGATGGTTTCAGCAGCTTTGCTGACATCTTCAGCAGTCGCGCCTGTACCGAGAAGCTGTTTCAGGATCTGTGAAGTGGGATCTTCGCCGCCGGCCCTGACAGGACCTTCCTGTTTTGCGGCAAGCAGTGAGCTCATCAGTTCAGGATTTTCCTGAAGCTTATCAAACAGTGTGTCGTAATTATTGTTTTCCATTTAATTCACCTCTTTAGTTATCTGAGAAAATTATAGCAGGTACTTGCTTTGATAGTGAAAAAGAATGTTTAATCCGCATGCGCTTCGAGCAATTTTAATAATTCGGGGGGTACGGAACGGGGACCTCTGACTGCCCTGACTCCGTATCCCTTCAGCAGGCTGAACGGAAATTCATCCGGCCTGTATTCATGCAGAAGCTTCAGCCGCATCAGTTTTCTCATTTTCACCTGATCGTTTTCAAAATAATACGGGATATCTGTTTCGACACATTCCGTACGGTAGATGATCGCGGAATAAGGACTTCCCATGTACATATAAACAATATCCCCGACATGGACATCCGTGCTCTGTTTCCAGCTGATCATCCCGTGTTCACGCCTGAAAGCTGCCGGGACGTCATAATAAGAGGGATTTGCAGGCACGAGCCAGACACCGTGGACCGATTCCGTCTTTCTGCCGGCTGTCAGATCATGACTTGTTTTCAGAAGCTTCATGATCTCCGCATCGCTCAATGTGTCATCAAGGATGACCGTGATCCAGTGCTTTCTGTTCATATGCCAGGCCGGATAAATGCCGTTCACGGAATGCAGTGAACCGATCTGATCATCCGGTGCTTTGAGGTTGACGATATCGATCTGTCCGGATGCGCCGGCAAGGATCTTATCCGCGTCGATGCGCATGAACAGGGCATACCATTTTTCATTTTCCTGATGGCGGAATACAACGTAGTTTTTGTCCTGGAAGGTATATTCCGGTCTGTCATGCCACAGTTCAAATATCTGTTCCGACAGCCTGTTTGCCTGATCGGACACAAACGGAACGCTGTAAAAACAATGCCGGGCAATGTCTTCCAGGATCGCGATGTATTCTTCCTTGACAGCAGCTGCGAATGAACCGATCGCACCCGGTACATGGACCTGGATATATTCCTCATCCAGTTCCGTGTCCATGACTTTCCCGCTGACATTTCCGTCAGAACGTACCGTTATGACAGCACGGAACCTGCCATCCATGAATTCATGTTCATAGACCTGCCCATGGTCTGTTTTCCGGAATCCATATGCGGTCATGTCCTGTTCTGAGGGACGCAGGTGTGAAAATAAATCAGTTTCAAGAGACATACGATACCTCCTGAACTATATCGTACCATGAGTTCCGTATACCTGAAGAAACAGGTTATGGTATGATAGTTGCTATAAATTATTACGAGGTTCATGATGAGCAGAGTGAAAAAACTGATCGCAGCAGGTATGGCTGCAGGAATACTGGCATCTATGGCACTCCCGGTGCTGGCGGAGGATACCTATCCTTCCGGTATGGGAGTGGATGAATTCCGCTACAGACTGGAAGACAACGTGGATGATCTCCAGGATGACGGAAAAATGGCTGCCATGGGTATGGCAGTGTTTACCGCGGATGAAGTGCTGTATACCAATGTGTTCGGCTATACGGATATTGAAAACGAGATCGCAGCAGATGAACTGACGGTATTTGACTGGGGTCCGACAGCGCAGATGCTGGTATGGACGAGCGCTATGCAGCTGAAGGAACAGGGACTCCTGGATCTGAATGAAGATATCAGGATATATCTGCCGGACGGTTTCCTGGCAAACCAGGCATATGAAACACCTGTGACAATGCTGGACCTGATGAATCATACCGGCGGGTTTGAAGAACTGTTCATCGATACGCATGAAAAGAGCATCGGCAAAGCACTCCCCCTTGATCAGGCACTGCAGCGGCATCTGCCTGACCAGGTCTATGAACCCGGTACGGTAACTGCCCTGTCAGACTGGGGCGTGGCGCTTGCCGGATATATCGTTGAATGCATCAGCGGGGAAAGCTATGCAGACTACGTCAGGGCAAATATCCTGGAGCCTCTGGGTATGGATCAAACAGCCGTGAAGCCTGATCTGAGCGATGTGGAAGGACTCGGCATGCGCCGTATCAGTCTGAGATGCTACACCCCGAAACTGGCGGAACTGGAGAATGACTATTATCTCAATGTGCTGTATCCCAGCGGAAGCGCTGTAGGTACGGTATCGGATTATCTGAAATTTACACAAGCCCTGATCCCGGGCAGTGAAGGCAGCGGAAAACTGTTCAAAAAGCAGGAGACGGCAGAAGAAATGCTGTCGGCAAGCGATTATTATGAAAAGAGCGGCCTGCCGAAGAACAGTCACGGATTGTGGCATCTGCTGCAGAAGGTACCTGTGCTTGGCATCAAAGGGATCACGACAGGCTGTACATCATTGTTCATGTACGAACCTGAGAGCGGCATCGGACTTTGCGTGATGACGAGCATACAGGGAGATACGGAGTTTATTGAAGGAATTCCGGATATGATTTTCGGGAAAGCAGAAGATGCTGAGGTACGGATGGATGACTATCCCTCCGGCAGATATATGTCAGCCAATACGATCTACACGGGACCGCTGAAGCTGTTCAGCTACCGTGCCGCAAAGATCAGTGAAAATGAGATCCTGGACGGTTATTGGGAAATGACGGAAGACCAGAGGAAACTCGAACAGCCCTACAGTGATTATCTGAAGGTGGAGGCTTCCACCTGGTTGCCCAGGGACCTGCTGATCGGATGGTTCACGGCAGCGTTCATCATGGGATTTGCCTGCCTGATGATCTGGGTATGGCCGCTGTTTGCGAGTATAAACCGGGTCGCCGATGAACTGAAACTGTATGATCTGTGCACCAAGATCGGTCATATGCTGGTCCTGATCCTGACAGCGGTCATGATGATGACCCTGCAGCTGGCAGCTCAGTATTATGACAGCCATTATTATTCCTTTGTATTCCCGCTGCTGGGTGTGATCGCATGTGTGCTTGCGGTACTGCTTGTATGCAACGTGATCCTCAACTTCAGGACAAAGGATGTGCCTCAGTCATTATTCAAGAAGATATGCGGATATGTCCGTCCGGTCCTCTGGCTCGGTGTGATCGTGAACGTGATCTATTGGCAGCTGTATGCAGGTTCTCTGCTGTAAGAGGATAAGTTCATGATGAAAGACCGTTTGAATGCCACGCTGTATCAGGCAAAACGAAGCCAGATCAGACAGTTCTCGCAGATGGCCAGGCAGACGCCCGGCTGTATTGCCCTGACACTGGGCGAACCGGACTTCGATACGCCGGAAGCGATCTGTGCGGAAGTTCCTGCCGCGCTGGCGGAAGGAAAGACGCATTATATTGAAAACAACGGAAGACGGGATCTGAGAGAAGCGATCGCCTGCTTCGAGCGTGAGAAATGCGGCATGGATTATACGGCAGATGAAGTGCTCGTAACTGCCGGTGCTACGCAGGGACTCTTCACAGCATTGTTCTCGATCCTGAATCCCGGAGATGAAGTGATCGTACCGACTCCCGCATTCCTGCTGTATGAAGACATTACCGGAATGTGCAGGGGGAAATTCGTCCCGCTGAATACATCGGATGATGATTTCCAGATCAGGGCTGAAAAACTGAATGCCCTGATCAGTGAACGGACCAAGGCGATCGTATTGAATACGCCGAACAATCCGACCGGCGTCATGCTGGATGAAGACAGCCTGAAAGCAGTCTATGACGCGGTAAAAGGAAAAGAGATCTTCGTGATCTGTGATGATGTATACCGGCAGATCGTTTATACAGACAATTATCACAGTTTTACGGAATTCCATGATCTGAGAGAGCAGATCATCCTGGTACAGAGTTTCTCCAAGCCGTATGCAATGACAGGATGGAGAATGGGATATCTCTGCGCGGACGCATCTGTCATCGACCGCATGCAGCTGGCACATTCCGTAACGATCACCTCAACTCCGGCAATGTTCCAGGACGCGGCGATCAAAGCGCTTGAAACAGATCCCTCAGATATGCTGAAGCAATACAGCAGACGCAGGGATTTCATAGCAGGAAGAATCAGGGAGATCGGACTGGAAATGGTGGAACCGGACGGAGCGTTCTATGCGTTCCCGAAGATCGACCGGTTCGGCATGACATCCACCGAATTCTGTACAAGACTGATCCGGGAAGCCGGAGTTGCCGGCACGCCCGGACAGTGCTTCGGTGACGACAGGTTCATACGCTTCTCATACGCTGCCAGTGATGAAATGCTGGCTGAAGCAATGAACCGGCTTGAAACATTTGTTAAATCACTCTGAATACATCAGGAGGCAGTATCATGAACGAAACAAAAACACTTGCACTGACAGCCGTAGACAGCTCAGCAGATGAACTGAACCAGCTGAGCGACAGGATCTGGGAAAGCCCGGAGACATGTTATACGGAAACAACAGCCACAAAACTTCAGATCGAATTCCTGCGTGAACACAGTTTTACCGTCGAAGAGAACCTGGGCGACATTCCCACAGCATTCTCCGGTTCCTTCGGCAGCGGCTCACCGGTCATCGGAATCCTCGGTGAATTTGATGCGTTATCCGGACTCTCACAGGAAGCCGGCGTAATGGAACTGAGACCGATTGAAACCGGCGGAAACGGACATGGATGCGGTCATCAGCTTCTCGGAACAGCATCGATCGGAGCTGCGCTGGCTGTTAAGAAGTATCTTGAAACGACAGGTGCTTCCGGAACAGTCATCTATTACGGCTGTCCTGCAGAAGAAGGCGGAGCCGGCAAAGGCTTCATGGCAAGAGACGGTGTCTTTGACGGACTGGATTGTGCAGTCACATGGCACCCGGGCGATCTGAACCGTACATCCACCACTTCCTCGCTGGCCAACATCGTTGCCCGCTATAAATTCCATGGATGTTCCGCGCATGCGGCAGGAGCACCGCATCTCGGAAGAAGCGCGCTTGACGCGGTCACCCTGATGAATGTCGGTGCCCAGTTCCTGCGTGAACATGTGATCCAGGAAGCGCGTATCCACTATGCGGTCACAGACACAGGCGGCGTATCACCGAATGTAGTGCAGGCGGACGCGGAAGTGCTCTACATGATGAGAGCACCGCAGATCGATCAGGTCAGGGAGATCTACGCAAGAGTACATGATATTGCCAGAGGTGCTGCGCTGATGACCGGAACAGAGATGGAAGAGATCTTTGTCAAAGCTACTTCCAATATCGTTCCCAACAGGGCGATCGAAGAAGTATTGCAGAAAAATCTGGAAGCTGTACCGCTGCCGGAATTTGACGAAGTGGAAATGGCATTTGCCAAAGGCTTCTATGATACCGTAGCCGTAAAGGGCGGAAGTCTCAAAAAAGCACTGAAGCATTTGAAGCCGGAACAGGCAATGGAACTGGAGAAGCATATCGGAGAACCGTATTACGGTACATTTATCCTGCCTATGTCCGATAATGAAGAAGCTTCACCGGGCTCCAGCGATGTCGGTGATGTCAGCTGGGTGACCCCGACTGCCCAGATCAATACCGCCACATGGGCAGCAGAAACACCCGGCCATTCCTGGCAGATCGTTGCCCAGGGAAAGAGCAGTATCGCGCACAAAGCACAGCTGTTCGCGGCCAAGGTCATGGCGGGAACAGTCATCGATCTTCTGAATGAACCGGAAACGATCGAAAAGGCAAAGAAGGAACTGGATTACAGAAGGGGACACAAACCGTTCGAATCACCGATCCCCAAAGGTGTACGTCCTTCAACATTGAAGTAAAGAACATATGAAAACGGCCACATCACTTCATTGCGGCCGTTTTTGAATGTGCGTATATTTCCTGTTACATGAACTTTTTGCCGTCGGAGAATGCGTTTCCGACGATCTCGCCGATCACACGGTAGAGATTCATGGAGCTGTCGAACATGATCGGTTCGACCTTTCCAAGATCCACCACACCGTCGGTCATGACGGATTCGTCTGCGTTGACGCCCAGTACGCGTCCATACAGCAGATATCCGTCTCCGTCCGGTTCCATCTTTTCAACTTCACATTCCAGTGCGAGCGGGAATTCTTCAAAGACCGGCGCGTCGACCTTTTCTGCCTTCATTGCATGGAGACCTGCTTTTTCGATCTTGTTGACTTTCCTGCCGGAAGCCATACCCAGGTAATCAGCTTCTGCTGTGTATTTCCTGTTGGCAAAGCTGACTGTAAATGCCTGTTTCAGCTGCAGATTATCTGTTGTTTTATGCTGGGACAGACTGACGATGATCTGATTGGAATCGATCTGTCCGCCCCATGCGGCATTCATTGCGTTCGGCGTACCGTTTTCATCGTATGTTCCAAGAAGCAGAACCGGAAGCGGTGTGAAAATATGTTTCTTATCAATGTATTTTCTCATTGGATTTCACCTCTGAACCAATTATCTCATTGAATGGAACTGCAGTGTATGATGATGATCACAGAAGCGTTACAAAGAAATTCATCAGGACTACTGTGATCATACCGGATACGGCGATCGAGAGTGAACTCATCGCACCGGCAGTTTCACTTAACTCCATGGCCTTGGCTGTACCGATCGCGTGGGAACTCGTACCGATGGCAAGACCCATCGCAACGGGATCCGTGATCTTCAAAAGCTTGCATACAGCTTCGCCGATCATATTGCCGCAGATACCGGTAATGATGATGGAAGCTACTGTAATGGATACGATACCGCCCATTTCTTCCGAAATACTCATGCCGATCGCTGTCGTAATGGATTTGGGAAGGAATGAAACATAGAGCTCGTGTGAGAACCTGAATACTAACGAGAACAGATAGATCGACAGCATGCTTGTGAGGCAGCCGATCAGGATACTGATCAGGATCGCTTTGATATTCTGCTTCAGGCGTTCCAGCTGCTGGTACAGCGGGATCGCCAGGGAAACGGTAGCGGGTGTCAGGAGCCAGCTCAGGTATTTCGCGCTTGCATTGTAAGTCTGGTATTCAATACCTGTCAGCAGCAGGAAGACGATCACGAGAATGATCGCGATGAGCAGAGGGTTGAGAATTCCTGATTTGAATTTGTTTTTCAGCATCATTCCGATCCAGTAGGCGATCAGGCTGATAACGACACCGGCAGTAGCAGATGCAGCAAATAATTCGTTCATGATCTGTTCCTCCTGTCTCTGCCGATGATGAACATCGCAGTCTTACCGGTTACCGCCATGACGATAAATGTTACGGCGATCATTGTTATGAACATCTGGATGACGATCGGCCTGACCTGTGACCATGAGTCGATCAGACCTGCCGCTGCAGGAATGAACATGACCGGCATGATCGCGATCAGGAACTCGGCAGCTTCACGGATATCTTCCAGGCGGATGACTTTTGTACAGAGCAGAACGAACATCAGGATCAGTCCGTAAATGCTTGCCGGGATCGGCAGCGGAAGCAGGAAGCGCAGGATCTCACCGGCAAAAGTGATCAGCAGTATAATGCCGAATTGTTTTAAATATTTCATAATACGGCTCCTTATAGATAATATGATATATCAAGTCGGCAGATGATTCTGAATGTTTTTGATCAAAAATCCTGTTTTATGCGGGCAAAGTTTTACAAACGTTTTTCAGCAGTCAAAAAACAGAAAAGTTCACAAAAAATTCATTTGAAAGTTATAGATGAAACGATTTCATCGTGTTATATTTTGATAGGATTACGAATGACCAAAGGTCATATTTATTTGTGTTTCCGAAGTATCAAACTAAACTGATAGCAATCAATATGTAACAAATAACTGTAATTCGAAACAAAGGTTTTATTCATCATACCTGTTCGATTGTTTAAAATGGACATGCAGGGGAAGCATACAGGTTTGTCGATAATGCCGGAAAAACTGTAAGGAAATATCTACAGAAAAACACTAACGGATGAAACGTACAAAACGTTGGATGGAGTCGTTTATGGCAAAGAAAGCAATCAAAAAGTTTAAAACTGCATTTTCAGAACTGCTGAACAAAAGCCCATATGATGAGCTTACAATCGTACAGGTCGCTGATGCCGCAAAGGTGACACGGCAGTCTTTCTACTACCATTACGAATCTATGGATGATTTTGTCTTCGATATTATCTCTGATGGACTGGATGACGCGATCAGTAAAGAACGCAGAAAGAATCTCTCACTTGAAACGGTATTTGTCAGAATACTGAATGCATGCAGGTCAAATAAGAATGAAGCGCTGAATCTTTACAACAGCTCTTTGAGGGACCGCATCGTTTCCTTCAGCAAAGACTATTATGCAAAGATCGTCAACGAACTGATCGACGGACTTCTGGATAAGAATCCAAGGGATCTGACGGATGGAGACAGAAGATTCATCGTTGACCAGTACAGCAATGGCCTGACATACAATACCGTGAATTATATTGCGGACGGAATGAGAGAAAAACCGGCCGACGTGGGAAAAGCGATCACAAAGTTCCTGGGCAGGACCCTTGATGAGATCCTGACGGACTTCGCAGCAGCTCCGTTATACAAATAAGGCAGACTGAAAAGTCTGTTTTTTTCTGTATCGTCTATCCTTTGAAAGAACCGGCCGTCTTTTCAGCAGAAAAAACATCATCTTGTGAAAAAAAACTTTGTTTGCCACAAGACAATCAGGCGTTTCTGAATGCATAATATCATTGACGGAGATGAAACATATGAAGATTGCAAATGCCGTAAGAATGAATAGTGTCCATTCGGATATCCGGGGACCGTTATATCAGGAAGCACTGAAGATGATGAAGGAAGGTACGGACGTACTGCGCCTCAATACGGGGAATCCCGCAAATTTCGGGTTCGGCCTGCCGGACAGTGTCCGGGAAGCACTGCTGTCAGGTATCGACAGGGCTGTCGCGTACTGCGATTCCAGAGGTATGCCGGATGCCAGGGAAGCGATCCTTGCCTATCACCGTTCAAAAGGACTGACGGATCCGTGCATGGAAGATATCTTTATCGGAAACGGTGTTTCCGAGATGGCGCAGATGGCTGTGCTTGCGGTCATGGATCCGGGTGAAGAGATGCTTGTACCATGCCCGAACTACTCGCTCTGGTCCAATGCGCTCTATCTTGCCGGCGCGAAACCCGTTTATTACAGGTGTGCTGAAGAAAACAGATGGATGCCGGATACGGAACATATCCGTTCACTGATCACAGACCGTACAAAAGCGATCCTGCTGATCAATCCGAACAATCCGACCGGTGTCCTGTATGATGAGGACATCGTCAAAGAGATCCTGCAGATCGCCCGTGAACATCATCTGATCGTCTTTTCGGATGAGATCTACGACAGGCTGGTTATGGACGGGAAGGTACATCAGTCCTGTGCGAAGCTGGCACCGGATCTGCCTGTCCTGACATTCAATGGGCTGTCCAAGTCACATATCATCTGCGGCTTCCGTTGCGGATGGGTCATCCTTTCCTCGCCGGACCATGAACTGGATGAGATCAGGGATGCGCTGGAACGGCTGTCATCCATGCGCCTGTGCGGAAACGCGCTGACACAGCTCGTCATTCCGGCTGCGCTGAACGACCCGGAAAGCACGCAGGCAATGCTGGTGCCGGGCGGCAGGCTGTATGAGCAGAGAAAAGCCGTAGTGGATGTGATCTCCCGCGCGGAAGGCATGTCTGTTGTTCCGAACGACGCGGCATTCTATGTGTTCCCGAAGTTTGATGCAGAACGCTATCACATCACGGATGATAGGGATTTCGGAATGGGCGTACTGAAGGAAAAGCATATCCTGATCGTCCCGGGCAGCGGATTCGGCTACCCGACACCCGATCATTTCCGGATCGTGATGCTGCCGGAGGCACAGGAACTGGCAAAAGCAGTGCAGGATATCGCTGATTATCTGCATACACTATGAAAGACCGGCCTCCATTCAAGAGACTTCCTTCATGCCTGGATATATACCGGCAGAGAATGAATGATTTCTTCAAACAAGTTGAATCAAGGAACAAAAGAATATGAATAAGAAAATACTTACGGGAGTACTGGCTGTATTGCTTGCGGCGGGAACCGGTTATATATCTTATACGTCCGGCTACAGTAAAGGTCAGCTGAACGGAAAGGAAACAGCGGAAAAAGAGCAGGAAGCACTGCACATCCTGAACCGCGGTGAACTGGAACATCTGGATATCAGAAACGATACATTCTATGTGATCGGACACAAAAGTCCGGATGCTGATACTGTCATGAGTGCCATTGCCTGCGCAAGGCTGATGAACGCCCTCGGTTACCATGCCGAACCGGCACTGTCAGAAGAAGCAGATCTGGAAAGCCTGTATATACTGGAACAGGCAGGCGTGGAAGTGCCGCCGGTGATGGAGGATGTATCCGGGGAAGACATTCTGCTGGTAGATCACAGTGAATACAGCCAGGCAGCGGAAGGTATGAGAGACGCGCATATCATCGGCATTATTGATCACCATGGCGTGGGAAGTGTTACGACAGGCAATGTCGTGTATTACAACGCTAGGCCGATCGGCGCTACCGCAACGATCATCTGGCTGAATTATCTGAACTACGGCGTGGAGATCGACAAGTCTGCAGCGCATATCCTGCTGGGCGCGATCCTTTCCGACACTGCAAATCTCACAACTACATATACCACCAGTGCTGACAAAGAAGCAGTCACTGCACTGAGCAGGATATGCGGCGTAGAAGACACGACTGCCTTCTACAAGGCAATATACGCAGAAAAGCTGTCCTATAAGGGGATGAGCGATCTGGATATCCTGCTGGCGGATTATAAATCCTATGAGGCATCCGGTGTTAAATTCGGCATTGCACTGGCCAGCGCAATTGACGAAGAGCACGCGGCAGAGCTTGCAAAGCGGCTTGCGAAAGTACTTCCGGAAGGACACAGCCAGAAAGATGTGGAACTGATGTATGCCGAAGTAAGTATCCGTGAGGAAGGTGTCAAGATCGACTACGTTGCCTGTGCTGATGAACACTCAAAGGAAGTCTTTGAAGAAGCCTTCCCGGATTATGATGAATTTGACGGTACATCCTATATCTTCCGGCAGGGACTTGGCCGCAAGACCAAACTGGTGCCGGGACTGACCGATTTTCTTGGACAGTATCCGCATGAGTAAATGAACATTCACACAAGATAGGTAATAGAAGCATCGTTGATCACCGGCAAGGTGCGATCAAATACTTCAACAGTCTGTTTGGCAGAAACTGATAAAGAAATACACACCGCTGAGAATTGATATTCCACAGCGGTGTATTTGTTTATACGACTGAATTTTCTACAATATCGAAACCGAATTCCTTCAGTGCCTTGGGGATCGCCTGGTTCCAGAAGAAGAAATTATGCTGGCCGTGCCAGTATTCGCTCTTGACCGTTACATCGGGACAGGTACTGCGCAGACGGTCTTCCAGCTCTTTGCAGGACGTATAAGCGCGGTCTTCCGTTCCGCAGTAGAAGATGTATTCCGGCTTATGCCCTTCATATGTACTGAGCCTGTCGACCAGGTTGAACAGATTGTTGTCGCTTGTTTTCCATTCTTCCTCGGAACCGAAGATACCGATCCTGTGCGGAGTCGCCCCGAACTGGAAGGGATGGAAGTTGCCGCCGGACAGGATCACTGCTTTTCCGAACTTCTCCGGGCAGGCAAGTGCGATCCTTGCTGTGCCGTAGCCGCCCATGCTCTCACCCATAATGAATGTCTGTTCGGGATCATCCGTGATCGGGAAGAGATTCTTCATCTTTACAGGAAGCTCTTCCGAGATCCATGTGAAGTAGCTCTGACCGTACACAGCATCGCAGTAGCTGGAGTTATTGCCGCTTGGCAGAACAACGACGAGATCAAGGTCCCTGCACATCAGGAACAGTGTTGAAAGGTTGATCCAGGAACTGCAGTCTTCCTTGCCGCCGTTGAGAACGTAAAGAACGGGATATGTTTTTCCTCTTGTGTCAGCTGTATGGTGACGGTCTTCCGGAAACAGTACCGTTACCTTCGTGTCCATGTCCAGCGCTGTGGAACGCAGGGTGATCTCCATATGCATCATGATCGTTTTCCTCCTGTGAGTCAGTAATGCTCTATGTTAATTTTATGACATCCATCAAATGCCCTTCCGTCAATTTTCGTATGTAATGATACCCGTATTTTCTGCAGAGAGATGCAGTTCTGGAATGCCCAGGCGGATATTTCCTTCAACTCCGGACCGCATATAACTTCCGTCAGTTCCCGGCAGTCTTTGAACGTAAACGGGTAGACCGACTTCAAAGAGGAAGGAAGAACGATCTTTTTGATCGATGAGCGGACAAACGCGTACTGCCATATGACCGAAACGTTATCAGGGATGATGATGTGGTCCAGTGAGGTGCACCCGTCAAAGACAAATCCGCCTATATCCGTGAGTGTTAACGGAAGATGTACTTCCCGGATCTCCGTATGATGTTTGAACAGATCATCATACAGCATCGTGACCGGCAGCCCGTAGAAGGTGTCAGGCACGGTAACGACTGCTTCATCACCTGTGTAGCCGGTGACCATATAAGTATCGTTGACATTGTATCTGAATCTGAAATCCTGCATAAGTCCAGTATAGTACATCACTGCGCCAAAGCAATTTCCCAGCCGGAAAAAACGGTTCTGCTAAAATGAAAGATAACAGGAGGATACCGTTATGCTGAAAGTTTACGGAAGTCAGATGTGCCCGGACTGCATTCAGTGCGAGGCAAACTACGATGAATACCGGATCGACTATGAATTCATCGATATCAATGTGTCTCTGAGGAACCTGAAGGAACTGTTAAGGATGCGTGACAGCGATCCGGCATTCCTTGAGGCAAAGGAAGCAGGCAGTATCGGCATACCTGCCATCGTCAGAGAGGACGGCAGCGTTACCTTGAACTGGCAGTCTGTACTTGAGGAACAGGGCCTGCCCGTCAGGGAATATGACATGTCAGGCAAGGTATGCAGTCTCGATAAGAAAGGCTGCTGAGACTTTCTGCCGCCAAACCTGCCTGAATGCATACAAAGACTGAAATACAGCTGAAAAAGAAAAACGATATGATGTGATCGGAGGTACCTGAGCATGATCCACATGACCATCACGATGCGCTCCGTGGCGCTGGATATGGACACTAAAGTCGATGTTCTTCTGCCGGAGGACAGACATCATACAGAAGATCTCAGAGGCAGGAAGTATCCTGTATTGTACGTGCTTCACGGAACAAAGGAGGACAACAGTTCCTGGCTGCACCTCAGCAATCTTTTCCTGCTGGCAAGAGATCTTGATCTGATCATCGTCTTCCCGTCTGCCGGTATCAGTTCTTATGTAGACGAATATTACGGACAGGATTACTACACTTATATTTCACAGGAACTTCCCGTCAAACTGAAGAACTTCCTGCCGATCAGCGACCGGAGGGAAGATACGTTCATCATGGGCGAAAGCATGGGAGGCTACGGTACCTGGAGGATCGCTCTGGCAAATCCGGACAAATACGGAAAAGCCATCGTTTTCTCACATGGCGACAGGTCCAGACATGGCGGAAGATATACCCATGGCGCGACCAGCCCGAAGATGCGCATGGCATTGTACGGACCGGAAGAGCATAACCTGGCCAGTGACAACAACCTCGACAATCTGGTCGAAAAGCTGAAAACATACGAAGGACCGAAACCTGAGATCTATGTGTACTGCGGGACCGAGGATCATCTGTACGAGGTCTGCCGGTCGTTTTACGAACATATCAAGGCGGAATGTCCGGATATGAAGATCGAAGGGGAATTCACGCCTGGAAAGCATAATTTCTTTTACTGGAACAGCAAGCTTCCTTCCGCCCTGAAGCATCTCGGTTTTGAGATCGAAGAAAACAGCATCGTCTGATAGATTATGATCATGTTTTTATTATCCTGATGCATAACAGGTCTATAATGAAGTTAAGCCAATGGCTTATGGAGGCAGATAATGAATACAGCAATGTTCAATCGGATGGCCAATGATCCCGGTTTTATTGCGGCATTGGACCAGAGCGGCGGCAGCACGCCGAAAGCACTCAAGGCTTATGGCCTTGACGAAACAGCCTGGAGCAGTGAAGCTGAAATGTTTGACCTTGTTCATGCGATGAGAACAAGGATCATAAAGAGCCCTGCTTTTACCAAAGAACATATTCTCGCTGCGATCCTGTTTGAAATGACGATGGACCGCACGATCGATGACAAACTGACAGCTGATTATCTGTGGGAAGAAAAGGGCATCGTACCGATCCTGAAGATCGACAAAGGACTGGCTCCTCTGGAGAACGGTGTCCAGCTGATGAAGCCGATCCCCGGTCTTGATGAACTGCTTGCCAGGGCAAATGAACGCCATATTTTCGGCACAAAGGAAAGAAGCGTGATCAAAGAGGCAAATGAAGAAGGCATCAGGGCAGTGGTCGAACAGCAGTTCGAACTCGGAAAGAAGGTCTGCGCAGCCGGACTTGTTCCGATCCTGGAGCCGGAAGTCGACATCAACTGCCCGGAAAAGGAAAAGGCAGAAGGGTTCCTGAAGAAATACATGAAGGAAGGCCTTGCAAAGCTTGGTGATGAAAAGATCATGTTCAAGCTCACGATCCCGACTGTTGAGAACTTCTACGCTGACATCATGGAAGATCCGCATGTTGTGAGAGTTGTCGCGTTGAGCGGCGGCTATACACGCGCACATGCGAATGAGCTGCTGGCAAAGAACCACGGACTGATCGCTTCCTTCTCCAGAGCGCTTGTGGAAGGACTTGCAGCACAGATGAGCGACGAAGAGTTCAACGCAAAGCTGGCTGAAAGCGTACGGTCGGTCTACGAAGCATCGATCCAGTAAGAATGATCTGACTGAAGACACCGGGACTGCCGGTGTTTTCATATGCTTCAGCCGGCAGAATACCCGGCACACATGGTACTATTAAGACAGGAGGAATCATTACTTATGCCATTTGTTGACAATTTCTTATGGGGCGGCGCAATCGCTGCCAACCAGGCTGAAGGCGCGTATCTTGAGGATGGAAAAGGACTTTCCACAGCTGATATGATCATCGGCGGAAACGTAAATACTCCCCGTATGTTCTACCCTCAGATCAACCCTGATGTCTTCTATCCCAGCCATGAAGCGATCGACTTCTACCACAGATACAAGGAAGACGTCGCATTGTTCGCGGAAATGGGCTGGAGCGTATTCCGTACTTCCATCAACTGGTCGCGTATCTATCCCAATGGGTATGACGAAGAGCCGAATGAAGCAGGTCTGCAGTTCTATGATGATCTGTTTGACGAGTGCCATAAATACAACATCGAACCGCTGATCACCCTGTGCCATTATGAGATCCCCTGGGGAATGGTCAAAAAGTATCACGGATTCTACGACAGAGCTTCCGTAGACTGCTTCGTGCGCTATGCGACGACATGCTTCAAGCGCTATAAGAACAAAGTAAAGTACTGGCTGACATTCAATGAGATCAATACCGCGACAGCTCCGCATGCCTACAACGGACTCGGCCTGGTCGAAGATGAAGACCTCAACCGTACCGATACGGTAGCCCGCACACAGATCAAGGATGTGCCTCAGCACCGCTATCAGGCGCTGCACCATGAATTCCTGGCAAGCGCTCTGGCTGTCAAGGCAGGTCATGAGATCAATCCTGACTTCATGATCGGCTGTATGATCGTACATATCCCCTGGTATCCCGCTACATGCAACCCGAAGGATATGATCGCTGCCCAGAAGAAATACCAGCTGTTCAACGACTTCTGCCCGGATGTCATGGTCAGAGGTGAATACCCGACATACATCTTCAAATACTTTGAACAGAACGGGATCGATCCGTCTCAGTTCATCAAGGAAGGTGATGCCGAGATCCTGAAGGAGGGCGTTGTCGACATGTACACATTCTCCTACTACATGACCAACTGTGTCGCTGCGGACCCTGAAGGCAAGGATACGATCGGCGGAAATATCGTCGGCGGTATCAAAAACCCGTATCTGAAGGCTTCCGACTGGGGCTGGCAGATCGACCCTGACGGACTGCGTTATTCCCTGAACTACATTCATGACCGCTATCCGCATGTACCTCTGATGGTCGTTGAGAACGGATTCGGCGCATTCGACACGGTAGAGGAAGACGGATCCATCCATGACCCGTACAGGATCGCTTATTTCCGTGAGCATATCAAGGCTATGCGTGACGCCGCAGAAGACGGCGTTCCGGTCATCGGATACACGACATGGGGACCGATCGATGTCGTTTCTGCCGGAACAGGTGAGTTCGCAAAGAGATACGGCTTCATCTATGTCAACAGACATGATGACGGAACAGGCGACTTTGCCAGAAGCAGGAAGGATTCCTTCTACTGGTATAAGAAAGTCTGCGAATCCAACGGACAGGATCTTGACTGAATGAAAACAAAAACGGTATGAACCATGTCATACCGTCGGAGAAGTATCTGATGAAGGTACTTCTTTTTATTCTGCGATCCTGCGTTCGTACCGCTCTGTTTCTTCTTTGATCACGGAACTGAGCACCAGCAGGCTGATCAGATTAGGCACTGCCATCAGCGCGTTCATGATATCGGAGATATTCCATACCGTTTCCAGTTTCAATGTAGCTCCCACAAATACGAGAGCGGAATACAGGACACGGTAAACAAGAACTGCTTTCGGGCTGTCTACCAGGAATTCCAGTGACTTTTCCCCATGGTATTCCCAGCCGATGATCGTTGAGAACGCAAAGAGGATGATGCCGATGGATACGGCATATTTGCCGGCATTGCCCAATACGGTAGAGAAGGAATATGAGACAAGTTCGCTTCCTTTCAGCGGAAGACCTGCCGCATTGACGCCTCCCAGCATGCCTGAGCAGGCAATGACAAGCCCCGTGATCGTACAGATGATGATCGTATCGAAGAAGGTATCCATCATGAAGATATAGCCTTCATGGACCGGATCCTCACTGTTTGAGCAGGCTGCTGTAATGGCTGCGGAGCCCAGACCGCTCTCATTGGAGAAACAGCCTCTGCCGATACCGTAACGCATGGCATTGGAGACCGATACGACGATCGTACCGAGAATACCGCCGCCGACTGCCTTCGGATCAAATGCCATGACAAAGATTTCATGCAGTCCGGCAGGAAGATTCCTGATGTTGCAGATAATGACGATCAGACCGAAGAAGACATACAGTACTGCCATTGCCGGCACGAGGATATCACTGACCCTGGAAATGGACCTGATCCCGCCGACAACGACGATGAATGTCAGTACTGTCAGGGCAAAACCGGTAAATACATCCGGTACGGAGAATGTATTGGAAAGTGAATCGGCAATGGAATTGGCCTGGGTCATGTTGCCGATACCGAATGAAGCGCATGTGGCGAATACGGCAAACAGGATCCCCAGGATCATGCCTGCTTTCTTGTTCCGGAAGCCGTTCTTCATCGTGTACATCGGACCGCCTGCCATTTCCCCTTTGGAATTGACTTCACGGTATTTGATCGCCAGCATGCATTCGGCAAACTTTGTGCTCATTCCGAACAATGCGGAGATCCACATCCATACCAGGGCGCCCGGGCCACCGGAGTACATCGCTGTCGCGACACCGATGATATTGCCTGTGCCGATCGTGGCGGCGCTGGCTGTCATCAATGCCGAGAAGGATGAAACATCACCCTTATCCGTTCTGGTGCGCGCTTCCTTTCCCGATACAAGCTTCAGCGCATAGCCGATCCTGCGCCATGGCAGAGCCCTCAGACGGACTGTCAGAAACAGACCGGTCCCGACCAAAAGGACAAGCATCCACGGTCCCCAGACAAAAGCATCCAGGTCTTCAATGAATTGATCAAATGTTCCCATAACTTAAAACCTAACCCTTTTCCGTCTATTGTACTGCGAATGGATCAAAATGGATGAAAAATGCTGTGGAACACTCCGTTATGTGTATGGCTTGACAGGACCGGCCTTTGATTCTAAAATGAAAACCGTTTTCAAATCGGAGGAAATATCATGAGAAGATCCGGATATAAAACATCGCAGAAGGCAACGCTTCTGCAGTATATGAAAGAACATGAAGGCAGACATCTGTGCGCATCCGATGTGTACCACGGCCTGGCTGAACAGGGGACTGCGATCGGCCTGACGACCGTGTACAGGAACCTTGACAGGCTTGCGGAAGACGGTGAGGTAACGAAGTATATCGTTGATGAAAATGCACCTGCCTGCTATGTATACGGAAAAGCGGAAGAACATACCGACTGCCACTGCAGGTGCCTGTCCTGCGGACAGATCATCCATCTGCATTGTGATGAGGTGGAAAAACTGGAACAGCATATCAGAGAGGAACACAGATTCTATGTCGATCCCCGCAGGACTGTATTCTACGGACTGTGTGAGTCGTGCTATGCGGCAGGAGTCAGGTGAGCTCATATGACGATACTGACATGCAAAGACCTCAAAAGCGGATATGAAGGGATACCCGTATTTGATCATCTTTCCTTTGCCCTGGAAGAGGGCAGCTACCTGTGCGTGGTCGGGGAAAATGGTTCCGGCAAGACGACATTCCTCAAAACACTGCTTGGCATCCTGAAGCCGATGGGCGGTACGATCACATTTGCACCGGAAGTGCAGGGAAAGATCGGATATGTACCCCAGCAGTCCGCGGTCCAGCGCGACTTTCCGGCAAGTGTGGAAGAGGTCGTTCTTTCCGGCTGTATCAGCCGGCCCGGTTTCCGTTTCTTCATGCGGAAACAGGATCATGAAACTGCCGATGAAAAGATCAGACAGATGGGGATCACTCATCTGAAGAACAAGAGTTTCCAGGAGCTGTCCGGCGGACAGCAGCAGAGGGTACTGCTGGCAAGGGCATTGTGCGCGGCAGACAGGCTGCTGGTGCTGGATGAACCGGTAACGGGGCTTGACCCGGAAACAACAGAACAGATGTATGACATGATCTCCCGTCTGCACAAGTCAGGCATGACGGTGATCATGATCACCCATGACCTGGATGCTGCGGAAAAATACGCGGACTGCATCCTGTCATTCGGAAAAGAAGCGTGGTTCGGCACAGGCGCAGACTTCTTCGGAGGACATGTATCATGATCGCGGACCTGATGATGTACCTGCAGTACCCGTTTGTCCGTTATGCGCTGGTCACAGGCGTGCTGATCTCGCTGACGGCTTCCATATTAGGTGTAACGCTCGTGCTGAAGCGGTATTCGCATATCGGTGACGGCCTGTCACATGTGGCGTTCGGTGCCATGTGTGCCGCAACCGTCCTCAAGCTGGCAGATCAGAAGATGATCGTGATCCTGCCGGTCACCGTACTGGCAGCGGTACTGCTGCTGAAGGGCGGAAAACAAAAACGCGTCGGAGGTGACGCGCAGATCGCAATGATCTCTGCCGGAGCGCTGGCTGCCGGCTATCTGCTCATGAACGTTTCCGGCACATCCTCCAATGTCGCAGGGGATGTCTGCAGTACATTGTTCGGGGCAACGAGCATCCTGACCCTGAAGGCAGGAGAAGTATGGCTGTGCGTATTCCTGTCGGCGTTTGTCATGGTGATCTACGTCCTGCTGTACAGCCGGATCTTTGCGGTCACGTTTGACGAGGACTTTGCCAAGGCAGAAGGCATCCGGGCGGATCAGATCAATCTGATGCTGGCGGCAGCCAGTGCCCTGATCATCGTCCTTGCCATGAACCTGGTCGGTTCTCTGCTGATCAGTGCCCTGATCGTATTTCCGGCAGTCTCCGCGATGGCGATGTTCCGTTCATTCCGGAATGTAACGATATGCGCGGCAGTCATTTCCGTATGCTGTGCGCTGGGCGGAATGATCGCGGCGATCCTGCTCGGTACACCGGTCGGCTCAACGATCGTAGCGGCGGATATCATCGTGTGGGTCCTGATGAGCGCTGCCGGCAGGCTGCTTGGCAGAAGGGCCTGAGTTACCGGATATACCCCGCAATATCCAGAAGCGCCGCATGCACCTGCTGGGCTGCTTCTGCCGGATCGGGGAAACCCGACTCCGCGTAATGCAGGATGGCATTGTAGATCATGCCGTTCCACAATGACGCGTGATAATTGCCGGGACCTGCCTCATTCATACTTTTCAGAAAATGCTGCTGAAGTCCGGCTTTGATCAGAAGCCGGATTTTCCATTCATTGGCCTTGGCATAGGAAAAGATCGTTTCCCAGTTGAATCTCATGTCGGCGCCTGTCCTGGAGCAGATGTCCAGGAACGCGTCGTGGAACATATCGATCATGATATCCTGCTTTGTCTTGTAATTATGGTAAAAAGCCGAACGTGAAACGTGCGCATGATTGATGATCTCGGTGATCCGTATCTTCTGGTAGTCATGTTCCTTCAGGAGAACAAGAAACGCGTCCTTGATCGCTTTTCTCGTTGCCTGATTGGATTCACTGTTGCTTTTCTGCATGGCGCATATCTGCTTCTGTGTCAGTTTCATGGACAGCCTCCTTTCTGCAATGTATGAATATTGACATTCATTACGTGCTGAAATAAAATCAATTGGGCAGAACAAATGTTCTATCCGATATTATCACAGCAGGACAATGCATTCAAGAAGCATATTTCATACAGCACACAGCTATCACATATTGATCAAATATACTATGTGATAGAGTAATAATCGGAGGAGACCGATGCTTCAGATCAAGGATATATGCAAGGAATACCGTACCGGGCCGCTGGTCCAGAAAGCACTGGACCATGTCAGCCTTAATCTGCGGGATAACGAGTTCGTTGCGATACTCGGCCCCAGCGGTTCGGGAAAAACGACCTTATTGAATATTATCGGCGGCCTGGATCGTTATGATTCAGGTGATTTGATCATTAACGGGATCTCCACCAGGAAGTATAAAGACCGTGACTGGGATTCCTACAGAAACCATACGATCGGTTTCGTGTTCCAGAGCTATAACCTGATCGCGCATCAGACAGTCCTTTCCAATGTTGAACTGGCTCTGACGATCGGCGGCATTTCCAGAGCAGAACGCCGCCAGAGAGCCGCTGAAGCACTTACGAAAGTGGGACTTGGTGACCAGCTCCATAAAAAGCCGTCCCAGATGTCGGGCGGACAGATGCAGAGAGTCGCGATCGCCAGAGCGCTCGTCAATGATCCGGATATCCTGCTGGCGGATGAACCGACCGGTGCGCTGGATTCGGAAACAAGCATCCAGGTCATGGACCTTCTGAAGGAAGTGGCCAAGGACCGTCTTGTCGTTATGGTCACCCATAACCCGGAACTGGCAGAACAGTACGCGACAAGGATCGTCAACCTGAAGGACGGTCATATTACCGGTGATTCCGATCCGCTGATCATTGATGAAAAGCTGCAGGATGCGCCTGTGCATAAGAATCTCGGCAAAGCCTCCATGTCATTCCTGACCGCATTGGCGCTGAGCTTCAACAATCTGAAAACAAAGCTGACCAGAACGATACTGGTTGCGTTTGCCGGATCGATCGGCATCATCGGTATCGCATCGATCCTGTCACTGTCGACCGGTGTCAATAAATATATCGAAGATGTTCAGGAAGAAACGCTCCTGGAGTATCCGCTGGAGATCCAGAATGCCGGGATCTCTCTGTCATCGTTTATCGAGGTGCCGGAAAAATCGGATGAAGAAGAGGAAGAAAAGGTTCAGAAGAATGTAACGGAGCGCAGAGTTGCTTCAAGTATCTTCTCCCGTGTTTCTTCCAATGACCTGGCTTCACTGAAGACGTATTTTGAAAGCGATGAATGCGATATCCGCAATTATGCGAAAGCGATCGAGTATTCATATAATGTCACACCCCTGATCTACAGACTGGAAGGAGATCAGATCTATCAGATCAACCCGGACCAGTCGATGGGAACGCTCGGATTCGGCGGCGGAACATTTTTCTCTTCACAGTTCTCTGCCAATATCTTCCAGCCCCTGCCATATGACAGATCACTGTATATCAATTCATACGACATCAAAGCCGGACACTGGCCGGAAAACAACCAGGAAGCAGTGCTCGTGATTTCACAGACCGGACGCGTTACGGATACGGTATTGTACAGCCTCGGCCTGAAAGACATGTCGGAAATGCAGGACATGCTTAATAAATTCGCTGCCGGAGAGGATGTTGAAGAATCAAAGGATCCTCTGCTGGAACTGGATTATGAGGACTTTATCGGTCTTACCTTCAAACATGTCTTCGCCAGTGACAAATATGTCTACGATGATGAATATGATGTCTGGAAGAACAAGTCGGACGATAAAGTCTACATGCGCGACCTGATCAGGAAAAGCAATGATCTGACGATCACCGGTGTGGTGATGCGCAAGGAAGACGCATCTACTTCCGTGCTGATCCCGGGTTCTGTATATTATCCCTATGAACTGACGATGGATGTCATGGACTATGCGGCGGGAAGCACGATCGTACGTTCCCAGATCAATGATTCAGGTACGGACGTCTTTACGGGAAGTCCGTTCAACGAGGACAGGGAAGACAGTTCCCTGAACCTGGAAACACTGTTCAGCGTCGATGTCGACGCCCTGAACAGGGTATTCTCCTTTGATGCCAGCAAGCTTCAGATGGATACATCTGCGTTCTCGGATATGGATATGAGCGACCTGGATCTGTCCGGCATGGATATGTCAGCCCTGTCGGATGCCGTTCCTGCATTTAACGAGGAAGACTTTGCGGAACTTCTGTCCAATATCAATATCAAGGTCAATCAGGAACAGCTGATGGAGATGTTCAGAAGCATTCTGGAAGGATACAGCAAGTATGCCCAGTCGGACACTTCGACCGACTATACAAAGCTGCCTGATGCGATCAGGAAGTATCTTGAAGAAGATGAGACAAGGGAATATCTGAGAAGCATCCTGTCGGAACTGATCACGACAAAGAATATCGATCAGATCACCGAAGAACAGATCACGGAGCTCGTGGCTGCTGTAATGTCCGGTTATCAGGAATATGTGATCGCCAATGAACTGGATCCAGAAAACTTCAACGAGAATCTTGCGGCATATCTGCAGACCGAGGAAGCTTCCCAGCTGATCAGGGAACAGACAGCCAGGATCGCCGCGGCATTTGCGGAGGTAGAGATCACGGATGAAGAGATCCGGAAGATCATCTCGGACATCACGGAAAACTACGAAGCATACGCGGAGCAGAACAACCTGCCGGAGCCTGAAAAGATCGTCAAAGCATTCACGGACTACCTCCAGACGGATGAAGGAAAGAAGACGATCTCCGAAGGGATCGAGAAATCCGTCAATACGGATGAGATCTCGAAACAGTTCGGCGAAGCCATGGCAGATATGTTTACGGAATTCGGCGAGAACCTTGCGTCAGCCATCGGAAAGATGATGACGGATGTGATCTCCCAGCTGACGGAAAAGATAACCACGGCAATGACGACTGCGATGCATTCACTGGCGGAAAACATGAACGATGCCTTCAGCATCCATCCCGAGGAGTTCGCAAAAGCGATCTCGATGAACATGGATGAACAGCAGCTCCAGGAACTGCTCTCATCACTCATGTCCAAGGAACAGGCATCTTATGAAGGAAACCTGAGAACACTGGGATACGCAGAGGTCAGGAAGCCGTATGCCATTACGATCTATCCCAGAAACTTTGAAAGCAAAGAACATATCACGGAGATCCTGGATAACTACAACCAGCGGATGAAAGATACCGGGCAGGATGAAAAGGTCATCAACTATACCGATACGGTAGGACTCCTGATGTCATCTGTTACGGACATCATCAACGCAATCAGCTATGTCCTGATCGCCTTTGTGGCTATCTCACTGGTCGTATCTTCGATCATGATCGGCGTCATCACATACATCAGCGTACTGGAGAGAAGAAAAGAGATCGGTATCCTGCGCGCGATCGGTGCTTCCAAGCGAAATGTTTCCTCGGTATTCAACGCGGAAACATTCATCATCGGCCTGCTGGCAGGCATATTCGGCATCGTGATCACGGAATTGCTGCTGATCCCGGGAAATGCGCTGATCAGGCACTTCACGGATGCCAACGTCGTGGCACAGCTGCCTTACAACGCGGCAGTCATACTCGTCATACTGAGTGTCATCCTGACGATGATCGGCGGACTGATCCCTTCCAGAAAGGCAGCCAAGAGCGATCCGGTAACTGCCCTGAGAACAGAATAAAAACTTTAAGAATGAGGCGTTCTGCATCCTGCGGACCGTCTTTTCTTACGGAGAGAAATGGACACCGGAAGAATTAAGCGCCATAATATCTATCATTTTGGCAAGAGTACCACGCCTGACCGACCGGATCAGACGTGGGTGAATTGCCTTAATCTTTTTGATGCTGGATATACTGTTTAACAACCGCAGTTGATTTTTCACTCACGGAACCGATAAAGTATGACAGACTCCAGAAATATGGCTTCCAGTAAAATAATTTAAGCTGTTCTGAATAATTCTGCCTGATCTTTCTTGATGACGCTGACTTAAATGCATTTACAAAATCAGCCAGATTGATCTGCGGAGGTGCATCGAACAGAATGTGTATATGGTCCGGCATTGATTCGAGAGCCTGTATGACAATTCCGCGTCCCATAAAGTAATCTTTTGTATAAGACAACAAGTATTGTTCCAGATCACCCGTTATAACCGGATGGCGGTATTTCGTTACGAGTACCAGATGATACTGAAGCAAAAAGCAGCTGTGCCTGTTTGTATAATACTCGGTATTCTTGCGTTTATAATACATATTGATCTCCAATCACAATACAACTGAATGTAATATGATATAATAATATTAGCATAATTATGCTGGTTATTATACATAGAAAGGAGGTGACAACTGATGTATTGTACGCGAAATATTATGGTGACTGACAGCGATCTGTTCGAATGGTGTGATACTGCAGCACACAAAGCAAACAACCTATACAATGCGGCACTTTTCCGTATTCGCCAAAGCATGACATCCTGTAAAAAAGAGACGAGCGAACTGACTCTTAACGAGAAGGAAGTGCTTAACGAAATTGACTGTATGAACAATGCTTTGGTATCCAGGGGAAAGAAGCCAAGGCATGTTCCTGAATCTGGTTTTCTGTCTTATGGCTTTCTTGATGATCTGATGAAACATACAGATAATCCGGACTATAACTGCCCGGAACTGCCAAAACAATCTGCACAAAGTGTGCTGAAACATGCAGTAAGGGATATGACATCCTTTTTCGAAGCAATGAGGGCTTATCAGGAAGACCCTTCCCGTTTCACCGGAAAACCGAAACTTCCGCATTACAAGCATAAACAAGGCGCGTGTGCGTTTGATGTGACCAATCAGGACTGTGTGATCCGTCAGAATGAGAAAGGCCATTATGTGGCCAAACTTCCAAAGACGAAATGCGTCGTATCGCTTGGAAGAGAAGTCCCCGGTATTCTGAAAGAAGTTCACGTAACACCTTTGAATGGCAGATATCAGATCAGCTTTGTATTTGATGATCAGAAACCTGTTCCGAAGTTACTGACGGAGAAACCTGAACGTATTGCCGCGATTGATTTCGGTATCGACAATTTTATGGCGGTCACAAATAACTGTGAGCTTGAGTGCCTTCTTTACAAAGGCGGGGTTATCAAGTCGGCAAATCATCATTACAACAAGCGAATTGCGGTCATAATGAGCAAACAGATGAAGGGAGGGAGTGGTAAGTTCGTTCCGACAGAAGACTATTACAAGATCACACAGAGGCGCAATAACACGGTAAATGACTATATGCTGCAGACAGGAAAACATTTCATCACATGGTGCGTAGAAAACCGTATCGACACGATCGTGATGGGAGATAACCCGTTCTGGAAACAGGAAGTTAACATCGGGCATAAAAACAATCAGAAGTTCGTTCAGATCCCATTTGACAGGATGAAGGAGATCATCGAATATCAGGCGGAACGAAATGGAATACGTGTTCTGAGACAGGAAGAGTCTTATACCAGCAAGGCAAGCTTTCCGGATAATGACCCCATCCCCGTACGCAGCATGAATGATAATTCCTTCAGCTTCAGCGGAAAACGGATTCATCGCGGGCTGTACAGAACAGATCGCGGTGAGATCATTAATGCAGACCTGAACGGATCTGCGAATATCATGCGCAAATGTATAGAAGAATCATTTGCACACGCCGTACTCAGGCATGATCGGATCATAGTCATAAAACATCCGATGTATGATGCGATGACAAGAAACCGATCTGCTCAGAAATATAAGTAATCCGGATCAAACTGGATATGGGAGACGTGAATCCCCAGGAGTCCGAAAGGACTCCCTTGAAACCACGTGAGATTGCATATGCAATCACTCGTGGTAATTCATGTGCGAAAAACCGCATGAAATCGTATAGAATAATAGAAAAAGGAGTACAAGATAATGCTGAATATTAATAAGAGCACTGATGGCAGCAAACTGACTGTTGCATTGGAAGGCAGACTGGATACAAACACATCCCCTGATCTCGAGACATCCCTCCAGGAATCAATGGACGGTATAACAGAGCTTGTGCTTGATCTGGAAAAGCTGGACTATATTTCATCTGCCGGTCTGCGTGTACTGCTGGCAGCACACAAGATCATGTCCAAGCAGGGCAGCATGAAGGTCATCCATGTCAATACGACAGTCATGGAGATCTTTGAGATCACAGGATTCCTGGATATCCTGACTGTTGAATAACCGGGGAACGGCATGCCGGAGAAAACCATCAGGGAAATGAGTGAGCAGGAGAGAAAACGTCACTCTCTGGCTTCACGCGTGTTCCATTCAACGATCATCGGATCCATTATCCTGGGGATCACCGCACTGCTGATCGGTCTGGGTATGTTTTCATACTCATTGGTCGATCAGTACATCTCCGAAGGATTCAGTCTTTCAGAAAATGCACTGCATATTCTGGAACGGACGGTGGATATAGAACCGTTGAGTGAAGCGGTCATGCAGGAATACCGTGCATTGCGGGCAGCGGATGAAAATACAGCATACGATCAGGAACGCTTTTCGTCATTTGCGGAACGTGAGGATTATCGGACCATCTGTTCCGTTATGTCGGAATACCTGAATTTCGATCAGGTGGAATTTGTATACCTTGCCATGTATGACGAAAACACCTCATCCATGGTATATATCGCCGATCCGGATGATTCGGAAGAACATATGATGCCGGGCGAATGGGAAAGCGTTTCGAAGGAAGGGATGCAGAGGTTCCTCAACTGGGACGGGACCGGCAGACTGTACGAGATCGATAAAACAGAAAAATACGGCTGGCTCTGTACGACAGGTGTTCCGTTCAGAGGCAGTGACGGAGAGATCAAGGCATTTGTCCTTACGGATGTATCACTTGCCAACGTTGTGAACGGCATGAAGTCATTCTTCTGGCAGTATACAGCCGGCGTGTTTCTGATCATGAACCTGTTTGGCTATCTGCTGATACAGCGCATGAAGAAAACACTGGTGGGACCGATCAACGCGATCTCACAGGCAGCACAGGATTATGTAAAAGACAGACGGGAAGGAAATGATGTTGAAGATCATTTCTCCTCCCTGAATATCAAAACAGGTGATGAGATCGAAAATCTCAGTCTCGTCATGTCGGATATGGAACGTGACCTGGCTGAACATGAAGAAGACCTGACCAGGGTCACAGCGGAAAAAGAACGGATCAATACGGAACTGTCGCTGGCTAACCGCATACAGACAGATATGCTGCCGAATATCTATCCGGCATTCCCGGAATATCCGGAATTTGATATCTATGCGTACTCAAAGCCGGCCAGGGAAGTAGGCGGAGACTTCTACGACTATTTCCTGATCGACCAGGATCATCTCTGCATGGTCATGGCGGACGTTTCCGGCAAAGGCATACCGGCAGCCCTGTTCATGATGGCGTCCAAGATCATCCTTTCGAACAATGCGATGATGAATATCAGGCCGTCTGAGATCCTGAAGAATACGAATGACCTGATCTGTTCCAATAACCGTGAGGAAATGTTCGTTACGGTATGGCTAGGCATCCTCGAGATCTCTACCGGAAAGATCACCGCAGCCAATGCAGGACATGAATATCCGGCAGTCATGCATGAAAACGGCAGATTCGGACTGATCCGGGATAAACACGGGTTTGTCATCGGAGGGGTCAGCGGTCTGGAATACTCGGATTATGAGATCGATATGAAACCGGGTTCGAAGCTGTTCCTGTATACGGACGGCGTAACTGAGGCGGCAGATGCCGCATCGGAGCTGTTCGGTACAGACCGTATGCTGGATGCATTGAACAGTGAACCGGACGCAGATGCCATGAAACTGATCAAAAACATACATGACAGCATCAGCGGATTCTGCGGGGATACCGAGCAGTCCGATGACATCACGATGCTGTGCCTTGAATACAAAGGAAAAGAAGAGATGCGGGATGAATCTGAACCGCATCGTCAGAAATGAGGGATATATATGCAGGAAGTTAATGGTAGATTTGAAGACAATAAGCTTCTGATCACTCTGTCGGGGCGGATCGATTCAAACAATTCGCATCAGGCAGAAGCTGAGATCAAACAGTTGATACAGGATAAAACAGCTGTGCCGATCGTGATCGATGCAGAAAACCTGGAATACATTTCAAGTGCCGGCCTGCGTATCCTGCTGCATCTGAAGAAGACGAATCCCGATCTGAAGATCATCAATGTCAAAACGGATGTATATGACATTCTGGAAATGACAGGCTTCACGGAAATGATGACTGTGGAGAAGGCATACCGCGTGATCTCTGTCGAAGGATGCGAAGAGATCGGCAGAGGAGCCAACGGAACGATCTACAGGATCGATGATGACAACATCGTCAAAACATTCCATGACGCCAACGCTCTGGAAGAGATCAGGCATGAACGTGAAGTTGCGCGTGCTGCCCTGGTTTTAGGTATCCCGACAGCTATCTCATATGATGTCGTCAAAGTCGGCGACAGTTACGGATCCGTATTTGAACTTTTGAATGCGAGATCCTTCTCCAAGATCCTGTCTGATGAACCGGACAAACTCGACTGGTGCGTTCATGAATACGTAGAGCTTCTGAAAAAGATCCATGGAACAGTCGTAACAGACGGTCAGTTCCCGGATCAGCGCGAAACAGCGATCAAATGGGCACAGTTCATGCAGGACTATCTGCCTGAGGAAACAGGCAGAAAGCTGCTGAAGCTGGTGGAAGACGTTCCCCAGGACAACCATATGATCCATGGTGATTACCATACGAAGAACCTGCAGCTGCAGGGGGATGAAGTTCTTCTGATCGATATGGATACACTGGCAATCGGTCATCCGATCTTTGAACTCGGTTCCATGTACAACGCGTTCGTCGGATTCTCTGAGCTTGATCACAGCGTGGTCCAGGGATTCCAGGGCTTTGATTATGAAACGTCTACGAAATTCTGGCATAAGGTCCTGGCGGCATATCTGGGTACCAAAAATGAAGACCGGATCAGGGAAGTTGAAGATAAAGCAAGGATCATCGGCTATACACGCCTGATCAGACGTTCGATCCGCAGAGACGGACTGAATGATCCGGAACGTAAAAAAGAGATCGATCACTGGACAAAAGAACTGATCGAACTGGTCTCTAAAACAGATACGCTCCTGTTCGCCGGAAACGAGCTTGAGGTCGACGCCAAATCGGAAAACCTCCCGCAGGTCATCAGCTTCATTGAGGAACGCATGGAAGAAGCGGGCTTCACACCGAAAGCGATCACCGTGGTAACGCTCGCGGCAGAGGAGATCTTTGTCAATATCGCAAGCTATGCATATGAACATGGCAGCGGCAAAGGCAAAGCAAAGATCCGTGTTGAAATAACAGGAGATCCTGTCACTGCAGTCGTTACATTCATCGATCAGGGAATACCGTTTGATCCGATGGCAAAAGAAGATCCCGATGTTTCACTGCCGGCGGAAGAACGCACGGTAGGCGGCCTGGGCATTTTCATGACCAAGAAGCTGGTCGATGATATGTCCTATGAATACAAAGACGGAGAGAACATCCTGAAGCTTGTCAAAAAGCTTTCCTGAACAGCAGAAAGAGAACTGGTATGAATTATCCGAAAAAGATCGACCTGCATATACATACAACTGTATCGGACGGCACTGATACGCCCGGAGAACTCCTGGAGAAAGTCAGGGAAGCCGGGATCGGCCTGTTTTCAGTGACGGATCATGACGCAGTGAAAGCAAGTACGATCATTCCGGACCTGCTGAAAGAGGGAGACCCTGAATTTGTATGCGGTGCCGAGTTCTCCTGCAAGGATGAGGAAGGTAAATATCATATCCTCGGATATGATTATGATCCTTCATCGGAAACGATCCTGGGCCTGGTCGATCTTGGACATACATACCGTATGAACAAGGTCCATGCGCGTCTGGATTTCCTGCGGGACAGATTCGGCTTCTGGTTCTCAGACGAAGACCTGGAAAAACTGCTTGCCATGGATAACCCGGGGAAACCGCATATTGCGAACCTGATGGTAAAGTACGGGTATACGGAAACCAAAGAGATCGCGATCCTGGAATACATCAACCAGCTTCACTTCCACATGGAATATGTGCGCCCTGAAGAGGCGATCGAAGGGATCCTGGGTGCCGGAGGCATTCCCGTACTTGCGCATCCATGCTATGGCAGCGGAGACCAGCTCATCATCGGCAGTGAAATGGATGAACGTCTGAAGAAACTGATCGGTATGGGCCTGCAGGGCGTGGAAGCGTTCTATTCCGGCTTTACCGTCAAACTGCAGAACGAGATGCTTGATTTCGCAAAGAAATACGGTCTTTATGTAACTGCCGGAAGCGATTATCACGGCAGAAACAAAATGATCGAACTTGCGGACAACAACCTGGATACCGTCGATGAATATCCGGAAGAAATGAAACGGTTCCTGGACGAACTGAAAAGGCGGCAGAAATGCTGAAACTGGACACGAGGACAAAGAAACCGAAGATATACAGCATAGCAGCACTTTCACTGGTCACTGCTTTGATCATGGGCTTTTTCATGTACGGTCCGTATGATCAGAACGGCCTGATCGCGGGTGCTGTTTTTGCAATGTATCTGATGACGGTCATTGTATTGCTGGTCGATGCATTCTTCAAGCAGATCCAGTATAATCTTTATTCCTATAACACGATCTATTACATGGGCTTTGCCCTGTTTGTACTGACGGTACTGATCCTCCACATATACGGGGTGCTTGAAACGATCGAACAGCTCGGCTATTACTCTGCCGCGCATGTGCTCCATATGATGAATGAATCGGCAAAGATGTACCTCCTTCTGACATTTCCGTTTATCCTGGTCTTTTCGATCGCCCTGTTTGTATCAAACATCTATCTGATCAGATATGAGGGGAAACGCTTTGTGAATCTCCTCGGTATGATCCTGGCAGTTCTCCTGGTTGCAGGGGACCTGATCCTGTACCGTCTGGATTATTATGTCTCCGGATCGGAATTTCAGATCATGATGCATGATATCTTCTGCGGTGTCTATGCGTCGGTATATCTGTATGTGGAATGCATGATCATCGGCGTCATCATTGCCGGTGTGCTCGCTGCAGCATATGTTCCGGAGCCGGACAAGGATTTCCTGATCATTCTCGGATGCGGACTGAACAGCGACGGCAGGCCGACACCGCTTCTGAAAGGGAGGATCGACCGTGCCCTGGAATTTGACAGGTACCAGAAGAAAGAAACAGGAAAAGAACTGACGTTCATCACATCAGGCGGAAAAGGACCTGATGAAGCCGTTTCCGAAAGCTCGGCCATGAAACATTACCTGATGGAACACGGGATCCCGGAATCCCGCATCATAGAAGAAGATCAGTCTTCGAATACACTGGAAAACATGAAGTTTTCAAAAGAAAAGATCATGGCAGCTGATCCCGAAGGCAGGATCGCTTTCGCTACGACCAATTATCATGTGTTCCGGAGCGGCCTGAAAGCCAGGCGCGTTAAGATGAAGGCTTTGGGAATGGGCTCGCCGACCAGATGGTATTTCTGGCCGAATGCGGCTGTACGGGAATTTGTCGGGCTGCTGACGGAGCACCGCGGAAAACAGATCCTGATCCTGGCTGGCATGATCATTGTCTATACAGGACTGACCTTATTGAAGTATCACTGGGGAGGATGAACGGTCCTCCTTTTTTATACGGGCATGCATGTTTTCTCATTGCGTATCATCTATAATGAAACAAGAGATACAAATGGAGTAACGATCATGTTTGAAAGAATAATACTGCGCTCAGATATGCTGAAATGCGCTCTCTGCCATGACGCGCCGTGTTCTGCAGCGTGTAAGCAAATGGATCCCGACAGACTGCTCCGGAGCATATGGTTTGATAATGAAGAAGGAGCTGCCGCAAGGCTTCCTGATGAGAATCCATGCGTGAACTGTCAGGCATGGTGCGAACAGAAATGTGTACGTTCCGGTGAAGTTCCGGTCAGGAAACTGATCATGCGCCTGTATGATGAGATCAGGCCGAAGCTGCCCCGGGATGTGCCTTCAGACAACAGGTTGGCCACGGATTTCTGCGGGATCCCCATGGAAAACCCGTTCATGCTGTCGTCATCAGTCGTCGCAAGTACATATGATATGTGCGCGCGTGCTTTTGATGCCGGGTGGGGCGGCATCTGTTTCAAGACGATCTGCAATTTTGAAATACATGAAGCGTCCCCGAGGTTCTCGGCGATCACGGGAGACAACGGAAGTATTATCGGTTTCAAGAATATTGAACAGCTTTCCGATCACAGCGCGGCTGAGAACATGGAGGTGTTCCGGAAACTGAAACAGAATTATCCGTCAAAGTTCATCCTGGCATCCATCATGGGAAGGGATGACCGGGAATGGGAAGACCTTGCACGCATGTGCCAGGAAAACGGAGCTGACGCGATCGAACTGAACTTCTCCTGTCCGAACATGATGGACGGCGGTCTGGGTTCTGACATCGGTCAGGCACCGGAGCTTGTGGAACGGTTCACCGCCGCAGCCAGAAGAGGAACTTCCATTCCGATCCTTGCCAAACTGACTCCGAATGTTTCGGAAATGAACTCTGCCGCAAAAGCTGCAAAACGGGGAGGCGCGGACGGTATCGCAGCGATCAATACGATCAAGAGCGTCATCGGCATCAACCGGTATACATATGTGTCATCACCGGCAGTCCACGGAATGTCTGCCGTAGGCGGATACAGCGGGAATGCTGTCAAACCAATCGCCCTGCGCTTTATTGATGACCTGGGTTCCGATCCTGAACTTGATGGCATGCATCTGAGCGCTATGGGCGGGATCGAAACATGGGCAGATGCCCTGGAATTCATCATGGTGGGTGCTGACAGCCTGCAGGTCACGACGGCTGTCATGCAGTACGGATACCGCATCATTGATGATCTCAAAGACGGCCTGAACCGTTATATGAATGAAGCGGGATTCCACAGTATTTCGGAAATAAGGGGTCTGGCAAATGACACGATCAGTGATACGACGGATGTGATCGAACGCGATACCGTGATCTATCCGGTATTCCATAAAGATAAGTGTATCCGGTGCGGCAGGTGTATGGTTTCCTGCATGGATGGCGGACATCAGGCGATTACTCTGAACGGGCAGCGCAGGCCTATCCTGAACGGACTGAAATGTGTGGGATGCCATCTCTGTATCCTTGTCTGCCCGCAGAAAGCAATATCTCCCGGACGCAAGCGTGTCAGGAAGGCACACTATTAAGTCATAAACAGCATAAAACCCGGCTCGGTCGATCCGGGTTCTTTTCATGATCGGAATAATGCTGTACTGACAGGAAATGTGAAATAGGTATCGGGGAAAGGCTCTTCTGCAAGTGTGAAGTGCCACCATTCCTCCTTAAGAGGCTTGAACCCGTGACGCATCATTACTTCCCGCAGATACTGCCTGTTGGCATACTGCTGCTCTGTGATGCCTTTATAATCCGGGTGGCTCAGCTCCCCGAAGAAGTCGAACGGTCCGCCCATATCAAGTTCAGTTCCAGTTTCTGCATCACACAGCGTCATATCTATGGTACTTCCACGGGTATGACCGGAATGTTCGGCAATAAATCCCCGGGGGATCAGCACATGCTTGTCAAGATCAGGGTAGTAATCCGCTTTATTGCGGGTGTCATCAGGATCCGCTGCCCATCTCATGAAATGGGCTACGGCTTTCTGCGGACGGTAGCCGTCAAATACTTTGATCAGCAGATCGTTGTTCCTGAATTCATCGGCCGCCTGTTTCAAGGCGTCAGCGGCTTCCTTTGTCAGGATGGCTGCCGGTTCTTCATAGCCGTCGATCCGTTCACCTATAAAGTTGTTTTCAGAATAGTAGCGGATATCGAGGATCACATCCGGGATGATATCCTTGATGAGTACAAAATCCGATGTGTCATCGGAATACCTGAACTGTTCAGCCATAAAAGCCTCGTGATCACTTCAGAAATGAAACATTCTTCAGGACTTCCTCAAACAGTTCATGATCCTGCTCACGGTTTTCGTTCCTGCCGATAAAGTTGATGCTGTAGATGCGTTTGTTTGCCTTGAACAGCAGCGTATCTACGTGCTGGATGATATCCTGTATCCTGTAAGTAAAGCTGTATCCGCGGGCATGGGTGCCGCTGATATCTGCATCATGGAATCCTTCCATGACATAGTCATGTCCTTCATAGCCTTTTTTTGTCAGCTGTTCGTTTTTAACTGCAGCGGCATCGATGTCCGCCAGCATTGCCGTGAATGCATTGAGGTCCTGCCAGAGGATACTGATGATGACATGCCTGTCATGATCCCAGATGCCCCAGCGGTTCGGGTCATTGGTGACATATACTTTGGTCAGTTCTTCTTTCGACATGATATGAAATCCATCGGGTACCCCGATACTGATCTCCTGATTGATGATCTCCGTCATAAATGCTGTCCTCCCAAAAGTGTTACTGATAATAATATACCTGTTTTTTATAATACAGGCCTGCACAAGTTGGAATTTGCCCTGTGTGATCATAAAATGAAGATGTATGAAAAAGCTGTTTGATGAAATACCGTATATGGATAATGGAAGGATCATTCTGAAGAAGCTGGAGGAAACGGATTCCGAGGCACTTCTTGAACTGATCCGCAGCAAGCCTGTTTACAGATATCTGCCGACCTTTCTGTTTGAACAGCAGTTCGGTGATGATATGCATGAAATGATCCGGAAACTGTATTCAGACTGCTTTGTCCGCAAAGAATCACTGATCATGGGAGTCTATCTGAAAGAGGGAATGCGCTTCTGCGGACTGGCTGAATATTACGGATATAAAGATGCGATCCATAAAACCTGTCTTGGCTACAGACTGATGGAATCATATTGGGGGCAGGGGATCGCTTCGGAGGCAGTGGCTATGATGGTCGATTATTGTTACTCTCAGACGGATATAGAGATCATCACTGCCAGTACGATGATCGAAAACCGTGCTTCTGCCAGAGTCCTGGAAAAGAACGGATTCATCATGACAGCCACGGCTGTACCCGAAGACTGGGGTTACAGTGAGCCGACGATTGCAGATAAATGGTTCCGCTGAACAGATCGTGTATGCATCATGATCCTGCAGGATCAGCAGGCTGAGGACGGTGTTCCTCCAGGTATGCATACATGATCTTTTTAAAACGCTCAATGGTATCTGTACGGCTTTCCCTGGTTGACCGGTGTTCGAGCAGATAGAATGTCCGTTCCGGTACTGTTACGGATAATTTCAAATATTCAAAGCGGAAGCGTGACATCATTCCTCTGACTGCACTGGCAGGGCAGATCGACCACTGTCCCGGTCCGGTCAGATAATAGGGGACCATCGAACCGGTACCGGCATGCATACGGTATCGTCTGCCGGGCCAAAGCTGGTCATGCCAAATCTCAAATTCATCCGACCAGCGTGAGTAGATCTCTTTTTCGGGATCCAGGAAATCAGGGTCAACGGTTTCTCCCTGTTTTCCGCAGGGATGAATGACGATGTACATCTCTTCGGTGAACAGTTTGGTGATGACAAGACGTTTCGATGGAAGCAGCAGGTTTACCATGCCGAGATCCAGTCTCTGTGCTTCCATGGCAGCGTAGATTTCCCGTGAATGCATCGTATGCATATCCAGGCGGATATCCTTTTCCTCTTCCAGGATCTGATTGTACAGACCGCTGAAGGAGAAACAGTTCAGCATATCGACGGATCCGATCGTGATCTCATGGATCCCGGATGAAGCATGTATGCCCTGGAATTCCTTCGATAAAGCCTGCCACTGACGTGCAAGGACCAGGAATTCTTCCCCCTGAACGGTCAGTTCAACTTTCCGCATGCCCGATTTGCGCACGATCAGCTGCACGCCGAGTTCCTCTTCCAGTGTTTTGATCCGCTTGGAGACGGCACCTTGTGTGACATACATGATATCTGCAGCTTTTGTAATGCTTCCCTGATCCACGACATTGCAGAACGCTTCAATATCTTCCGGCTTCATTTATCCCTCCAAAACATTCTGATAAGGAATGTTAAATATCTTAAAGATGATATTGTTTCATTAAATTATAGCATGTATAGTTTGCTTGTAAGAAAGAACGGAGGACAGATCACATGAACAAATCATTTTTCCCGAAAGATTTTCTCTGGGGCGGTGCAGTTGCCGCAAACCAGTGTGAAGGCGCATGGCTGGAGGACGGCAAGCAGCCGAACGTGACTGATATCTGCGTCGGCATCAGTACAAAAGAACCCGGACTGGCATGGAATGAGGAAACGGGCAAATGGGAAATGAAGCTTGATCCTGAAAAGGTATATCTGAGCCATGAAGGCATTGATTTCTATCACAGATACAAGGAAGACCTTGCGCTGATGGCGGGCATGGGATTCAATTCCTTCCGTACATCCATCGCATGGGGACGTATCTTCCCCAACGGTGATGAAGAAGAACCGAATGAAGCAGGTCTGAAATTCTATGAAGAGCTCTTTAAAGAAATGAGAAGACTCGGCATGGAACCGGTCATTACGTTGAGCCATTATGAAACGCCGCTGCATCTGCTGACAGAATACGGCGGATGGGCAAACAGGAAGATGATCGGCTTCTGGGAGAAATATATCCGTACTGTATTCGCACGCTACAGCGGGCTTGTAAAGTACTGGCTGACATTCAATGAGATCAACAACATGTTCCGCAGACCCGTGATCTCCGGAGGCATCCTGGATATCCATCCTGCAGATACAACAAAGCCGCTGGTCATCACGGAACATGACCGCTGGCAGTCATACTGCAACCTGCTGGTCGCCAATGCGATGACTGTGAAAATCGGACATGAAATGGATCCTGACTATCAGATCGGCTGCATGCTGTCGAGCTCTGCTGTTGCGACATACCCGTTCACATGCGATCCGGATGATGTATGGGGTGCGCTGAACCTGCAGCGTATCGCAAACTTCTATTACGGTGATCCGTTCTGCCTCGGAATCATTCCGGGCTATGTCAAACGTACATGGCGTGAGGTCGGTTATGAATCAGACCTGACTGATGAAGAACTGAAGCTGATCAAAGACTATACGGTCGATTTCTTCTCCTTCAGCTACTACCGTTCCGGAACATTCTCCAAAGAAGTGAAGAATGCGTTCGATACAGGCGGTATCACCGGTAAGGAAAATCCTTATCTTGAACACTGCTCACCTGAGCCCTGGAAATGGCCGGTCGATCCGAAGGGACTGCGTTATACGTTGAACGTCCTGACTGACAGATATCACCTGCCGCTTATGATCGTTGAAAACGGCATCGGACTGGATGAAACACCTGATGAAAACGGAAAGATCTTCGATGATTTCCGCAGGGAATATGTCAGGGATCACCTGATCCAGGTCAATGAAGCGATCCAGGACGGATGTGAAGTACTGGGCTATCTGTACTGGGGACCGATCGATATCGTGTCTGCCGGCACCGGAGAAATGAAGAAGCGCTATGGTTTCGTCTATGTCGACAGGCATAACGACGGAACGGGTACAATGGCCCGTTCCAAAAAGGAAAGCTACGACTGGTTCAGGGAAGTGGTTGAGTCAAACGGTTCCTGTCTGTTTGAGGACTGACAGAATAGCCGGTCATGACAATGAAGGCATCTGCGGATCAATGATCTGCGGATGCTTTTTTCAGTGCCGGGCGGTATTTCTCCTAAGACAGAAGATATATCTGCTGTGACTTTGATATATAAGCATTTGTTACAAAAGTAGACCGCTTCTTTTTTGATATACTGAGTACATTCTGATCAGTATCATAATCAATCCGGAGGAGATCATATGTCTGTTAATCATAAGTCACTGTTGTCAGTACTGCTGAGTATCCTGATATCTTTCAGCAGTTCTTTTTCTGTTCTTGCAGAAGAGGAAGAGATACCTGCTGAGCAGGAAGGACCCGATATTCAGGAAACAGTCATTCCCGAACAGGAAGAAACAGAAGAAGTTTCTGAGATCATTGAGGAAACACCCGTTGAAGAGATGACGGAAACTGCAGAAACGGAACCGATGGAAACAGAGGAAGAAGTCCTGCAGGAAACAGTTGAAGAGACTGCTCCGGAAGAGTTCATTGAAGAAGAACCGGAAACAGAACTGTTTGCGGAAAGTACAGAGGATGGTTATACCTGGTCTGCAGGTACTGAGGGAACAGCTGCCATCACCGGGTATACCGGAACAGATACTGAATTGACTATCCCTGCGGAGATCGACGGGAATAAGGTGACGTCCATTTCTGCAAATGCTTTTAAAAACAAGACCGCTATCACAAAAGTCATCCTGCCGGAAGGCATGATGCAGTTTTATGGATCTGCCTTTGCAGGATGCACATCGCTGAAAGAAATCGTGCTGCCTTCAACGCTGACAATGATCGGAGACAATTGTTTCAACGGCTGCAGGAGCCTGAAAACAGTAAACCCGCAGGAGGGGATCGTAACGATCTTTGCCTATGCATTCGCAAACTGCACCAGCCTGGAAGAGATCCATCTGCCTGACAGTGTCACGAAAATGGGATACCAGGTGTTCCTGAATGACAAAGCACTGAAGACAGTCAATTATCCGAAAAACTACAACACTTCCATAGGTGGGTATGGGGCATACGACTATCAATACGGTCAGCTGTTTGCCGGGTGCACATCACTGGAAACAGTAACGATTCCTGAGGGAACAGAAACAATTGCCAATTATGCTTTAAGCAAATCTCATATTAAAACGATACAGATCCCGGACAGCGTAACATTGATCAGTTCGTATGCGTTCAGTGAATGTGCTGGTCTGACAGAGATCAGTGTTCCGGGAAGTGTCACAAAGATCGATACATATGCATTTTACAAATGTACCAATCTGACCGATATCACGCTGAACGAAGGACTGACACAGCTGCAGGGATTTGCATTCTCCAGTTGTACCGGTCTGGAAGAGATCGAACTTCCGTCCACAATGGGTTATGTCGGAGATCACAATTTCTATGGATGTACAAATCTGAAACGAGTCACAATTCCGGAAGATCTGAAAACGATCTATGCATATGCCTTTGCAAACTGCACAAGTCTGGAAGAGATCCACCTGCCGGACAGTGTCACGACAATGGGATACAGGGTCTTCGCAAATGACACAGCCCTGAAGACAGTCAATTATCCGAAGAGTTATAACAGCTCCATAGACGGGTATGGGGCAAACAACTATGAATTCGGCCAGCTGTTCTATGGATGTACATCACTGGAGACAGTAACGATTCCTGAAGGAACAGAAACAATTGCAAATTATGCATTCAGCAATTCCAATATCAAAAGCATACAGATCCCGGAAAGCGTAACGCTGATCGGTTCGTATGCGTTCAGCGGGTGTACAAATCTGCCGGAAGTCAGTATTCCCGGCTCTGTAACAAAGATCGATACATATGCCTTCTCAGGATGCACAAGTCTGACTGATGTAACACTGAATGAAGGACTGACACAGCTGCAGGGATTTGCATTCTCCAGCTGTACAGCATTAGAAGAGATCACAATGCCGGTTTCACTGAGCTATGTTGGAGATCATGCGTTCAGCGGCTGTAAAAATCTGAAGAACGTCAGCCTGCAGGAAGGTCTGGGAACGATCTTTGCATATGCGTTTGAGAACTGCACGAGTCTGGAAGAGATCCACCTGCCTGACAGTATCACGAAAATGGGATACAGGGTCTTCGCAAATGACACAGCACTGAAGACAGTCAATTATCCGAAGAATTACAGCAGTTCCATAGATGGGTATGGTGCAAACAACTATGAATTCGGCCAGCTGTTCTATGGCTGTACATCACTGGAGACAGTGCTGATACCGGATGGAACACAGAAGATAGCTGATTATGCTTTCCGCAATTCGAGTATTTCAAAGATGTTTATTTCGAGAAGTGTAACAGCAATCGGCAATTATGCTTTTGACGGCTGTACGAAATTAACGGATGTTTATTATCAGATCGATGAAGAGAACTGGAATAATATCAGCATTGGTTCAGTCAACGATATCCTGACCAGAGTTACGATGCATTACAATACAGGGACGGTTGATCCTGCAGAGCTCGTACCTGTGATCAGCGCTTCATACAATGAACTGATTCCGGTCGGAACAGAAGTAAAGTTCAAAGGATCTGCGGCTGCGGCTGATTCCGTCATTTCCTCATGGACATGGGATTTTGGAGATGAACATACAGAAACAGGAAAATCTGTTGTTCATACCTTTGAAACCGGTGGGGACTACACGGTAAAACTGACGATCAAGGATATTCTTGGCAGGCAGTACAGCAGCACAGCTGTATATAAAGCGATCGATTTTGATGCGGAAAATCAGGGTTATACATGGATCCGGTGGTCAGTGATCAACGGAACAGATAATTCAGCAGTTTCCGGAGCTGAGATCACTCTTGGAACAGCAGAAGGTGAAGAACTTTACCGCTTTGCTTCAGACAGCAGCGGACTCGCGGAAAAGATCATTCCGGAAGGCAGATATCAGGTTACAGTCATACGCCAGAACTATATGCCCCGCAGCTTTGAGTTCGAATTTGAAGGCGGCATCTGTGAGAGAACGCTCCCCATGTATCAGGCCAGCATTCTTACCGGAAATATTACTGTCAGAGAACTGACTTATGATGAGATCATTGCGGCAGGTATCGATGTAAATGCTCCGGGCAATGAACATGTTTATCGTTTTAAAACGACATTGATCTTTAAAGCCGGATTAAAAGAGTATGAATTTGAGTACGAAATCTTCAAAGATAAAGATAAAAAAGTTATCAAGAATGAAAAGGTAAAGTTCTGGTTTGAAACCCCGGATACAGAACCTGATTATGATCCGGAACAAACTATGGGACCCGGTACCTATATGCCGATCCCGGGCGGCGGTTACTATATTATCGCTTATCCGATGACTGAAAAATTTGCTTTGATACTTATCGGAGAAGCACACTGGCTGAAGGAAATGTTCCAAGTGCAGCTGGCTGTTACTAATCCGTCTTATGGAAATGAACTTGAAAATATCATTGCGGAACTGCAGCTTCCGGTCGGAATGTCCCTTGCGGATATGACCTGGGGAGAGCAGTCTGCGGAACAGGTCATCGGAACGCTGGAACCCGGGCAATCCGCTAATGCCGGATGGTATATCAGGGGAGATGCTGAGGGTGATTACAATATCAAGGCAAAAGTGACCGGTATGGACCTTGAGTTCAACGAAGCATTTGAACAGAACTTTGAGACGACTGATCCGATCCATGTTTATGCAGGTTCAGCTCTTCGAATGACCATTACCTGCCCTGATGTTGCAGAAAGAGGCAAACCCTATACCGTTAAATATCGTCTGGAAAATGTATCCGAAAAACCGATCTATGATCTCACCTTTGGTATAACCCGTGCGGAACAATATAAGATCATTGGATACGGCAACCAGCAGGCATGGCTGCCGATCACGGATATGGATTTTGGAGAAGAGTGCACAAAACAAATTGATGTACTTGCGCCCGGCGGATCTTTCGAATTTGGTGTAGAGACGACCATCTGGTTCAATTCTGCGCTGGAACTTATAGAATTCACAAAACTCGGAGCGTACGTTGATGTCGTTTATTATCTCGATAATATTTCGCAGATGACGCTGTCAGGTTCAACAACGGAAATACCTTATGAATTTGTTGTAGAGCGCAAGGAACGTGATAGCTTTATCGACTGGGTGATCGATGTCGCCGCGGATGAAATTCTGGGAGATCTGTTTCCTTCGGGCGACTTAGGCGGAACATTGATCGAGATCGTCGGAGAAAACCTGGGACTTGAGTCCTGGATGATCAAAGGATCCAAAACACTTTTGAAACTATGGCAGGGCAGTACGGAGTATGTCATGACACTTTCAATTGATGACGGTCTTGGTAATGAGAATTCAATTGAAAATGATATTGTGAGGATCACTGCCGGAGACGGTGTTTCCTCTGTTGTGGATGCGTTGAACCACAACAGATTCAAAATGAGCGCAAGGGAATTACAAATTGAAGCAAAAATACCGGGCAGGACATCAATCACTCTTGGCATTGAAGACAAGTACGGTAATATACAGAGCGAGTATAACTATGATGTGATCGTTGACGGACATGAAGTGGCAAAGACTGTTACTGTGACCCCGACAGGAACCACCAGGGAATATGTCGTCGATGAATATCAAATGACGGAAGCAACCAAAGATGTCACAAACGAACTGAGAGATATTTACCGGAAGAATCCGTTCTTGTGGATCAATTCCAAAATGGAATACAAGGTCGATGCTCAGACGGATGACACAAAGGGCTCCTATCAGATCAGATTCTTCAATGACGACAAGTCCGGCGGCGGTACACTGTGGACAAAAACGCATAACAATATCGAGATAAGCAGTACCACAGCAACTTTGGACTTTACAAGAAAGTCATGGCAGAAGATCGCAGAAGAAAGCGGAGAAGAGTTTACCATTATTGCGAAACGTCTGACGGAAGACGAGGCAGAGCAGCTGCTTCACACTTCCGATCCTGTGTATCAGTTTGTGGTCGAATCTGATGGCAAACACATCACTGATTTCGAAGACAGCGTCTATGTCACTGTACCTTATGAACTGACGGATCCGGATAATGCTGAGGACATTTATGTTGAGCATTTCAATGATGACGGAACAAGTGAAATCCTGAATGCGATCTATGACAGTGAAACAAAGACTGTTTCATTTGGATCAAGCAGATTCTCATATTTCAGGATCATTCAGCTGGATCCTTCCGAACGTACATTGACCCTGAATAAAAATGCACTGGAAATATTCAAGAACGGTACTGAGCAGCTGAATGTACTTGAAGATGTGAATGTCACATGGACATCCGATCATCCGGAAATTGCTTCGGTCAGTGAAGACGGAACTATTACAGCTGTTTCTGCAGGAACAGCTGTCATCACAGTCACATCAGCAGACGGAACCAGAACTGCGGCATGTAAAGTAACAGTACTGCCGTCCGGAATCTATGTCAGGGAATCAGCAGATTCATATCTGTTTACAGGTACAGCGATCAAGCCTGACATTGAAGTGTACGATACAGGCATCCTGCTGGCAGATAAAACAGACTACACCATCACCTACAAGAACAATGTCAAAGCATATACGCTGAAAGAAGGAGAAGAAGGCTTCAGTGCCAAGAATGCACCTCAGGTCATTATCAAGGCAAAAGGAAACTACTCAGGCACAAAAACAGTCTACTTCACCATTGATCCGGCAGATATCACTTCATCAGACATTGAAACACTGACAACAGCCTATACAGGCAAAGTACAGAAGCTCTCTCCTGCAGTTGTATTTGAAGGAAAGACACTGAAGAAGGGTACAGACTATACACTGGACTATCCTTCTGAAGGATATACAGAGTCTGGTACATACAACATTACTGTGACAGGCAAGGGCAACTATACAGGTACCAGAACATATCAGATGACCATTGGTGCTGAAAAGCAGATCAGCCTGGATAAAGCATCAATTACTCTGGAACAGAAGAGTTATGGATACCAGAACGGTGAAACA
>JAILLA010000123.1 GCA_024693325.1 Solobacterium sp.
ACCCTGCTTGAGGCTGAGCACATCATCAACCTTCCTATTATGAAAGCACATGCTTCCATGGTATTCTCCTGCGCACTGAAGAATATCAAGGGTACCGTTCAGGACCAGGTTCATTCCACCATGCATCAGCAGAACCTTGCACTTGCTATGATGGATGTTTGGTGGGCAGTACGTCCGGACATCAACATCGTTGACGCAATCAACGTTGCTTCCGGTTTCTCCCCTCATACACCGACTCCTCTGTATGTTGGCTGTATCATGGGTTCCACTGACCCGGTTGCTCTGGACCTGATTGCTTGTGATGTTGTTGGTATCGACACCAACGCTGTTTCCTATTTCGCAGCAGCAGAAGAGGCTGAGCTCGGCGTAGCAGACCGCGATCGTATTGATGTAATCGGTGAGAAGGTAGAGGATGTTTACCGCAAGATGTGGATTCCTTACCTTGGCGATATGAGAAGCCGCTGGCCCGAGTATGATATCCGCTGCGAAGGCGCATGTTCTTCCTGCCAGGCTCTGCTTGCCCTGAACATGGAGACCCTCAAGGCTCTTGGTATTTATGAGGAGAAGAGTGATATTTCTATCCTTTGCGGACCCAGAAATGAACTCCCCGACAAGCCGGCAGACAAGATTATCCTGCACGGAAACTGCACAAAGCGTTACAAAGACAAAGGTATGTTCATTCCGGGGTGCCCTCCGGGAGAGACCGGAATGTATCTTTCCATTAAGCTTGGCCATGTTGTTGACGGCGAGATCCCCGGCTGCATCGAGAATGAGATTCGTCCGAACATGAACGCAGACCATCCGATCTGGGAGTCTTATGTAACCAAGAAGGCAGAAGAGTTCTACGGCATGCCTGCCAGCGAACTGGCAAAGAAATACGAATAATTCATATTCAGTGAGGTGAACCATGGCTTTTATCAGAGTTGAAGCGACCCCCGATCTTCGGAAATATATCACGACCATCTTTACAGATGAGTTTATGCAGAAATATACAAATTTCACCTGCTTCATGGACTTTCAGTCCTCCAGCTCGGTCTTCCTGAACTGGGGATCGATCCTCTGGGTTTACAATGAAGAAGTATTTGACGGATTTGTAAAAGAGAGCACACAGTTCTCCTCCTGGAATGAAATGGTGAAAAAAGCTGCAGACGAAGCTTTTGTAAAAAAAGAAGAGTAATAACCTCAGGGGCCGACCGGCGTTATGCCGGACGGCTCTTTTGATTATAGTAAAAAAACAAAAAAGAAAAGAGCAATGCTGCATTCAGAATCAGCATTGCTCTTTTGGTATTTATTGTATTCAAAGAATTAATCGTCTTCAGGATTCATACAGCCGATCTCATCGGGAATGATCAGTTTCGGCTCAACGCCTGCCTGGACTTCTTCGACAGTTACACCTTTGCGGAGCTCTCTGAGCACCAGACCATCCGGGGTTACATCGATGACACACTTTTCAGTTACAATGTGATCGACACATTTCATGGCTGTGAGAGGGTAAGTGCATTTATTGACGATTTTCGGAGCTCCGTTTTTGGCCGTAAGTTCCATAGCTACGATAACTTTCTTAGCACCGTTGCAAAGGTCCATAGCGCCGCCCATACCGAATGCGCGACCAGGGCTTGCCCAGTTCGCGAGATCGCCGTTTTCAGCGACCTGAAGTGCACCGAGAACGGTAGCAGACATTCTGCCGCTTCGGATGACGCAGAAGGAGTAAGCGGTGTCAAAAGCGGATGCGCCGTAGACCGGTACATAGTTGATGCCGCCGGCGTTGGAATAGCAGTCTGTGATTTCCAGTCCTTTAGCCATGCGGCCTACGCCGATCAGACCGTTTTCTGTCTGGAAGAGAACACTCGGATCCGCAAAGTCACTGCAGGTGCTGGGGATTCCGATACCGAGATTTACAATATCGCCGGGGTTAAAATACTTTGCAGCTCTTCTGGCAATAAAACTTCTGTTATCCATCATCACAGACCCCTTTCTCTCGCAACTCTGCCTTTAATAAGGTTGCTTTCATATTCGCCTGTATACAGCATATCAATATACATTCCCGGAACGCGGACGTCATCCGGGGAGATTTCACCAAGATCGCAGTAGAGATCGCACTGTACGATGGAAAGATCTGCACAGGTGGCGATGACCGGGTGAGAGGCCATTCCGGAACCGTGGTAAGCCAGATTGCCGAGCGGGTCAGCCCTGCGTGCTCTGGTCAGAGCAATGTCAGCATGAAGTGCTTCTTCCAGAAGATACTCTTCACCGTTTAAAGTGATAATCTGTTTGCCTTCTGCTACCATTGTTCCAAGGCCGGTTTTTGTCAGAACACCGCCGAGGCCGGCTCCGCCGCAGCGGATGCGCTCGATGAAATTACCCATAGGGCACAGTTCCACCTTGATATCGCCATCCATCATCTGCTTGGAGGTTTCAGGATTCATTCCAACATGTGTCGTGATCATTCTGTCGACCTGTCTGTTGCGTACAAGCTGGCCAATAGCCTGTCCGGGGTTGCAGGAATCGATTGAATAAATTGTCAGGTGCTTTACGCCGCTCTCTGCGAGCATATCGACCAGATTCCAGGGCATATACACGCCGCCCTGTCCGCCAATGGCGATGGTCTGTCCATCTTTAAAGCAGGCCATGATCTCATCCCTGCTTCTGACTTTACCATTATTCATAGAGTACCTCCTTGATGAAGATGTTTTTCAAACTGTTATTTCTGTTATTTTAACATAAACAGAGAGCGCATTGTTAGAAGGAAGCTGTGAGTGGTTATACTGTTTCAACATATGCAGTGATGTATATTGGAATATCATAAACCGTATTTATTCATTTTTCTATAAACGTTTGATAAATCTATTTTCAGTGCTTTAGCTACATTAGCGGGTGTCTTATAGTAGGTGAGTGCTGATTGAAGCAGAGCCTTTTCTTTTTCATACATATAATCCTTAAAAGTTTTGGTGTTGCGCTCCCAATCGATATCAGAATTATCAATGATAAGTGGTTCCTGCCCTGCAGGAACATTAAGCTGCTGCAATGGAGTTTCGTTCAGCATAAAAGAAGGGATTTCGCTGATGCGCACTTCTCCTTTTGCTGAAGTAAGAACCATTCTTTCGGTGACATTCCTAAGTTCTCTGATATTACCTGGCCATGAGTATTTCTCAAAAGCTAATAATACACTTTTGTCGAAGAATTTGACCATGTTGTATTTCACACACATCTTTTTTAAGAACAGGTTGGCAAGCGGTATGATATCTTCCCTGCGCTCATGCAGAGGCGGGATGTTGACAGAAATGACATTGATCCGATAGTAGAGATCCTGACGGAATCTTTTTTCAGCAACCATTTTTCCAAGATCTTCATTTGCGGCACAGATCAGTCGGAAATCGATTTGTTTTTCTTTACCTGATCCGATTCTGGAGATCCTTTTTGTTTCAAGGACTCGCAGCAGCTTGGTTTGCATAGATCTTGGCATGGAATTGATCTCATCCAGAAAGAGAGTCCCCTGATCGGCCATTTCAATTACTCCGGGTTTTCCGTAGGATGAAGCACCTGTAAAAGCCCCTTTTTCATATCCAAACAATTCTGACTCCATCAGACTCTCCGGGATGGCACCGCAATTCAGTACAATGAAAGGTTTATTACTGCGGCTGCTGTTTTTGATAATATAATTCGCAAGGACTTCTTTGCCGGAACCGGAGGGACCATTGATCAGGATTGCAGCATCTGTCGGGATTACCGGATCAATCGTGTCCAGAAGGCTTTTCATCTGAGGACTTTCTGCAACCATCTGGTCATAAATGTTGTTTTTTGGCTTGCTGGAAAAAGAAGAGGAGTTGATTTCTATTGACTGGTGAAGTTTTTCATTTATGTGGTCGATGGGTTCCTGGGTGTAGAAAATAAAATCAATTTCCCCTGCATCGTCAAAATGAGGGATTCCAATGCTCAGAACATCGTAAATGCGTTCCGTTTCCTGGTCAGTGATTGTGATGATAGAAGGTACGGGAGCTTTTTCTTTCATAACGACTTCCCAAATCGAAATGGTAAGGTATCCGTCATCTCTTAATTCACGAATAGAAGAGTTATAAAAGAATTCTTTGCTTTTTCCCACATCTCTGCAATACGCATCATTTACATATAGATATTTGCTGTCTTTGTCAAT
>JAILLA010000001.1 GCA_024693325.1 Solobacterium sp.
AGGTAGTACTTCCTCTGGTCAAATGGAACACGTTGATAATTATCAGAATTCCAAATGCCACAATGCAGGTCCAGATCATCGAATACAGAGAGCCCACAAGTTTCTTTTTTTCTTCGTTCGTATAGTCAGCTACCATGACCAGCGTTTCTTTTAAGTCTTCATTCATATTATTTGCCTTCCTTTCGCCATTGAGTATTTCGTGAAGGTCAACATCATAATAGTCAGCCAGCTCAATCAGTATACTGATATCCGGCATGGTATAACCGTTCTCCCATCGCGATACAGATCTTTGTGATACACCGAATTTCTCGGCAATTTGTTCCTGAGTCAGATTCTTCTCTTTTCTGAGTTCTTTCAAATATTCTCCTATTTTCATCTGATCCATTTTATGTACCTCCTTTCGATGGAAACATAGCAATTATTATCAAACACGAACATGTCATACACTGAGTAATCTCAAAAATAACCGGCCAGACACCCCTGTCCCCTCATAAATACATAGCTGACAGCCCGAAATCCAAATCATATCTACAGCCTGCCGTTATCTGCTCATAACAGCTTCAGTAATTTATACTTGCTGTACCCGTTCGGGTAATCCTCGAGCGTGCAGTACACCGTATAGCCGTGTTTCTTAAAGAAGTTTACATTCCAGTCGCGGGCATCGATCATAACGATACAAGCACCGTTTTTCTTCGCTTCCCGCTCGATTTCCGAAAGGAGATATGAACCTATGCCCTGATTGCGCTGCGGCTCATCCACCCACAGCACCTCAACAAATGCGATGTTCCAGAAGTTCACGCCCGCAAAGCCGGCAGCCGCCGGTTCGCCGTTATCGCCCTGGATCTTTCTCCCGATCCATTCAAAATCATGTACAGCGGGCACCTGAGACCAGTTGTATTCAACGAGTTTATCGTCAATGTACTCGGCATCGTCCTCATCACCTGACTGGATCTCAAATGCGCAGGGAGCAGCGGCAACGCTCTCATCGGAAGGATCGTCAAGCCGTTTTATCATGTCGTAGTGGGTATGGCCCTTTGTCGGACAATCCTTGATGATCCCGCATACAGTAAATCCGTATTTCTCATACAGCGGCTTTGCCTGAAAATCAAATGTCCCAAGCGTCATTAAATGACAGCCCTTTTCTCTGGCGATGCGCTCCGCTTCATGAATCAGTGCAGAGCCGATTCCCTGCCTGCGGTACTTTTCTTCCACCCACAAGATGTCCAGATCCGCATCCCTCCAGCAGTTAATGAAAAGATTGCACCCTGCAATGATGTTTCCATCGCTGTCGGAAACTTTGAATACGACCAATTCATCCTCGATGATATCTTCAAAATTGATCTTTAAATTGGTAATCGCACTGAGCTTACCCGAAATAAGTTCAGCATCGCCTTCTGAACAAGGTATGATTTTATATTTCATTTACCATTAATTCTCCATTAATTATCCTAGACAGACAGTCTCGACGTGTTCAACAGCAGTAAAACGATAAACTGCAGTACATCTGCTATGTCCGGTAATAGTGCGTATTCTTTCCGTTTCCTTCCCTTCTCAGTTCACCTGATTCTACGAGTTTCCTCAATGCTCCCTCAACAGAGCTTAAGCTGAGTGATGGGCACAACTCCCTGATATCCTGTTTTGTAAAGCTGCCGATTTTATTCTGTGCGGCCAATCTTACAGTATCCAGAGCAGACCGTTTTGTTTCAACCAATGCGAATCTGTCTTCAAAATCCCTGTATGCCGCAAGGATCGTACCGAGTAGGTATTTTATAAATGGTATCGGATCATCATTCCCTTCATGCCATCCAATCTGTGAAGCACCAAGAGCATCGTAGTACAGATCTTTATTCTTCGCGATCTTTGCTTCAAGAGAAATATATTTACCTACATAAAATCCGTTCCTATAGAGCAGCAGCGTTGTCAAAAGCCTGCTCATACGTCCATTTCCATCGTTAAAAGGATGAATACACAGGAAATCATGAATGAAGACCGGAATAGCAATTAATGGCTCCAGTTCCATGTTTCCGATCACATAGTTATACTCTTCGCAGATCCTGTCCAGAGCTGCCGGTGTTTCATACGGCGCAGGCGGTGTAAACAGTATTTCGGTATGACCGTCCGAATAAGCTGCACTGATATAGTTCTGTACGTTTTTGGTATGTCCGGCAATGGGATTATTCGTATGGGCATACAGGATCTTATGCAGCTGAAGAATGTAATTCTGCGTGATCGGGATCGCATCAAAGCTTTCATGAATGATGGAAAGTACATCTCTGTATCCGGCGATTTCCTGTTCGCTGCGGTTCTTTGGTGTCGTTTTTTCCTCAACAAGCTGGCGGATTCTGGTATTGGTCGTTACGATTCCTTCAATCTCATTGGATGCTTCTGTGCTCTGGATTTTTGCAATTTCAACCAGTTTTTCAAGTTCCTCCGGTCTCTGCTTTAGATACAGTTCCTGCTTTCCTGCTTCTTTGTAAATTGCCGCTACCAGGCCAAGTATTTCAGAATCCCATCTGGTTTCCTTTACGACTCTGTAGTTGAACTCCCTCATCCCCTTACTCCCTTCATGATTCCCTTATTTTATACCATTATTTAAGGAATTAGCCAATTCTTTAAGGAAATATTCCCTTAAATACACGAGTATATTAAGGGATTCAAACATAATATGCATACTAATCATCACATTGCGCACCAACCTGGTGCATTGATGTACACCCGGTTGAGTGAACCAAACAATCCGCTTTCCTTCTTTCTCCATTCTTCCATAAACGTTAAAATGGACGTCTGCTCACTGCGGGAATGCAGTCAATAAACATCCATAATCAGGTCAATATATACTTGTCTATAAGTCCTCGGGTTTTGTGCCTGCTGTTGCGAGTTCTATTGCTAAGACCACACGTGACTCTTTTTCGAGGTGTTTTTCCCTCTTTGACCGGTCCGACTCCCCGAAGGTGAAATACTCGTAAAAGTACAAAAATAAAGGATTTCTACGAGTTCAGCTTTTGCAGCAGCACGATATTCTCAATATGTTTTGTAAAAGGAAACATATCGCAGGGCACGATCTTCATCGGACGGTACCCTTTCTTCCTGAGTATATCGATATCCCGTTTCTGTGTTTCCGGATTGCAGGAAATATACACAATTTTCTCAGCAGTCAGTGCATTCAGAAATTCCGGTGATATTCCTGCCCTGGGCGGATCCATGATCACAACATCATATGTTTCATCTGTCTGAAGCAGATATTTCTTTTCATCTGCACAGTAAAAATCAGCATTCCTGATACCGTTCAGTTTTGCATTGTATTTCGCGTCCCTGATCGCGTCAGGAACGATTTCGATACCTGTTACATGCTTTGCTCTCTGTGATGCAAGAAGTGAGATCGTTCCGATCCCACAGCATGCGTCCAGTACGCGGTCATCCGGAGTGATCTGTGCAAGGTCCAGTGCTGTCTGATACAGGATCTCTGTCTGGATGGGATTGACCTGGTAGAAGCTGCGTGAAGAGATACGGAATTTCAGTCCACAAATCTCATCTGTGATCGTGCCGTCTCCATAGACGACTTTCTCTTCCTTACCCAGGATCATACTTGTATGACGATCGTTATGATTGATGATCACGGTAACGATCTCCGGGTTTTCTTCGACCAGTCTTGCGACGAACTTCCTTGATCCCGGCAGTGTCCGTGAACCGATGACGATCACCGCCATTGCTTCACCGCTGTGCTCGGAAACACGGATATATGCGTGTCTGAGCACACCGGTATGCGTGTTCTCGTTATAAACTTCAATGTGCATATCTGAAGCGATCCGGCAGATACTGCTGATGATCCTGTTCGCTGTTTCATGCTGGATCATGCAGTCCCTGACATAGATCAGATGATGGCTGTTCTCCTCATAGATCCCTGCCACGATGCGCCCGTTTCTGTTTTTCGCAAACGTCGCATATACCTTGTGTCTGTAATGAGCGGGAGCTTTCATGCCGATCACAGGTTCAATGCGTTTTGTACCGAACAGTCTGCGCATTTCCTTCTGTTTCATCAGAAGCTGTTCTTCATACGGGATCTCCGAGTAATCACAGCCGCCGCATTTCTCATGATACGGACAGACGCTCATAGTTCCACCTCATTCAGGCTCATAACAACATTGTCCCAGTTCTGACGGAGTACTTCCACAGATGAATGTCCGCCTGCTACCAGGACGCAGTTCCGGATGCCCAGAGCTTTTGCCGTATCCAGATCATGCAGCGTATCACCGATATACATGCAGTTGTCGGGATGTACATCCGCGAATTCCATCCAGCGTTTAGCCATGCCGATCTTGGATCCGGCAAGCAGGTTATCGATCCCCAGGATCTCATCAAAGTACTGGGCAATACCAAGCTGCTTTGTCTGATAACGCAGCTTATCCTGCTTCGTCGCGGAAAGGATGACGTTCTTATTGCCCATTGCAACAGATCTCTCTATCAGTTCCGTGAATCCTTCCTTCAAAGGAGCATTCAGGAATCCCTTGTCATAAAGGTCATTGAACTCAACGGAAATATCATCGTAGGTTTCGTGTTCAAACGTATAACCGAGTTTATAGTAATAATCGATCACGGGGAAACAGAACATCTCAAGATAATCATCTACGGTATATCCGTGTTTCATGCCGCGGTCTTTCAGCATTTTATTCTCGATATCCAGGCACAGACCGACATCATCGATGATCGTGCCGTTGAAGTCCCATATCACTGTCTTTTTCATGACTCTGATTATAGCAATACACTGCCCCTTTGCAAAAGAAAAGCTGTGTTTTTCAACAGCTTATTCTTCGATATCGCTCAGCCAGAGATTGACAGACGCGTCTGAAGGCATGCGCCAGTCACCGCGCGGCGAGAGTGTGACTGAACCCACCTTCGGACCGTCCGGCAGACAGCTGCGTTTGAACTGCTGGGTAAAGAACCTGCGGAAGAATCTCTGTGCAGCCTGCTTCACGTCTTCATAGGACAGTTCAGGATATGCCCTGAGTGCCAGCGCCATGCTGCGGGAAGGTTCATAACCGTATCTCAGCGTATAGAACAGGAAGAAATCGTTCAGGTCGTATTTGCCGATCTTTTCTTCTGTCTTCTGCGCGATCTGGCCGTCAGCGCTCGGCGTCAGCTCCGGTGTGATCGGTGTATCGCAGATCGCATGCAGGACCTGCTTCAGTTCATCATTTCCGCATGTGTCCGCGTAGCTTCTGCAGATGTACTGCACCAGTGTTTTGGGTACCGATGCATTGACAGCGTACATGGACATATGATCGCCGTTGTATGTGCACCAGCCAAGTGCCAGTTCTGACAGATCACCTGTACCTACAACAAGACCGTTTTTCATATTGGCCGCATCCATCAGGATGTATGTTCTCATACGGGCCTGTGCGTTTTCATAAGCGGTATCCCCTTCACCCTGGTATTCCAGGCTGTGCCCGATGTCTTCCAGATGTGACTTGACACCCTTTGCGATAGGAACTTCATAGATCTCATCCGCCAGCAGACGCATCAGTTCATTGGCATTGTTGTATGTCTGTCCGGATGTATTTCCCTCATTAGGCATCGTATATGCCAGGATACGGATCTCCGGTACCAGTTTCTTTGCTTCATGGCATACAAGCAGTGCCAGTGTGCTGTCCAATCCGCCGGAGATGCCGATCACAAGATTGTTGATGTGCGTTGCCCTGACTCTTGTCGCAAGTCCGTTTGCCTGGATGCGCAGGATCTTGCGGCAGCGCTGTCCGCGCTCCGCGTCATCTGCCGGCACAAAAGGATTCCTGGCAACCGGATAGTCTGCCCGTTTCAGCAGTTCCGTCATTTCACGGGTATTGGGATCTATCTTTCCTTCCAGCGGCTTGACGTCCAGTTCCACTCTGCGGAACCAGCTGTCATCATTGTTGTCGAATGTATTCTGGTGTCTTCTGTCATGCAGGATACGGGACAGATCGATCACTGCTTTTTCAATATAGGGACGTTCCGGGAAGACATTCTGCTTCAGGAGGCTTCCATTGACAGCGATCATAGTATGACCCGAGAATACAAGGTCCGTACTGCTTTCATCCATACCGCTTGACGCATACACATAAGCGCAGTAGCATGCACCGGACTGCTGTACGACCAGGTTCGTCCGGTATTCCTGCTTGCCGATCAGTTCATCGGATGCGGATGGATTGACGATGATATTCGCCCCTGCCAGTGCCAGATGCGTGCTCGGTTTATCGGGAACCCAGAGACCTTCACAGATCTCAACACCGATAACAGCGTTACTGGAAGGATCTTCCCCGATGATATCGATTCCGATCGGAATTTCCTGCCCCTGGAGCACGATCGTTCTGCCGATCAGCTGTTTTCCTGACGCAAACCAGCGCTCCTCATAGAATTCCGAATAATTCGGGATAAACTCCTTCGGAACAAGCGCGCATACTTCACCATGGCTCAGCATGGCTGCGCAGTTATACAGGTTGTTTTCGAAACGGATCGGTACGCCGATCACTGCTGTCAGGCCCTCGATCTGCCCTGTTTCCCGGGCGATCTCAAACATTGCCTTCTCAGCCTGTTCCAACAGCAGATCACTGCCGAACAGGTCAGCGCATGTATATCCCGTAACACAAAGCTCAGGGAAAACAACGATCCCGCAGTCACTGCACGCATGCAGGATCTGTTTGATCTGTTCCGTATTGTATTTCACATCAGCCACCCTCATGGAAGGTACGGCTGCTGCTGCATAGATCATCTGGTTTTTCATAGTCTATTTCCTCAAATATTCATGGAGATCCGCCAGTTCCTCCGGTACCATCTCCATGATCCGGTCTGACGCTTCAAGCATGGTACGGATCTGCTGTCTTACCTTAGTGCTGGAAATATCACGATATACATCGTCGGTTTTAACGACTGTCAGATATTCCTTCAGGGAAGAAAGGTAAGGATCCAACGCGATGATCTGTTCCGCGTCATCGTCATCCCTGGACATGACCGCAATGCCGAACTCACGGCATAATTCCGGAATGTATTTCCAGCCGGTCTCCAGTTCATGAAGCTTATCTGATCCAAAAAGCAGTTTTGCTTCATATCCCCTGTCCCTGAGCATACAAAGCGTTTCGTATGTACGAGGCTGCTTTTCCGCGTTCAGCTCGTAATCGCAAACTTCCATCCACTCACGGTTCTCCGCGATCTTCTCCAGCATTGCCAGTCTTGTTTCGTTGTCAAAGGCAAAATCCTTTCCCTGCTCATTCCTGATGTAAGTCTGTTTGCTTGGGACAAAGATCACTTTGTCATAGCTGAGCTTTCTTCTGACCTCATCAGCCAGTTCGATATGTGCCTTTGTCGGAGGATTAAAGGCTCCCCCGCAGACCAGTGCCCGTATCAGATCTTACCTCCGTGAAGTGATTCATACATATCGTCACGGCATTTCTTGACTCTGAGTGTCAGGTCAACATAGTGGACATGCGGCATCTCGGGACGCAGTTCACTCTCCCAGACACGGTGTTCCAGCTGATCCTTGATATATGCTTTCTTTGTTTTGATATCCGGAAGCTCGATTGCCAGTTCGCCGCCGATGATATGCGGGACGAGCAGCTTCTCGACACTGACCGGAACGATCGTACGGAACGGTCTGTAATCATCCGGATTGAGGCTGTATACTTCGACCGGTTTTCCTGCTTCAACGACTTCGTCGTCCATGGAAATGATGTCGCACTGACCTTTCCCTTCCTCATCAAATACACGCCATGCCATGAGCTTGCCCGGAATGATCGCTTTGGAAGCAGAATCGGAGCACTTCATCTTCGGACTGTATGTTCCGTCTGCGTTCTTCACTGCGACAAGTTTGTAGACACCGCCGAATACGGGATCCGTTGCAGAAGTGATCAGTTTTTCACCGACACCGTATGAATCGAATTTTGCGCCTTCATACAGTTCCATATTGGCCATTTTCTTTTCATCCAGGGAATTGGAAGCCACGAGTTTGACATATGTCTTGCCTGCCGCATCCAGTGCCTTGCGCAGTCTCTTGTAGCCTCTTGCAAGGTCGCCTGAATCGATCCTGGCGCTCTTGACGCGCTTGTCCGGATCATCCGGATATTTCGCGATCAGTTCATCATCCAGTCTGATCAGATTCGGAAGACCTGATTCAAGGATGTTGTATGTATCCAGAAGCAGTGAAACGCTGTTCGGATATGTATCCGCATATGCGCGGAACGCTTCCAGTTCGGTCGGGAAGAATTCGATGAAGGAGTGCGCGATCGTACCGACTGCCTTGACATCCTCTCCGTAACGCATTTCCGCCAGGCAGTTCGCCGTACCGATACATCCGCCAAGGATCGCCGCATAAGCGCCGTCATTGCCTGCGGAAGCACCCTGTGCGCGTCTGGTACCGAATTCCATGACATTTCTCGGCTTATGGATATTCAGACCGGAGATCTTGGTCGCCTTGGTAGCGATCAGTGAATGGAAGTTCATCGTCTGCAGCAGGTATGTTTCGATCAGGATCGCACCGACCATGTCGCATTCAACACGGACCATCGGTACCTGCGGATAGCATACCGTTCCTTCCTTCAGGGCATAGATATCGCCCTTCCAGCGGTAAGTCCTGAGATAGTCGCAGAATTCCGGGCTCATTCCCTTTGTACGCAGCCAGATCAGATCCTGTTCATTGAAATGATAGTTCAGCAGGAACTTCACAAGCTTATGCTGGCCGCAGCTGATCGCGTAGCCCTGATCATCCGGGTTTTCCCTGTAGAACATGTCGAATACCATGACGGTATCCTTGTATCCGTGCAGGAACAGGCAGTTTGCCATTGTGAATTCATAGAAATCGACGATCATTGCCGGATTGTCATAATCTTCATCCGGAATATAAACTTCAGCATTAATACTCATAATCTCCCCCTAATTTAAAGTATTTCGATCTGGCAGGACTTCATGACTGCCAGTGCATGATCATGGTTCTCAGGTGTTGTACCCGCACAGGCCGCGGCCACGACACGGATCGGTGTTTCATGAAGACCGGCCCTTACCAGCATTGCGTTGGATACTACACAGATATCCGTGCACAGGCCGATCAGTGTAATGGATTCAGGCTGTTCTTTCATCAGCATATCCAGCAGTTCCACACTGCCGAATGTCGGCTTTTCAATACGCAGGCCATTGCGTTCTGTGACTGCCTGTTCAATGTGCTCTTCGAGCAGCCATCCTTCCGTTCCTTTCACACAGTGAACGACCGGCAGGTGCTTTCCTTCGAAAGTATTCAGATAGTCTTCAGTATGTGTGTCAAACGTTGCGATGACCGTGTCGTAATAAGGATCCTCGATCTCTTTTACGGCAGCGGGAATGATCTCAACAGCCTCCTTTGTACCAAGTGCCATGGAAACAAAATCATTCTGCAGATCAACTGCGATCAGTACATGTTTCATAAGTTCTCCTCCAGGTAACGAAACATCGGATTGAATTTGTAAAGTGCTGCCTGTTTGCCGGCTGATTTTCTTGTTCTGCCGGTATTTACCAGCATGCGTTTGATATCCCTGCGGAAATTGCCGGTATCGGTCTTATGGCCGACGACAGCTTCATACGCATCCTGGATCTGACGCAGCGTCATCTCTTCCGGCAGCAGATTGAAGAGGATGCCGGTGGATGCTGCACGGTTCCGCAGCAGGTCAACTGCCATATTGATCGCTTTGATGTGATCGGCTGCCAGTGCTTCACTGCTTTCCTCAAGCAGTCTGGATGTCGTTTTGACATAATTCCTGCTAGCCTTATCAGTGATCTCATACGCGATATGCACATCGTCCTTATCAAGCGTGAGGACGGATGTCTGATGGCCGTCATCCTGGGAAGTGACTGTACGCTTCACGGTAAACCATCCGGTCTCAGCCGCATCATCCCCTGCTTTGGATTTTCTGATATTGGATTCATCCGTGAGTGCCAGGTACATGGTCGATATGATCCTTGTCCTGGGATCACGGTCAGCGCTTCCGAATGTGTAAAGCTGGGTGAAATAGAACTCTTCGTCGATGGCTGTTTCTTCCTTCAGTTCCCTCAGTACTGCATCGTCCAGGTCTTCATCAAAATCGACAAAACCGCCCGGCAGTGCCCACTGGCCGATCCACGGATGATTGCCTCTGCGGATCAGAAGCAGTTTCAGCTGTCCTTCCGATACAGTCATCAGTACCATATCCACCGTATTCGAAGGATGCCTGAATACAGAATCGTCGTACTGCTCAAGAAACTCTTTCTCTGTCAGTCCCTGCGCATTTACTTTCTCCATGCCGCCTCCTATATAGTCAATTTGACTATATAATACCACTGATACCGTTCTTGTCAATCTCCAGGCAAAAGAAAAGCATCCGCCGGGATGCCTTACTTCTTCACCTTCATACGTGTGTATTTTTTGCCGATCCGTTTTTTCAGGAGCGCTTTGACAGCCTCCTCATCCTTCAGATCGAAGTTGATGTTGATATTGTAATTGCCGTTTTTGGATCCATCATTGACTGTGAAAACGGCGAAGAAGCTCTTCTTCTCCTGCTGGAAATCATAAGCCCTGACTGTTCCGTAAGGATAGAAGCTTCCGTTGACGCAGACACCATTATCACCGATCCCGTCACGGCACAGCAGATAGCTGACTACGCACAGCAGCATACTCACGATCCTGATGAATTCGATCGGTCCGGTATATACAAGAAGCGTAGCAGCACCGAGTATGGCTGCGGCTACGAAAAGGATCCTTGTACCAGACCACAGTTTGTCATAGATCGTGATCTTTCCCTTTGTACGGAAATAACCGATCCCCTGCCATATTGCCAGTCCCGTGAACAGGACGATCAGGATATAATTCGACATCTGATTCATAAACCCCTCCAAACAGCGTTAATTATATCATGTCAAAGCATAGGATTCATTATTTCTGTATGTGTTGTTTCGTGTTAGTATTATTGAAAAGGACGGGCATAATTCCATGTTTACACAATACTTATATGACGGGTCAAAAATACTTGATCTGAGCAAGGTTTCCACAGACGAGACCTCTTTATGCAGGAACAAGCAGGACGCCAAGGAAAAAATGAAAGCCAACATCGAACAGATCGATGAACTCCAACAGAAACTGTATGCCGATAAACGTGAAGGCGTGATCTTCCTGTTCCAGGCAATGGACGCTGCCGGCAAAGACGGTACGATCCAGGCTGTGCTGCAGTGTCTTTCACCGCACGGAGTCCATGAAGCAGCCTTCAAATCCCCCAGTTCAACGGAACTGGCACACGATTATCTCTGGCGTATCGAACAGCAGGTCCCGGCCAAGGGAGAGATTGCCATCTTCAACCGTTCCCATTATGAAGAAGTACTGATCTGGAGAGTCAAGAAACTCTGGCAGTCACAGGCCAATGCAAGAAGGATCACCGACTTTGAACGGGCGCTCGAATACCGTTATGAAGACATCGCCAATTTTGAAACATATCTTTTCCATAATAATGTACGTACAGTCAAAATATTCCTCAATGTTTCAAAAGACGAGCAGGCAAGGCGTTTCCTGAGCAGGATCGAAGAACCTGAAAAGAACTGGAAGTTCTCCGGCGGAGACTATGAGGAGCGTGTATACTGGGATGAATATATGCGTGCGTTTGAGGATGCGATCAACAGTACGGCCACAAAGGTCTGTCCATGGTATGTCGTACCGGCTGACCACAAATGGTATATGCGCTATGTCGTCAGTGAGATCATTCTCGCCACGCTCCAGGATATGGACCCGCGCTATCCGGAAGTTACCCAGGAACGTCTCGCAACGTTCTCAACATACAAGGCAGCTCTGCTCAAGGACCTGGGGATCACGGATTATTCCCCGAAGAAAAAAAAGAAGTAAACAGCACAAAACCACTCAGATAATCATTAAATACCAATAAATGAAGAGGCCTGCAAAAAAAGCAGACCTTTTGATTTGAAACAGAATCGTCACGGAAAAGCAGATGAATGTCTTCTGTCTGCAGCAATCATTTTCCCAGCCAGTACAGGATCGCCTTTACCGTTTCTTCCTGCTGTTCTTCAGCCGGAATCAGCGCTTTCCCGTCGCCCTTCTGTTCCCCGTAATTACCGAACTGTGCATGATTTCCGCCCTGAATCACCTTTTCCTGCGCTCCGGGCGGAACATACTTCCTGCTGTTTTCATACGCCTGCATGTTCAGGACACCGTCCTGATCCCCGTATACAGACAGCACCCTGACCGCATCATCTGTATCTGACGCCGGATATGATGCCAGGTACACAATACCGCTGATCTCTTCCGCATGCTTTGCGGCATATGCGGCGGCAGCCACCCCGCCCATGGAGTGGCCGGCAAGATACCAGCTGTCGTAATCAAAGTTCCCAATCAGCGTTTCCGCCTCATTGATTCCGAGAAACGCGATCTGAAAAGGCATCCTGACCAGGAACACATCCTCCCCGGCTTCCGCCAGGGAATAAAGCAGCGGAGCGTATGCTTCAGCTTCAACCTTGGCACCCGGATAAAAGATCAAGGCAGAATCACTGCCCGGGCCGTCAAACAGATATCCGTTTGCCGTCCTGTTTATGATCACACTGCCGCTGCTTTCAAGATATCGCAGTGCTTTATCTTCCGCATGATAAACGTCTTTCAGCCATACAAAGCCTTCGCAAAGAAGAAAAAGTATGGCAGCACAGGCAGCAGAAAAGAATCGCCAAAACCGGGAAGTCTGTTTCCTCCGGAATACCTGTCTCATCAGGAAACAGACAGCCAGAAAGAACAGCAGGACACATATCATGTATAACTTATATTTCATCTTTCCTATCTTACCAAAAACAGAACGCCTTCTGATCTCCTGTTATGTATTATCAGAGTATTTTATACCTTCGGTAAGAATACTCCGGCAATGTACCGGTCACATTCTGATCTGAACAGGAGTTCAGGGTAATGTCAAAGAAAGTATACTTCACTGTCGCATAACTGTGCTGAGCAGCTGATTATTGATCTGTACTATCCCCTGCAGGAAACAGAAAAAAAAAGTGAGGGATCCGCCCTTCTCCGGAACATGATCCTCTCACACATATTTCTTTGAATTGATCTTCAATCCCGGCCTTTGTTCATTGCCGGCTTTTCTTTTTCATTTGTTTTTCTTCTGATAGACCGTTCTGAATACGGCAATGGACTGACGTCTCTGAGGAACAGGGATCGTCTGATCCGAGTCCTTTGTAATGCGCATCAGTTCATCCTGGCTGCTGATCTTTTCTTCGCCGCTCTTGAACTTTGCGTACTTGCCGTCCGGTTTCATTTTTCTTGCCTTCACATTATCGCTGAAGCAGATGTCCAGATACTGATGGATCTGAGCTCTGCACTGCGGGCTCAGGATCGGTACTGCGATCTCTACACGGCGGTCGGTATTCCTGGTCATGAAGTCGGCGGAAGAGATAAACATCTTCTCGTCTTTTCCTTCCCCGAAGATATAGATTCTCGAATGTTCCAGGTACCTTCCAACGATCGAACGGATATGGATCGTCTCCGTTCTGCCCTTCACCTCCGGAAGGATACAGGAGATGCCCCTGACGATCAGATCGATCTGTACACCTGCAGCAGATGCGCTCTGCAGCTCACGGATGATCTCTTCGTCCGTGATGGAATTCACTTTCGCAATGATCCTGCCGTCTGCACCTTTTTCCGCTTCTGCCCTGATCATTTCGATCAGCCTGGATTTCAGGGATACCGGAGCCACCAGCAGATTCCTGTATGAACCGTCCAGCTTGCCGATCATCATATTGCGGAAGAATGCGGCAGCGTCCCTTGCGATACCCGCCCTGCCTGTCAGATATGCAAGGTCAGTGTACTGTCTGGCGGTGTTTTCATTGAAGTTGCCTGTTGCAATCAGTACGACATGCTCGGGCTTGTTGTTTTTCATGCGCGTGATCAGGCAGATCTTGGAATGGACTTTGTAATTCGTATAGCCGTACATGACGGTAACGCCCGAATCCTCCAGACGTTCACTGTAGTCGATGTTGTTCTGCTCATCAAAGCGTGCTTTGAGTTCGATCAGTACATCGACTTCCTTCCCGTTTTCAGCGGCCTGGCAGAGATAGTCCACAAGCCTTGCCTGTCTGGCGAGACGGTAGATCGTGATCTTGATCGAAGTAACATCCGGATCCTTGGAAGCCTGGCGTACAAGCAGAAGGAACGGATCCATGCTCTCATACGGATATGAAAGCAGTACGTCCTTCTTTTTGATCTGGTCAAAGAGCGGTTTTTCATAGTCAAACGCCGGGGAGAGCTTCGGTTCATATTTCTCATATGACAATGCCTGCGCATCTTCCGCCTTCAGCATCGATCCAAGTGAGAACACATATTTCATATCCAGTGACTGATGGAATTCAAACAGACAGGAAGATTCCGCCTTCAGATGCTCCATCAGATACTTTTTCAGCTGGGAGCTGGGCTTCCGGGAAAGATCCAGTCTGACGATACGCATCCTTCTGCGCTGCTTCAGCACTTTCTCCATCTTTTCACGGTAATCTTCAATATCCTCGAACATTTCATCTTCCGGATCAACGTCAGCGCTTCTCAGAATACGGAATTTCAATGTTTCCAGCACCGTAGAGCCTTTGATCAAAGAGCCGAGTTCCGAATGGATCAGATCTTCCATCAGCACATATCGGTACGCCCCTTCTCCAGGGATCAGGACTGCCTTCGGGAGTACTTCCGGTACTGCCGCAAACGCAAAGGAATCACGGTTCTTGTACCGCAGGATACCTGCACAGTAGATCACACCTGACTGGATCCTCGGCAGCGGATGTACTGTATCCACGACCTGTGCACTGACGACCGGCAGGACCTTATCCTGGAAATATCTTCTCAGGAACTTCTGTTCACTCTTTGAGCAGTCTGCCGGCATGACCTGGAATATATTTGCCGCATTCAGTTCCGCTTTCAGCTCAGCCATGATCTTTTCGCGTTTGGCGATATCCTTTCTGGCACGTGAATAGATCGCATCCAGCTGCTGCTTGACACTCATACCCGACAGTTTATCGATCCCGTCCGGTTCAGCACGCTTCATCTCATACAGACTGCCGACACGCACGGTAAAAAATTCATCCAGGTTGGATGCGTGGATCGCCGCAAATTTCAGACGTTCCAGCAGCGGAACATCCTTATCCTTTGCCTCATCAAGTACGCGGTTGTTAAACCGCATCCAAGATAATTCGCGGTTCTGTGTGTAGCCTTCTGTGTAAATGCTCTTTGCCATATATGATCTCCTACATCAGCAGTTTCAGCTGATTCCTGAGTATACGCATTGAAATGTGACTGCTCCGGCATGCCACTTCCCCGTCCGTATGTACCCAAAGCGGTTCTTCGGTTTTAATATCCAGTGTTTCCGACGCATATTCCGTGACCCCGCGGAACTTCAGGTGATTTCCGTTGTAGGCGTACGGAAAGATCCGGAAGAAATCGATTTTCCGCATATCATCGGCTGTACACATCGTGAGTTTTCCGTCACCGTCATCCGCAGACGGACAAAAGCGGAATCCTCCCCCTTCATACGGTTCATTCATTCCTACCGTAAACAAACACTTCCGGTAAGAAGTCCTGCCGTCTGCTGTGGTCACTTCAAACGGTATCATCTTTTCCGTCATGATCACCTTGGCGGCAGTTGCAACATAGACCAGTTTGCCAAGATGTACCTTGTTCAGGATCTCCTTGAATTTTGATACAAGGACCTGCTGGCAGATATGCGCGTCAAAACCGATGCCGCATCCGGACATAAACCTCCTGACAACAGTTCTGCCCGGTACAAATGCCTTCGGGCTGCCTTTGATGATATCGAATGTATTATGATACGTCGTTTCCCCGACATCGACTGTTCTCTTTACTTCACCTTTTATGATCGTCCGCAGTATTTCATCTCTGTCTTTCGGAAGTCCAAGGCTGAGAGCCAGATCATTACCCGAGCCTGCGGGAACATATCCAAGACGGACACGTGAAAGATCAGTGATCCCGTTGACCGCCTCATTCATCGTCCCGTCACCGCCAACGATGATCAGATCGATGTCTTCTGATGCATGCGCGGTCAGATCACGGCAGATATCTTCAATACCAAAAACAGGTGTTGAATAATGCACTTTATATGATACATGCTCATTGCGCAGGATCTCTTCAAGCTTTTTCCATTGCTTACCTGTTTTGCCGGAAGCTCCTGCAGGATTCACAACTACGTGAAACATCGTTTCCCCCTGTATACACTGTAAATATTATAACCTGTTAATGAGCGGAATATAAAAAAACTGCAAAGCTTCATTCACTTTGCAGTTCGTGGTTTATGCCATAGACTGTCTGACCGAGACACTATAACCGTCTTCATCAGCGTCCAGGATGATCGTTCTTCCTTCAATGGAAGGATCTTCCAGGATCGCTTTTGCGATCAGTGTTTCCACTTCACGCTGGATATGACGCTTCATCGGTCTTGCGCCGAATGCAGGATCTACGCCATAGGCAATGATCCTTGCTTTTGCCTCATCCGTTACCGTCAGTGCAATATCCTTCGCGGCAAGCCTGCCCCTGAGCTGGTTCAGGAACTTATCTGCGATCAGCTTCAACGTATCATTGTTCAAAGCATTGAATACGATGATCTCGTCGATACGGTTGACGAATTCCGGCTTGAAGAACTTTCTGACCTCAGCCTGATAATGATCATCACGCAGATCCTTGTCCGGTTCAAAGGCAAACTGTGAACCGAGATTGGATGTCATGATGATGATCGTATTCTTGAAGTCTACCGTTACACCCTTGGAGTCTGTAATACGTCCGTCATCCATGATCTGCAGAAGGATGTTGAATACATCCGGATGAGCCTTTTCAACTTCATCAAGCAGTACGATGGAATACGGGTTTCTTCTGACCGCTTCCGTGAGCTGACCGCCTTCATCATAACCGACATATCCCGGAGGAGCTCCGATCAGTCTGGATACACTGAATTTCTCCATGTATTCCGACATATCGATCCTGACGATCTTTCCTTCATCATCAAACAGCTGTTCAGCGAGTGCCTTCGCTACCTCTGTCTTGCCGACGCCTGTCGGGCCGAGGAACAGGAAGCTTCCGAGCGGTCTGTTCTCATCCTGGATCTGTGCCTTCGAACGCATGATCGCATCAGATACGAGCTTCAGAGCTTCGTCCTGACCGATGACACGCTTTGCCAGCGCTTCCGGCAGATGCAGTATCTTCTGGCGTTCTGTCGACATCAGACGGCTTACTTCAATATGCGTCCATCTGGATACGATCTTTGCGATCATATCTTCGTCCACTTCCTGCTGGATCATTGAGCTCTTGCCCTTTGTACCGGCTTCCCTGATCTTTCGTTCCAGCGCAGGGATCGTATCGTATTTCAGTTTTGCGGCAAGTTCATAGTCCGCGTCATTCTGTGCCTGTGTCAGCTGCAGACGGGCTGTTTCAAGGTCTTCCTTGGCTGTCTTGACCGAATCAAGTTCCTGCTTTTCAAGCTGCCACCGAGAGAACTTTGTCTCCTTTTCTTCATTCAGATTGGCCAGTTCCCGCTCAATATCTTCACGGCGTTCGATCGTTTTGGGATCATCTTCACCCTTCAGTGAAGTCTCCTCGATCTGCAGCGTCATGATCCTGCGGCTCAGTTCATCAAGCTCTGCCGGCATGGAATCCATTTCCACACGGATGCATGCGCACGCTTCATCGATCAGGTCGATCGCTTTATCAGGCAGGTATCTATCTGTAATATAGCGGTTCGAAAGGATCGCTGCCGCAACGATGGCTTCGTCCTTGATCTCTACACCATGATGTGATTCAAACCTGTCCTTCAGACCTCTGAGAATCGAGATGGTATCTTCTACGGTAGGCTCCGCTACCTGGATCTTCTGGAATCTGCGTTCCAGAGCACGGTCCTTTTCGATGTATTTGCGGTATTCATCGAATGTTGTAGCACCGATGCATTTCAGTTCACCTCTGGCAAGCATCGGCTTCAGCAGATTTGCGGCATCCATGGAACCTTCTGTTTTGCCGGCTCCGACCAGATTGTGGATCTCATCAATGAAGAGGATGATGCCTCCGTCCGCTTCTTTTACCTGGTTCAGCACACCCTTGAGACGCTCTTCATATTCGCCTCTGTACTTCGCACCGGCGATCAGGGCACCCATATCGAGTTCGATCAGTCTCTTATCCTTCAGACCCAGCGGAACATCACCGTTCATGATCCTCCAGGCCAGTCCTTCAACGATCGCTGTTTTACCGACACCGGGTTCACCGATCAGAACCGGATTGTTTTTCGTCTTACGTGAAAGAATTTCGATGACTCTCCTGATCTCGTCATCGCGTCCGATCACAGGATCGATCTTGCCGTCCTTGACATCCTGTACAAGATCATGTCCGTATTTGGATAATGCGTCAAGCTGACTTTCATTGGTCTTCTCATCCATCTTCATTCCACCTCTTCTCTCATCTTCCGCGGCTTCGATCCCTTTTGCCGTAATATTGAAACGTCTCCTGATCTCATCGATCACCGGGGCTTTTGTTTCAAACATTCCGATCAGGAATGCGCCGCTGCTCATATACGTGTCGTCATGGCGCTTCATGTATGCAAGCGCGTGTGTATTTGCTTCATTGACATATCTGTTCAGGACCGGCTGACCTCCTTGTGAGGATCCCGGCAGTCTGTCCAGATATGTTCTCACCGTTTCCGCAAGTTCCTGCTTGGACAGGTCCATGCGTTTCCATATTCCATCCAGGCTGTCATCTTCCAGCATTGCATTGAGGATGTGCTCCGTGCTCAGTTCCGGATTCCCTTTTTCCTGAGCCTTTTGGAGCGCACTTAAAATGATGGCCTGGAGCTGTTCCGTCATCTGCTCAATATTCATGATTACCTCCGCTGATCACTCAGCTGAACATCTTTTTAAACTGATCCCAAGGCTTCTTTTTGGAACCGTTCTGGATATCCTGAAGCTGCTTGTACAGTTCTTTTTCCTTTGATGTGAGTTTCTTGTCGACCTGGATCCTGACAGTGCAGATCTGATCTCCGGGTTTGCCGCCTCTGACATCGGGAACACCTTCACCTCTCAGACGAAGCTGTGTTCCTTCCTGTGTACCGGCAGGGATCTTCATCGTTACTTCACCGCGGATCGTAGGTACATCCAGTGTCGTTCCGATCGTTGCATCGACTGCTGTGACCGGAATATCCAGGAAAATGTTCTTTCCTTCACGGATGAACTGGCTGTGTTCACGGATATGGATCTCGATGAACAGATCACCGTTGTCTCCTCCGTTGATACCGCGCTCGCCCTTACCGGCAATACGGAGCTGCTGTCCGTCATTGATGCCTGCAGGGATCTTGACATCGACCTTTGTGTGCTTGCGGATATATCCTCTGCCCTGGCAGTCAGGACACGGTCTTCTGATCTTCTTGCCGGTACCGCCGCAGTCCGGACATACGGACTGTGTACGGTATACGGTGAAGCCCATTCTCTGTTCACGGGTCACGCTTCCGGAACCGCGGCATGTGGAACATGTTTCGATATCGCTGGAATTCTCTGCCCCGCTGCCTCCGCATCTGGAGCACTTCTCATCTACATCGATATCGATCGTCTCCGTCTTTCCGAAGCATGCGTCCATAAAATCGACATTCATGCGCATGAACCTGTCATTGCCGCGCTGCGGTCCCGTGGAACGTCTGGTGCTTCCGCCAAATCCGCCCATGCCTCCGCCGAAGAAGGATGAGAATATATCATTCAGATCATCAAAGCTGCCGCTCTGGAATCCGCCGAATCCGTTTCCGAATCCGCCAGCGCCATCCATTCCTGCAAAGCCGAACTGGTCATAAGTCTGACGCTTCTGCGGATCACTGAGGACTTCATATGCCTCGTTGATCTCTTTGAATTTATCTTCCGCACCCGGATCCTTGTTCACATCCGGATGATATTTTTTTGCCAGTGAACGATATGCTTTTTTGATCTCGTCTTCACTTGCCCCTTTTGAGATTCCAAGAACCTCATAATAGTCTCTTTTATCTGCCATATCTTCACTGCCCTTTCTGTTTATTCATATAAGGTGTTTCCTCATAAGACAAACTCCCAGGTTTTACCCCAGGAATTTGTCAGTCGATCATTTGTCTTACTTCTTTTCCGTGTAGTCCGCATCGAATACGTTATCGTTCGGATTACTGTCCGTATAGCCACCCTGGTTTCCGGCACCGGCATTCGGATTGGAATACATCTGCTGTGCCATTTCATTGGCTGCTTTCTCAAGCGCATCCAGCTTTGTCTTCAGGCCATCCATGTCATTGTCATCGATTGCCTTCTGCAGTTCATCCCTGAGCTTTTTGACTTCGTCTTTCTGCTGCTGTGTGACATTCGGGTTATCAGAGTTCAGTGTTTCATCGATCTGGTTGATGAATGCTTCTGCTCTGTTCCTTGTTTCGATGTCCTGCTTTCTCTTGTCGTCTTCAGCCTTGTGCGCTTCAGCGTCCCTTACCATACGGTCGATCTCATCATCGCTCAGACCTGAGGAATTTGTGATCGTAATGGACTGTTTCTTGTTTGTACCCTTGTCAAGAGCTGTTACGTGAACGATACCGTTAACGTCGATATCGAATGTAACTTCGATCTGAGGAACGCCTCTGCGTGCAGGTGCGATACCTGTCAGCTGGAAGTTGCCCAGTGTCTTGTTGTCGTTAGCCATCGGACGTTCGCCCTGCAGTACATGGATATCTACTGCCGGCTGGTTGTCAGCTGCTGTGGAGAAGATCTGTGACTTGCTTGTCGGGATCGTTGTATTTCTCGGGATCAGCACTGTCATAACGCCGCCCAGTGTTTCGATACCAAGGCTCAGCGGTGTAACGTCGAGCAGAAGTACGTCTTTGACGTCTCCGCCGATAACGCCGCCCTGGATCGCTGCACCCATAGCTACGCACTCATCCGGGTTAACGCTCTTGTTCGGTTCTTTTCCGAGTTCATTCCTGACTGCTTCCTGGACAGCAGGGATACGTGTAGAACCGCCGACCAGAAGTACCTGGTCAAGATCTCTTGCATTCAGTCCGGCATCCTTCAGAGCTTGTCTGACAGGTCCCATGGAACGTTCTACCAGATGCTTTGTCATTCTGTTGAATTCAGCTCTTGTCAGTTTTGCTTCGAGGTTCAGAGCACCGCTGCCGTCTTTTGCCATGCAGATGAACGGAAGTGAGATCTCTGCTTCGACCATGCCTGAGAGGTCCTTCTTAGCCTTCTCAGCTGCATCCTTCAGACGCTGCATGATCATTCTGTCAGCCTTCAGGTCAACGCCGTTTTCTTTCTGGAAGTTGTCTGCCAGCCAGTCGATGATGACGTTATCGAAGTCATCGCCGCCCAGACGTGTATCGCCTGCTGTTGAAAGGACTTCGAATGTACCGTCTGCGATATCCAGGATGGAAACATCGAATGTTCCGCCGCCCAGGTCATATACAAGGATCTTCTGTTCTTTGCCGCCCTTGTCAATGCCGAATGCCAGTGCGCTGGCTGTCGGTTCATTGATGATACGGACTACATCCAGACCGGCGATCCTGCCGGCATCCTTTGTAGCCTGACGCTGAGCATCATTGAAGTATGCAGGTACGGTAATAACGGCTTTTTCTACCTTTTCACCCAGGTATCCTTCTGCATAATCCTTCAGATATGTCAGGATCATTGCGGAAACTTCCTGCGGTGTATATTCTTTTCCTTCAAGTGTAACTTTCTCGTTTGTACCCATCTTACGCTTGATGGAATATACGGTGTTTTTGTTTGTGATCATCTGACGCTTTGCGGCATCGCCGACGACACGCTCACCGTTTTTGAATGCGACGACGGACGGAGTTGTTCTGCTTCCTTCCGGGTTGGGGATAACCTTGGCTTCCTTGCCTTCCATAACAGCTACACAGCTGTTTGTTGTACCTAAGTCAATACCGATAATCTTGCTCATATTCGTTTCCTCCTGTTTATTTACTCACTGATCTTTACCATGGCTGCCCTGAGCAGTCTGTCTTTGATTTTATAACCTTTCTGAAGTACCTGAACGACCGTCCCCGGCTCAACGCCTTCTACAGGCTCGGCCATCATGGCCTGATGCCAGTTGGGATCGAACGGCTGATTCAATGCCTCAATCTCTTCAACGCCTTCCTTTTTCAATGCATTGACGAGGCTTCTGTATACCATTTCGAATCCTTTGCGGTAATTCTCATCCTGTGATTCTACCGCAAGTGCTCTTTCACAGTTATCCAGAACCGGAAGTACTTCCAGCGCGAATGACTGTGCCCTGTACTTGTTGTTCATTTCGTTTTCTTTGTACAGGCGCTTCTTGATGTTTTCCGTATCCGCATATGCTCTGGCATATTCGTTTCTCAGAATGTCATTTTTGCCTTTCAGCTCTTCGTTTTCCTTCTTCAGTTTTTCGATTTCTTCTTTCAGTGCTTTCTTTTTACTGTCACCGGATAAGATCTTATGGAGCTTACCCTGCTCATCCACCGCTTCTTCAGCAGGCTTTGCGTTTTCTATGATCGCTTCAGCGGTTTCTTCTTTCTTTGTTTCCTCAGCTGCAGTTTCTTCAGTTGTGACTTCCTCAGCTGTCTGTTCCATTTTTTCTTCTGTCATTTTTCTTCCTCACCGCCTCCCGAGCTGTACATTTTTTCTATCATCTTTGCAGTATAGCCGATCATAGAAACGATCTGGTCGTAATTCATACGGCTGGGACCTACCACCATCAGCTGACCATTTTCCTCTCCGCTGACACGGAATGTACTTCTGACGATCGCTACGTCGTTCAGCCATGTCAGTTCTGTACCCTGTGTCGTTCTGACTGCGACCGCGGTCGAATCATTTCCGATATCTCTCCATACGGTAGAATCATCCAGCATCGACATCAGCTGCTTCAGCTTTCCGATATCTTCGAACTCCGGCTGATACAGCAGTCTGTCCTTTCCTGAGAAATAAACATTCTCTCTGGCAAACTTGACGAATGCCTGAACAAATGCCGTAAAGAGGATCTCGTGACGTTCAACGACCGATGCCAGAGCCGGTTTGATGTCTTCCATACGATCGACCAGTTCTGCAAGCGGTACGTTCTTCAGTCTGTCATTCAGGATCTCTGTACATGTTTCAATATCATGTACGGATACTGACTGTTCAAAGTGGAACGTCCTTGTTTCGGTATGTCCCGAATTCGTGATAAACACGCATACTGCATTTCTGTCGTCAAGCGGGAACAGCTTGATATGCTTCAGACGCTGTTTTGAAGAATCAGGTCCGATCGCACCGCTTGTCATATTTGTCATTTCAGACAATATCTGACAGCTCTGACGGATCGCCTCTTCAATATTCAGGTTGGCTGCTTCAAATGCGTCGCGGATCGCAACTTCCATCCGTTTGTCCATGCCTGAGCCGCTCAGAAGGTTCTCACAGTAGAACTTATATCCCATTGTGCTCGGAACTCTTCCGCTTGAAGTGTGTGTTTTTTCAAGATATCCCATCTCTTCAAGTACCTGCATGTCATTACGGATGGTCGCACTGGAATACGGCAGACGGTATTTCTGCTGCAGTGCCTTGGAACCAACCGGTTCAGCGGTACGGATATATTCGTCGACGATTGCTTTGAATATCTCGATACGTCTGGGTGTCAACATGATATCCGCCTCCTTTTAGCATTCCTGTCCCTTGACTGCTAACAGTATATATCCGAATTTTAGCACTGTCAATGCACGTGTGCTAAAAAGTTTGCCTTCTTCACAAGATTACGTTATTTGATGCTGACTGCGTACTGCCTGATCAGATGCTCACCTTGGACCTTACAGTGTTTCTGAAAGCCGTTATCAGGCAATTTCATTTATAATAAAGGCAGAAAACGGAGGTACACATATAATGAGTGAAAAACGTTTCCCGGAAGGCTTCCTGTGGGGAGGCGCTACGGCAGCAAATCAGTTCGAAGGCGGCTGGAAGGAAGGCGGCAAAGGTGTTTCGGTCTCGGATGTTGCCCTCTTCAAAGATCCGAAATCAATGGAACAGCTTCTTGACGTACACGGCAACACCGATATTACCGATGAAATGATCGAGAAAGCTCTGGCTACCGATGATGAGGTATACTATCCGAAACGCCACGGCATTGACTTCTATCATCATTACAAGGAAGATATCGCCCTGCTTGCCGGCATGGGATTCAAGGTATACAGGATGTCGATCGCCTGGAGCCGTATCTTCCCGCGCGGTGATGAAGAAGTTCCGAATGAAGAAGGCCTGCAGTTCTATGACAATGTATTTGACGAGTGCCTGAAATACGGAATGCAGCCGCTTGTCACGATGTCCCATTACGAACCGCCTCTGGCATTTGCCATGGAATACAACGGCTGGTATGACCGCCGTTCCATTGACTTCTTTGTCAGATATGTCGATGTGATCACCAAACGCTATGCTGAAAAGGTCAAGCTCTGGCTGACATTCAATGAAGTTGACTCGATCATCCGCCATCCGTTCATGACAGGCGGTCTGATCGAATCCAGATTCCCGAAGGACAAGTTCATGGAAGTCATGTACCAGGCAATGCACCATCAGTTCGTTGCTTCGGCACTGGCTGTCAAGATCACGCATGAAAACATTCCTGATGCCAAAGTTGGCTGTATGCTGACGAAGCTGACATATTATGCGTATACATGCAAACCGGAAGACGTCCTGGAACAGCAGCAGCGAATGCGTTCTATCTACTGCTACAGCGATACCCAAGTACATGGTGAATATCCCCGCTACCTGCTCCAGATGTATAAGAACAAGGGTCTGAATATTCAGATGACGGAAGAAGACCTGGAGATCATGAAGGCATATCCGGTCGACTTCATCTCCTTCTCCTATTATTCTTCAAGCTGTGTCGCAAAGCATGCTGAAGGTCTGGATCTTGCTGCAGCAAACACGGTCACGGCGATCAAGAACCCGTACATCCCCTCTTCCGACTGGGGATGGCAGATCGATCCGATCGGACTGCGCATTTCGCTTGTGGATCTTTATGACCGCTACAGGAAGCCGCTGTTCATCGTTGAAAACGGACTCGGTGCAAGAGATACCGTTGAACCCGACGGTTCGATCAATGATGATTACCGCATCGATTACCTGCGTGAGCATATCCGGGAGATGTATAACGCGATCGAAGAAGACGGTGTTGAACTGATGGGCTACACGACATGGGCACCGATCGACCTGATCTCCAACTCCACGAACCAGATGTCTAAGCGCTACGGCTTCATCTATGTTGATGTGGATGACTACGGTAACGGTACCTATCAGAGATCAAAGAAAAAGTCTTATGACTGGTACAAGGAAGTCATCGCTACAAACGGTTCATCGATCCTCGACTAAATCACGATCTCATACAGGCGGCAGGAATGAACCTGCCGTTTTTTTTGCGGTACGATCTGCAAAGTGCCGGTTCAAAACTCCATTGCATCAAATTCCATGCAGATGATTTGTGCTAACATATATTTACAGACTGCACCATACAGACAGGAACCTTTCCTGTATCGGAGAACATATCATGGAAGAAACCAAACATATAGAGATCGAAACAGCACTTGGCACGATCATCGGAAACTGTACTTCCGGGTACAAAGAGTTTCTGGGTATTCCCTACGCAAAGGCAGAACGTTTCCGCTATGCAGTGCCAGTTGACAGCTTTGAAGGAAAGCTGAATGCCACATCGTACGGAAATGCATGTCCGCAGTACAGGATGTATTTCCCCCAGCTCGATAATCCCGAGCGCCTGTTCTACTACAGGGAGTTCAGGGAAGGGATCGATTTTCATTATGATGAAGACTGCCTGAACCTGAATATATACACTCCTGCCGAACCGGTGAACTGCCCTGTCATAGTTTTTATCCATGGCGGAGGCTTTAATTCCGGCTGCAACCAGGAGGAGCCGTTCCGCGGATATGAGTTTGCAAAACGCGGGATCATCACTGTTTTCATCAATTACCGAACAGGCATCTTCGGGTATCTGACGCATGAAGAAATACAGAATGAGTACGGGAGAAACGGAAACTTCGGACTGGATGACCAGCTGACTGCCATCAGATGGGTCAAACAGCATATCGCTGATTTCGGTGGAGATCCTGACAATATCACACTTGCCGGACAGAGTGCAGGAGCGATCTCCATCCAGTATCTCTGCCTTGACCATGATTATGAAGGTCTGTTTCAGCGTGTACTCATGATGTCAGGTGCCGGTCTCTTCCCGAAGTTTGCCCTTCCAAGACCTGCTGTACAGACACAGGAATACTGGCTCGAACTGATGAAAAGAGCCGGATGTGCAGATCTTGATGAACTGAGGGCACTGCCTGTCAAAGATCTTCTGACAGCAGTACAGGAACTGAAGCAGGAACGCAGCGATACGACGTACAACACGATGCCCGTGATCGACGGATATCTGATCAAAGGTCCGGTCGACCAGCTCATCAAGAAGCCCCTGAAGATCGGCTATATGCTTGGCTACACAAACAACGATATGTACGCGCCTGTCATGGCATTTATCGGCAATCAGTTCGGCACAAGGAACAATGCTTATATTTACTACTTTGATCTGGATGCGCCGGGTGACAGCAACGGTGCCTTCCATTCCAGTGATCTGCGTTATTTGTTCGGAAGGCTTTCTGCTTCATGGCGTCCGTATACAGTCAGGGATTACGAAGTATCCAGGCAGCTGATCGATTACGCTGCCGCTTATGCAAAGACCGGCGATCCCAACGGACCGTTCAGACCGCAGTGGATGCCCTGCTCCAAAGGCAAGACAAAGATCCTCTGCTTTGGCAAAGAACGGACACACATGGGGACCCCTTCTGTTCTGAAGCTCTGCAGCAACATGATCAATAAAGGTGAACCAAAAGCCGAAATAAAAGAAGTACAGTGAATGTACCTCTTTTTTCGTTATAAGGATCAGATCTCGATCTCTTTGTTTTCGTAGGATTCCCTGAGTTTCTGTTCCTTGCTGATCTGGAGTTCTTCTGTCTTTTCCTTTGTCAGCGGATAGTAGAAGATCAGGATCGCAGCCATGATGCCGAACATGATCGCCGGGATCAGTGTTCCGAGGTCATACATGATCTTCAGGTTGGAGAGTGTCTGTACCGCTCCCTTTTCATATTTATAGTGCATACCGAGCAGTGCGCCGTTGACACAGATCGCAGCCAGCACCTGTCCGACTTTTCTGAACAGATTGAATACGGAATAAGCGGTTCCGTCTTCACGGCTTCCGGTACTGACTTCAATATCATCGATGGCGTCAGTGACCATAGCCCACAGCTGCATAACAAGCGTCGTCAGTCCGCATCCGCTGATAAAGTTCATTGCAAGGAAGATCCAAAGCAGTTTGGCAGGATCCATTCCGCGCAGGAAGAACAGTACGAGGTTTGCCAGGGCAGCGATCGTCATGCCGACTGATGTAACTTCCTTCTTGCCCTTCTTTCCAGTCAGTTTTGGAAGGAAGAACATGAAGATGATCATCGGTGAATATGTGCATGCCTGTGTTGCCAGGTTCATCCAGTTTGCATGGAAATAGTCATTGAACAGGTATGTATAGAAACTCTGCGTGAACATCTGGCCGGCAAGCAGCAGCATCGATACCATCGTGACGCCGATAAATGCGCGGTTCGTAAAGAGAAGCTTGATGGCTTTCTTTGCGGCACCCTTCTGGGGAGGCTGAGGCTTTGTCTTGACACGCTCCTTATTCAATGTGAATGCGATCAGCAGCATAATGCATGAAACGACCGCCATGATGATGACGCCTTTGATCACCGGTGCATACTGCAGGTCAGTGATCACTTTGCCGTTTTCACCGATCACAGGATTGCCCGCTCCGTCTACACGGTCCGCATATGCAAAGCTGGCAATGAGCAGTACAGGGATCGAACCGAGCGCTGCGCCGATCGAACGGAATACTGAAAGCTTGCTGCGTTCATGTGCGTCAGTCGTCACAACAGACGCCAGTGATCCGTAAGGAATCTGCAGGACGGTATATGCCATTCCGAAGAAGATATACGTACATGTCGCATAGATACATGTCGCTGTATAGTGTCCTTCTTCCCCGATTCCCGGAAGCTTCAGGAACATCAGGACTGCTGATATGGAAAGCGGTACTGCGGCATACAGGATCCATTTCCTGTAGCGTCCGTATTTCCCCGGTTCAACTGTATCGCAGATCCTGCCCATGATCGGGTCATTAATGCCGTCCCATACCCTTGCCACGATAAACATGACCATGATGAACAAAGGACTCAGATGAAAGATGTCTGTATAGAACTTCTGCAGAAGTGTTGTGACCAGCGCAAACACCAGACAGCCTGCAGTATCGACCATTGCATAGCCAAGATAATCCTTCGCTTTCAGTCCGCTGGTACGGCTGATATAACTATTACTATTATCTGACACGGTTTTTCCCTCCCGAAATAATATGATCTTTTATATTGTATCACGGCTGTTCAAAAACAACGTTATTGATTCTGACAATCAGTACATGGAATGTAAAAAAACAGCCGGATCAGTCAATTTGTCCGGCTGTGATGAAATCATCATTTTTATACGTTAAGAAATGCCGAGGATCAGTCCTATAATCCGTACAAGCCCCGCCATGATCCAGGCGATCCCGCATTGCCACAGAACCACATAGAATGCCCACCGGCTGCCCATCTCACGTTTGATCGCAGCGATCGCCGCAACACAAGGTGTATAGAGCAGGCTGAATACCAGCATGGAAGCTGCAGTCAGCGTACCGATCGCCTTCACTCCGTCAACGAACAGTACCTCCATGACGGAAACAACGCTTTCCTTGGCCATGAAGCCGCTGACAAGAGATGTAACGATGCGCCAGTCTCCCAGACCGATCGGCCTGAACAGCGGAGCAGCTACACCGGCGATCACTGCCAGGATACTGTCATGGGAATCAGCCACAAGGTTGAACCGGAAATCGAAGCTCTGCAGGAACCATACCACGATCGTTGCGATCAGGATGACAGAGAACGCACGGTGCAGGAAATCCTTTGCCTTTTCCCATAAGAGCTGCCAGACATTCTTCGGGCTTGGCAGACGGTAATTCGGAAGCTCCATGACAAACGGTACAGCTTCACCCTTGAACAGCGTATTCCGGTAGACCATCGCAAGCAGGATACCGACAATGATACCAAGCAGGTATAGTCCGGTAATGATCAGCCAGCTGTGCTTCGGGAAGAAGGCATTGACGAAGAAGCTGTAGATCGGCAGCTTCGCTGTGCATGACATGAACGGTGTCAGCAGGATCGTCATACGTCTGTCACGGTCACTGGGGAGCGTACGTGTTGACATAACTGCGGGTACTGTACATCCAAACCCTATCAGCATCGGTACGATACTGCGTCCGGAAAGACCGATATGACGAAGCAGTCCGTCCATAAAGAAGGCAACACGTGCGATATATCCACTGTCTTCAAGCATTGAGAGGAAGAAGAACAGCGTCACGATCAGAGGAAGGAAACTGAGAACACTTCCGACACCCTCAAAGATACCGTTCATGATCAGACTCTGGACTGCTTCATTGACCTGTCCTGCTTCCATGACCGATTTGATCCAGGCTCCGAGAATTCCGATCAGATTAGCCAGCAGATCCTGCAGGAACGGTCCGATCAGGAAGAACGTCAGGAAGAATACCAATCCCATGATGAGGATGAACATCGGGATCGCTGTAAACTTTCCGGTCAGGATACTGTCGATCTTCTGGCTTCTCAGATGTTCACGGCTTTCATGGGGACGTATCACACAGGAATCAGATACCTTCTGGATATACTCGAACCTCATATCCGCGATTGCGGCACTATGGTCAAGTCCCCTTTCCTTTTCCATCTGCAGAATGATATGTTCGACCATTTCCTGTTCATTCTGATCTAGTTCCAGCTGCCCGGCAATGAGCTGATCCCCTTCGATCAGTTTGCTTGCCGCAAACCTGACGGGAAGTCCTGCCCGCTCAGCATGATCTTCGATCAGATGACACACAGCGTGCAGTGCCCTGTGTACTGCTCCGCCATGGTTCTCAGGACTGCAGAAGTCCTGGCGGAGCGGCTTTTCCTGATACTTTGCGATGTGTACAGCATGGCGTACAAGCTCATCGACGCCTTCGTTCCTGGCAGCTGAAATAGGAACCACCGGAACTCCCAGCAAGGCTTCCATGGCGTTGATATCGACCGTACCGCCGTTTCCGCGCAGTTCATCCATCATATTCAGTGCAACTACCATCGGCGTATCCATTTCAAGCAGCTGAAGTGTCAGATACAGATTGCGCTCGATATTGGTCGCATCCACGATATCGATGATCGCTTTTGGTTTTTCCTTTAAGACGAAATCACGTGATACAAGCTCTTCACTGGAATACGGGGACATAGAATAAATGCCCGGAAGATCTGTGATCCTGGAGTTGCTGTAACCGCGGATCACACCGTCTTTACGGTCTACCGTAACACCCGGGAAGTTGCCTACATGCTGGTTGGCACCTGTCAGCTGATTGAACAATGTTGTTTTACCGCTGTTCTGATTTCCTACCAGCGCAAATGTCAGGATGGTATCATCGGGAAGCGGATTGCCGGTTCCCTTCGGGTGGAATTTTCCTTCTTCACCCAGACCGGGATGGTCCGTATGTTTCAGATCATGTTTTTCCGGTCTGACTTTCTCTGTCTGCTGAACAGGTTCTATCGTGATCTGTTCCGCTTCGGCAACACGAAGCGTCAGCTCATAACCATGCAGGCGGAATTCCATAGGATCCCCCAACGGGGCTAGCTTGACCAGCGTGATCTCTGCTCCGGGAATCACTCCCATATCAAGAAAATGCTGGCGCAGCATTCCGTCTCCGCCTACCGTCAATATCTTTCCGGTCTGTCCCGGTATTAATGAATTCAGTTTCATGAACGTTCAACCTCGCAGTACTGCAGTATCTATGATCCTGTACACAACAGGACATATCGTTAATACTTTAACACAAGTCAGGTGATTCCAATCATGAATTCCCGCAGAAAATGCTGAACAGCATGGAATTGCCGAACATGATCTCTTTCATAGAAAAAGTGCAGAACTTCATGGATCATGCGTCTGAAATTCTGCACTGTATTGTGACTCTTCTTTTAAATTGCCGTTTGTCCGGTATGATGTCCTAACGCTCTTTTCCAAGGAAGAACAGACCGAGCATTCCCGGTCCGACATGCGCACCGGAGAAAGGCTCATGCGGACATACGACAACATTTGCGTCAGGTGTCTCTTGCAGGATCAGCTTTCTGAGTCTTTCTGCGTCCTCCAGACAGTCACCATGTGAAATGTACACTGTCTGTCCCGGTTCTTCTACCCTCTTATCATGGTATTTTTCAGCAAGCCTGCTGATTGCTTTCTTTCTGCCGTGACAGTTGGCACAGGAAACGATATGACCGGTATGATCTCCGTAAAGGATCGGCTTGATGTTCAGCGTTGTACCGATCGCTGCTGTAGCTTTGCTGACACGGCCTGTCCGTTTCAGGAAGTTCAGGTCATCGACTGTAAAGTACTGACAGCAATGCGGGACCATGTCATCCAGGATCTTTGCCGCCTCGGCAGCCGGTATTTCCTGCCTGCTCAGCTGGGCAGCCTTGACCGCGAGCATTCCGTTACCGAAACCGCAGCCATGAGAATCAACGATATGTACGATCCTGTCACGATATTCTTCCAGCAGCTGCTCTGCTGCATTGACTGCCGCATTATAGGTACCGCTGATCCCGGAACTCATAGCGATATAGATGATATCAGTGCCTTCTTTCAGCAAAGGTTCAAATACAGAGATAAACAGACCCGTATTCAGCAGCGTTGTTTTTACACTGACGCCGTTCCTCAGTTTTTCATAGTATGAGTGGATATCAAAATGCCCGATATCACCATCATACGTATACGGCTGATCATCGATCGTATAATCGATCGGCAGAAGCGTGATACCTTCCAGCAGCTCACCCGGAAGATTTGCGGTCCCATCCGCAAAAACTGCAAAAGACATAGCTAAACCTCCAGCATGCACTTTCATGACAGAATCATGAATAACAGACTGATATAAAAAACACATGCTAACATAGATATTCTGAAACAGGAACTCTTTCAAAATACAAGTGTATTATACTCCACGCCACGGGTTTTATTCATTTCATACACTGTCTTTTCGTCCACAAAGCGGCAGATCAAAAAAGGTGTTGATCGTCAGACTGTCATGTCTGAAGACTTTACACCTTTCTGATTCCCGATATCAGGTTCAGATCCAATGACCTAGTAGCATCTGAAACAATTTGCAAATTTTTCTGCGGCTCTTGCTCTTATCGCGGAATAGTCACTTGCATGAAAATACGCTTCATACCATCCTTCCGGACTGTCCTCCAGAAATTCTTTCCGGATGATCAGCTGTGTTTTCTTATTGAACTGCGGCAGATAACGGTCTACACGTTCGACCAGGCGTTCGTCGTAGTCCGGATTGTTTTCACGTTCACTGATCATTTCGGGAGTGCAATCCTGACCCATCAATTCTTTGGTCGTACGATAGATCCTCCCGAGAAATTTGGAATACATGACGCTTTCGGTCTTGTTGTAGAGTGATTCAAAATTCTTAATATTGAAATATCCTGACATATTAAGTACCTCCGGAAACAGTATTGCATGTCCGGTTCACAAAAAGAACAAAACTTCGGTACTACCCGAAATAAACAGGCTGAATTACTGCCACACCGAATTTTCTGACGGAAAGTCCGTCATTTCCTGACTGCATTTAGAAGTAAGTATCGTAAACGTACAGGTACACATGCCTGAAAATCAGGATACTGCAGGATATCATTTTTCATTCACTCTATGACAATTTCGGCATATATGAACACCGGTACAGATATGACAGGCAGATCCCTCAGACATTATGATATGATCATAAAGGAGGCAGTCACTATGAATTATCATTTGGAACATAACCGTATCTGGCTTGAAGATGATGAAGGAAAAGAGCTCGCATACGTGACCTTTCCCGCGTTTGAACCCGGTATGGTAGAAGTAACACATACAGTTGTTGATCCGTCACTCCGCGGTCAGGGCGTTGCCGGTATCCTGATGGAAAAAATGACCGAAGTCCTGAGAGAGACCGGTCAGAAAGCTGAACTGACATGTTCATATGCCATGAAGTGGTTCATGAAGCATCCGGAGAACCGGGATGTTCTGATCGATCCTGAAGCAGAAGCTGTCAAAGCCGCAGGCGGTATTCCCGAGGCCTGCAGGATCCCCAGACATAAACCGATGCAATGATCAATAAAAACGCCCGGCGGCGTTTTTATTCTGCTTCCAGAAAACGGAATACCCTCATATTGAAGTCTTCAGCTTCTTCATATGCTGCATGTCCCAATCCCGGATATACGTACAATTCACTGTCAGAAATCAGTTCATGCATTTCAAACGATGCCTGTATACCGACTGTACGGTCTTCCGAACCTCCGATGATCAGTGTCGGGCAATGTATTTCATTCAGACGGTTTCTGATATCAAAATTCAGGATCGCTTTGGAATTGATCATGAACCTTCTGTAGTCCTTAGGTTTTCCGACAAGCCCGATCACAGGATATGATTTTCTGAACTTTTTCAGATATGCCTCTGAATAACTCTTCTCGGCAGTATCGATCATCAGTCCCTTATGATCACCTTGTTCAGCATATGCCATCCACCGTTCAACATTCTCATGGATCAGTTCATTCGCATACGGAGCGGAAACAGCTATCACGAGTTTTTCTACAAGATCAGGGTAACCGACGGTCAGATACTGGGCGATCATGCCGCCCTGGGATACACCCATAATGGAAGCCTTCCGGACACCAAGCAGTCTCAGTGCTTCCGCCTGGTCGTCAGCCATATCCTTGATCGAATATCCCTCGGGCATATCATCTTTTCTGCTGAACATGTAAACCGTATATTTCTCAAAGAACATCTGATACGGCTTGGCCAGAAGGAGCGCCTTCCCCTTCACGGTCATCAGACCGTCTGAAAGACCGGGAAGCAGTACAAGCACACGCTTACCATGTCCGAAAGAAACATAACTCATCGATGTACTGCCCAGTGCAATCGTTCCGTTTTTCGCATTCCAGATCATATCCGTCACCTCGATCATTTTTGGAAAAGAAGTTCAGTTCTCATGACTGACAGCTTCTTCAGGTCTGTCGGCATCCTGATATCGGACTTCAAAGAATCCGTATTCATCAGCCTTTGACAGGATCAGGATCCCTTCTCCTGTCCAGTAGTATTCATGGTAAACACTCCCGCCGTTTGATTTGACATACGGCTCGATCTCCGTATGGTATGGTTCACCATACAGTTCCGTAAAATATGACTGCGCATCTTCAAGAGGCTTTTTGCAGGTAAATGTCAGTTCCCCGATCCGTTCATCCTTACCGGATCCCATATACCCTCTGATCCCCTGCTTTTCATTCAGAAAAACCGTTTCGATCAGCAGATAGATCCCATCCGTCAGATCATCTTTAGAGAGTCCTGCTTCAGACAGTGTTTTTCCTGACAATCCAAGCGCGTCAGGAAGACTTTCAAAAGACAGTACAGGTGAATTCTCACGCACTGCCGGATCTATATGATCTGTATCTGAAGGTCTTTCTGCCGGGCGGATACATCCTGCTGACAGAAAAATAATCGGAATCAGGAAAAGCCATTTTTTTATTTCAGACCACTGGTATTTCATCAATAACTATTATATCGGCATAAGAGAAAACAACTCTATCTTTATGACTGATAAGCGTTTAATACATGCGTTTTTCAAATCATCTTAGCCATTGAATACCTGTCTTTTCTGACAGATACAATGCAGCTGCTGCAATGACCAGTGAAAGGAACGCTGTCCAGAACGTCTGCCCCCTGATAAATGAGACCGCAGGGTTTACGGTATTGAGAACTGTCCCAATGTAGAGGATCGCCTGTTCTCCGTTTTCAAGCTCAACATACCTTCCGCAGATGTATTTTGAATCTGTTTTCAGTTCCGTTGTTCCGCGGTCATTGTTCCTCAATGAGATCAGGAAATCACCATATCCGTCAGGCAGTTTTCTGTAGTTCCCTGTCTGCCATTCCATCACGTCATCATAGATATACGGATTGCTGGTACCGCCGTCACCGTTGCCGTAAGAATAATAAAACGATTTATATGAGTCAGAACTGTATAGGATCGTTCCGTCCTGTTCCGTCACAAATATCAGCAGTGCATTCTCAGTACTGAGACGGTCGATCTCTTCAAACAGATCTTCGCTTCTGCTGTGTGCGGCAATCTGATCTGCTGTACGTCTTGCGGTCCTTTCTGCAGCCATACGATAGAAACTCCGTGTAAATACAGACTGAAGCAGCCAGAGGATCAGAAATATGCCTGCAGTCAGCAGAGCAAAACGCATATAGAGTTTTCTATGTCCGGAACTCGTATCAGCCATCAGTTCCGTATTCCCTTTCTTCCGATATATCTGATATTCAACGGAACATCTTCATTCATGAATATCATGATATTTCTTTTAACATGATACTTCATCCGGCAAAAAAGTAACGCTGAAATGAAAAAACCTTTCCGCTCATAATGTCGGAAAGGCTGATCATATATCAATTGTTTTCAGAGTTCTTCCGCAAGTCTGCGTACCTGTTCAAGAACTTCTTCCTTCATTTCACCAGCGCATGTATAAATGCCTTTATCCTCAAGGCTGAGATAATCCAGGAAGTCTCCTTTAAATGAGAACTCAGCACCGGTATACATATCCTTGTCACCGGAACAAAGGAACATGGCGATCTTGCTGAGATGACCGTGTTCTTTCGGATACAGCGCTGCATAGAAACGATCGATCGTACATTTCAGCTGTCCGCTGATCCCATGGTAGTAGATAGGTGATGCAAGTATCAGCATATCCGCATCTTTCAGCAGATCATACACTTCCTGCATGTCATCCTTTTGAACACAGATGCCCTTTTCAATTTTATGGCAGTGTTCGCATGCCAGGCAGCCATGGATATTTTTCCTGCAGACATTATAAACACTGACCTCATGACCTTTGCTTTCTGCGCTCTCCCGGAAAGCATTGATCATTTTTGCTGTATTGCCCTGCGGACGCGGGCTGCCGTTTAAAATCAGTACATTCATTTTCTCTCTCCTCTAATACCAGTCATGCTTTTCACCGCGGTCCAAAGCATTGATCTTTTCCATTTCTTCATCCGTCAGTTCAAATCCAAACAGATCAAGGTTCTCCCTGATATGGTCAGGGTTGGATGAACCGGGTATTACGATAATGCCCCGCTGCAGATTCCACCGCAGTATGACCTGCGCAGATGACACATGATGTGCCTCAGCGATCGCTGTGATCGTTTCATCTCCTAACAGTTCTGCTGTATGTCCTCTGCCCCCGAGCGGATACCAGCACTGTACTGCAATCCCTTTTTCCTGAATAAACGGAACGACATCCTGTTCCTGATAATATGGATGGATCTCATTCTGTACCAGCGCAGGCATAACAGATACCTGCGGAAGGAATTCCGTCAGTTCTTCAATATACCAGTTGGACAATCCCAGTGAACGGATCTTCCCCGCTTCCTGGTATTTTTCCATTACATGATACGCATTGACATCTCCCGTACCGGGATGATGCAGCAGCATCATGTCAATATACCCGATATCCAGTTTTTTCAATGCCTCATCGATCGCCGCTTCCGGATCAGAGTACTGCGTGGGATAGATCTTGGTGATCACAAAGATCTCTTCACGGTCAATGCCGTACTCCTCCATTGCCTGCCGTACACCTTCTCCGACGGCTTCTTCATTATGATACATATAAGCTGTATCGATCAGCCTGCCGCCTTCAGCCAGCAGTGTCTTGACGGAATTAACACATGTATCATGATCCAGTGCATATGTTCCCAGACCAAGGACCGGCATCTCATAACCGCTGTTCAGCATGACGGTTCTGCTTTCAAAGTCAAAGCCATGGTGATCCCTCAGGACAGGACTCAAGGAAGGATCAGCTGCAGCTTCTGTATCTGCTGCGGCAGGTGCCTGCTCAGTCCGGCAGGCGGTCAGACAGACTGCAGTCATCACTGCCGAACAGAGTTTCAACAGACTTCTCTTTTTCATGATCTGTCTGATACCTGCATGATTTATTTCAGGTATTCCCTGAAGAAGGCTGTCAGTTTATCAAACGGGATCACATGATCCTTGCCGCCGTCATACAGATCTGTATGGGAAGCACCGGGGATCAGGTACAGTTCTTTATTGGAAGTATATTTGCTGTTGGTGACCATATTCGTGAATGCGTCTTTTCCAAAGTAGCGGGAATGTGCTTTATCACCGTGGATGATCAGTACTGCTGAACGGATCTCATTGGAATACTTCAGGATCGGCTGATTCATGAATGATTCACAGCCGATCACATTCCAGCCGCCGTTGGAATTCAGTGATCTCTCATGGTATCCGCGCGGTGTTTTGTAGTAATCATAGTAATCCTTAACAAAGTAAGGCGCATCCTCGGGCAGCGGATCAACAACTCCTCCGCCCAGTTTGTATTCTCCTGCTTTCAGGTCAGCGATACGCTGTGCGCACATCGCAGCCTTCTTTGCATATCTGGCTTCTTCATTGTCCTCTGAATCAAAGTATCCGTTGGCATTGACTCTTGTCATGTCATACATCGTTGCAGCGACCGTTGCCTTGACACGGGTATCAAGCACTGCGGTATTGAGTGCCATTCCGCCCCATCCGCAGATACCTATAATACCGATCCGTTCAGGATCGACACGGTCATTCAGAGAAAGGAAATCCACGGCTGCCATAAAGTCTTCTGTATTGATATCCGGTGATGCCATATAACGGACGTTTCCGCCGCTTTCACCCGTAAATGAAGGATCAAATGCGATCGTCAGGAATCCCCGCTCTGCCATTGTCTGTGCGTACAGTCCGGAGCACTGTTCCTTGACAGCGCCGAACGGACCGCTGACTGCGATCGCAGGAAGTCTGCCCTCTGCGTTCTTCGGCACATACATATCAGCTGCCAGTGTGATGCCGTATCTGTTGACGAATGTTACTTTGCTGTGATTTACAAGTTCGCTTTTCGGGAATGTTTTATCCCATGCCTGTGTCAGTTTCAATTCTTCCTTTTTCATGTTCATTTCCTTCCTCTGCTCATTTCGGTCTGTCTGATCACATAATCCAGACAGTCTATTTTTTTATATTGCTGATGCAGTTCATCCATCAGGTCACATCTGCAGAGCTTCAGACATCTGATCAGCTCTTCGGTATTCCCTGACTTCTGCAGGTTTACAGCCCGGTCAATGGTTTCCTGACTGCAGCCCGTATCTGCAAGTACTGCTGTGATATTTACTGCCTGTTTTTCCATTCCCTGACCCCTTTCTGTTCCTGCCTGCATTCATATTATGGTTCTATCAAACGATTATCGCTAATTGTTATATCGAATATCATGTTATGCATATTCAGAATATCAAGCACACACTGAAAAGGATCATCAGGCAATCATAAAACCGGCACTCCGTTTCTGCGTTTCCGGATGCCGGTCGTTATGATTCAGTTGTCCGCAGCCTGACTGCCCAGCGTTTCCAGGAATTCAACTGCTTCCTCAATGCCGCCGGATGACTTGAAGCTTTCGGAAATACGCACTGCGCTGTTCCTGTAGGAAGGTTCAAACAGGATCGTTTCCAGTGCCTCCTTGATGTCTTTGCCTTCTATAGACTTCAGCCGGAAGCCTGCGCCGAGTTCTTCCGTTCTGCCGGCAACTGCTTCCTGCTCAGATGTCTGCGGGAACAGAACGAGCGGTACTTCATAATACAGTGCTTCAGAAACAGAATTCATTCCGCAGTGTGTGATGAACCCGTCCGCTATCGAAAGAACTGCCATCTGGTCGACAAAGTCATATACCTGGATATTCGGCGGAAGATCATCGAATGTGTCGGGGTTGGACCCCATGGAAATGATCACCTGCCAGTCAGTATCCTTCAATGCTTCGATACAGTTGCGGTAAAAGGTCCGGTTCTGGTTGATCGTTCCCATTGAAATGTATACTGTTTTATCCGCGGTCTTCTGTACCGGACTTGTGATCGGACGGATCGATGGGCCGATAAAATGATACCGGTCTGAGAATGTATCCGCACACGGCTGAAAGTAGGAAGAAGTATAAACAATCGTATTCGTATCATTATCATTCTGAACGATATCCAGGATACTCCTGACCGGATATCCCTTCTCCTGCAGACGTTTGATCTGTTTGTTGCTGCGGGGTATTCCCAGCAGCATCTTCACTGCCTGTGAAGCGCTCTGCTTCATATAACGCGCAGAGTATCTGTTGAACGCAAATGTTGTCGTAGAGGAAACATACGGGATCCTGTGTTTCAAAGCAGCCAGTTTCCCCCAGAATGCAACGGAATCGGAAACGATCAGATCCGGTCTGATCTCTCCGATCTTTTCCGTTACCATGTCATCCAGCGCAAGTGTAGAGGAAACGACCAGTTCTGTAGAATAGGCAATGTCCTTTGCCACCCTGTCCGCGTTTTCCTTGTCTTCCATTTCAAAATCATATGCGTCACAAGGAATAAAATGTGCGCCTGTCTGTTCGATCGCAGAACGGAATTTTCCGAATGAAAAATAATAAACTTCATGACCGGCACCGGTCAGTCTTCTGACCAGTCCAAGCGTTGGATTGGTATGTCCGTATGCAGGAATACAGAACCATGCGATCCTCATGACTGTTCCTCCTGCTTTGAATCATCAAACGCTGCTGAAAACAATTCTCCGAATGCCTGCTTCGGCATGATAGCAATACCTCGGTTTTCATCGCCCAGCAGAAGCAGTGTATCCCCGGGTTTGATGCCGAATACTTCTCTTGCCTGCTTTGGTATCACGATCTGCCCTTTTTCCCCGACAGTCGCAGTCCAGGCATATTTTCCTTTCGGTGCACCCATATTTCATTCTCCTTTAAAGTATGATTTGTTATACAAATCATACTTTTCGTATCCTGTATTGTCAATTATCAGAATATGAAGCATATATCAAGCAGCCTGAACATATAAAAAGCCTCACAAGGAGGCATTCAGTTCATTCGATCTTCATTCGTTCAATGGCATAGTCTGAGATCTCATCCGGCAGGAGTCCGTCTGTACTTCCGCCGTTCATTGCGATCTCCTTTACAACTGAGGAGCTGAGGAACGAATATTCCGGTTTTGCGATCAAGAACAATGTTTCGATAGAGTTCACCAGCTTCATGTTGGCTGTTGCCTGCTGCAGTTCATATTCATAGTCCGTTACGGCACGGATCCCTCTTATGATCGCGCTGGCGCCAAGTTTTTTCGCATACTCTACAGTCAGACCGCTGCCGATCTCAACTTTGATGTTGTCTGCCTTGACACACCTTTCGATCATATACTTGCGTTCTTCAGCAGTAAACATGCACTTCTTGCGCGGGTTCTGCATGATCAGCACGATCACTTCATCGAATTTATTTGAAGCACGTTCGATGATATCAAGATGACCGGCTGTGATCGGATCAAACGTTCCCGGATAACACACCTTCATAAAATCTCCTCCATGTACTTATAATATGTGATCTTTGTAATACCGTATTCCGCTTCCTTGTACATTGTGAATCTGCCGATCCGCTGCGGATAGCTGTCTGTCTTCTCAGATTCGATAACTGCCACAGCATTCCGGTTCATCATTTCCTGATCGCTCAGATACTGCAGAACAGCTTCGTTCTTCTGCTTCGCATACGGCGGATCCAGATAAACGATATCCAAATGTTCCTGTTCTTCATGCAGAAGCTTCAGTGCTGTCATATCACTCATAACCAGCAGTCTGCTGTTATCTGTTTCCTCCAGCGCTTCGATATTCTTCCGTATCACAGCAGCTGCAGCCTTCGATTTGTCACAGAAGATCGCTTTATCCATACCTCTGGACAACGCTTCCAGACCGCAGGCTCCGCTTCCTGCATACAGGTCGAGAAATACACCGCCTTCAAAGAAACCTCCCAGTGATGAGAATACAGCGCCTCTGACCTTATCCAGAGTCGGTCTTGTCGAGGATCCCGGGAGCGTCACAAGTTTTCTCGACGAATGCTTTCCCGCAATGATCCTCATTCGATTTCTCCGTTATAGTACTGAAGGATAACAGCCTGCGCAATGCCGATGGCACACAACAGGGAGATCGTTGAAGAGCCTCCTGCTGAGATCATCAGCAGCGGAACGCCTGTCAGAGGGATCATTCCCGTGACGCCGCCGATATTGAACAGACAATGGATCAGGATATACATGGAAGTACCTACCAGGATGATCTTCGCCTTTTCACTCTTGATCTTTGAAGCATAGCTGAACAGTCTCCACATGATCAGAAGATAAGGGATGAATACCAGCAGGAATCCGATATAACCAAGTTCTTCGACAACGATGGCAAGAATAAAGTCAGTATTTGCCGCAGGGAATTTTGTATACTTACGCACACTGTTTCCGAAGCCCAGTCCTGTCCATCCGCCTGTTGCGAACGCGACCAGACCGCTGACGAGCTGGAATCCGGTGTTGTACTGGTCGGCAAACGGGTTGATCGATGAAAGAATACGGTTGATCTGATAATCCTTCAGCGGCAGTTTTCTGATGATGCCTTCACCATAAGGTGTCAGGATAAAGACGATCATGATGACACCAAGCACCATCAGGATCGCCAGCCATTTTCTGAATTTCCGCATCTGAGGATGTGACGGGATCATAAAGCAGATATACGCAATGGCAAAAATAACGACCATTGATCCAAGGTCAGACTGCAGCAATACGACGATAAACAGATAGATCCCTATGAATATCATCGGGACTTTGATCATATCCCATGTGCTTTTGAACCGTTTCGTAACGTCTCCGCAATAAGCCGCGATGATCAGGATCGTCATGATCTTGGCAAATTCAGACGGCTGGATCGATACGTCAACAGTCGAGATAGGCACACGGATCCAGGCCTTCGCGCCGTTGACTTCCGGGAAGAACAGACAGACGATCAGTGCCGCAATAACCAGGAGCGCCAGCAAAGGAAAGTTTTTGTTCCTCAGGAAATCGATCTTGAAATTGGACGTAAGCCATCTCATGGCAACAAAACCGCCCACGAGATAGACGACCTGTTTAATGATCGTCAAAGGCAGATACAGAGGATTATTGAGTGCCTGTCCCATCGAGGCACTTGCGATCATCAGGGTGCCGAAAAGTGAAAGCCATGCAATGCTGAGTCTGATGATCAGATCAGTCCCTTCTGGCATAAGAATATGAAAGCCTCTGCGTCTTTCATTCGTTTTTTTATTCGTATATACGGTCATACAATGATTCTACCACAATCACCAGTTCTGACTGAAAAAACTTAAAATAATATGAAAGCGCTTTTCGTCATACAAATTATAAAAACACTTGAAATAGGTCTTAATCACTAGTAAAATTTCACAGAGGTTAAATTATGCTGATCAATAACGATACCATAATCAAGGACAACGATCCTTTTATCCGTGAAAAATCAATGCCTGTGGAACTACCGCTCAGTGATGAAGACCGTGCGCTTCTTCAGGATCTTTATAACTACGTCAAAGATTCTACCGATCCGGAGAAAGCCGAGAAGCTCAATCTCAGACCTGCTGTCGGTATATCCGCAATTCAGGTCGGTGTTCCCAAGCAACTGACCGCAGTCATCGTTCCGACTCTTGATAAAGACGGAAACGAGATCACTGCGGAATTCATGCTTGCCAATCCGAAGATCATTTCGCAGTCTGTACAGCCGGCATATCTTGATTCCGGTGAAGGCTGCCTTTCGGTCGAAGGCGAACATGAAGGTCATGTCGTCAGAAGCGCCAGGATCAAAGTACGCGCCTATGATGCCATAACAGATCAGGAGATCGAGATCCGTGCCAGAGGGTATCTTGCAATCGTTCTCCAGCATGAGATCGACCATTTCAGCGGCACTCTGTTCTATGACAAGATCGATCACGATGATCCTTACAAGGAAATACCAGGTGCTCTGGTAATTTAGTCTATATATCTGACCTCACAGCAAAAACATTCCGTTTTTGTGTTATAATGATTTTGACATAAAAATCAATATTTTAATAATTATCTAATTTATTCCCACCACAACAGGAAAGGAGCTGCCAATGAACGAATTTCAGACCTCCGAGAGAAACGGGCGTCCTGTTCGTTATTCTCAGATCACTGAGCCGGACTATTCTCTGAATGCAATCGACCGACATTCCGATACCCTTGTATATGCACTTGGCGGTCTCGGTGAAGTCGGTAAGAATATGTACTGCGTAGAACATGATGATGAGATCATCATCATTGACTGCGGTGTGCTGTTCCCGGAAGATGACCTTCTGGGTGTTGATTATGTTATCCCCGATTATTCTTACCTGATCAAAAACCAATCGCGTATCAAAGCACTTGTGATCACGCATGGTCATGAAGATCATATCGGGGGCATCCCCTTCTTCCTGCAGTCAGTACATCTTAAGCAGATCTATGCACCGCGCTTTGCAAAAGCGCTGATCGAGAAAAAACTCGAAGAGCACAGACTCAGCAGAGCATGCAAGATCGTGGAGATCGACGGCGACAGCAGGATCAAAACCAAATATTTCAATATCGGATTCGTCAATACGGTCCATTCGATCCCTGACTCCTATGGTGTCATCGTTAACACACCGAACGGCCGTATCTTTGAAACAGGTGACTTCAAGTTTGACCTGACACCGATCGGTCCCAACGCCGACTATCAGAAGATGGCGTATATGGGGCAGGTCGGCATCACCCTTCTGATGAGCGATTCAACAAACTCCGCTGTACCCGGTTTCTCAGTCAGTGAGAAAGCCGTTGCCAGCGCGATCATGGACCAGATCAGGAAAACACCGGGACGTCTGCTTGTATCTACATTTGCTTCAAACGTCCTGCGTCTGAACCAGATCCTGGAAGCAGCAGTCGCATGCGACAGGAAAGTAGCCGTGTTCGGAAGATCCATGGAAAATGTCTGTGAGATCGGAAGAAAACTAGGCGTCATCAATATTCCTGACAGTGCGTTTATAACCGGCAATGAGCTGAATACCCTGCCGAACTCCAAGATATGCATCGTATGTACCGGAAGCCAGGGTGAGCCGATGGCTGCTCTGTCCAGGATCGCCAACGGTACGCACAAATATCTGAAGATCATCCCGGGCGATACCGTATTGTTCTCATCCAACCCGATCCCCGGAAACGGTGTTTCTGTATCTGCAGTCGTCAATCAGCTGACCAGAGTCGGAGCGAATGTTGTTGTCAACTCACCGCTGACATCCTTCCACACGACCGGACATGCCCCGAGAGAAGAACAGAAACTGATGCTGAATCTGATCAAGCCGAAATATTTCATGCCCAACCACGGCGAATACAAGATGCTTGTACAGCACTCAGCTACTGCCCAGGAAACAGGTGTACCGGCAGATCACTGCCTCATCTGTTCAAACGGCGATATCGTTGTCATGAGGAATGAAGAATGCTTCATCGCAAACGAACGTGTTCAGACAGACGCGATCTATGTCGATGGAAACGATGCTTCGGGTCTGTCCACTTCCGTCATCAAGGACAGACAGATCCTTGCCAACTCAGGTCTTGTCGCTGTTATCGTTACGATCGATTCCAGATACAATAAGATCCTTTGCAGACCGAGTATCGTCAGCCGCGGATTCGTCTACATCAAAGAATCCCAGACACTCCTGAAGGAAGCGGAACTCGTCGTATATGATGCATTAAAAAATAAAATGCAGCAGAGAACAACGTTCGGTGAGCTTAAGAACTGCATCAGGTCTTCTCTGGAACCGTTCCTGTTCCAGAGAACAAACCGAAATCCGATCGTTATCCCGGTCATTCTGAACCAGAAAGCAGCGATCGCGCAGATCCAGGCCAAACAGGCCGCACGCAAACTATAACAGCACAAAAGAAAACAACCACATTGTGTGGCTGTTTTCATTATGCGTGATCAGTCGATTTTGGTGCCGTTGATCAGTACGAATTTTACCTTGGAATCGATATCGAACGGTGAGCCTTCATAAACGACCAGGTCTCCGTCTTTGCCTGCTTCCAGTGATCCGACTCTGTCTTCAATGCCGATATGCTTTGCAGGATTGATCGTGATCGCTTTCAGTGCTTCATAAGGATCCATGCCTGCTTTTACCGCAAGACCTGCACAGAGCGTCAGATACTGCTGCGGGATGACCGGGGAGTCTGTAATGATCGAAACGAGGCATCCCTTCTCACTCAGGATCTTCGGTGTTTCCCAGGATTTGTTCTGCAGTTCAAACTTGGAAGCGTGTGTCAGTGTCGGACCGACAGCCATAGGATATTCTTTGCATTCAGCGAGCTTATCAGCGATCAGATGACCTTCTGTTGTGTGTTCAAGCGTCATTTTGACGTTGAATTCACGAGCCAGACGGACAGCTGTCAGGATATCATTGGCCTGATGAGCATGGATCTTCAGAGGGATCTCACGCTTCATAACAGGGATCATTGCTTCGCACTTGTAGTCAAACGCAGGCTTCTTGGCCGGATCATCTCCCGCCGCTTCAAGTCTTGCCATGTAATCAAGTGTCTTCAGCATCATCTGACGGATGTTTGCTGCTGTAGTCATACGTGCAGCGTTGCCCTTTTCTCTGTAGCATCTCTTCGGATTTTCACCGAGTGCGCATTTCATTGCGACAGGATCCTTGACGATCATATCATCGACACAGACACCGGTCGTCTTGACTGCGATCCATGTACCGCCGATCGCATTGGAACTTCCCTGTCCCGTAGCAACTGTAGTTACACCAGCCTGTGCAGCCATTTTGACAGTCGGATCCAGAGGATTAAAGCTGTCGATCGCTCTGAGCTGCGGTGTGCATACATCGTTCATTTCATTATAGTCAGCGCCTTCAAAACCAATGCCGTAGCCATCGAGTCCAAGATGAGCATGAGCATCAATGAAACCGGGATATACATCATATCCTTCAGCGTCATAGACTTCGCCGTCAGATGTCAGATCAGTTCCGATTGCTTTGATAATGCCGTTTTCGATCAGAATATCGGCTTTGTAGGGTTCTTTGTTCACCATATCGTGAATCATGCCGTTTTTAACTAAAACCATGTTTTCCTCCACCCGGAATCACTCCGATGGAATTATTGTATGGAGAACTGACATCTGATGCAATAAAAAAAATCACCCTTTCGGGTGATGTCGTGCAGATCAGAGAATATTGATGTATTTCTTTTCTTCTGCTTCTTTTTTCTGTTCTGTAGGAATCTGAAGTGTCAGGATGCCGTTTTCATACCCTGCATGGATATCAGACTCACGGATACTTTCGCCTACATAGAACGTTCTGGAACATGTTCCGCTGTAGCGTTCCTGACGGATCACATTTCCTTTCGCATCCTTTTCTTCTTTTGAGTCATTATGTTCTGCCTGGATCGTCAGATTTCCGTTGTACAGTGAGATCTTGATGTCTTCCTTCTTGTATCCGGGAAGATCGATATCAAGCAGATAATTGCCGTCTTTCTCACGGATATCAGTTCTCATGACGGAAGCTGTATTGAACGTCGGGAACATATCATCAAAGAAACTGTCAAACAAATCATTTCTAGCCGGTGCAAATCTCATCATCTTATCCTCCTTAAAGTATTTCAATAAACCTTTTTTCTTCTTTTTCTTTTCTTTCTTCAGTCGGTACGCTGATCGTCAGGATACCATCATGCATAGAAGCCTTGATATCTGTATCACGGATCGCTGTGCCGACATTCCAGGAACGTTCCAGCCTGCCTGTGAAGCGTTCTTTTCTGAGCAGGTTTCCCCTGCTGTCTTTTTCTTCATTCTCTGCCGTATGTGCAGCAGTAACAGTCAGTGTTCCGTTGAAAAGAGAGATCCGGACATCGTCCTTCGTGTATCCGGGAAGTTCAATATCCAGATAGTACATATCGTCTTTTCTGCGGATATCCGTTCTCATCATTCCTTCAACACTTGTACCGCTCATTCTGGTAAACATATCATCTACCAGGTTTCTTTTTCTATCAGTCATATAGTTCATATTCTAAACTCCTTCTGCTTACACCTATTAGTATATTCATGAGTTTAGCACTGTCAAGTGTTGTGTGCTAATTTGTTTATTCATTTTTCTTCCGTAACTGTTCATTATTATCATTTTTTCGCTTATTTATACACTTTTTATGATTAGCAGATAATTTTGTAATTTGCTAAGAATTGTCCTCAAATCTATCGAGAGCAGAAAAAAACTGCCCTTTTCAGAGCAGTTATAGTCAGATGATTCAGCTGATAACGTGAGGTTTTACATCAGCAGGGATCAGGCATTCATATTTCATGCCCGCTGTCCTGTCTTTGAATTCTTCTTTCGCTTCTTCGATCAGCGCAGGATCTTCCAGAAGCTTTTCTGCAGTTCTTGCCAGAACTTCCGCAGCAGTATACATACCCTTCATCGCGATGGATGACTTGCCCTGTGCGACCCACTGCCATGAGTGAGCTCCCGCACCATAGCTGTAACAAGCCGTACCCAGGCTTTCCGTAGGAACGACCCAGCTGACATCGCCAACGTCCGTACTGCCCATATGGCAGACATCAGAGCATTCATTCTCAACAAGCATGGAACAGATCGGAGATTCCTGCATATTCTTCAGCAGTGCACGCTTATCCTTCACGTGTTCACCGACATTATCCATCGTGAATTCATGCGGCCATGAATCACGGAACTTCTTCGCATATGCAAGTTCCTCTTCGGTATATTCAGGAACACCGACTTCTCTGAACGCTTCCTGCATGACCTTTTCCAGAGTGAAATTGACGATCGTATTGGAAAGACCTTCGTCAAACACGATCTCCATCGTGGTACCGGTCATCAATGCGGCACCCCTTGCAATATTGCATACACGTTCATACAGCGCCAGGCACTTCGGATTGCTTGTGGAACGGATCAGATATTTGACTTCAGCCTCTGCCTGGACAACATTCGGTGACTTTCCGCCCGAATTCGTGATCGCATAATGAACACGGTCCGTACTTTCCATATGCTCGCGCAGATAATTGACACCTACGTCCATCAGTTCTACAGCATCAAGCGCGCTTCTTCCGGACTGCGGTGATCCTGCGGCATGGCTTGCTATACCATGGAAACGGAAATATGTCTGGATACAGCTCTGAGAGCTTCCTGTGCCTACCTGATGCAGGAGACCGGGATGCCATGCCAGAGCAATGTCCGTGTCTTTGAATACGCCGTCTCTGGCCATGTACGCTTTGCCTGAGCCGCTTTCTTCTGCTGGACAGCCGCATACAAGGACAGTACCCGGGCACTGATGTTCTTTCAGATAATCACGGATCAGAAGACCTGCACCGATCACACCGGCACCCAGCAGATGATGTCCGCAACCATGACCCATTTCACATCCGTCCGGAGCATACTCCGCAACATCCGCTTTCTGACCGAGACCATAAAGTGCATCGAACTCGCCAAGCAATGCAATCACAGGATGCCCGCTTCCGTATTTCGCTACATAGCCTGTAACGGTATCCGCAACATTCTCTTCGATTTCAAATCCCTCTGATCTCAGAAAATCCACATGGATCCTGCTGCTTTCGAACTCAAGGAAGCCTGCTTCCGGATGATCCCAGACACCTTTGGCAACCGCTGCCAGTTTCTCTTCGTACTCTTTCTTCATCTTTTCAATCCTCTTTCATCAAATTGTAAGCTTCAACAAGCTGTTGTGTGTATGCTTCACGTGGGCGCTTCAGAATCTCTTCTGTCGTACCGCTTTCAATGATCCTGCCTTCAAACATCACACAGATCCTGTCACAGATGCTTTCTGCACTGAGCAGATCATGGGTAACCAGCAGGACTGATGTACCTTCGTCATTCAGCCTTCTGAGCTTATCCAGCATCAGACTTCTGTTTTCACTATCCAGAGCGCTGAACGGTTCATCCGCGATCAGCACAGAAGGATGATGAACAACCGCTGATTCATAAGCGATCAGCTGAAGCTGTCCGCCTGATAACTGCCCGGGTATGCTGCGCATGATCTCTTTCGGCTTCTGAAATCCCGCATCTTCCAGCAGATCGTATACAAGGCGGTTTGCTGCGAAGAAGTTCATCCGGCTGTGGGCCTGGATGGCTTCACGGAGTGATGATGCGATCGTTGCGGTGGGATCCATATAACTGCCGGGATTCTGGAAGATCATTGCCATTTCCTTCCCGCGTACGCCCCTCAGCATTTCCTGATGGGCTTTTCTGTCGGTAAATCCTTCACCTGTGAGTGATCTTCCGTTCAGAAAGATCTTCCCTTTCCGCATAACAGCGTTATATGAAAGCACGCCCATACATGCTTTCACTGTCGTGGATTTACCCGAACCGGATTCACCGATCAGCCCCAGAACCTCACCTGGTTCCAGGGTGAATGATACATCCGTTACGGCATGGATCAGGCCTCTGTCTGTATCCATGTAGTCCACTGAAAGATCCATCACTTCCAGAGCGTGCTTTTCACTCATATTTTTTATTTACCTCTTCTTCGGATCGAGCGCCTGATTCAGACCATCACCGATAAAGTTCAGACTCAGGATCGTAAGGCAGATCGCCATAACCGGCCATAACATCTGCAGCGGCTGGGAAGCGATCAGTGAACGTGCTTCGTTCGCCATTGTTCCCCAGGAAGCCTGCGGGATGGAAATACCGATACCGACGAATGACAGGAATGCTTCAGTAAAGATAGCACTCGGAACCATCAGCGTTGTATTAACGATGATCGGACCGATCGAGTTCGTAACAAGGTGCTTGAACAGAATACGCTTATTGGAAGCACCCATGACCTTTGCAGCAAGTGCATATTCCTGCTGCTTCAGTGCCATGACCTGTGCACGGACCTGACGGGCAAGTCCTGCCCAGCTGGATACTGAGATCGCAAGGAGCACTGAGAAGATATTCGAACCGAATACCAGCATGATCAGGATGACATACAGCAGTGTCGGAACGGAATAGATAATGTCTACCAGTCGCATCAGGATCATATCCAGACGTCCGCCCAGATATCCGCAGATACCGCCGAAGATGACGCCGATCACAAGGTTGATGCCGGCAGCCGCGAAACCGACTGACAGAGAGATTCTCGCGCCGTACATAACACGGACGAAGATATCTCTTCCGAATTTATCGGTTCCGAACCAGTGCTGTGCACTCGGCAGTGCGTTTCTGTTTGTCAGATCCTGCATTTCATATGAATACTTGGACAGGATCGGTGTAAAGATCGCAAACAGGATCATCAGGAGCAGGAATGCAAGACTGATCAGAGCCAGCTTGTTCTTTTTGAAGTTGTACCAGACATCCTGGAAGTATGTCTTGGACTCCATCGCGATAAATTCATTGTTCTTTTGATCTTCAGGAAGTTTTTCAAACGCGTCGGCAGGCAGATCGTCGTAAGCCAGTGCGTTCATATCGAGATTGATTTCACTCATGATCTGACTCCTTTCCTTAGTCTAAGCGGATACGGGGATCGACGATCGCCGTAACAATGTCGGTCAGGATGTTGGCAACAATGATCATAGAACCGTACATGATCGTCAATGCCATGATCAGTGTATAGTCACGGTTGGTAACGCTCTTGACGAATTCCGAACCCATGCCGGGGATCGAGAACATCGTTTCGATGACGAATGAACCTGTGAGCAGTGACGCAAGCAGCGGTCCGGCATATGTAATGACCGGGATGATCGCATTCTTCAGTGCATGCTTGAAGATCGCCTTAACACGGGATGTACCCTTGGATACTGCCAGGATCATATAGTCCTGTCTCAGCTCCTCTGTCAGAGATGATCTGACAAGTCTTGAAATCATTGCGATCGGGTGCAGAGCCAGCGCTACGGACGGCATAATGAAGTGTTTCCACGATGTCAGACCGATCAGCGGAAGGACCTTCAGCTTGACGCCGAACAGCCACATCAGACCCAGAGCCATCAGGAATGAAGGTACGGAGACACCGACCGTTGCGATAACTGCAGCCAGTCCCTGTACGAAACCGGACTTGGAGAATGCCGCAACAACGCCAAGCAGAATACCGAATACCATTGCAGTACAGAATGCGCTCGCACCGACTTTAGCGGTATAAGGCAGACCGAGTGTGATGATATCAAGAACATTCGTTCCTTTTCTGACCAGGGATGTACCGAAGTCTCCTCTCAGGATGTTTTTCAGATAAGCACCGAACTGGACAATGATCGGCTGATCAAGCAGATACTTCTTCATCATGATTTCCTTAACTGATGCAGGAAGTTTGTCCATTTCACCTGCAAACGGTGAACCAGGAATAATATGCATCAGGAAGAATGTGATCGTTGTCAGTGCAAACAACGTCAGGATACCCATTCCCAGACGCTTTAAGAGATATTTCAGCATAACGTCTCCCCTTTCATGCTTTCAGGTACTTCTCAAACCAGTCCGTCATTTCCTTCAGCCTGCGGACCCTGTGCTTGGGTTTTCCGGTTCTGCTGAGGCCGTGGTTCTCTCCTTCAAAGACGACCATTCTTGACGGTACATGGAAGTATTTCATGGCTGTAAACATTTCAACGCCCTGATCGATCGGGCAGTTATAATCGCACAGTGAGTGGATAAACAGGATCGGCGTCTTTGCCTGATCGGCATATTTCAGCGGTGACTGTTCCCACATTTTCAGCATATCTGACCAGGGTGTTGCGCCCATTTCATTGCTGTCGAATGTAACACCGATCTCACTGGCTCCGAAATCAGCGACCCAGTTGGAGATCGAGCGCTGTGAAGCAATCGCAGCGAACCTGTCTGTATGACCTTCTATCCAGTTGCACATGAATCCGCCGTACGAACCGCCGGCTGCTCCGATATGCTCTGCATCGATCTGCGGATACGTTTTCAGGACATGATCCGTGAAATCCATCAGATCATCGAAATCGATCGTTCCGTATTTTCCTCTGAGATCAGCGAATGCTTCGCCGTATCCTTCGCCGCCTCTCGGATTGCAGAAGAATACGAAGTATCCCAGAGAAGCCCAGATCTGCATTTCATGGAAGAACAGTGTTCCGTATGCCCCTCTCGGTCCGCCATGGATCTCCAGGATGCCCGGATACTTTTTCTCGGGATCGAAATCCATCGGTTTGAGGATCCATCCATCGATCTGTACACCATCCCTGTCTGTAAACGGAATATATTCCGGTACAGCGACATATTTGCCATCCAGCAGACCTGCGTTGATGTCATCAAGCAGTTTTACTTCTCCGTCTTTGAATTCATAAACACTGCTCAGTTTTGACTGCTCGGATCCGATGAACAGCACTGACGTATCATCCGCATCGAAGCAGATCACAGCGCCTCCGCCGAAATCCAGTACCTGATCAACATTTCCATCTTTATCAAGCTCATACAGATCTGTATGATAATGCTTCATAGCTGTAAACAGGATCTTGTCACCAAGTCCCTTGAATGTGGTTCCGCCGGGACGTACTGAATCGCATACCGGAGTATCACCGTATGCCAGTTCCGCACTGTTCTGATGGAAGAGACGGTAGGTACCTTCTTTTTCATCAAACAGATAGAAATCTGTGAGCTGGCCTGTTCCCCATATTTTCATATCACATGCCGTGAAGATCAGTCCGAGATCATTGAAGGCAATGTTTTCAACCTTCATCAGACCGTCATCCAGAACATTGACTGTTGTCTTGCTGTCGGTGTCATAGATACTGATGCCGGCTGTCAGAGAGATCGTATCTTCCCATGTTCTGTGTACATAGGCGATCTTTCCGTCTTTGACTGCCATTCCCGAAACAGATGTATATTCACCTGTCAGGCGTGTCAGTTCACCGCTTTGTTCATCATAGAGGAAGAGAACGCTTCTCTTGCCGGAAACAAATCCGCGGCCATTGCCCCAGAACGGAACTTCTTCAAAAATATGATAGTCCTGCTCTTCTTTGCAAAGGTCATGATCGACTTCATCCGGATCCGGATGATTGCGGTCAACCAGGATCTTCATGGCATACAGGCCATCTTTGATCTTGCGTGTATCCTGCACATTGGCTTTGATACTGAATGCTTCATATGCTTCGCCGCCGTTGACGTTAAGACGATAGAATACCGTTTTCTCATCGATCGGTTCCGGCTTGTCTTCATCTTTGCGGACGGAATTGAACAACAGTGTTTCGTTGTCATCCCATAAAGCACCGGAATTCTTGCCGTTGTAAGTCAGTCTCCGTACAGTTCCTGTACTTCTTTCGATCAGACTGAAGTCGTTTTGATATTCATTTTTTAAAGCATCCGGCACGATCACTGTATACACAGCATATTTGCCGTCAGGACTGAGTTTCAATCCGTTGGCAGTGCGGATCAGTGTAATATCGTTCATCACGACTTTTTCCATCAGCATTTCCTCCTGTTAAACAATAATGGAAGGTTTCAGCCTTCCAGATCATGATAAATGTCATCGCAAAGACGTTCTGAGACTTTGCATGTTATAACTTTATGTTTTGACCAATCAAAAGTCAACGTTTTTCTGTAACTATTTCCATGTCATGAAAGACATTTCATGAAAATATGTTACTTTTTACTTCAGATTTTTACATATTGAATATCGAAAAAAAACAGATCCCCGAGAATCTGCTTTTCATGCCACATAAACGGCTTATTTGCCCTTAGTCTGTTTTCCGGACGACCAAGCACTGCCTGTAAGATTCAGGAACAGTATCACCCATTTGTCTGTGAAAGTGCCCTTCTGTCCCTGCCGACCATCTTTTCTGTTTCCGCGAGTGCCCTGATCCGTTCCAGGATGCGCATAGCTTCCATACGGTCATCACCTTTTGAAGTTTTCACAAAATGATCGAGAAGCGTACTGAAATCATTATTGGAAGTAAACCAGGTCGTCTTCCTGTTCTGCATACGTGCATCCAGGATCGAAAGCAGCAGGTTCCTTGTGCGGTCTGTCACTTCTTCAGCGCCGATGTCATCTATGACTACGAAATCCGCATAGCTCATCCGGTCTGTTTCCGTTTTGTATTCACCGGTCCGCAATGTCGCGGTGATCCGCTGGCACAGGGAAGGATAATGAACAAAAACCGTTTTCTTTCCGTTTTTCGCCATATAATTCGCCGCACAAGCTGCCAGATATGTTTTCCCGGTACCCATACTGCCGTACAGATAGAGTCCTTTTGACTGCATGCAGCAGCGCATTGCATGATTCATGGAGCGGATATAAGCGCTGTCCTGTTCATCAAGACTGATCGACTCAAAACTCACCTGTTTCATTTCATCGCTCAGGTCACAGATCAGATAATTCTTCAGATGAGCCTCATTGATGCTGCGCTGCACTTCAAATTCACATGCTGTAACAGCATTTGTCAGGATCCCGTCATAGCTGAGCGAAGGACAATATCCTTTCTGCTGACGTCTGCACATGCTGAGTGATGTACATCCGCTGCATCTGGCAATATCATCCAGGTAGCGTTTGATCTGATACGGATGCCTGCTGATCTCTTCCAGAGGGATCTGCAGTCTGTTCAGCATATCAATAACGGTGTGATCAGCTGTAAGATCGTTGATCAGTTTCTGCCGTTCCCCTTCCAGATCGCCGGCTGTTTTCTGCATATATATCGGTTTCAGCATCAGACCTTACCCATCCTTTTCAGCATTTCCCTGACTTCATTGATATCCGTATCTGTACCGGCTGACTCTTCCTGCCGTCCTTCTTCCAGCATGTATTGCGGAACAGACTGCTTTCTGCGGTAATCGGAGCCTTTCTTTTTCTTGGTTTCGGCAATCGCGTCTTCCCTTGTTTTAACGTTGTCCCTTGCCCATTCACCGGCAACCATTTCAACAAACTTCGGTACCAGCCTGTTGGAAGATACGGAAAGAATATATTCGATCATGATATTGACCACTTCGACACTGAAATTCATCTTATCGCTCAGATATTCCAGTATCTTTCGGTCTGCCAATGACACATCCCTGCCATTCTGCTTAGACTGCAGGAATGATACAGGAGGCAGCTGATACGGATCATCTGTCTGAACGATCTCCGGACTGGACTTTTCTGCCATCAGTTTCAGTTTTGCCGCGTCAAATTCATTTCTTCCGATATTGACACAGCTGCCTGTCAGCTGGCGCATACGTTCCGGTGTCAGGCCATAGATCGTAGCCAGCTTACCGATCAGCCGGAGATTTTCTTCCGTTCTCAGTTCGACAGGGAAAACAAGCGTTGATGTGATGGAGAAGAAACGCTCATAATCGAAATTGATGCTGACATCATCTGTAAAATGATATCTCGGCTGAATACGGCTGCCACTGTCCTCAGTATTGTAAGTTCCTTTTTCCGTATATCTGACGACCGGTCTTGTGATGTCTCTGTATCCGGCTGTCGTTACATATCCGTTCATGAATTTATTCACGGTCAGTTCAGTCTGCTTGCTGCCGAGGATCCGTGTCAGTTCGGATTTCATTTCACGGCTGTCCAGGAATACGGAAGGACTCATAGGCTGGTTGAGCAGATACAGATACTGATTCCTGTCATCTGCTGTCTGCACGTATGTTCTTAACAGCAGATGTTCCTCAAGTTTGATCCGTGCCCGTTCAATTTCATCGATACTCTGATTCATCAGAACACTAAGCCTGTGGTGCGTCTCCTGAGAGCGCTGTCTTCTGCCCTCGGTATACAGTGTCAGGTACAATGATATGGCCAGCGAACCAGTCAGGGGCTGATACAGACTCATCAGAGACGTAAGAAAATCAGCGCTGACCGAATCAGCACAGATGACCCTGTAAATGTCTTTGCCCTTTAATTCCATACTTAACTACCTTTTTTTCAGTTCCCTGACCCAGATCGCAACACAATGATCCAGATCTTTGATCGTACCATTATTATATATCACTTCATCTGCCCGCTCGATCTTTTCGATACGGTCGAGCTGTGAAGCAATGCGCAGACGTGCGTCCTCTTCGCTCATGCCCCGATCCTCTATCAATCTCTGTACAGCTATCTCATCATCACAGGAAACAACACAGCAGATGTCAAAGTACTTATCCCAACCCACTTCATAGAGCAGCGGGATCTCCGCAAAGACCAGCTCTTCGGAACTGTGGTTTTCAAAGAACCGGTTCAGTCCCTCAAGTACAAATGGATGAATGATGCTGTTGAGCAGGAGACGCTTCTCCTCATCACGAAATATGATGTCAGCCAGTGCCTTTCTGCTGATCTCACCGTATTCATCCAGTATGCCTTCACCGAATTCAGTGATCATTCGTTCTGCAGCAGGATGTGACCTGTGATAGCAGATCCTCGTATAGCCGTCCGCATCAAATACAGGCAGATGTCTTCTTCTGAGCAGAATAGACAAAGTCGTTTTTCCGCTTCCGATCGTTCCGGTGATACCTATTTTTCTCATAACAGACTCCTATTTCTGACATACCGGGCAGTAATAACTGCTCCGCCCGCCGATCCGTTTCACTTTGATCTCGCTTCCGCATACTTTGCATGTCTTCATGGTATGTACCATACAGTCCAGCTGGAACAGTCCGGTCACACCAAGCGATGAAGTATATGAGCGGATCGTCGTTCCGCCTGCCGCGATCGCTTCCTGCAGGATCCTGCGTGTTTCTGTGACCAGATGCTGTTCATCGTTCCTGGTGATCCTCCGGCAGTTTCTTCCGGGTCTGATCCCGCATGCAAACAGGATCTCATCCGCATAGATGTTTCCGATGCCTGCCGTAAAATTCTGATCCAGCAGAAGACTTTTCATCGGAGTATTCCTGTTCTTTCTGTAAGCATGGATATACTCCGGACTGAATGCTTCATCAAAGGGTTCAGGGCCCAGATCATGAAATGCTGAAAGATCGGTATCCAAAGGCAGGATCCGCATTCTGCCGAACTTACGTGTATCGTGATATCTGAGCTGATTCCCATCGCTGAGATCAAAGCAGATATGTACATGTTTCTGAAGAGGTTCATCAGGCTGCTGTATATAGTATTTCCCTTCCATGCGCAAATGACTCTCAAGAATGCAGTCATCCATGACAAAGAGCAGATACTTTCCTCTTCTCATGAAGCCATTGAAATGCTGATGCATGAGCCGTGAACAGAATTCTTCTGTATCACCGGTGATCACACCGGGCCATCTGACCGTGATTCCGGTGATCTCAAGTGATGCGATCCTGCTTTCCAGTGTACGCAGCACTGTTTCTACTTCTGGCAGTTCCGGCATTATTTTGCCTCGTACCAGTTTCTTCCGACTGAGCATTCAACAGTCAGAGGTACTTTCAGCTTCATTGCCTGTGTCATACCGTCTTCGATCAGTTTTGTCATCTGATCGATCTCATCTTCCGGCACATTAAAGATCAGTTCATCATGTACCTGAAGGATCATTCTGGAACGGACACCTGCCTCTTTCATTCTGCGGGCAATATCGATCATTGCCTGCTTGATCAGGTCTGCAGCAGAGCCCTGGATCGGTGCATTCATAGCAGCCCTGCGTCCGAATTCACGGACCTGCCTGTTTTTATCCCTGATCTCAGGTATTTCACGGCGTCTGCCCATCAATGTTTCGACATATCCGTTTTTTTCACAGAATTCAACGATGGAATTCATGTAAGTCCTGATTTTCGGATAACTTCTATAATACTGCTCAATAAACTCTGCAGCTTCCCTGCGTGTAATATTCAGCTGCTGAGACAGGCCGAAGTCACTGATACCGTAAACAATACCGAAGTTGACCGTTTTGGCCCTTCTGCGCATTTCGGAAGTCACTTCATCCAGACTGACACCAAATACGTCCATGGCTGTCTTAGTATGGATATCGATTCCTTCATTAAAGGCTTCGATCAGACTTGTTTCATCAGCCATATCTGCCAACATACGCAGTTCGATCTGATGATAGTCGCTTGAGATCAGTACGCATCCTTCATCCGGCATGAATGCCCTGCGGATCACCTTTCCCTCTTCATCACGGACGCTGATGTTCTGCAGATTCGGTTCACTGGAAGACAGACGTCCTGTCTGGGTAACACACTGGTTATAAAGTGTATGGATCCTGCCGTCCTTCTGGATGTATTTCTGAAGGCCCTCAGCATAAGTACTGTATATCTTCTGAAGCTTCCTGTAATCCAGGATAAGTGTGATGATCGGATGCATTCCTGCAAACTGTTCAAGTACATCTGCTGACGTACTTCTCTTTTTACCGGAAGGGAGACCCAGCTCATCATAGAGTACCTCAGCCAGCTGTTTCGGGCTGTTCAGGTTGAATAAATGTCCTGCCAGATCATAGATCTCATTACTGATGGAAGCGATCCTCGTTTTCAGATCATCAGCGATCTCATTCAATACCGGCAGTTCACATCTGACGCCGATATCCTCCATATCCTTCAATACATAAAGCAGCGGCATCTCAAGATCTTTGTAAAGAGACATCATCCGGTAAGTCTCAAGTTTTTCCTGAGACTGATGGAATATCGTTTCGATATTGGCAGCCATCTGTGTGCAGTACATAGCGCGGTCTTCTTCTGGGGCAAGCTTCGGTCTGGCGGCAGTACCGTAAATATTCTCATAGGATTCACTTGTCGTGCATCCGAATGCGTTCATGATCTTATCCGTTGATGTCAATGTGGAATCTGAAAGGAATCCGCTGATCATAGCGTCATCTGAAAAGCAAACGTCAATGCCCGCACGTTTCAAAATATGGAGTGCACGTTTGACATCGTATCCGATCAGCATATGCTTTCCGCCAAGCCATGAAAGCAGATCCTGATCATTGCGGATATCATCAATATTCATATAAACCGCATTGCCGTTCAGACTGAATCCCATACCGGATATTTCTGCTGTCAGGAATGATTCATCACGGCTGTCCAGCCAAATACACAGTGCATTCTGCATCATTTCTGCCGGAAGTTTATGAACGATCTGACCCATCACTTTTTCCGGCTCCGGATCTTCAGTGACCTGCGCATCATTCAGCTGCGTTTCATATTTTCTGATCAACGAACGCATATTCAGACTTTCAAAGAATCTGACGAGCGAATTGTAATCAGGCTCAAACTTACAGTCCTCAACCTGAAAATCAAGTTCTACGTCTGTTTTGATCGTTGCCAGGATCTTGCTCAGCTCAGCGTTGTCTTTTCCTTCACGGACCTTCTTACCAAGTGCGCCTTTGATCTCATCACCATGTGCGATCACTTCTTCTACACTTCCGTATTCACTCAGAAGTTTGAGTGCTGTTTTCTCACCGACACCAGGTATACCCGGTATATTGTCAGAGTGATCTCCCATCAGTCCCTTCATATCGATGATCTGCTTTGGCACGATCCCCATCTGTTCTTTCAAGGCAGCCTCATCCATGATCTCCATCTCAGTCAGGCCTTTTTTCATCAGCATGACTACGGTATCCGGTGCGATCAGCTGCAGAAGGTCATGATCACTTGTAAGAATGACAGTATCATATCCTTCGGAATGACGTGACATCGTACCGATCAGGTCATCTGCTTCAATGTCCTGACGTTCCACCCAGCGGATATGATAACCGTCCAGATAGTCACGTACCATCTGGAACTGCGGTACCAGATCATCCGGTGCCGGTTTTCTGCCGCCTTTATAGTCTGCATACAGGTCATGACGGAATGTATGCTTTCCTGCATCAAACGCAACAAGAACAGCATCAGGCTCTGTCAGATCCAGCGCTTTCTGCATCATGTTGGCAAAGCCGAAAACAGCATTGGTCGGCATTCCCTGCGGACTGGTCATCTTCTGTCCGTAAGCTGTTGCATAGTATGCTCTGAACAGCATTGAATTTCCATCTACCAGCAATAATTTTTTCATAAATACCCCGTTTCCTGTAAGACTGAAAGAAGGCATCTGCCTTCTTCGATGTTAGTCGGTTGTTTCTTCCGATGACTCTTCTGTCGTTAATGCCTCAGCCGCATCTGCTTCAACTGCAGTGGTTTCTTCTGATGCAGTTCTGTCCTCAGTCATCGTTTCCAGTGCATTAAGGTTTTCATACATGATGGACAGATAGTCTTTTCCGGACTCTGAGCCGGTCAGGGAAGAAAGATTGCTGAGCTCTACCCTGCGCAGTCCAAGATCATCTTCGATCCTGTTGAACAATGAAACCATATCATCCGTCATATTCGGTTCATAAACGATATATTTCACGCCATCTGTCCGAATGCGTTCCTCGATCAGTTCTAACTGCCTTGCATTGGGCAGCACACCATACTTGGACAGAACGACCGGGTACACCTGGAAGCCATATGTTTTCTGCCAATTGCCGAAGCTGGCAGTCATGGATACAAATCGGATCACCTTATCATTTTTTTCATTGGCTGTTGCAAGAGCCTGATACTGTGCATCGAGATTGATCAGGTCTGTTTCCAGACGGGTAAAGTTTACTTCATAGATCGATTTCTCATCCGGATAAGTAGCGATAAGCCAGTCTCTGATATCCTTAGCCATACTCAGCATAGCTATTGGATCCGTCCAGAGATAAAGGTCCTGTATATCCGTGTCGATCATCTGAAATTCTTCTCCGCGATAGTACGGAGATTCTACATAAGTGATCTCACCGTCCGCAATGACCTGAGTATAACGCTGGAAGTCATATACAGCATTCAGCGTAGAAAGATCAAGCTGTTCATTTGCAAGCTGATCGATCTCAGAACTGTATACCGTCAGATAAGGCTCCAGATGGCCGATGTGCATAAAGACCTGCGAATCACTCAGGATCTCTTCGTAATCTTCACGCAGCTGTGCTCTCTGTACGATCTCATCACTTTGAACAGACTTGGCAGTGATCGTATCCCCTGCAAGCCTCTGCAGAAGAAAACCGACCGGATAGACTGTATAAGCTACCTTTGAACGTATCATCGTACATCCGCTCAGTGTAAAACATATTAATATTGAACAAACAATCAATCTGAGTATTCTTTTCATATTGCGTACCTGCAGTACAGTATATCATACTTGTCCGTGATCTTCCCGTATGCATCATGGCGTATCTTAAGAATGCTGACACGTATGATATATTATTTTAACACTGATCAGTCACTGCAGAATTGATGACATGCTAAAATACTGGAAATTCCGTTTTGGGAAACGATCAGATGATCCATTATATCGATCCCCATCGTATTCCCTGCTTCGATCATCCTTGAAGTAAAATTAATATCCTGTGAGCTGGGTTTTAAAGAACCGCTGGGGTGATTGTGTACAAGGATCAGATATCGTGCATGCCTGGACAAGGCATTACGGAACACCTCTCTCGGAGAAACAGCGGCAGAATCAAGCGTTCCGCGGAATACTGTATCCATGCCCAGGATCTGTTTTGCCCTGTTCAGATAAATAACGAGCAGTTCTTCCTGCATTTTTCCGCCCAGTCTGATCCTGAGCCATGCTTCGAATTCTTCGGGATGTTCTGTAATATTCTCTACCGCAAGCTCTTCAGCACTGATCCTTTGAACCAGTTCAAAGCATGCCTGAAGCTGAACAGCTTTGACTTTTGAGATCCCGCTGACAGCACACAAGTCACCAAGTGACAATCTGGGCAGACCGGAAAGACCTCCTGATCTCTCCAGAAGCTCTGAAGCACAGTCCAGTACATTCTTATCTTTTGTACCGGTTCTTAACATAATAGCGAGCAGTTCTACATTAGATAAAGCTGTGATCCCGTACATGACCGCTTTTTCACGCGGCTGTTCGGTTTTCGGCATTTCGTTCATTTTACGCATAGTTTCCTCCTGTTGAACTATACGTTATTTACGGCAGAATTCCTCTTTTATCATTATGCGAGCAGGTAAGTTCATTAAGTCCCAGGATAAAAAATTATTTTAAAGTTATGAGTGGAGCACCATGATACCCTGCCGTATATTAAAGTGTCGGGCATAAGAGCACGATGATACTTCTGCTGTATTAGAAAGGAGGATCAAGAAATGAGATATAAAAGTACTGTAAAAATATATCTGTCCGGATGATAGTCAGCCATGAAAAAATCGAGATGAAGTATTTAATAGACAGACAGTTACTAAAAGTATGCATAGATCAGATACCAATATCCGGATCATTTATTCATGTCATACCTGGAAGTATCATAAATTACTTCATCTTTACTAATACAAAAGCTTTCGTACCCTTTCAGTTTCCTGAAGAAAACCAAACTGTGAGCTGAATAATAAGTATCAAGTACTTTTGTATCAAGTAAAAACTAACACCTACCTTGCAGCATGATATATTCTGCTGCATCAGTTCTCTACAATGAGTGTTTACACAGTTGAACATTCCGTAAACAGATAACAGACTGACCATACGGTGAGGCCACGTCGGAATCGGTCAGTCGTTGATTCTCAAGCCTGCGGAGACAGCTCTGACGGGCATTGCCGGACGCAATGCAGTTATCTGTCTGTGAAGCAGGAATCTTGTTCTAACGGAAATGTGTTCGATCACAGCCTGTGACAGAGGTTTTCCGTATAAAAGTCATTTCCTGGTAGTAAAATAATATTAGTAGGAGATTTACTTTTATGAAGATCAAGAGTGCAAAAGTTTGGTGCAGTGATCGTTTTTTGCGGGCAGTTGTACAGATCACAGACTCCAGGATTTCCGCAATAATTCCTTATGAATCAGAAGCTGACATTGATTATGGCAGTAATATGATTCTGCCCGGCTTCATTGACATCCATACACATGGTGCGTTTGGTTTTGATACCAATACCGGTGATCCGGATGGCTTGAAATACTGGAAGGAACATATCACCCATGATGGTGTGACGTCATTTCTGCCGACTACTGTTACCGACAGTAAATCGCAGCTGAAAGTCGGTTTAAAAAACGTTGCAGCAATCAAAAAGCAAAATGCTAAAGGTGCTGACATTCTCGGCATTCATTTCGAAGGTCCGTATCTGGATATGACTTATCGAGGTGCCCAACCGCCTGAGGCAATCGCTAAAGCATCTGTGGATGAGTTCAAAGAATATCAGGAAGCTGCTGATGGCCTGATCCGCATCATAACGCTTGCTCCCGAACATGATACGGGCTTTGAATTAACAAAGTTTTGCGCTGCCAACGGTGTTATCGTATCGCTTGGTCATAGCGGAGCATCGTTTGATACAGCATGTTTAGCTGCTGCAAACGGTGCGAAGAGCTTTACACATACATATAACGGTATGTCCGGTTTTACGCACAGAAACAATAATATGGTTGGTGCAGCATTGAGACTGGATGATATGTATGCTGAAATCATATGTGACTGCAATCATTGCACTCCCGAAGCATTGAACCTGTTCTTCCGCTGTAAGCCGAAAGATAAAGCGATCATGATCTCCGATTCACTGATGTGTAAAGGATTCAAACCCGGCGACAGATTTATGTTTGCCAATCATGAAGTGGAGATCTATCCTGATGGCAGTGCGCATCTGGTCGTCGAAAAGAATCTTGCCGGAAGCACAATGAAAACAAACGAAGGTCTCAGAAATCTTGTCGAACGCGCACTGGTACCTTTCGACGCAGCAGTCAATTCCTGCACAATCAATCCTGCCACCCTTTTGGGTGTCAATGATCATATCGGTAAGATAAAAACAGGATACGATGCTGATCTCGCAGTCCTCGATGACAGATATGAAGTCATCCAGACATACTGCAAAGGCCAACCGCAGTTCTGATCATCAAAAAAAGTCTGACCGTTCCGGTCTTTGATCATCGGGACATAGTCAGACTTTTATTCATATTAATGTGAGCGTTCAGCCTTCAGATGATTCATCTGAAGTATCAGTTGATGATGTTTCTTCTGTAGCAGCAGGTGTTGATTCAGGAGTTGCCTCAGGTGTCGGCTGAACCTGGTTCTGACTTCCGTCCCACAAAACACCGATCGAGATCGTGTACGCTACTTTGTCATACAGATTCTTTGAACCTGTTTCGTTCCAGATCAGAATTCCTACAGGAACTGTATCAGAATACTCTTCATTTCTTGTACCAGGGCTGAGGTTCAGCTGAGCAAGCTTAGCAAGGAATGCTTCTTCAGACTGTCCGGCCATATCAGGAACTGTTACACCGCCGGATACTGTCAGTGAGATCGTGCTGCCGGGAGCGCAGTAGACTTTACCCTTCTGCTCAACGCCGTTTGTATACTGGTGAAGAACTGTACCGATCGGCTGTGTGCTCTTTTCACCATTCAGAACATATTTGATTCCGGCTGAAGCACTGTATTTTGCATTGATATCTGCGATATAAGCAAGAGCTTCATCCTGTGTTTTTCCAGTGAAGTCATTGATCGGAACATATCCTGCGGATACACCGAATGTGATCGTAGCTGTTTCAGGAACGATACCTGCTGAAGGATTCATACTGACGATCTTACCTGCATCTGCAGCAGCATATACGTCGACGAATACAGGGTTCAGTTTATTTGTATTGCACCAGGATTCAGCATCCTTCTTCGTCTTGCCAACAAAATTCACAAGAGTTACAGGATAACCGGAAACATATGTTGCCGTAACAGCATCACCGGGATTGACTTTTGTGCCTGCAGCAGGATTCTGACGGATAAATGTATTAGCTTCCTGTGTCTTGCTTGTTTCCCAAAGGAAGCTCATTTTGACGTTCGTCGTGCTGCCCCACTGGTAAGCCTGTGCATATGTATACTGTGAGAAATCCGGAATCGTGATCTTACCGTCTGCGGAAGAAGAATCTGGGTTCGGAGTTACATTTGCTGTTCCGTTATTTCCGCCGGTAGACAGAGTAACAATAATCGTATCCTTACGTCTTACAGTTTTTCCTTCAAGGGGATTGATTGAAACGAATGTACCTTCAGGAACACTTGTATCAGTTTTGTCCTGATAGCTGACGCTTGTGAATTTGTGTTCTTTGAACCAGGCTTCAACCTGCTCCTTTGTCTGTCCGCTGAAATCAGGAAGAATGAACATTGTTTCAGGATCAGCCCCATCAGATAAAGTGATGTTCAGGACATCGCCATCCTGCAGTTTGGTATCCGGGTTGATGCTTTGGGACAGAACTGCATCCTTGTCCTTTTCCTCATCATATTTATAGTCAAATGTAAGCTGCTCGTCTGAAACTTTATATTCATCTGCCCAATTCAGGACATCCGTACGAGTCTGATCTGTGAAATCAGGAACGGTAACTGTTTTATCCTTAGACAGTAAAAGATAACCGCCGGTAACTCCCAATGTCACAAGGAGAACACCTGCTACGCCGGCTAATATCTTGGTTTTCATAGTTGCATTTCCAACGCTCATAGTCTTAACCTCTCTTTACTGGATGAATTATACCATATTGGTTTACGTTTGTAGTACTTTAATGCATAAAATTAATCTTTCGCAGAATTCATATGTATTTTATTTTCATTTTATGCAGTTATATTCATTTTCATATCACAAAAAAAGATGTGCATACGCACACCCTTGTTTTGATCATTTGATTCCGTCAGGATTTTTGATCGTAAAATTCCAGGAATCTTCACACATCTGATCGATTCCGTATTTAGCTTCCCAGCCAAGAAGACGCTTTGCCTTCGCAGTATCCGCATAGCATGTCGCAATATCACCGGGACGTCTTTCCATGATCTTGTACGGCAGTTCTTTACCGCATGCTTTTTCATACGCATGGAGTACTTCCAGAACACTATAACCAACACCTGTTCCAAGGTTGATCATTTCAACGCCCTTATGATCCGCAGCATATTTCAGCGCACAGATATGGCCTTCCGCCAGATCAACTACATGAATATAGTCACGCACACCAGTTCCATCCGGTGTCGGATAATCATTACCCCAGACTCTCAGGAATTCAAGCTGGCCGTTTGCAACTCTTGCGATATACGGAACCAGGTTGTTGGGAATACCGTTCGGTACTTCACCGAGCAGACCGCTCTTATGTGCGCCGATCGGATTGAAGTATCTCAGCAGGATCACTGTCCATTCCTCATCGGAATGGCAGAGATCGGTCAGAATCTGCTCATTCATCAGTTTTGTAGCACCATAAGGATTGGTCGTATGTGTTTCAAAATCTTCACTGATCGGTACAGATTTCGGAGCACCGTAAACCGTAGCACTTGATGAGAATACAAGTGTTTTACAATTATGATCCTTCATGCACTGGTACAGGTTAACAGATCCGCTGATGTTGTTTTCATAATAAGTCAGAGGAATCTGTACAGATTCACCGACAGCCTTGTATCCGGCAAAATGGATCACTGCATCGATCTTATTTTCTTCAAAGATACGGTCAAGTCCCTGCCTGTCAAGAATATCTGTGCGATAGAACTTCGGACGTGTACCGGTGATCTGTTCGATCCTTCCCAGTACTGCTTCATTTGAATTGTAAAGATTATCCAGGACGACAACATCATATCCGGCCTCGATCAATGCTACGCATGTATGCGAACCGATATAGCCTGTTCCGCCTGTTACCAATACTGTAGCCATAATTGTTTTCTCCTTTCTCAGAATAGTTTCATGATATCCTGCCATGTCACAAACAACATCATGGATATCAATAATACCCAGCAAGCAACCATAATAACTGTCTTGATCCGTGTGCTTAATTCTCTTCCGGCAACAGCTTCTGCTACGGTAATAACGACCTGGCCGCCATCCAGTACAGGAAGCGGAAGCAGGTTGAATATGCCGACATTCAGCGACAGTTCTCCAATCAGGACCAGGAATGTTGCAATACCCATAGAAGCAGCCTGTCCTGCAGCGTTGTAGATACCGACCGGTCCGCTCAGCTGATCAAGACCGTACCCCTTAAACAATGCGAGCAATGTCGTGATCAGTATCCGCGCAAGATACCGCATCTCCTTAAGACCATACAGCCAGCAGTTCAGCAGGTTAACTGAATGGACTTCTGCATTAGGTCCGGTGATACCGATCAGATATGATTCATACTCCTGCATATATTCGGGTGTTACCGTAAACTCCAGCACCTGACCGTCACGCAGAATACTGTACTGCAGTTGTCCGCCTTCATTGTCCGCCAGGAACACCTGCATATCAAGATATGTTTCCGGTTCTACCGAATTCCCGTCTTCCTTCGTGATCCTGATGATCACATCTCCTGCTTCAAATCCTGCTGCTTCAGCCGGACTGTTTTCCATCACGCTTCCGACCATAGCTTTCGGTGAATCAGCATAAGCACCTGTATGAAGCAGTGTCAGAGAGAAGATCAGCCAGGCAAGCACGAAATTCATAAAAACACCGGCCAGGAGAACTATGATCTTCTTCCATTTTGCGATATCATTCAGCCGTCTTCCTTCCGGTACAACGACATCCGGATATGCGTCATCTGTTTCGGTTTCACCCGCCATAGACACATAGCCACCGATCGGGATCGCACGGATGCTGTATTTGGTTTCCTTCCCCTGCTTCTGCCAGATCAGAGGTCCCATTCCAAATGAGTACTCAAAGCAGTAGACTCCGAATTTCTTCGCAGCCAGCAGGTGCCCTCCTTCATGAATACATATAATGACAGAGAGCAGGATAATGAAATATATAAATGTCATTTCAGTTCCTCAATTCGTTCCAGTGCATACCCCCAGCCCCAGGCATCGGCAGCCTCCAGATCTTCCGGAGTGCTGACCGGCATATGCACCGCAGATTTCAGCGCACCGATCACGATATCCTCAATATCGAGGAATCCGATCTCATGATTTCGGAACGCCAGATTTGCAGCTTCGTTCGCTGCATTCATAACGGCAGGAAGATTGCCTCCTTTTCTGCCCGCATCGTATGCTGCTTTCAAAAGCGGGAACCGTTCCGTATCTGCTTTAGCAAAGTGCAGCATACCGATCTCAGCCAGATCAAGCGGATGTTCCTCTTCAAGTGTCAGACGTTCCGGCCAGCTCAGTGCATACTGGATCGGCAGACGCATATCCGGTGCTCCAAGCTGAGCGATCACGGAATGATCGATATATTCGACCATGGAATGAATGACGCTTTCCTGATGCATCAGAACATCGATCTGTTCATACGGCATATCGAAAAGCCAGTGTGCTTCCATGACCTCAAAGCCTTTATTCATCATTGTAGCTGAGTCGATCGTGATCTTGGGTCCCATAGACCAGTTAGGATGCGCAAGCGCCTGTTCTACGGTAACATTCTTCAGCTCTTCCCGCTTCAGATTGCGGAAACTGCCCCCGCTCGCGGTAATGATCAGGCGTTTGACCTGTTCTTTTTTATTGCCTTGCAGACACTGGAAAACAGCAGAATGCTCACTGTCGATCGGGTACAGGCTGACGCCGTATTTCCGCAATGCGCGTTTTACAAGTTCACCGCCGACAACAAGCGTTTCCTTATTTGCCAAGGCAACATCATGTTTTGTTTTGATCGCTGACATTGTTGGTACAAATCCTGCATAACCGACAAGTGCATTCACAAGCACGTCGTAGTCATCGCGTTCCGCCAGTTCGAGCAGACCGTCATCCCCGCTCAGAACTTTGACAGATGGATAATCTGTTCTGAGTACTGCCGCATCAGCTTCATTCTGAACACAAACTGTATCCACCGGATACTCGGCAAGCAGTTTTCTCAGTACTTCGATATTTTTGCCAACACTGTAAGCTTTTAATTCATATAGATCAGGGTGCTGACGGATCACATCAACAGTCTGCAGACCGATGGAACCGCTGGCTCCCAGCAGTACAATACGTTTCATTTAAAACCCCCATAAAAGGATCAGTCCATTAAAGACCATCAGGCAGAACAGAAGTGAATCAACACGGTCCAGCACGCCGCCATGTCCCGGCAGAAGGGATCCAAAATCCTTGATAGCAAATCTGCGCTTGATGGATGAGAAAGCAAGATCTCCGATCTCACCGACAGCAGGCAGGATCAGTGCACCGCAGAGAACAAGACCTGCCGGGAATTGCGGACATAAATATCTGCCCCAGAGATACGAACCAACAGCACCAACAAGATAGCCTCCAACGGCTCCTTCCCAAGTCTTGTTCGGTGAGATCAACGGCGCCATTTTATGCTTTCCGAAAAAGGAGCCGAAGAAATAAGCACCTGTATCACACAAATAGGTCGCAAATGCGACAAACATCATTCCCCACCCTTTCTGCACAGCATAAATGCGGGTAATTCCATGAATGGCATATACCATGATCATACCTGTCATGAATGTATATGCGATCATATCTTCACTGAAATCCTTATCGCAGAAATGTGCCAGAAAGAGAAAGATCATGAACAGTGATGCCGCAAACGGAACCTGTATATCATTGATATGACCCATCAGTTCAATTGCCGCAAACAGTAAAGCTGTTCGGAAATAATGCGGTTTCTGATCACTCATGGAAGAGATCTCATATGCCGAACAAGCCGCAACAAAAGCAATCAGGCATTCCATCGGAATCCCGCCAAGCAGAATCGGAGGAAGCACACAGGCAATGATCACCAATCCGGTCAGAATTCTGATCAGCATTTTTTTGTTCATGATTTCACGCCTCCAAATCTACGATCACGGTGATAGTACTCATCCAGACATCTTTTCAGTACTTCCGGCGTAAATTCCGGCCATGCTTCAGGGACAAATTCAAGCTCAGCATAAGCGATCTGCCAAAGCAGATAATTCGATATACGCTGTTCTCCGCTTGTACGGATCAGCAGATCGACCGGCGGAAACTCACTTGTCATAAGATATTTTTCGAAGTCTTCCGGTTCAATGTCAGGTGAAGCCTTTCCTGCCAGAACATCCTTTGCAAAAGCACTCGCGGCAAGTGCGATCTCTCTCTGAGATCCATAATTCATGGCAATATTCAAACTGAGTTTCGTATTCATAGCGGAATCACGTTCAGCTTTTTCCATGACTGCCCTTGTATCTGCGGGCAGCGCATCCAGTTCTCCAATGATACGGATCCTGAATCCGCGCTCGATCAGTTCCTTCATGTATTTATCAAAGAAAACAGCAGGCAGCTTCATCAGATACCCCACTTCATCCTTTGAACGCTTCCAGTTTTCCGTTGAGAAAGCATACAGCGTTAAATACTCAATTCCAAGTTCACTTGCCGCGATCGCGATCGTGCGTACATTCTCAGAACCGGCGAGATGCCCTGCTGAACGAGGTTTACCCTGGGCTTTTGCCCATCTGCCGTTTCCATCCATAATGATCGCTACATGTCTGCACTGCTCCATATGTACTCCTGTATCTAAAAAATTATATCATAACTGAATGATCAGAGCACAGTGTGCTCAGTCTTCTCCTCACCTGTATAACGGTGAAGTCTGATAAATCCTTTTTTTGCGCCTCCGCAGGAAGGACAAGTCCAGTCTGCCGGAAGATCACGAAAACGGACCGGTTCATCCGGCTGATGATAGATATAGCCGCATGCAAGGCACTTATAATATGCATTTCTGCGGTTTGCGCTGAGTCTGTGCCTGCTCCTGTGCGGAGACCCTGTCTTGATCATACTCGTTTCCTCTTTCCTCCGTTTTTATCAAAGATCATTTCCTTGTCCTTATCCCATCCGAATGAAATGATCTGTCCCGGCTCATATTCATGCTCTGAAATCATCATAAGTGTTTCTGTTTTCCACAGCAATGTCACAAAATAACGATATCCGTCTTCCGTACAATTCTTTACGAACCCCTGTTCATCTCCGCCCTCTTTCAGACATTCAGGACGGATACCAACGGTCTCTTCCCCACGGTCAAACAGGTTGATCTGCGGCACACCGAAGAAAGATGCTGTTTCGATATCATCAGGATCTTCGTAAAGTTTCTTTGGTACATCACATGCTATGATCTTTCCGTCTTTCATAACGGCGATCCTGTCCCCCATTGCCATAGCTTCGCTTTGATCATGAGTTACAGATATCATTGTCATACCGAGCTGCTTATGGATCGTCATCATTTCAGACCGCATCTGCTCCTTGAGCCTTGCGTCAAGACTGCTGAACGGTTCATCCAACAACAATACAAGCGGCTTGCGCACCAGTGCACGGGCAATACCGACTCTCTGCTTTTCCCCCGCAGAGAGACCTTCCGGATAGCGTTCCAAAAGATGAGAAACGGACATCAGTCGTGCTGTCTCCTGCAGCTGTTCTTCGGAGTATTTACCATGAATACCGTACAGAATATTATCCCTTACCTTCGTATGAGGAAACAGAGCAGCATTCTGGAAGATCATAGATACACCGCGCTGATATGCAGGAAGCTTTGTGCAGTCTCTCCCTCCGATCATAACAGTACCGCTGTCCACTGGATCCAGACCGGACACTGCCCGCAGCAATGTTGTTTTGCCTGCTCCTGAAGGCCCGACGATCGCGAGGCATTCCCCGTCATTCACGGTCAGACTGACATCTTTCAGGATCTCCCGTCCTCCAACGCTCCTGATGATATCTTTCATTACGATCTCAGCCATGAAGAATTGCCTCCTCGGTATACTCAGGAAGGTAGTAAAAGTTCAGCTTCACATCCTGCTGCAGACCATAGTACGTTTTGAAGTATTCTTCATGATATGTATCGCCTTCCACAACATCAGCGGAATGTACCCAGTCGACCGGATAGGCAAGTATATACGCATCTTTATCATCCGGGTTTTCTGCATAATATGTCAGCTGTGCCATACGTTTCTGGTTGATCAGATTGACCATCCGGTAAATGAAGAAATAGTGATAACTGTAATAAAGTCCTAAGCAGACTGCCGCTGCGGCAAGTACATATGCTGTATGCTTTTCTGTCCGGATCTCTTCCAGCATCATCAAGGCAAACAGGATAAACATAAACACTGTATAAATACTGCTCCGGGCATCAAAGATCGGACTGATCAGCATGATCAGATCTGCTCCTCCTGCACAGAAGAGTATACAGATCATCGGCCATTTACGTTCTTCTTCTTTGACAAAACGGTAAACCGTCCAGAACAGTGCAGCAGTATATAAGAAATACATTGCTGTATTCAGAGCCAGACTTCCTGCCGTCTCGATATCGATGAATACTGACATAGCCTGCATATCCATATATCTGTAAACAAGCGCACCGGCTGACTGAATGATGCCCCAGGTAAAGAGTGCTGTCAGAATGATACGTTCTTTTCCGGATACTGATTTTAATGTGAACAGGATCATGATCACGCTCAGCATGAGGATCAGCCAGTTGGGATTCATAAATGTATAGTAGACAAAATAACCCCAGTTATACCTGATCTTTTCAAACAGTGACAATGCCAGGAACCATGCATGTTCCCCTTCCGAACGCATTGCTGCACCGGGTGAGAATTTTATGATCAGAGTACCAACGATACTGATACACGTACACAGCAGCATGTATTTCAAATGTTTATTTTTCGTGAAGTATGCATACAGACAAACCAACAGCCAGAAACCGCAAAGCATGGCAGCAGCATTTTCCATATACAGCGGGATCATGAAGGAAAGGATTCCGACAATGATCATTTGATACTGCTTCAGGTCATCCCTGAAAACCAGTCTGTACACCAGCACAAAACAGATCAAAAACAGCAGAAGCGGGATCACATATGTCGTTCCCATGATCCATGTATATGTCTGCTTACGAAGATTATTCGGGACACTGATGATTATTGCAGCTGCCATCAAAGGTGTCAGGTAAGGATGTTGTTTTGTCCCTGACGCCCGGATCAGATAATACAGGATACCTGTAAAGATCAGTGGATTGATCAGATTCCAGAGATATTTCCTGTCGGCGATCAGGAAGCCCCACAATTCACTGAAAAAACGTCCTGACCAGATAAAATAAAACTGCACAGCCTTCATAAAAGGATTATTCCATCTGCCGCCCAAAGCATATCCCCAATCATCACCTGCTACAGGTGCCCACCTGCTGAGGATCAGGAAAAATGCAAAAAAGCAGAACAGAAGTACTGCCTGAAAAATCTGTGCAGTGCGAAGTTCTTTGATTTTCATAACGATATTATACAACACTCATATATACACGGCATGTTTTGTTATGCAGGCATAGTATGGTCAGATGCATAAAAAAACCACAGATCGCTCTGTGATTTTCATGAAATTATACTTTGAGAACTTCCTTCGTTTTTTTGTCGGCGAGCTCGTCGATCTGCTTGATGCACTTGTCAGTCAGCTTCTGGATCTCGTTCTGAGCATCCTTCTGAACATCCTCATCCATCGTCTTGTCAGATTTAATCGCCTGATTTGCATCACGTCTGATATTTCTGACCTGAACTTTAGCCTCTTCAGCCATCTTGCCGACCTTCTTGGACATTTCTTTACGTGTCTCACCTGTCAGCTGCGGTACTGTCAGTCTAATAACTGAACCGTCATTCTGCGGTGCGATGCCAAGATCAGCCACATTGCATGCCTTTTCAATATTCTTCAGGCTGGACGGATCGAACGGCTTGATCACAAGCGTGCGGCCTTCCTGTACTGATACACTGGCGATCTGCTTCAGGGGTGTCGGTGATCCATAATAATCTACATTGACTCTGTCAAGCATGTTTGCGTTTGCCATGCCTGTACGGATCGTATTCAGATCTTCTTTAAAGTGGCTGATTGCTTTCTGCATTCTTTCATTGCTGGTGTCTACTATCTGATATGTCATATGATCCTTTCCTCCTTATTTGATCACTGTTCCGATATTCTCTCCGCTGACCGCCTTGACGATATTCCCACGCTCATTCATGTTGAATACGATCAGCTGCATATGATTGTCCATGCACATGCTTGTCGCTGTGGAATCCATTACCTGCAGGCCCTGGTTCAGAAGATCCATATATGTCAATCTGTCATATTTTACAGCCGTAGGATCTTTTCTCGGATCCGCGGAATAAACACCGTCTACTCCGTTCTTAGCCATCAGGATGACATCTGCCTTGATCTCCGAAGCTCTTAATGCAGCTGTAGTATCCGTTGAGAAATACGGGCTTCCGGTTCCGCCTCCAAAGATCACGACTCTGCCTTTTTCCAGATGTCTGATCGCCCTTCTCTGAATGAACGGTTCTGCGATCTTGGGCATATCGATCGATGTCTGAACACGTGTATCAACTCCTTCAGATTCAAGTGAACCCTGAATCGCAAGTGCATTGATGATCGTTGCAAGCATTCCCATGTAGTCGCCCTGTACACGATCCATACCGATCTGTTCAAGTGTCTTGCCACGGATGAAATTTCCGCCGCCGACAACGATTGCAACCTGTACTCCAAGATCGACTACTTCTTTAATTTCCTGTGCCAGATCTTTCAGCACAGCGGTGTCAAAGTTTTTTTCGCTCCCTGAAAGAGCCTCACCGCTGAGTTTCAAAAGCACACGCTTATACATGATTATTTTCCTCCGTCTTCTGAACTATTATAGCATCCTGAGAATTGCTGGTGTGTATTTTTGAGTGGATTTCGCTATGATATATCCGGAGGTGCGATCATGGAACGTTATGGAATCATTGATATTGGCTCAAATACGATCGTTCTGATCATTTACGTTATGAATGGAGACAGACCGGTTCCAACCGGTTACCAGTCTGTCCCTGTTCATCTGATCGAGTATATCGAAGAAGGTCACATGCGTGAAGAAGGCATCCGCAAAACAGTTCAGGTACTGCAGAGATACCGTGAACAGCTGCAGCTTGCGGAATGTGCAAACTATGAAGCTTTTATCACAGAACCGTGGCGCGGAATCGACAATCATCAGGTCATGCTTGATCAGTTTCGCCGGATCGTACCGGTCAATGCCTTGAGCGGAGAGGAAGAAGCCTCCTATGACTATTACGGTTCCCGTCTTTCCTGGCCCAATATCAGTAATGGGATCGCTTTTGATATTGGCGGCGGGTCTACCGAACTGATCTCATTCAAGAATCAAAAAATCACAGCAGCCATGAGTTTTCCGCTGGGCTGTGTCAGGCTCAGATATCTGCCGCTTGAAACAGAAGAATGCGCAAATGAGATCATGAAGGCACGAAACAATTATCCTTCCCTCGATGTCAAAGCTGAATCGGTCATTGCGATCGGCGGTACTGTCAGAGCATTCAAACTGCTGTGTGATGATCTGTACCATACAGGATCGATCATTCCTTCCGAAATAGTCAGAGATCTTTATAACCGTTTGTTTAGCAGCGAAAAAACAGCAGCCGATGCAATGTACAGGATCATTGATCCGGCCAGAATTCCCGTATTTCTTCCGGGGATCCATATGATGCTGGAGATCATACGCATCTATGGAACAAAGCAGCTGTATGTTTCCGAAACCGGGATACGAGAAGGATTCCTGATCAAAAAAGTACTGGGAAAATAAAAAAAACAGGCAGATTTACACGTCTGCCAGACTTTCATTATTTGATCAGTTTGAAAGGTTTTACACCTTCAACAGCCTGTTTCGGTGTGATCCGGACTTCATTGTTGTCCAGATCGATCAGGATATATCTGTTGTTGCCCATTCCAAGCTCATTCATATAGCTCAGCTGTCTGTGTCCGTGTCTGGACTCGATACGTTCGACCAGGTCATGATGATCTTCTTCACACATCGCATAAATCAGATCAACACACGCTGTATCGATCGCACAGATATCTGTTGAAGCAAGGATACCTACGTTCGGTGTGACGACCGGAGCAGCAGCTACACCTGCACAGTCGCAGTCAACAGACATGTTTCTCATCACGTTGACATAAGTGATGTTCTTGCCGAAGAAGTCAATGGTTGCTTTGGTTGATTCTGTGATCTTTTCCATCAGTTCGTCTTCCGTAACAGACCACATACCGCCGCCTTCATGTGCATGGATCCACTTCTTGCCGATCCTTCCGTCTGCACATCCGATGCCGATATTCTTGTTCGATCCGCCGAAACCGCCCATTGTATGTCCTTTAAAATGTGTCAGAACAAACATGGAATCATAGTCGACCATAGTCTTTCCGTGGCTCATTTCAGTGAACCATTTACCGCCCTTCACAGGCAGTGTAACTGTTCCATCAGCATCCATGATATCTACAGGACGGAATGTCCAGCCATTGGTCTCAAGTGTTTTGAGATGGTCTTCAGTGGTATAGCGGCCGCCTTTGTAGTAAGTGTTTGTTTCAACGATAGTTGCTTCCTTCAGGCATTCTTCAGTATCCAAAACTTCTTTGACCCAGGATGCAGGTGTAAAGTTCGGACCATTCGGTTCACCGGTATGCAGTTTTACCGCAACTTTGCCGGTAATATTACCGCTCACTTTTTCAAACGCTTTTTTAATACCCTCAGGAGAAATTTCCCGTGTGAAGTACACGATCGATTCATTTCCGGTTCTTTCTTCCATCGGTACGTACTTTCTGCCGTCTGTCATTCTTGACCTCCTTCTGTTTATCAGCAAAACTTGAACTTCTGTTCGTATAAATTATACATGATTCACATAACCGGCCACATTTGAAATGACCGTAAAATACTTCTCAAATAATGTTTTGGAATAAGTTGGTACTTATGATACATCATCAAACAATGAGCACATCGTTCCGACATGCCATAACAACGTTATTTGTATGTATCCTGTATTCTGACAAGTCCATTCAATAGCAGCGGACTGTTTTTCTATCATGAGTGCTTTTGTCCCGATTAATCGTTACTGGTGCTTCATCCTTCCAGGTATTCAAACAGTGCATCACACGCTTCTTCAAAGAATTCATCTTTAAATCCATGCGGTGCATCAGGTATAGCAACAAACCGGATTTCCTGATCGATCGTTTTATTGCTGAAAGCTTCAAAAAGATCTTCTGCATAATGGAACGGTACGATCATGTCGCCGGTTCCATGTACAAGCAGAACACTGCCATTGTATTTTGATACTTCACTCAAAGCATCCATATCCATGACACACTTAGCGTATTCTCCGGAAAGCTTCAGTCTGCCGGCTTCCAGGACTTCAGGTACAGCCTTTGGATCAAATCTCAGGATCTGCATGGATCCCCTTCTTGCATCATCCGGAATGCATACAGCAGGATAGAACATGATCAATCTGTCTATTTCTGACTGCAGCTGTGCAGCTGTCAGTCCGGCAACAAAACCGCCTTGTGAAAGCCCCATCACCACCAGTTTATTCATGTCGATCGCCGGTCTTGTCTTCAGCGCATTGATGACTGCTTTGAGGTCCTCGATCTCTGTAAAAACCGTCATATCCATCATGGTGCCGTCACTCTTTGTTTCAAAACCACCGCCTATAAAATCAAATGTGAACGCAGCAAATCCATGTTCCGCTAGACGCTCAGCATACGGAGCAGTACTGCGCTGATCAGAAGTAAAACCGTGACAGAGTATCACAGGTATCTGTTTCGTACATACCATGTCGTTTCTGCGGTACGCAGTACATTCGATCTTCATACCGTCTCTCTCCACGATAAATGGCAATTTATTCACTTTCATATACGCCTCCCAAAAGAAAGAGCAGACCAATCTCTGCTCTTTCATCATAATACATTTTTATCGGATCAGTAATTGTGATTACTGGTTGTCAGCTGTTACAGCATTCGCAGCTGTACGGCCGGATACAAAGATCTCGACGATTGCATTTCCGCCCAGACGGTTGCCGCCATGGATACCGCCTGTAACTTCACCTGCAGCATACAGACCTTCGATGACATTTCCTTCACCATCCAGTACATGACGGTCTGTATCAACAACGATACCACCCATTGTATGGTGTGTTGAAGGAGCCATCAGACGTACTGTAACAAGTGTGTTTGCCAGATCATAGGAATCGACTTTGTATGTGCCGTCTTCGTTCTTTTCAACATTGCCTACAGTTCTGGAAGCGATAGCTTTCGGAGCATCTTCGAATTCACCCTGACCCATGACAGCCATGTCATACTTTGTCAGTGTATCGATCACTGTTTCGGCATCACATTCAGCACCGAGTTTCTTGAGCAGAGCACCAAGCTCTTCAGCATTTGCATGAACTCTGTAGTATCTGCCTTCGAAGTCGCCATCATCAAGCTGCTTCGGAGCAGGCATCTTCTGTTCAGCATTGTAGATCTCAATGAAGACACCCTTTGTACCGTTAACTTCCATACCGTTTCTGAATTCAGCAAGAGACAGAACGTCACGTTCGGAACCTTCATCAACGAATCTCTTTCCTGTGAAAGGATTGATCCATGCTGCGTAATTGCCGCCGCCGAATGCCAGGTCACCATTGTCGACCCAGGAGATCGGCATCAGCTGTGTGAAGCCCATGCCCGTTACTGCAGCACCTGCTTTTTCAGCCATTTCGATACCGGAACCAACCAGTGAGGAACGGTTTGTTGTCTGAGTGTTGTTTGTCAGATATTCAGAAGACCAGTAAATGTTCTCATCAAGAACGAGCTGAATGTTGGCTGCATAGCCGCCTGTTGCCAGGATGACGCCCTTGTTTGCATGAGCAGTGACAGGAGTGCCGTCGTACATTTCAGCCTTAACACCTGTAACCTTTCCGTCTTCAACGATCAGATCAGTAGCTGTTGTACGCTTCATCAGTTCATTCTCTTCATTAGCATTCAGGAATGCTGTCATAGGAGCTACAAAATATGTACCCCAGCGTCCGCCATAAGATTCTGTCTTGCCATCTCCGTCTGTATCAACTTCTGCGCCAATGAATTCGTTTTCCCTGTACCAGAGTGCACCGATCAGAGTAGGCTGTGTGTCTTCAATAAATGTAGAGCCCATGGATTCAAGCCAGGGTTTCAGATCCTGACCATCATCAATGAACTGGCTGACGAGATCAACATCACCATAGATCCACTGTGATTTGTCAGCAGACTGTCTCAGTCCGCCATAGTATGTCTGGAATTTGTGGAGATTCAGTGTAGAGAACAGTGTCAGTTCTGATTCAGGTGTTCCAGCATCGAGCTTAGGCTGTGCCCAGGCCAGATAAGCAGTGATCTCCTTCTTCAGTTCCTTCAGGATCGGCAGATAATCTGCATGTACACCATGCTTGGACAGTTCTGTGATGTCACCGATGACATACTCATTGTCAACATAATAAGCTTCATCGAATTCTGCTTCATTCCAGTTGAGGATCGTCTTCAGCTCATTAATGCATCCGTTGACTGATTTAACTTTGTTGTATGTATTTCCATCAAAACCTGTGCCTGTTGTTGCGTCAGGATCTGCAGGATCCCATACCAGGTAAGGCATTACTGACTGATACTGTCCGCCGGAAACCAGAGTGTTGCCGCCGACTTCAGCATTCTGTTCGATTACAAGAACCGTCTCTCCGTTCTGAGCAGCCTGTGCTGCTGCAGCGATACCGGCACCGCCGGCACCAACAACAACGACGTCCCATGTTCCTTCAACAGGTTCGCCTGCAGCTTTTCCAGCAACTGCCTTGGAAAATTCGGAAGCGTTGACACCTGCTTCAGCAGCAGCTGCATTAACAGCTTCTTTCAGAGCTCTGCTTGAGAAAGTAGCACCGGAAACGTTGTCTACACCGGAACCACCTGCTTCGAGCATTTCAGGAATCATAATGTCAAATGCTACTGTACCGACATGATCTGTTTCACCGCTTGATGTAACTTCCAGTCCGGTCAGTTTGCCGTTTTCATCGATCGTAGCGGATACTTCAACAGGTCCGTTATATCCTTCACCTGTACCTGTATAAGTTCCTGCTTTGACCTCAGCTGATGTTTCTTCTGTCTTTCCTTCTGCCTGTGCAATTGCAGAAGCAGCAGCTTCTTTGACAGCATTAGATGTCAATGTTGCTCCGGAAACACCGTCGATCTCACCGGAACCGGATTCGAGGACCTGTTTCGTCAGTTCTTCAAGAGCAGCACCGCCAACTGTGGGAGTTTCCTTTTCGCCTTCGATCTTGACATCGGTAACAGCATCTTTATCTGTAGTGATCGTTACTGTTACAGGACCGCCAAAACCTTCAACAGTTGCTGAATACGTTCCTGCAGTATACTTTCCTGCTTCTTCCTGAGCCGGGGCAGTGCTCTGTGAAGAGCACGCTGCCATAGAAGCTGAAAGTAACACAGCAGAAACCAATTTCAAGGTTTTTCTCATATTTACTTTCTCCTTTTGATTGTCAAATTTTTGACAATCTTATATGATAATTTAAAACCCTGTATTCGATACAGGGTCAACAAAAATTCAACACATTTGAAGGTGGAAAATGAATATCAGAAATCTATCTCTGCTGACCGGCATCAATGCAGAAACAATACGATCCTACAGGATCAAAGGTCTTCTGAAACCGGCCAAGAAACAAAATGGCTATTATAGTTACACGATCGAAGACTACATCACCCTGATCCATCTGAGAAAACTTCGCGGCTTCAGTATGAGTCTGGATATGATCAATCGCTATTATCATACTGATAATGAAAATGAACTTGTATCCATGATCGACGAAGAACAATCTGAACTGCGAAAACAGATGGCTCAGATGGAGCTGGAATTAAGATTGCTTGAATTCGAAAAAAAACATATCAGACAGGTCGGTGAAAACGGGCAGAATATATACCTGCTGGATGCGATCGATGAAAAAGTCGATTACTATGATCTGTTTGATTCTGAACATTTCATATCTGACAATAACCCGTTCTCGGATATCTATGCATATACAAGTCCTACTCTACGTATTACAAAAGAGATCCTGAACGGTGAATGTACAGAGCGAATGATTCCGATCCAGGCAGGCTTCGGTGCATACAGGCACGTGATCATCGAGAATCATCTCCCCATGCCGACAAGTAATTACATCATCATTCCGAAAACTTACTGCATCTGCCAGATCATCACATTATCCAGACTGGACAGGATGAATCTGATGATACTGAAACCTCTCATGGACTATGCAAAGCAAAACAATTACATCTTTATCAGCGATACGACCGGCTATCTTCTGCGTGTACAGATAAAAGATGACCAGACACAGTTCCGTTTCAGGATCAGAGCTGCAGTTGAAAAAAGAGTTTAATCATGACCACCCGTAAAACGGGTGGTTTGCTCTAAGGCTATAAGCCTGAGAGTGCCAGCCAGCGTCTTAAGGCGCTGGCTTTTCCACTCTCGTATGTCAAAGCCACCATTGCATTTTTAACCATCGCTGGCCGTTAACGGCCTTCAATTACTTCTTGTTTGGATTCTTTTTCTTTA
>JAILLA010000042.1 GCA_024693325.1 Solobacterium sp.
TAAACTGGTCCCCGTAAGACGTACAGAACAATGACAGTTCTGACGGTCCTTACGAGGGCCTTTTTCTATCCGGAAAAGAGGCCATTTGGGAGGAATGCATATGGAAGAATTTAAGGAACTGAGCAGCTATGAGTACAGCAGAGTAATTGGAGTCATGACAGAACAGATACAGTCACTGACAATAGAACTGGCATCAGTGCTGTGTGACGTATCCCGTTATCTGTCACCGAATGAGAAAGAAGAAGTACGAAGTCTCGATCCTGAAGTATTCACCTATAGGCTTGTGAACAATGAATGGTATCAGCTGTATATCGGAAGTGATCTGGAAGGTTATGACCCTCTTATGGATCAGGAATATCTTAATGAAATATCCGGATATCTTTGGGATGAAGAGAAAGATCTGTTTTACCCATCCTTCTACAGAAGAAGAAAACTGAGAGGTATTCAATGAGCAGGAAGAGGAAATCCCAGGCGAAACACTTCACAGAAGAACAGATCAAAAAGTTTCGTAATGATCCGAATGTGAGGCACGTGGATGATCATACGATACGTTTCATATATGAATTCCGTTTAAGACTTTATGAGGCATGGGAGACTGATAAAAGACAAGGTGTGAAACGTATGCTGACTGAGAATGGGTATGATCTGAAAGAACTTGGAAGGTCTTTGATCAGTGGTCTATGCGATACATTCAAACGAAAAGGTTGCCCGCAAAACGCAAAATATGATTTGCCTGTCGGAAGTGTTCAATCATTCCGCATAAATCCAGAAGACAATGAATACCTCCTCAGTACCGGTAAGTTTGTAAAAGCGAGAAACGGTATCACATTCAATGAAGATTTCGTAAATGAACTGTTCCATAAGTACCCGGAACAGTCGATCGAAGAAGGTTTAAAAGCAGCGGGCGTTGATCCTCATAAAGTCGGATACCATAGAATCTATGTCTTACAGCGCCGTTTTGAGAATGATACTCCAACCGACGAAGGAAGAAGTACTTATACGGACGAGGTGATTAAGAAGTACAAAGATCACCCTTATGTGAAGAAGATTACTGCGAAGCAGTTCATACTGAAGGAAGCTTTCTATGATGATGCTTACTGTCTGTGTAATATGCATATTAATGACATTCTTGAACTGTTTGAATTTGATTGTAAGGGCCTTCCATTAAGCCTTAAGGTAAGGATCAGGTATCATCTCATCCATCATGAGAAGCGCGGTGCCGGACTCTGTATGGATTCTGAACAGGCATTGAGGATCCTTCGCAATGTCATGGCGTCTCTTGAAAAGGAAGCAGAAAAGTCGCTGCAGGAATTACATGATATTATCCCTTCCCTGAAACCGGCTGACCGCAAAAAAGTATGCCTGTGGATCGATGCGATGACTCCTGATCCGGGAAAGAAGTTCACAAAGAAATACATTCTTAAAACAATTGGGATTTCCAGATCTTCCTTCTACAGCTGCCTGAAGGATCCGGATTACGGTCTCTTCCGTGAAATGAAAGATGAACAGGATGATAAGGATATTGAACTGATCCGCCAGGTAATAAACTGTAATGAATATCCCAAAGGCACAAGAATGATCTACATGATGATGAAGAAGATCACCGGCAAACAGTTCAGTATAAAAAAGATCAGAAGGCTTAAACGGAAATACGGGATCACCTGTCCGGTCAGGAAAGCCAACAACAACCGTCAAGCCGCCAGAGAACTGCTTGAAAGGAATGTCTGTCCAAACCGGCTGAAAAGAGAATTCAGACTTCATAAACCGCTGGAAGTGTTCCTGACTGATGTCACCTATATTCCATATGACGATAACAAGATGGCCTACGGATCTGCTGTGATCGACTCAGTAACAGGCAGACTGATGTCCTTCAGGATCAGCGATACCAACGATCTGAAACTGGCTGAATGTTCTTTTGTCGATCTCTCAGAAAGTGAACATTGTCCGAATGCATTATTTCATAGTGATCAGGGTTCTCTGTATCTGACAGATACATTCCGGAAACTGGTGAAGGATCATGGCTTTATTGAATCCATGTCCAAGCGCGGAAACTGCTGGGACAATGCGCCTCAGGAGTCGTTCTTCGGTCATTTCAAGGATGAAGTGGATTACAGGAACTGCCGCAATATCGTGGAACTGGAAGACAGGATATGGAAATATGCGGAATATTACAATTTCGACAGACCGCAGTGGACAAGAAACAGAATGGCTCCGATCTATTATCAGTTATGGCTTCAGAGTCTGAGCGAGGAAGAGTTCTCTGAATATCTTGAAAATGAGAAAATGAAATACGAAAAGATGAAGGAAAAAGCAGCGGTGAAGGCAATTGAGCGTGCAAAGACACTTGGTGTCTAATACAATTGTCTGAAAGAAATGCGAGGATAGACCGTTATGTGTGAAGACAGACCTTTTAAAAGTACATTCCTGAAAGACGGAACAGAAGAACCGCCCAGAGAGATCTGGGATCAGCTTGAAAATGAATTCGTAGCCGATTACAGAAAAGGAAGGATCATTTATTCCAAAGATTTCTATGTCGCTTTATACAAAAAGATTCAGGAAGGAATGACATATGTCCAGGCCTTTGAAGCACTTGGTTTCAGCACAAAGGTCCTCGGTACAGACAGGGCCAATGCCTGCGGTAAACGAGCTGTGCAGATGGCAAAAGAAGGAACACTGAATACAGTTGACCCATCCTCATATGACGGCAGTGTACCGATGGAAAAGATGGGAAAGATGACGCCGGAAGAAGAGATGGCCTATCTCAAGGCAAGAAATATCTACCTTGAAACAATATTCGAGATTAAAAAAAAGACGTTGTCAGAATTACTGGAGAAACCTGTATCTTCGATCAAGGTGAAAAGATAACAATAGACAGATTTCTTCTGATGGAGTTCTATTACAGGAAACAGAAGGGACTGAAAAACGGTATGACTCAGGTGCAGTGTCTGAGGATCTTCGGCTGTTCAAGATCCGGCTATAACAGCTGGAAAGAACGGCAGAAAGACAAGGACGGCAAACGAACTGCCAAGGAAGCCGAAAACAGGAAGATCATGGAATCGATGAGACAGATCGTCCGGAATCGAGGCTATGTGCCTGGCAAGAGAACATTCCATACAGATCTTTGGAGAGACTACCAGATGTATGTCAGTATCAAGCGCTGTGCTAAGCTTATGCGTAAGATGCATCTCGTGGCGAATCAGCCTAAGAAGGATGCTTATAAGCATATGGCAACACACGATCATGAATGTGCTTCTCCGGAAAATGCCGTTAATCAGAACTTCTTCATCGGTCCCCGCAAAGTGATCCTTACCGACATTACCTATTTCTACTACGGAATATACAGAACACCGGTATACCTGTGTGTCTTCAGAGACGCATATACAAAGCAGATCCTCGGTGCTGCAGTTGATAAGAGAATGACAGTTGATCTTGTCAAAGCGGCTTATGACAGAATGATGGAACAATACTCCTCACAGCTGAAGCACTGCGAAGTCTATATCCACAGTGATCAGGGAAGTCAGTATCTCAGCACAACATTCCGCAGGATGCTTGAAGATGACGGCTTCATCCAGTCTGTATCCGGACGTGGAAACTCACAGGACAATGCGCCGATGGAATCATTCTTTGGAAAGATGAAGACACAGATCCTGGATCTGGTGGCACTGTGCACAGATGCAGAAACAGTTAAGGTTATGATCACCGAATATCTCCGCAGATATAATTCCGAATTCTACCAGTACAATCTTGCCGGACTGACTCCCGATGAGTTTTATACATATGTCACTACAGGCATTTATCCTCTCGATGAATACTACGGAATCAAAAGTACTGAACTCATGCCTGTCAGTGAGCTTGTTGCGGAAAGAAGAAGGCTTGCGGACGAGAAGAACCGAAAGGCACGGGAAGCGTATGCCCGTAAAAACGAGGAGCGGAACAAACTTCATAAGACACCGCTGCAGATCATCGCCAGAGATCAGAAGATCCTCAGAAAGCAGATCAAAGACTGGAAACAGACAAAAGATACTGCAAACAAACAGATCGATCATCTCAATGCAATATTGGAGAAAACAAAAACAGCAGGTGAATTCATTCTGTCACTCTCAAAGGACATATTAGATGAACTGGCAGTACCTCAGAACTGGCAGAAATATCCGGAGCTTGACTACATATATGATATGAAGGGACTCTTCTGAAAAAGGATCCCAGGATTACGGCAAACACATAATCGATCAGAACTCACAGATGAACAGTTGTTTTTTGTCGTGCGAATTTTACTGAAACAATGAAAAAGACACAGCCGTTCATCACCATATTTCAGATGAATATCTGTGTCTCTTATGAAAAACTTAAATTGTCAAACTTTGGTACTTGACATAGGGATCAGTTTA
>JAILLA010000058.1 GCA_024693325.1 Solobacterium sp.
TAAACTGATACCCGTAAAGAGGACCTGAGTTTGACAACTCAGAGACACCCTTTGCGGGTGTTTTTTGTGAGGTGAAGTATGTCCGGGCATAGGAGACTGACAGAAACAGAATGCGAAATACTGCGACAGAATCCCAATGTAAAGCAGGCAGTACCTGGAAGATTTATACTGACCTTTGATTTCAGAGTAAAGCTGTATGAATACTGGGACAGCCACAGCAGATCTAATCAGGATATTCGTGACTATATGTCTGTTAATGGCTTTGATGTTTCCTTGTTTGCCGGTACACATATTATCACTAGAGTAAATGAGATAATGCGTAAATACGGATATCCTTCCAATGGAAAGAATGCAGTTCCCGGTCAAACTCGGAACTTCCGAAGTAATGAAGAAGATAATCAATACCTGATCAGTACCGGGAAGTTCGTTGCCGGAAGAAATGGAAAAGGCGTCAGTTTCTTTGAATCATTCACTAAAGAACTGTATCAGTCATATCCAGACCAGACAATTGAAGAAGGACTGAAGGAAGCAGGAATTGATCCGGAGATGGTTGGATACCAGAGGATCTATGCACTGAAGCGAAGATTTGACGGTACGGTTTCCCAGAAAACAGAGAAACGCACATACAGCCCTGAAGAGATAAAAAGATATTCACCTCATCCGTATGTGCAGCGTATTACAGAGAAGCAGCTTGTACTGAAGCCGGCATTTTACAGTGATGCGCATTGTCTCAAAGATATGATGCATATCAATGAGATACTGAAACTGTTTGAAATCGAACCGGAATTTCTGACAATCTCACAGAGGAATACCATCAGATATAAGCTTCAATATTGGAAAGAAGACAACAGGGAATATGTATATGATCTGAGCGAACAGAATCTGAGGATACTGAACAATGTCATGAAAGCAATGGAAGAAGCTGTCGAGGCATCATTGTCAGAACTGCATGATCTGGTTCCTTCTCTGACAAAGACAGAGAAAAAACTGCTGTGCCGGATCATTGATCCGATTGGTAAAGATCCCGGCGGAAAGTATACAAAGAGATATATTCTGAAGCGGATAGGAATATCAAAGAGTACATATTACAGCTGCCAGAAAAACAGTGATTACGGGATCAGAGAAGAAGCGAAGGATCTCCAGGATGAAGAAGATGTGAAAGTAATACAGCAGGTCATGGAATACAAGGGATATCCGAAAGGAACACGCCAGGTCTATATGAAGATGAAGGACATTACCGGAAAACAGTTTGGAATCAATAAGATCCGGAGGCTGAAAAGAAAATACGGAATCATATGCCCTGTGCGGCAGCCGAGCGTCAATCGTAAAGCAGCCAGAGAACTGATAGAAAGAAACAGAAAAGACAATATCCTGAAGCGGACATTCCGAATGCACAGGCCGAATGAAGTGTATCTGAGTGATGTCACATATCTGAAATACGGATATGATCAGACAGCCTATGGATCTGCTGTGATTGATGCGGTTACGGGAAAACTGGCGGGATTTGTACTGAGTGATCACAACGACCAGGCCCTTGCGGATCATACCCTGGACTGGCTGAAGATATGTCTGTACAGTCACAGAGCACTGTTTCATACGGATCAGGGATCGCTGTATATGTCGGATCAGTTTCAGAAGAAACTGAAGGAGATGGGGTTCCAACAGTCAATGTCCAAGAGAGGAAACTGCTGGGACAATGCGCCGCAGGAATCTTTCTTCGGTCACTTCAAGGATGAAGTTGATTACAGCGGGTGCCAGAATATCGGAGAACTGGACCGGGTAGTCTATGAATATATGGAATACTACAACAAGGAAAGAAAGCAATGGACAAGAAACAGGATGACGCCGCTGGAGTATGAGAAATATCTGAATGAAATGGATGATGAGCAGTTTGAAGAATACATGAAAAAAGAAGCAGAGAAATACAACGCGATGAAGGCAAACGCTCAAAAGAAAGCCAGAGAGCGAGCCAAAACACTCGGAGTCTGATACGATAAGGCAAATGAAGAGGAAAACATGCATGGAAGAGAAAGAAAGACTGATCGAAATGGTAGATGTCGGAGGAGTGGAATTTGTAAAGGATCCGGAACTGGAAAAACAGCTGGAAAATGAGTTCGTATCTGATGTAAAGAGCGGAAGGATCTATTACTCCAAGGACTTTTACGTCGCACTTTACCGGAAGATCGAAAGTGGAATGACATATGAACAGGCATATGAAGCGCTTGGATTTGATCTGGATATTGTCGGAAGAGACCGTGCAAACTCAGCCGGGAAAAGAGCGGTGCAGATGCACAAGGAAGGAAAACTGAACCGGATCGATCCGAGTACATATGACGGAAGCGTACCGCGTGAGATGATGGGAGAAATGAGTCCGGAAGAAGAACTGGCATATCTTCGTGCAAGGACGCATTATCTGGAAACCCTGCAGGAAGCTAAAAAAAAGTTTCTTTCAGAATATGCGGCGAGCAGATCATCCTTGAACCGAAAGAAGCACAAGTAGACAAATTTGAGCTGATGGATCTGTTTTACCGGAAGGAATGCGAGAAAGAGAACGGATACAACCAGGCACAGTGCCTGAAGATGTTCGGGTGTTCCAAATCCGGATATCATGCATGGAGAAGCAGGAAAGAAGACAGATCCGGTAAAGCAGCTGCGATTGCGGAAGAAGACAGTCGCATTATGGACTGCATGAAGGAAATCATAAAGAAGCGCGGATATGTGCCGGGAAAACGAACGTTTCATACAGATCTGTGGAGAGATCATGATCTCCATGTCAGCGTAAAGCGGTGTAAAAAACTGATGATCCGGATGAATCTGAAGGCAAACTGTCCGAAGAAAGATCCATACAATCACCAGGCAACTCATGACCACGTATGTGCTTCACCTGAAAACAAAGTAAATCAGAATTTCTATATCGGGCCGCGCAGAGTAGTGCTGTCAGATATCACATATCTTTATTTCGGCCTGCACAGAGCAGTATTCTACCTCTGTGCTTTTAAGGATGCCTATACCAAGGAGATCCTGGGATATGCAGTATCTGAGAAAATGGATACAGGCCTTGTACAGGCAGCCTTTGACAGAATGATGGAGAGCCACGGAAAAGAACTGAAAAAGAATACAGATGTGTGGGTCCATAGTGATCAGGGAAGCCAGTATATGTCAACTACATTCAGGCAGCTTCTGAATGACAATGAGTTTATTCAGTCGGTATCAGGAAGAGGAAACTCTCAGGACAATGCGCCGATGGAATCATTCTTCGGGAGGATGAAGACACATATCATGGATCTGATCGCATTGGCTCCGGACTATGAAACAGCAGGGCGCATCATCAGCGGGTATATCGACAGATACAACAATGAATTCTATCAGTATAATCTTGCGGGACTGACACCGTCAGAATTCTACCGATACAAGACAACCGGAATATATCCTCTGGACAATTACTTCGGCGTGAGCAGTACAGAACTGATCAGTGTAGATGATCTAGTGGCAGAGCGTCAGCGCAGAGCAGAAGAGAAGAACGCAAAGGCCCGTGAGGCATATGCAAGAAAAAAAGAAGAGCGGAACAGGCTGCACAAAGCACCGATTCAGATTGTCATCCGTGATCAGCGAATCATAAAGAAAATGATCCGGGAATGGGAAGGATCAAAAGTCAGAGCAGAGAACCAGATTGCATTCCTGAGGTCCATACTGGAGAAAGCAAATAAAGCCGCACAGTTCATCACTTCTCTCTCTGAAGAAACAAAGCACGAGCTGTACATACCGCAGAACTGGCAGAAGTATCCCGAGCTTGACTATATCTATGATATGAAGGGGCTGTTCTGATCTTACCCTTTCTCACTCATTCCCACCCTGCAATTCACGGCTGAAAAAAATCAGACTGATATCGTACAGTTGTTTTCGTCGTACTTTTCTTGTGGTTACAGAGGCAAAAAATGAGAGAGGATTTCGCCCACCCCAGGCTCAATCCTCTCTCATTTTTCATTTCTTTAAATTGTCAAACTTCAGTCCTTGACTTTGGGATCAGTTTATGAATATCATATTCACGATCTGTTCAGTTTATTCTTCTTCAGCCTGTTCTTCATCCGGAACATATCTGATGCAGAGATGACGTTCGGAACCTTCTCCTTCGCTCTCTGTTTTGATATTGTGCCAGTTGCTGAGATACTTATGAATGACTTTTCTTTCGTCATTGGGCATCGGATCCAGATCAGCATCTACATGAGTGCGCTGGACCTGTTTTGCTGTTTTTCTGGCCATGGAACGCAGTTTTGAATATCTGTCTTCTTTATAATCATTGACATCAACAAGAATATCGATACGTTTTCTAAATTCGTTGTTGACTGCGCCTCTGACAACTGTATTCAGCGCTGCCAGCGTTTTTCCCATTTTACCAATCAGTACAGCATTGTTTTCTGCGTTCAGTCTGACGATATAGCCGTTGTCTTTTTCTTCAATGCCTACTTCAATATCCTGGTCGATTCCGGTAAAGAAATTGCCGATATAGTCAAAGAGGAATTCCTTTACATCATCAGAACAGTATACGTCAGCGGATACGGAAGATCCGATTCCAAGGAGACCTTTCTTTTCTTCAGTAATGAAGTATGTCAGGTCTTCAACAGCAACACCTTTTTCCTCTGCTGCAGCTGCAAGTAATTCATCTAATGTCTTTGCTGTGTAGTTATTCATTTTACAGCACCTTCCTGCTTCTGCTTATCGATAATGTTCTGAACAAGCAGAGTCTTAACAATGTTGACTAAAGAGTTGATAGCCCAGTATACAGTCATAGCTGTCGGCCACATCAGACCGAATACCATGATCATGCCCATCATATAGATGTTCATCATCATATTGTTGTTTTTCGGTTTTTCCGGACGGCGGTGATGCTTTTCTGCTTCAGCGATTGCTTTTCTTTCAGCCAACTTCATCGGAAGCATCATTGAGACGAACTGGATGATACCCATTACCAGCCAGATAACAATGTAGAGATACTGTCCTTCTTTGACGCCCTGCATCGGTGTCTGTGCAAGTGACAGACCAAGGAATGTACCTGTCTTGACTGCTGCGGAACGCTGTACAGCCTGATACATAGCGATGATGATCGGGAACTGGATGAATGTGATCAGAATGGATGAGAGCGGATTAACATTGTATTTCTTATACAATGCATTCATTTCGTTTGCCTGACGCATCTTGGAAGCGTCATCGTCTCTGCCCTCGTATTTCCTCTGAATACGTTCCAGCTGAGGCTGGATCAGCTGCATCTGCTGCATCTGGATCGTTGATCTTAATGTAACTGCAAGCAGTACCAGGTTAACAAGGACCGTAACCAGTGCAATACCCATTCCTACGCCGATCTTCGGAGCTACGATATTAAGCAGCTGTGAGAGAGGCCATACGAAGATCGCGCTGAACCAGCTCTCTGTGCTCATAATTTCTTTGAATGTAGTATCTGTAGTGATCTGCAGGATCTGTCCGTTTTCGTCCATCGGAATACGGCATCCGCTTGCACTGATGGTGAATATCAGCAGCATACTCAGCATCAGTAATCTTTTCGTTGAGTTCTTGAGCTTCATAGAATCTCCTTTATATATAAAAACGCTACTGTATTATAGCGTTTAACATCAGTTTTTCCAAGTTATTTTTATTAATCGCATAACTGCGCTCTTTATATCCGAATCTGGCGATCACGATGCAGTCATAGGGATATGTTTCAAAATCTATGATTTCATGGCACATCATGCGGATCTGCCGTTTGTAGAGATTTCTTTCCACCGCTTTTCCCATCTTGCGTGATAATGAAACACCGATACGGGCTTCTTCTTCGGATTTCGGAGCATAATAAAGAACAAAGCTGGCATTGGCTTTTTTCGAAGCACTGTGGATCAGCTTCTGGAACTCCTGTGATTTTCTGACTCTGTTTTTCTTTTTCATATCAGTTATCATCAATACCGGTCAAAAAAAACCACCGATCGGCGGTTCTCTTTAAGCAGATAATACCTTTCTGCCCTTGGCTCTGCGTCTAGCTAAAACTTTACGGCCGCCGACGGTTGCCATTCTGGCTCTGAAACCGTGAGTGGACTTAGTTTTTCTCTTGCTCGGCTGGTATGTTCTTTTCATTCATGCCACCTCCGTTTTTTACATAAGAACAAATGCTAATATATAATACAGAAGGCACATATAAAAGTCAACGAGATATTTAAAAAAGAAATTCAGTATTTATACGAAATTATGCATATTTCTGCCATTTCAGGTTCATTCATAACACTTATCATTCTGTATATATTTATCAGAACAATATTTATGAGGCCGGTCTGATCAGATTCTGTTTATGAAATGGAAAGAAAGAATGAATAAATGAAATGGAAAACAGGCTTTTCAAACAGGTAATTAATTGAAACCGCACGCCTGTGGTATACTTGTTTAGCATAGGGAGGAACTATATATGAGACTGACTACTATCATGATCATCTTTATGATCTTTTATATGATCTACAGCAATATCGGTATGGGCAAAAAAACAGTCAAAAGCAAAAAGCTGAATGCGGTCCTGCAGGATATGCCGGATAAAGATCTGATCTTCCAGGAGCTGGATGAAATGATCGCTGAGGAAACAGACCCGGCATTTACAGCAAAATACCAGGTCATCAAAGTCTGGGCATCGATCTATCATAATGAAAATGATATGTTCCTGGAAAATCTTGAAAAGCTGGATATCGATCCGCTGATCAGTGACGGAAAAAACAATACGATCATGAACTATGAAGATTCGTTCTTCTATCTGCTTCTTGCGATCCCGAACCGTCTGTTCTATGCTGAAGAACCTGAACTGATGGCAAAATATTATGAAAAGCTTGAACCGTATAAGGAAACATTAAAAAACTATCTGGTTTATGCTCTGGGTATGGCTGCGCGCAAGTATTATCAGAATGAAGAAGATCTTGGCAGAGAAATGTATATCAAGCTGGATGAAGGTGAATACGGCGAATACAAATATAACAAGCAGCTGATCGGTGTTTACAAAAATATCGCTTCAGCATTCCTTGCCGGCATTGCTCTTCAGCAGAACGATATGGAACTGTATGAACAGCAGCTGCCTTATATTAAGAGCTTTACAACAAGCGGTCTTGGCAAAAGATGGCTGAAAGAGCTGGGTATTGAACTTCCTGAAGAAGCTGAGGCAGACGAAGAAGCCGAAGCCGATGCAGAAGAAGATTATGATGAAGAACCGGCTGATGAGGAAACAGAAACGGAAAAAGAGGACAGCAAATGAAACTGATCGCCGGATTGGGAAATCCCGGGAAAGAATATGCGAATACACGTCATAACAGCGGATTTATGGCTATGGATCTGCTGGCAGACAAATGCGGTGTCAGTATTCAGACAGAAAAATGGAACGCGCTGACTGCTCTTGTCAGGATCGAAGGACAGCCTGTCCTTCTGATGAAGCCGCTGACATATATGAATATGTCGGGAAGCGCGGTCATACAGGCAGTGAATTTCTATCACATCGAACCGGAGGATGTTCTGATCCTGCATGATGATATGGATCTTCCTGTCGGGTCTCTGAGGATCCGTAAAAACGGAAGCTCGGGCGGACAGAAAGGAATGAAATCCATTCAGCAGACGATGCATACGGAGCAGATATCCAGGATCAGGATCGGCGTGGGACATGACAGAAGCGGAAACGTTCCTGACTATGTTCTTTCACCGGTAGCCAAAGCAGACCAGCAGCTGTTCAAAGAAACACTTGAAGCTGCTGCGGAAGCTGCATATGCATGGGCATATCTGCCTATGGAAACTGTTATGAACAGATATAACAGAAAAGAAAAGAAAAAAGAGGAAGAGTGAACTTATTAAACAGATTATTATCTGAATTTGATCAGAATGAGGCTGTCAGAATACTGGACGGGAACAGAGGTGAACTTCCCCTGTCTTCCCTGATCGAAGAAGCATTGGTCATCAGTGCTTCCTACAGAAAAGATCCGAGGCCGATTCTTGTAGTCAAAAATAACCTGTACAGTGCGCAGCGTCTTTATGAAAGAGTGTCGTCTCTTTTATCAGAAGATGAGTGCGCTCTTTTCGGCGCGGACGAATCACTGCGTGTGGAAGCGATCGCTGCTTCTCCCGAGATGACTGCCAACAAGGTAGAAACACTGGCATCACTCCTGAGGAAACCGGCACAGGTCGTGATCTCATGCCCTTCCGGACTGCTGCGTCACCTTCCATCACCGGAACATTTCAGAAACAGCTGTATCGATCTGAAAACAGATGAAACGATGGATATGGATGATCTGCTGCACCGTCTCCAGGCAGGAGGCTATTACCGGACATCACATATCGATCAGCCGCTGAGCTTTGCGGCAAGAGGCGGCATCGTTGATATTTATTCGATCAACTATGAACAGCCGGTCCGTGTGGAATTTTTCGATGATGTGATCGAATCGATCCGTTTCTTCGATGTTCTGACACAGAAAACGATCCGCAGTACGGATGAGGTGCATATCGTACCGGCAAATGAAGTGCTGTTCTCTGAGAAGGATACTGAGGAGATCCTCACAGCCTGCAGAAACCTTCTGGAGGAGAAAAATGACCCGATCCTGTCAAGCAATGTCGAATCAGATATGAACCTGATCGAATCAGGTGTACGAGAAACAAGGCTGTATCCCTATACGGCATTTTTGAGCAGTCCCTCCGGTATCTGGGATTATATGGATCATCCGGTCGTGATCTGGTCAGATCCGGATGAGATCAACGAGAAGACAAAACGTCTGATCGAGGACAGTATTTCCTATATCCAGGAACAGGTACAGGAGAAAAAATTACCCGGGAAATATTCTGTATGGCATGAGCTTTCACGTGCCGCGAAAGGATGCCCTTCCGTCAGGGAAAATCCGTTTGCGGACAATATTGCAAACATCAATGAACTGCATCTTCCGAATGATTCACTGGAGATCAAGCTGCAGATCCTACGGGCATATCCAAAAGTATTGTTCTGCCTGGATGAAAAAGAAACAGGCAGGGTCGCGGAAGCCTGTGTCAATGAAAAGATCCCCTATCGCCTGATCATAGATGATGAACCGATCATGGAAGGTTTCCAGATCGCGGTATCTCCTCTGCCGGAAGGCTTCACATATGCCGTATCCGGACTGACCGTTGTTACTTCTGCGGAATTGTTTGAAATACACAGACATACCGGCAGGTATGAGAAGAAGTTCAGCAGTGCGGAAGTCATTCACGGATATGATGAGCTGGAAGCAGGAGACTTTGTCGTTCATGCCCAGCACGGTGTAGGTCAGTATATCGGTATCGAGACCAGGGAAGTCAGAGGCGTTATGCGTGATTTCCTGCGGATCGTTTACCGCGGGAATGCCGAACTGCTCGTTCCACTGGAACAGTTCCGTCTGGTACGAAAGTTTGTTTCCAGGGAAGGTGTTGTACCGAAGCTGAATAAACTCGGAAGTACGGAATGGGACAAAACGAAGAAACGTCTGGAAGAAAATGTTAATGATATAGCCGAGCGTCTCGTCAAGCTGTATGCGGTCCGTGAAGAACATATCGGATATGCATTCCAGCCGGACAGTCCGATCCAGAAAGAATTTGAGGACGCGTTTGAATACGAACTGACCCCCGACCAGCAGAAAGCCGTAGAGGACGTCAAGCGGGATATGGAAAGCGACAAGCCGATGGACCGTCTTGTCTGCGGAGATGTCGGTTTCGGAAAGACGGAGATCGCTGTCAGGGCAGCGTTCAAGGCTGCAGCGGAAAACAAACAGGTAGCTGTTCTGTGCCCGACGACCATCCTGGCGGAACAGCACTTCAGAACATTTTCCCATCGCTTTGAGGGATTCCCCTTTACGATCAGAGTACTGGACAGGTTTGTTGTTCCATCAAAGGTAAAAGAAACTTTAAAAGAACTGCAGGACGGGACAGTTGATATCCTGATCGGAACACACAGGATCCTCAGCAGGGATGTTGTGTTCAAGGATCTCGGACTGCTGGTCGTTGATGAAGAACAGAGGTTCGGTGTAGAACACAAGGAACGGATCAAGGAACTGAAGAACGACATCGATGTCCTTACCCTGAGCGCGACTCCGATCCCCAGAACGCTGCAGATGTCATTGATCGGCATCCGTCAGCTTTCCCAGCTGGAGACTCCGCCAGGCAACCGGTATAACGTACAGACATACGTGGTGGAGAAAAACAAAGGCCTCGTGATCGATGCGATCGAAAAAGAACTGGCCAGAAACGGTCAGGTGTTCTATCTGTATAACAGTATTGCGGAGATCTACAATGTTGCAAGATCGCTGCAGACGTCCATCCCTGACGCAAGGATCGGCATTATCCATGGAAAGATGGACAGAGAGTCGATCGAAGATGTCATGATGCAGTTTATTCATCATGAACTGAATGTCCTGGTATGTACGACGATCATAGAAAACGGCATTGATATTCCCAATGCCAATACGATCCTGATCGATAACGCGCATAATTTCGGACTGGCACAGATCTATCAGATCAAAGGCCGTGTCGGAAGAAGTGACCGTGTCGCATATGCCTACCTGCTCGTCCCTCCCCGCAGACAGCTCAGTGAAGTTGCCGGAAAGAGACTGCAGGCAGTCAAGGAATTTGCGAAGCTCGGAAGCGGATACCGTATTGCCATGAGAGACCTGACGATCCGCGGAGCAGGAGACCTGCTCGGACCGGAACAGTCCGGATTCATCGATACAGTCGGCATCGATATGTATATTGAAATGCTGAACAGCGCGATCGAACGGAAAAAAGGGATCGTCAAGGAACCGGAACAGCAGATCGTACATACGAACGTTTCCCGCAGCAGTTATATTCCGAAGAAATTCGCTCCGGATGATTATGACAAGCTCGGCATGTACCAGAATATCGACAGTATCTATCATCTGAATGACCTGGATGATCTGAAGGATCAGGTGATCGATCAGTACGGCAGGCTTCCGGAGGAAGTGAAGACGCTGTTTGAAAAGAGAAAGTTGGATATCCTTGTCAGCAGTCCGGATGTATCGACGTACAGAGAAATACGCGGAAATGCGGAGATCACATTCTCTGTTCCCTTCTCCCAGAAGATCGACGGTGTGAAGCTGTTTGAGATCTTCTCCGATCTCTCAAAAGATATTTCACTGAGTTATAAAAATCAGAGCATCATCGCGACAGTACCGATCGGAAAGGACAGTCTTGAGATGTGCTCCCTGATGATCACAAAAGCAAAGGAGGCTCTTCGCAATGCGGATCGATAAATACCTGAAAGTATCCAGAATCCTGAAACGGCGTACTGTTTCCAAAGAACTTGCGCTGAATGACCGTGTTGAAGTCAACGGCCGTGTCGCAAAACCGTCTACGGATGTCAAAGCCGGGGATATCGTTGCGATCACATTCGGAAACAGAATGCTGAAGATCAGGGTCCTTTCCACCGAGGATGTGAAGCGGAAAAAGGATGCGGCGGATCTCTATGAAGTCGTTGAGGAATCACGGCTCAGGGAGGAACCTCCTGCAGCAGACACACAGCAGTAAAAGAACTGATATAAAGGAACTTTCATTTCTAAAGATTAAAGAACCGGCAGCGATACGATGTTGAAGACAGTCATAAAAAATGGTATATAGAATTATGAAAAGAGGAATGAAATGTCTGAACAGAAAAAGACTGTAAAAAAGAAGAAAAAGCAGAAAAGAAAGATGACGCCGTTTCTTCGCCTGATCTGTTATCTGATCATTGCGGCATCGGTCTTTCTGCTTGTTGAAGTTGCCAAAGAGATCTATACGACTGTGGAACTGAAAAAACAGCTTGCTGAAGTTCAGCAGAAATATCAGGAAGTTCAGGATGAAAGTGCATACCTTCTCCAGGAACGTGAAAAGTTGACAGATCCCGATTATGTACAGAGCTATGCCAGAGGCAACTATATGCTTTCAAGAGAAGGAGAACAGATCTTCTACCTTCCGGAAAACGAAAACAAATAAAGGAACTGAAAAACCCGGAATCATCCGGGCTGGGAATCTCAGTTCCTTTTTTCTGTTATGCAGCAGACCGCGGTCTTCTGATTATTGCGATGATCGTCCAGACAAGCCATATGATCAGTGTCAGAAGCAGGAATGTCAGAATAAAGCCGATCGGATCAAACCTGCAGGACAAAGAATCCCTGCCGTCCGGAGTCATGGCATAAATATGGGTGACGGACAGGCCGAAGCCTTTTTCCACCGTGATCTCTCCGCCGTACATACGGTAAGCCAGCAGCAGGCTTTTGTTGTTCTGATAATACATGCAGTTAACAAACAGTCCGGTCAATGTCAGGATCAGTGACACAGCTGCAGAAACAATCAGTTTTTTCATAAGATACTCCTGTTGTTAATAATTTAGGGTATATTGTGTATCTTCCATTTCTTCGGCTGACGCAGTGATCAGTACATGATCCTGCATCCAGGTGATCCGGAAGTTCTGTTCATCTGCTGTTTTGCCGTCATTGAGCAGAACGATGTCTGTTTCAGCTGTTCTGGACTGACCGGTATACAATACGGCCCTGCAGTATGAGCTGCCGAACAGGAATTCCGGGTCTCCGGTCATGAAGATCCTGATACTGTGCGTACTGTCATCCGAGTCCTGCTGCAGGATCAGCGTTTCCTTATGATACGTCAATGTGAACAGCAGAATGATGACCATCACTGCGGGAAGGAGAAAGAAAGTCAGCCGTTTCATAACTCTGCCCTTCCTTTATCAATAGATGTAATCATTCCAGAGATCCTCGGTATCAATATCATATAACACATGCGAAAATGCTGTGTCGTAATCGATCATGTCCGTGATATGGTCATAGCAGTCGGAAGCGAACATGACATAATTGCAGGTCACATCATTGCCCTCTGTCGGAGCAGGAACAAGCAGAACATACCGGAATACCTGTTTTGCTGTATAAAGAACATTCAGCAGGAAGTCTGATTTCTGCAGATCCACAAAGCCGGGAAGATTTGCCGCAAAGATACCGTTTTCTTTTATGCCGGCATGCATGAGCTTCATGGCTTCCAGTGTCAGCAGTTCAAAGACCGGATAAAAACCGTCATAGGCATCAAATATCACAGCGTCATATTTGTGTGTGTTGTGTTCCATGTAATGCCGTCCGTCATCCGTAATGAATTCAAGACGATGATCCTCGTCCGGATGATACTGTTCCATCAGTTCATCCAGATAGAAGAAGCTCATAGCGGAATCCACAGCAGTCGGGTCGATCTCAACCACGGAAATACTTGCGTCCGGATAATGTGAGATCAGATATTTCGGATACGAGTAGGCACCGCCGCCGATCATCAGGATATGGGCGTTCTCCTTCAGATGTTCGAAGATCAGATTAAACCGTTTGGTATAGTTGAAAACAAGATCAAAATGTCTGCCTTCTTCGGTATATGCGGCAGAATGCCATCCTTCATTATGCTCATATACCATGACAGATTCCCCGTCAACAAATTCGGATTCATATAGAAGTACTTCTGCGGGAAGATGATCGTTTTCGCTCATAATACACTCAACTTTTTAAATGCCGTTTACAGCACAAACTTCAGAATGACTTTAACAGGCAGGTGAAGTCTTTACAGGACTTATGATAAATCAGAAGAATGATGACGTCAAAAATAGAAAAGAGACTTTGCAGTCTCCCTCCTTATGTCGGCCGGTTTCTGATCAGCGGAAGAATGAAACAGGCGCAAACATACAAAATCAGCGCTTCCCTGTAAAACAGGGTACTTGCTTATTTTCATTATAACTATTTTTTTTCATTCTTGTCTACAATTTCATTTATGTTTCATAAATTACTGAAAATCTGTTTATCAAGTGTTATCGGGCAGATTACTATGCTAGAATACTATTACCACGGGGTTGTAGCTCACCTGGGAGAGCGCATCGCTGGCAGCGATGAGGTAGCGAGTTCGAGTCTCGTCAGCTCCACTGTATTCAGGGGAATGAAACATTCTCCTTTTTTTTGCAGTATTTTTCAGACAGCCCATAATTTTCTGAAAAACATATGCGCTGTGAATGTATCTTATCTGCTGCACTGATAAAATATGACTAACGTATTACGAAGGAGAATCATTATGCATGACAGTAAGATCTTCAAAGAGGCAGTGTCGGAAAAAAGACTGCTGAATGTCGTGAAAGAGGTATCGAATTACCACAGGATCCAGGCATCAACAATGTTCCGTGAGGCTGCGGAACATGTAAAGTCCATTTGTGACAAGTATGGCGTGCAGTCTGAAATACTCAGCTATGACGCAGATCCGGACGTATGGTATCTGCAGGGCAGGATGTTCAGGGAATGGACGATCAAAGAAGCGACGCTGGATCTTGTTGATCCGGAATGGCGTCTGTGTGATTTCTCGGCTGAGAATATTTCCGTGATCCAGAAGAGTTATCCGATCGACAGACGGAATGATCCGGTGGATCTTGTCCTGCTGGATAAAGGAAGTCAGGAAGCAGAATACGGTGATCTGGATCTGGAAGGAAAATGGGTCTTTGTCCGCCAGCATATCAATTCATTTGACTGGGTATTTAAAAGAGGCGCACTGGGCCTGGTGACGGATTTCATCATGGAAACACCGAACAGGAAGAGATCCGATCTGTATGGATCACTGACCTATACATCTTTCTGGCATTCACATCTTGAAGATGAACCTGATAAGAGAGGATTTGTGCTTTCACCGAAAGACGGGGATATCCTGGCTGAGATGTGCAGGAAGAAGTGGAATGAGGAAAAAGCTTATCTGAAGGTAAAGCCATTTATCGATTCATCACTTTATAACGGTCATATTGAGGACGTTGAGATCACGATTCCGGGTAAAGATGAGAAGACGGTGATCCTGTGCGCACATCTGTGTCATCCGAGAAGCTCCTGCAACGATAACGCATCAGGCGTATCTGCATCACTGGAAGCGATGAACGTGATCAATACGCTTGTCCGTGAAGGCAGGATCGCTCCGCCTCAGCATACGATCAAGTGCGTACTGATCCCGGAATTCACGGGAACATTTGCATACCTGTCAGACCATAATGATTACGAACATATGATCGGTGCGATGAACCTTGACATGGTCGGCGGAAAGCAGACCAGACGCTATGGACCGATCACACTGACAAGAACACCTCTGTCTACCCCTTCCCTGATCAATGAGCTGTCTGTTTACAGCATGGCTGAAGCAGGCAAAGAAGCATACTCTCTCACCGGCGGCAGTATATCCCTGACGAATCACTGCACTTCACCATATACCGGGGGTTCTGACCATGTCGTTTACTGCGATCCGACGATCGGAGTTCCCTGCTGTATGCTGGGACAGTGGCCTGACCTGAATTACCATACAGCAACCGATACACTGGATGTCATTGATCCCCAGGTCCTGAAATTCTCATGCCTGACAGCGGTCAACTTCGCTTACGCTCTGGCAAATCTGACGGAAGCGGATATTCCCTACCTGTTTGAAGAACTGGATAACAGTATCGTCGAAGCCAAGACAGCACTTGCAGGAGAATATCTCAGAAAAGAGATCGGCAGGGATATGTTCGGCTCCCTCTTATGCAAATATGAACAGTATTATCTGGATACAGCATGCTCTGCAGGAAAACTGGTGCCGGGATATGACGTGTCTGCAGAACTGGATCACATCCGGAAGATGTTCGCGTCCTGGAAAGAACAGTACGGTGTTTCGGACAGTTATCACGCAGACAGTGAACTGAAAGATGTATGGCAGCGCACAGTTACAGGTCCGTATCACAGGCTCAGCGATTACTATGCCCTTGGCTATGGTGAAGCTCTGGATGCGTACGAAGCCGAAAAGAAAGATATGGGACACGGTTTTGACAACATAGTCCAGAACTATATCGATGGCAGAAGGACAACAGGAGAGATCGTCAAGGAAGTCTCCCTGGAATACCGTCAGGATGTCAGGGAGGAAGTCCTGCGTTATCTGCAGCTTCTGGAAAAGATCAGACTGATCAGAAAAGTATCATAAGACATGAAGAGAGTCCGGGTGTCCGGACTCTCTTTGAAGATCTGTATTATTGAGTATTAAGGTCTGCCGTCTGCGAACCATACTGCAGCGGCTTTTGTTTTGTCTTTGAAGGTAACTTCACGGATAAAGTCATATTCAAGATCAGAAGCTTCTTCCTCATCAGCGATCATAGCGGAAGATGTCATATCGGCAATACCGGTCAGTTCCTCCCTGGTAAATCCGCGGTCCAGTCTTTCATCAAACAGGATGATCAGACCGAGGGAATCCCGGATGAATCTGTCCCGTTCACCATAAGAAGGCAGTTTTTTGATCCCCTCCAGCAGGATATGTGCAGGATCGTTACGTTTCAGGATCTCATAATATGCGCTGCAGTCATCCGGGAAGAATTCCATGACATATTCCGGGTCATCGTATTCATACAGTTCCTCCAGCATCGGGTATTCCGCGACAGCTCTGACCAGGGCGTCGTCTGACAGTGTGTCCAGAACATCCTGCTTGATCCGGCAGGCTCTGAGTTTTTCTTCTTCAGAGTAACTGTTCCATTCTTCTGAAGCAGTGACGGCGGGATAAACATACCAGCCTTCCGCATCGATATCCACAGAAGGAACATAGTCACGCTGAGCCAGATCCTCGCAGAATGATTTGAATGACTGCTGTAATCCATAGGAAGCGAATTCAAACTCCTGTATCTCTGACTTGTCATTCTTCCAGTACAGGTACATCCAGGGCCCGGAATCCCCGCTTCCGGTATCCTCTGTCCGCTTCTTTACAGTCCCGTCTTTCAAAAAATCGAAGAAGGTATTCCATTCCTCATCCGTCAATTCAAATGTCCCGGTCAATGTTGTATCTTTTTCCGTTGCCGGTCCGTAGTCATTTTTCCGTTCCCTTGTTTCATGGAAGAACATATGTTTCCCTTCTTCCACAAAGAAGCGGTAGCGCTGGTAGAAAGCGTTGTAGTTAATGTTGGAATAGGTATAGTAAAACTCTGTCAGATCATCGATCCTGATGTCTTTTCCGACAATGTATTCACTTTTACAGCCGGACAACAGGGCGCCGGTCAATGCACCGATGAGAATTGTTTTTTTCTTCATAAGCTGGACCTCTGATTCGTATATCGATATTATACAGTCTCTGAACGGCATTGACAGACAGGTATTCATCCATGTCAGTTCTTATATCAGTCTTCCTTCCCGGCTGCGGTATTCAGCAGGCGTTATGCCCATTGCCAGTTTGAACTGGCGGATGAAATAGCTTTGTGAACAGTAACCCATCCGGTAGGCGATATCACCGCATGGAATAGCGGTATAGCGCAGATAGTAACAGGCTTTCTCTGCTTTCCGTTTCCGTATGCTTTCTGTCAGGGACAACCCTGTTTCCTGTCTGAACCGGTGCTGGAGAGTTGATACACCGGCTGAACAGACGGCAGCGATGTCTTTTACTTCGATCGTTTCATAGATATGTTCTTTGATATACATCAGTGCCATGTTCACCATAGGTGAATATCTGCTGTCACTGTACTGGTTAACATATCTGGTAAAGTCATACAGCATTCTCCGCATACCGGATTTTACAGCCGCCAGGGAGGAATCCTGCTTCAGGTCCCTCAGATACAGTTCCACCAGCTGGGCAAGTTCCGTGATCGGAACACCTGCACCCAGAGCCGCATGATATGTTTTGGCAAGCTGGAAATGATAAACAGTGTATGCTTCATCCCAGTCTTTGATGACCTGGTCCAGATAGTCCTTGTAGCTTCCGGTCTCAAGCAGCGATTCCAGTTCACCCGGGTCCCCTGTCCTGACACATTCAAAGATCTCATCATAACTGTTCAGGCTGATCGTTTCTTCACCAGCATCAAACATATGTTCTGCCTGTCTTCTCTCAACAAAGGATCCTGTTTCATCTTTCAGAACAGCATCTCTGCCCTGCAGCAGACGGATCAGACATAAGGAAATGTCCCTGAACCGTTCAGGCGCATATTCCCGGATCCCTTCATAACGGAAAGACGGGTTTCTGCCTGTCTGCACCGGTCCAAGCAGGATCCTGATCCCCTCTTCCGGAATACAGCACCAGCACGATGCACCGGCATCATACATTAATACAGCCTGATCCTCCGCATGATCCAGGATCACAGCACTATCGTTCAGGTACATCTGGAGCCGGTTCTCCCCAAAGTCCGAAAACAGTCTGATCAGAACATTGTCCGCACTGAAAATACCCGCCGGGATCCGGTGCGTCTCATAAAAGATATCGCATAATTCTGCAACCGTATGCTGTTTCATACTGTACCTTCATTATAGTACGGCTGTCTTTTTATGATGATCATTTTTGACACGATCGTGCTAATAATGACAGATATGTTAAAGCGCGCTGAACTGTAAACGGTTACATTATATATAAGGATAAAAGGAGTAAATATTATCATGGAAAAATGTTTAGAAGGAAAAGTCGCGATCGTGACCGGATCCGGTCAGGGTATCGGCAAAGGCATTGCAATCGGACTTGCAAGACTCGGCGCGAAAGTCATCACCAACAACCGTAAACCGAACGGCTACAGTGCACAGCAGTATCATAAAGAAGATATGCCGGAAGAAGACTGGAATGAATTCTGCAGATTAAAGGGCGACGCCCAGGTAGCTGCGGATACGATCATTGCGGAAGGCGGCGAAGCGATCCCGTTCTTCGGTGACTGCTCCAACTGGGAAACAGCCGAAAAGATGGTTAAAACAGCAGTTGATACATGGGGACGGATCGACATCATCGTAAACAACGCTGCCGGTATGGGCACAGGCGATATCGCAACGATGGATGAAAAGAATTTCCGTCTGTTCATGGACAGCAGAAACCACGGAGCGGTCGCTCTGATGCACTATGCCCTTCCTTACATGAAGGAACAGGGATACGGCCGCATCATCAATGTCTCCAGTGACGCATGGCTCGGTCTTGCCAATAATGACGGCTACAGTGCTTCCACAGCAGCTATGGTCGGTCTGACATGGGCTGCCGCAAAAGAACTCGATAAATTCGGCATTACAGTCAACTGTGTCTGCCCGCAGGGTGAATCACCTGCGCACGCTGTTGAATACAACGCGCTGATCAGACAGATCACGGCAGCCGGACACGCACCTGATCCCAAGATTCTGGCAGTCGTTGAAGCGGACCATGGCGACCCGGTCAACCTGGCACCGTTCTGTGCGGTACTCTGTCTTGACGATTACATCAACGGTTCCGTCTTCTCCATCAAGTCTTCCGGCAGGTTCCAGGCTTACACGCAGCCTGCACTGGGCAAAATGATCACAAACGGAGACAAGGGACCTCTCTGGGATGTTGAAGAACTCCGCAAAGCTGTTAAAGAAGAAATGCTCGGTCCTGATTACAAGGCACCCGGAAAGGACTACGGCTGGAAATAAATAACAATTGAAGGTTCATTCCCGCATTTCCCGCGGGAATGTCCTTTCGTATACCCTCCGGGCATACATGATAAGGAGACAGGCTATGAATACATTTCCGAAATTACTTGAACCGGCAAGAATGGGATCCATCAAAGTCGACAACAGGATCGTTATGGCACCGATGGGCTCCCTGAACTGCGATTCCAACGGATATATTACCGACAATGCGCTGGCATTCTATTCATCCCAGGCAAAAGGCGGGATGGGTATGATCATTGTAGAATGCACAGCGACAGACAACGATCTTTCCCGCGGTGAAGACAATGTCATGTGCCTTTATGAAAACGGTCAGATCACAGGCATGGCACGTCTTGCCTCGGCAATACATGACCAGGGCGTCAAAGCTGTCCTGCAGCTCTGTCATATCGGACACCAGCTTTCCCTGGCTGACAAGAAGGAATCACTCGGTCCTTCAACAATGTATGAAATGCAGGGCGGCATCAGACCGTTCCCGATCCGCGGTCTGACAGTCAAAGAGATCGATCAGATCATCGATGACTTCGCCCAGGCAGCCTGGCGCGCAAAGATGGCAGGCTTTGACGGGATCGAGATCCACGGTGCGATCGGCCATCTGATCAACATGTTCTGCTCACCGCAGTACAACCATCGTACCGATCAGTATGGCGGTTCACCGGAGAACCGTATCCGTTTCATGGTCGAGATCATTGAAGCATGCCAGAAAAAATGCGGGAAAGCATTCCCCATTATCGGCAGGATCTGCGGCGATTCCTTTGATCCGAAGGACATCTCCCTGGAAGAGGGCATCATTCATGCAAAAGCCCTGGAAAAAACAGGCATCGCTGCCCTGCATCTGGTCGGCGGTGATTCCAACAATGTCCGTGTCATCAACGCACAGTATGACAGACGCGGTGACTATATTCCCATTGCGAAAGCAATGAAGGAAGCAGGCATCAGGATCCCGATCATCCTGGACGGCGGCTTTACTACCCCTGATCTTGCCGAACAGGTACTGGAAGAAGGAACAGCAGATTTCATCGGCCTCGGCAGGCCTTCCCTGGCTGACCCTGCATGGGCTGTCAAACTGAGAGAAGGCAGAGCGGGAGACATCGTTCCCTGCATTCGCTGTACGATGGGCTGTGTCGGAACGATCGAAGGCTTCAATGCGGCTATCGGTCTGAGATGTTCCGTCAATCCTCTCTGCAACACTTCCAATTTCAGAAAAACAGAACCGGCGAAGACAAAGAAAAAGATCTGTATCATCGGCGGCGGTCCCGCAGGCATGGAGGCCGCAAGACTGGCAGCGGAAAGAGGCCATGAAGTTACGCTCTATGAAAAGAGAAAACTCGGCGGAACCATGCATGAAGCGGCTTTCGACAAGGAACTGAAAGGCGATATCACCAATCTCATCGATTATTATGTCAGGCAGATGCAGAAACCCGGCATTACGGTCATCGAAGAAGAAGCCACTGCGGAAAAAGTACTGCAGGGTGGATATGACGCGGTCATCGTTGCGGCAGGAGCTGTTCCCATCAAAGCGAAGATCAGCGGAATGGACCTTCTGAACGTCCACACTGTATATGATTACTGCAAAGATCCGCAGAGCATCTGGTTAGGTGAAACAGTCGTCATTGCCGGCGGATGTTTCATGAACCTGGAAGTCGCCCAGTCACTGGCACGCGCAGGGAAGAAAGTGATCGTCACCTCCAGGAGAGGCAGCGGCATGATGGGGATCATGGAGCTCGGAGACGATAACTCCTCTCCTCAGCAGCAGCGTCTGATGATCCTGAATGCTGAGAAAGGCGTCACATATAAGACGGGAAAAGACATTGCCCGCTTCACGGATGAAGGGATCGTACTGAAAGATCTCCGTTCCAAACAGGAAGAGACCGTAAAGTGCGACAGTATCCTGGTCTGCCGCGGCTACACCGGAACACCGAAGATCTATGATGAGCTTCTCGGCAAGGTCAAAGAGATCCATAAGATCGGTGACTGTACGATGACACTTCGCTGCAACGATAAACGGAATATCGGCAATGCCATCCTTGAAGGCTGGCAGATCGCAAACCGTATCTGAGGTGGAACATGAAAAAGATCACAAAACATCCTATCAGGATCACCGCTGACGCATTCAGGACAGCGCTGATCCTCTCCGGTTTCACCCTTTATGACAACGGTGAATACCCGGAACTGGAAAAGACCGAACTGAATCTGACTGTATTTGAAGATCCGGACATGTTCAGAAAACCTGTCCTGCTCCAGAACGGAGAATATGCCCTCAGAAGACAGCTGCTTCCCTTTGCGCTTTCAAAAATGAAGCAGGAAGGACCGGTAAAAGCAGCGGCTTTCGGAAAAGTATTTGACGGAGAAGATGCGGAATATCCTGCGCACATGATGGTCCAGGGTATCATCGCATGCGGTCTGAATCTGTATGACCTCAATGTATTATGGAAAAAGATCGTAAAGCACGCCCTTGGCACAGCCTATGAGGCAGAGCTGGTCAAAGTCAGTTCGGCTCAGAAGCCTGCTGACCTTGCAAGCTGGGGTGCAGACAAACTGACAGATACGACACTGACGGAAACAGATGTCTGGGCCATATCAGTCAGGGATCCGGAAGGTGAAACATTCACACTCGGACATACCGGTACATTGACCTGGCTTGGCGGTGTCCTGCTCGGGAAAGAACCGGAAACCAGCTTTGCGTTCTCGATCGACATCGACCGGGCTGCCTGCCGTAAATTCAGACTGAACAGCAGAAGCGACCTGTTTGACAATACGGATGGCTTCCTTTCCCGCTTTACAGACGATCGTTCATCTGTTACGGAGAGCTTTGAAGACAGGTGCCGTGATACCCTGCGTGCACTTGGATATGATGAAGGCTTCGGCATGAAACTCTATCCGGACGGGATCTATAAAAAGATGAACATGATCCAGGATGAATGGGATCTGAACAACAAGGGCGTCCTTCTCAAGGAACCGCTTGGCACAGGTACAGGCCTTCCGACTGTTCTGACACCTGCGATCGAAGATATCATCAGCAGGAAATGGGCTGCCGGTGAGACCCGGGCTAAGGCATTCGAGATCTCCCACATCTTTATCCCCCGCCAGAACAGTTCACCGATCGAAAAGCTTGCTGTATCCTTTGCGGCATATGGAGAGGACATTGATATGGCTTCCTTTACAAAGGATGTCGGGGACTTCCTGACAAAGATCGGAAACAACAACCATTTCTATATCCCGACCAACATGGCGATCGCTTATAAAACCGGAGAATGCCGTCTGATCCTGGATGAAAAGATGAGCTATCTTGGCGGCAATTTCGGCGGGATGAGTGAAAAGGCAGAACAGAATTTCGGTATCGGTACACATGGCTATATGGCGAACCTTGAGATCCTTCCGCTGAAAAACAAGGCTGCGGAAGAATACGGCTATATTGCGCCGGAACTCAGGGAAAACTGAATCACATCAGAATATCCGGGCGGTCTGAACGGGCTGTCCGGTTTTTCTTTTGTCAAATTTAAACAAAATGTAAGGTTTAATGTTTTGGCAAAGGTGTATGATAGTTGGCATGAATATATGTTTGACAAATGATACATTCCCGCCGACGATCGACGGCGTCGCGAATGCTGTTATGAACTATGCGCAGGAAATACATGCCAGCGGCAACTCCTGTATGGCAGTCGTGCCGTATTATCCGGGGGTCAAGGATGAATATCCCTTCCCTGTCGTCAGATTTGACAGTTATGACACAACAGGACTGATCGGATACCGTCTTGGCAATCCGCTGAGACCGGATACCCTGCTGGATCTGTCAAGAAATAACTTTGACCTGATCCATACACACTGCCCATTTGCGTCCATGGTGCTGTCCAGGGAACTGCGCGGCATGATCCGCAAACCTGTCGTATTTACATATCACACTAAGTATGATGTTGAGATCAAACGTGCTGTTCAGAATGACATGCTGCAGAAGGCTGCCGCAGACCTGCTTGTCAACAACATCAGTGCATGTGATGAAGTCTGGGCTGTCAGCCATGGAGCAGGAGAAAACCTCAAAGCACTAGGTTATCAGGGCGACTATATTGTCATGCCCAACGGAGTGGACCTTGAAAGAGGAAGGGTTCCGGAAGAACGCATACATGCTTTAAAGGAGGCAAATGATATTCCGGAAGGAGTGCCTGTATACCTGTTTGTCGGCCGCATGATGTGGTACAAAGGCATACGGATCATACTGGATGCCCTGCAGATCCTGAAAGAAAACCAGAAACCCTTCTGTATGGTCTTTGTCGGCTCCGGGATGGAAAACGGAGAGATCAAAGAATATGCTGAGGCACACGGATTGTCCGATGTATGCCGCTTTATCGGTCCTGTATATGAGCGTGAAGAGATCCGTTCATGGTATTGTCTGGGGGATCTGATGCTGTTTCCTTCTTCGTTCGATACAAACGGTCTGGTCGTCAGGGAGGCTTCTGCCTGTTCTCTCGGTGCCGTACTGATCAAAGGAAGCTGTGCGTCAGAGGGTGTAACAGACGGCAGGAACGGGATCCTGATCGATGAGAGCGCAGAGGCACTGGCTGAAGTATTGATGGATGATTCCCTGACAACGGACAGAATGCATGAGATAGGTGAACATGCCATGCAGGAGATCTACCTTTCCTGGCAGGATGCTGTCGCAAACGCACTCAAGCGGTATGAGATCATCATGGAAAAATGGGAACGGAACGAATATCCTGACAAGGAGATCCCCGCAGATGATTTCCTGAAGTTCTTCCATGATGTGGATGAAATGCATCAGGGTATCCGGGAACATGCCATGACGCAGTATCTGAAGCACCGTGAGAAGGTACGTTCGATCATTGACAGATATCTGTAACGAAAAAGATGCCGGAACAGCATCTTTTTGTATGGCAAAAAAAGCTGCAGCATTTGCCGCAGCCCAATGTTTATATTGATTACCAGTCTTTGACGGATCCGTCGAAGCTTCTCTTGGCGACGTTGGAGCCCCTTTCGTTTGCAGGATAGAGCTCTTCCGCATTGTCAGCCAGTTCAACACCGATACCGGGTGCTTCCGGAATGATCATGAAGCCGTTTTCGAACTTCAGAGGTTCCTTGACCATTGCGTCTTCCGCACCGTTCAGGCAGAAGCCGGGGAGTTCCTGGATGCCGAGGTTCGGAATGCATGCGCAGATCTGCAGGCACGCTGCTGTGGAGACAGGACCGAGCGGATTGTGCGGGATCAGCAGCACATCATGTGCTTCTGCCATGCCGGCGATCTTCTTTGTGGCTGTGATGCCGCCGACAGCACAGACATCAGGTCTGACATAGCGGACAGCTGTCTTGTCCATCAGCATCTCGAATTCTCTGATGTTGGTGAAGCGTTCACCGGTTGCGATCGGGATATTGACCTTGTCGGCAACCTGAGCCATGGTGTCGATATTGTCTGGTGTAACGGGATCTTCGAATACCATCGGTCTGTATTTTTCGACTTCCCTGCCGAATGTAACAGCTGTCGGTGTATCCATGCCTCTGTGCGCTTCCAGGACGAAGTCGAAGTTCGGACCTACCGCATCACGGATCACACGTACTTTTTCCAGTTCTGATTCGACTCTTCCGGAATAGAACTCATCGAATCCGTCCTTGGACTTGATCGGACCGTTGACGAAGATCTTCGCAGCGTTGAATCCCTGAGCCTGGAGTTCTTTATAGCCTTCAGCCAGTTCGTCCAGGTCTTCGGACTTTTTCATAACGGATGCGTAGACACGGATCTTGTCACGTGTTTTACCGCCGAGCAGCTGGTAGACAGGAACGCCTAACGCCTTGCCCTTGATATCCCAGCATGCGATATCGATCGCGGAGATCGCGCTCATGATGACGGAACCGCGGAAATATACGGCACGGTAGAGGTTCTGCATGATGTCTTCCGCATTGAACGGATCCTTGCCGATCAGATACGGCTTGAATTTCATGATAGCGTCAGCTGTGGATGAGAGGAAACCCCAGTTTCCTGCTTCACCGAGACCGGTGATCCCGGCATCTGTATAGAGTTCAACGAACAGGTAATGCTTAGCAAAGCGAAGCTTAAGATCTGTAATTTTCATGTGCTGTTCCTTTCTTAAATAAGACCTTTCAGAAAACGATGATGGAGGGATAACGCATCTTCCCATTCATCAAAACGATTGATTGTAAAACTGTGTCTGGAATTGACGAATCTTTTCCAGGTGACCGGTACACCGAGCTTTGCAAGACGGCAGGCAAAGTCTTCTCCTTCTTTCAGAAGGGTATCGTAACCTGCTGTAACGAGCAGTGTATCCGGAAATGATGCAAGTATTTCATCAGAAGCAGCAGCCGGTGAAGCAAGATCTTCGATGCACTGTTCCGGCTCCAAATAGAGTTCAAGATAATTATACTCCATAAGAGCTCTGGCTACCCGCTTCGGGTCACTGTATTCTTCCGGATCCAGCTTGGAAAACGGATTGATTCTCTGATCGACCGGAATGTAATCCAGGATCATGCCTTTTACCCGGAAAGCCGGTTCCCGGTAATTCCTGATCAGAGCTGCACAAGCCAGATTGGAGCCGGCACTGTGGCCGAGCAGGAAGATCTTTTCCGGATCATAACCGTATTCTTCCGCATGTTCGTATGCATATTTTGAAATATCGTATGTTTCATTGACAGCAGCAGGATATGGATATTCGGGAGCCAGGACATAGTCGACATCCCACACCATTGCCTGAAACTGTTCTGCCAGTTCACTGCAGTATACCGTATCACGGTCAGCTCTTCCTTTGATGAATCCGCCGCCGTGCAGGTTGATGAACAGAGGCTGTCCGTGTCTGCCATTTGTACCGTCCAGTATGTTGACATCGGTCGGACGTTTTCCCGCAGGTATCATATGATTTACAGGCTGTACGGGAAGAGCGTTCAGGATCTCAGGAGCGATGGAACCGAACGCTCCCGCCTTGCGGCAGCGTTCAGCCAGCTCAAGTTTTTCCTTCTGGTTCATATCAGAATGCAGGGATCAGAGTCATTGTGCAGATAACAGAGACGACACAGATGATCAGAGAAGGCAGCCAGCCCATCTTGAGCAGGTCTTTCTGGTCGTATCCGCCGGCGCCCATCATCAGAGGTACGGTAGCTGTCGCAGACGGGGTCAGGAAGGCTGTCAGGCAGGCAGCCTGGAGAAGTACCAGCGGTCCAACAGGGTTGCAGCCAAGAGACTTGCAGGTCAGGATAACGATCGGGATAAAGATGTTCTGTACAGACTGGTTCTGCATGAACTGAGTCAGGATGAACGGGATGATGAAGAATGCTGCGCCGATGATATAACCGTTTCTGGTTCCGCCAAGTGCTGACGCAAGTCCATTACCGATCAGATCACCAAGTCCGCAGGCAACCATTGCGCCGCCGACAGACAAAGCAGCGATAAGCATTAATACGATCTGGAAAGGAACAGCCTGTGTAGCTTCTTTCGGTGTCAGGACACCAAGGACGAGTTCAAGAACAGCACCGGTCATGGCAACCTGCCAGTTCGCAAGACCAAGTTTGGATGCGAAGACAAGTCCAAGTGTTGTCAGAGCGAACAGGAAGTAACCAAGGAATTCCTGTGTCGGAGGAAGTGCTTCTTTTTCCGCTGCGCCTCTGCCTTTGGCTGTGGAGCCTTCGATCGGATTTGTAGGCTGATCCGGGGATGTTTTCGGAGCGATGAAGATCGCATAGAGAATGATAATGATCGCAGAAAGGATACGGCCTTTGAACGGATCCAGCAGCTGCATTGTGTAATCCGTATATGCATAGGATTCCAGATAACCGTTCTGAGTTGCGAACATAACTGCGCCGCTTCCGACAGGAAGAACACCGCAGGTACCGACAACGACCAGGCCCATGGCGAACATTGCCTTGGAAGGAGATACACCTGCAGCTTCACAGCTTGCGGCAAGCATCGGTGAGAGGATCGTGAAGACCGCTACCGGGCTGGGAATCAGGTTGGAGAGCAGGAAGGTAACAAGCAGGTAACCAGCCATCATAACGGTAAAGTTACCGCCGGCAATCTTAAGAACGAGGTTGGATAATTTCTTAACCGCCTGGGTTCTGTTGAAGCCTGCCGATACGATGAACATGCCGGTAATAAGCAGAACGTTGGCATTGGCGAAGTTGCCGAGAACCTGTTTGGGATCAACTAATCCAGACCAGGCGGTCAGGATGATCGCACACAAAGCGACGACGCCGTTTGTTGTTTTGAGCTGTTTTGCGAAGACATATCCGCCGATCAGGAAGACGAATAAGCCAAGACAGATGTACATTTGAGTTGTCATGTGATTTGCCCCTTTCATTTTTTCGTGAAACTCTTCTGTTTACATCTGCAATATAGCGGATGGACAGGATTCCGCGAAATTCTAATATTCAGCAGATGAAAGCGTTAACATCAGCCGTAAACATTCACTTAAGCAATATTCTGCCCGTTTGAATGAAGGAAAAATCCAAATATTTTACCTGTCGGATGATGGATGGTATGCTAGTGATATCAAACATAGTCTGTAAACATATGGCTGTGATTTTCAGAAATATCACAGCAGGAAGCGGATAACAGGCAGTTATGTATATCCGAATATTTTACAGGTGGTAAATGTTTGGATTTTGGGAGAATAAAAGATGACAAAATATCAGATGACATGGTTAAAAGATAATATCAGCGTCGAATGTTATGCGCATCAGGTCACGAATTTCCGCTATCATTGGCATCAGAATGACTTTGAACTGAATATTCTCCTGCATGGGAAACAGCATTTCTATCAGGGAACAGATGTCTATGACCTGGAAGAAAACGATGTTGTTCTCATCAATCCCAACGTCGGTCATGCGTCTTACTGTGACCCTGAAGGAACGATCGCCCTGATCCTGCATTTTTCATCAGATTCATTGAAAAACGTGATGAAGAACGGACAGAAACTTCGTTTCCTGAACTGTCATTCTGATCGTGACACAAGAAATGATCTCTCATATAAGCGGATCCGGATGTACACAGCGCAGATCCAGTATTACCTGTACAGGGGTGATCCTTTCTCAGTGTACGCAGCCAAGGCAAGTATGGAGATGCTGATGGCGGCATTATGCACGATGTTTGATACACGGGAAGACAGGTCCGGACAGGAAGTAGATGAAGAAACCCAGGAGATCATGAAGACAGTACTCAAATACCTGGATGCTCATTATCCTGAAAAGATCACGCTTGAGGAGATCGCAGGCATGACCGGATACAACCGTACCTATATTTCCACGCTGTTTCATCAGACCCTGGGTATCCGGTTCTATGATTATCTGATGCGTCTGCGCCTGCAGAAAGCGATCCGGGAACTTGTTACTACCGATAAACCACTGACGGAGATCGCATTATATAACGGGTTTTCCGATCTGAAATCATTCAATTCCAGGTTCCGGGAGATGCTGAAGGTACTGCCTTCGGAATACAGGGCGAACATGGACAAGAGTCTTGTCTCTCCGGAGTACTACGAGATCCAGTCGATTCCGGCTTCAGACCCGGTGATCATGAAAAAACTGGAAGAATATATGAAGATATAAAAAAGATGCAGCGTCTGTTCACATTCAATTCTGTTTCAGACTCTGCATCTTGTCTTTTGCTTAATCGATCAGACCGAAATGCTTCAGTGCAGTGACGATCCCATCCTGCTCGCAATCATCCGTAATATAGTCAGCGTGGCTTTTGACCCTGTCGTTTGCGTTGCCCATGGCTACGCCGATGGCAGTGTATTCAAGCATTGTAATATCGTTTCCTCCGTCACCGAATGCCATGGTTTCTTCACGGCTGATCCCGAAACGGTCCAGCATTTTCTGGATACCGACATCTTTTCCTCCGTCAGCGGGAATGATGTCCGCGAAGTCAGGTGTCCATCTGGCACTCTTTAGTCCCGGGGCATGCGCAATGAACTCTGCATCCATTTCCTCCGGAATATAGGGACAGATCATATAGGTAGGATGTGTCAGTGCACGGACCGGATCATCGATCGGCGTCATCCTGTCTGTCTTTCCGATGGAAGAAAGATAATTGTATGTACGCTGATTGAATTTCAGATCATAGCTGTATGTCTTCTCATGGAATGTACAGCAGAAATCCGCGTTCTCTTTCAGCCAGGGAATCAGAGCTTCCAGTGCCTCAACAGGCATTGTTTTTTCATAAAACGGTTCCCTGTCAGCTCCCATGCAGCACTGTCCGTTGAACATGACATAGCCATCCCAGGGAAATGCGTTGAATGTATCGTCCAGCAGTGATAGGTGCATCGGCGGTCTGCCGGAAGAAATGAACAGCCTGATCCCGTTTTTCTGTGCTTTGTGCAGTGCCTCAATAACAGTATCAGTGATCTTTCTGGTCTTCATTGAGACCAGCGTACCGTCAATGTCAAAGAATATTGCTTTAATCATAGATACCTCACCGGATGATATGGATGTTGTTGACTGGTTCGAATGAAATATGGTGATGTTCACGGATATAGTCCGCCAGGATATCGATTATGGATCTGCGGATATCGTTTACCATCGGGCATCCGGATATGAAGTCATATCCGCCCTTTCCGGAAGCACGGTAGCTGTTGATCGCCAGGGTGAGCTCCATATCGTCTGTGACAGGCTGACCCTGATAAGTCAGGTCAACGACACGCTCACCGACATCGTTTGATACTTTGATCGTATAATCGACGCCGTCGACCATATCGTAGTTATAGTATTTCGGTGCAGGCTTATCAAATGCCGGCGATACTACAACGGCATCATTGCGGATGCTCCAGAAGGCAGCGCTGTTCTCGAGCAGCTGTCTCAGGACTTTGCCATTGATCTTCTTTACGATCAGTGTGTTCGGGAACAGGTACGTATTGACGAGGTCACGCATGCTGATCTGACGATGGAATCCTGACGCATTGGGAGGGAGTGCTGTCATTGACAGCTGTGCTCCGGTCAATTCCATCTGTACCTTATTAATAAAGGTAACGACCTGGGATTTATGGACCCTGGCATCCAGCTGGTCTGTGATCAGGAAATCACCGTCACATGTACCGAGCGGTTCATCCAGCCAGTTCTGGCATTCATCCTCCTGTTTCCGGATCAGATCCAGGAGTTCTTCATCCGGCTCTGCGTCTGCTTTCAGCAGTCTCGGTTCGATCGTGTGCGTATCGATATAGATATCGATGCATGCCAGTTCTTTGCCGAAGGCTGCTGTCTGTGTATAGACGGTATTGAATTTTGTACCGCACATTGATCTGTGCTGATGACCGGTGATCAGGACATCGATGCCGCTGATCTCTTTCAGGATACGGTATCCTTCATTTTCACCGTTCAGTGACTCTGTCGGGTATCCCCCGGCAAGATCTCTTTCAAAACCTCCGTGATAAACACAGATAATATAATCCGGGCGTTCCATATCCTTCAGCAGTTCAACTGTCCGCTTCGCTGTGTCGAATGCGCTCTTGAATTTGCATCCTTTGATCGCCGCGGCATTCACCCATCTGGGAATGTTCTGTGTCGTCAGTCCGAAGATCGCGACCTTGGTATTGCCGAACTGCCTGATCACATATGTCGGACCGAAATGCTTGTTCCGGTAATCCATATTGGAAGTGATGCAGGGAACGTCCACATATTCCAGGTGTTTTTCGAGTGCTTTCATACCATGATCAAAGTCATGGTTTCCGAGATTGACATAGTCATATCCGATCTTTTTCATCACGATCGATGCCGGAGAAACAGCATCGGAATGATAACGGCTGTGATGATATAAAAGAGCGGAGCCTTCCAGAACGTCTCCGTTGTCGATCACGAGCGTATTCTGGTCTTTCAATGCCTGGATCAGTGTATTCAGCCGTGCCAGTCCCAGTTCCCTGGGAATACCGTCAGCATAATTATGCGGAAAAATGTGTCCGTGTATGTCGCTGGTAGCGAGGATCCTGATTCTGTTTGCCATAGAAACCTCCGTTTCTGTTGAGTGCCAATATTATAGAATGAGGCTCCGTGATTCACAAGAAATACATGAATGCACGATCAGTTATACTGATGAAAGAGCGATCTCTGTAAAAGAATTACTATATATATCATTATATAATAGGGATGAAGAGAAAAGGCGGATGATTATGAACAGTCAGGTATTGAAAGAGATCAGCATCAATGAAATAGAAGGTTTTTCGATCGGAAACGCGGAAATAACCGAAGCAGGAACAGGCTGTACCGTGATCCTGGCAGAGGGAGGCGCGGTAACGGGACTGGATGTCAGGGGCGGAGGTCCTGCTTCCAGGGAGTCTGCCCTGCTTGACCCGCTGGCAGCCAACGACAGTGTCAATGCGGTCCTGCTCTCAGGCGGCAGTGCATTCGGACTTGACGCGGCAGCAGGCGTCATGAAATATCTGGAGGAACGCAATGCTGGTTTCCCCACAGCATACGGAGTCGTACCGATCGTCTGCGCGTCATGCCTGTTTGACCTTCCTGTCGGAAGAGCGGATATTCGTCCGGATGCAGCACTGGGATATCAGGCATGTGAGAATGCGGGACATTTTGAAGAAGGAAACCACGGTGCCGGAACAGGCGCATCCTGCGGCAAGGCTATGGGAATCGAATATGCAATGAAATCCGGTCTCGGCATTTATGCCGTACAGGTCGGAGAACTGAAGGTAGGAGCTGTTGTGGCCGCAAATCCGTTCGGAACGATCTATGATCACGAAACCGGCAGACCTGTTGCCGGGATCATGGATCAGGACGGCAGGTTCATCGACAGTGAAGATGTTCTGTTCTCCATAGCCGGAAAATATAACGCGTTTACGGATAACACGACGATCGGTGCGATCCTGACGAACGGATCATTCAGCAAGTCAGAACTGTGCAAGATCGCCGGCATGGCACATGACGGTCTTGCCCGCGCGATCCGTCCGGTCCATACGATGTATGATGGTGACTCCGTATATGCCATGAGCAAAGGCTCAGTCAAAGCGGATATCAATGTTGTCGGTGCGATCGCCGCGAAAGTCATGGCAGAAGCCATCAAGCGTGCAGCACTGACAGCTGAAAGTGCATATGGTTTAAGAGGAGCAGGACATGAGTGAATTTTATGAACGTGCAGTACAGCTCAGAGCGACGATCGAACCGCATTATAACTGCTGCGCATCAGTCGTCATACCGTTTGCCCTGAAAGCAGGGATCCCGGAAGAAACGCTCATGCGCATCACAATGAACTTCCGCGGCGGTATGAGAAACGGCGGAAGATGCGGTGCAATGTGCGGCGGGATCATGGTTCTTGGAATGTTCGGGATCACAGATGATGAAACGATCGGCAGATATTATGAAAAACTGAATCAGCTTCATCATAATATGCTGAACTGCAGTGAGCTTCTGAAAGACTATATTGAAAATGATATTCCCAGGAAACCGTTCTGTGACGGTCTGGTATATGAAGTGATCGGCATCGTTGAAGACATCCTGAGAGAAAAAGAAGTTCTGCAGATGATACAATAAATACAGAGGTGCGCCAGTTCGGCGTCAGTAATATAACAGGGTGAAACTCCCTGTCCGGCAAAGCTGCAGCGGGCAGCCGGTACTCAGTCTTGGAGCCAAAGCCGTGAGGTGAGGTTTAAGCGTAGACAGAGAAGCATGCGGACC
>JAILLA010000060.1 GCA_024693325.1 Solobacterium sp.
ACTGGGTGTTTTCGGAGCCTTTGTATTGCCGGAAGGAGCGATCTGCAGACATCACACGGAGGAACACATTGAAGAACTGTTCAGGGATTTTGAAACCAGGGAATATGATCACATCGTCTATACGACGATGAACGGACATCAGTCTCCGGGATTCACCTATATCGGAAAGAAGAAATAAAAAAGAAGGCAGGATTGTTTCCTGCCTTCTTTATGAATATCAGAATCTGACGATCTGTCTGACGTCGTAGCCCTGTTTGACGAAGTCCGTATCATACATCTCATAGACTTCCGGGACGACTCTGACGACGGCCACTTCGACTTTGGCCGCTTTCACTGCATCATAGGGTATGCCTTTGAATACCAGCAGCTGTTTCAGTTCATCGCTGTCACGGTCGTATAAGACAGCTTTGCCCATGACCTGCAGGCCGTGGGAATCTCTCACATCGCCGTAGTATTCAAAGATAGCTAAGGCGACATTCTTGTTTTTCTCCAAGCCGATGAACTTGCTTCCGCCTTCCGATACGAACCAGAATTCGTCGTTCATGAAGGTATATTCGATCGGTGTGCATCTGACATAGTCTCCGGTCCCGGTCGCAAAACCGCAGGTATTATGATTCCTGATGAAGTTTCTGATGTGTTCCAGTGCCTGTTCTCTGTCCATATGTACGGCATTTTTCTGCTGTTCGATCCAGAAATTCTGGAAGTGCTCATAATTGATTTGATTGTTCATGATATGCCCCTTTCAGACAGTTTAATCATAACAGATAATGACTCGTCCTGGTAAACGGAAACAGTTTTGAAGACCGGCAGAATCATCAAGTGAGGTATAATAGAACTATGAAGTTAAAAAGCCGTTTTGTGATGATCATCCTTCTTTCAACCATGCTGGGACTGACCCTGCTTGGCGCTTTGACATTGGACAGGGAAAAGAAAGAGGAGGAAGTCATTGTCGTACCGGATAATGTACCTGATGACAGGAAGATCCCTTCTTCTTTCAAGGGCAGCATCAAAGATGATTTCGGTGTGCCCGAGGAAGTGATGAATGTCATCGTTTCTTATATGGACGCTTATTACCGCAGTCTCTATACGCTGCAGAAGCAGGACACAGATGCGCTGTTTGATAACGAGGTCATGGCTGCCGTATCTGACAGAGCTGTTTCCTTGCAGATCGGATCACGGAAGAACCGCGGTTTTGACTTCACCATGAACAAGGCTCATTATGACCTGAGGGTCACTGATTACTATACGGAAAACGGCCTGTATCATGTGGATGTCCTGGAAGATGACTACATGAGTTTTGCTTTCCTGGGCGGCATCGAATCGCAGTCGTTTGATATCGAGAATTACTTTGTGATCTCAAAAACGGATGAGGGCTGCAAGATCAGGGATCTGGAGAAGATACAGGGTTACTATATGACCTTCTATGATGACAGCGATTCTGTTGAGGATGCCGATCAGATCTACGCATATTATTCAAAGCAGCTCAAAGATCTGGATGCCTACAATGAGGAAGTACTCAGAGTAAAGGCCGAAGAAAAGCCTTACATCCCTTCGAAGACTTATACAAAGGAATACGACAGGAACAAGGCAGTAGCTTATGCCGATCAGTGGTATCATGAGCGCAACCCGAAATGGTATAACTTCTCCGATGAGGGCGGAAACTGTCAGAACTACGCCTCCCAGTGCATGCTGGAAGGGGGCATCGAGATGGATTACAGCGGCGAGGAGCAGTGGAAGTGCTATGTGGAAGATCCGGAGTACGAACCGGACATCAACGAAGAGGAGACGCAGGAGGGGCGTACCCGTTCCTGGGTCAATGTCGGATATTTTGAAAACTATGCGAGGTACAACGAAGGAAAGGGTCTGGTCGCGGATACCAACGCCAATCTGTATTATGCGCAGCCGGGAGATCTGATCCTGGTCGGAAACAACGGACTGTCCCATACGGTCATTGTTTCCAAGGTGGTGGATGGCCATATCCTGGTGAATTCCAACAGTATCGACATGAAAGATTATCCAATCGAGGCATATACCTATACAGGTATCATGCTGATCAAAATACTCGGATGTAAGTAGACGGAGCGATCCGTCTTTTAATTGAGTGATAAAGTACTGCTAATGTTTAGCACTCTTATTGACTGAGTGCTA
>JAILLA010000061.1 GCA_024693325.1 Solobacterium sp.
CTGCTGTACTCATAGCTGCTCAGTTCCTTAAATTCTTCCATATGCATTCCTCCCAAATGGCCTCTTTTCCGGATAGAAAAAGGCCCTCGTAAGGACCGTCAGAACTGTCATTGTTCTGTACGTCTTACGGGGACCAGTTTAATTTGATTTCAGGGAAGTCATTTTTTCTTATCCTTCGTATGTATCGCTGATCGGACCGGTCAGTGTGACATCCACTGATCTCTCATGTCCGTCACGTTCGATCTGAAGTGTGATCGTATCGCCGGCTTTCTTCTTTTTCAGGAAATTGCTCAGGTCCTGATAGGAATTGATCTCTGTACCGTCTGCGCTCAGGATCTTGTCATATGACTGCAGGCCTGCTTTTTCAGCGCCTGAGCCCTTGATGACATCCGTGATGTACAGACCTGCGGAATATTCACCGTAAGGCTGTGACAGTACCTGGATGTACACACCCAGAGTAGCACGGTCTGCAACATATCCGTATTCGATCAGCTGTTCAGCAACATCCATTGCTGTGTTGATCGGGATCGCGAAGCCAAGTCCTTCAATGATCGTACCGCTTGATGTATAGCCGGAGTCTTTGGAATTGACGACACCGATCAGTTTTCCCTGACCGTCGAACAGTCCGCCGCCGGAGTTTCCGGAATTGATCGCTGCGTCTGTCTGGATCAGCTCATATGTTTCGTTGTCGATCGTAACTTCACGGTTTGTAGCGGAGACGATACCGTTTGTGACGGTTCCGCCAAGGGTTCCCAGAGGATTGCCGATAACGATCGCCGTATCACCTGTCTGGATCAGTGCGGAATCACCGATCTCGGCAGCCGGCAGGTTGGAAGCGTCGATCTTGATGACGCCGATATCCGTCTTTTCATCTGTGCCGATCATTTCAGCGGAATATGTTCTTCCGTCATACAGCGTGACATTGATGCTGAGCGCGTTTTCAATGACATGGTTGTTTGTAATGATATAGCCGTCATCCGAGATGATGACACCGGAGCCGGCAGCCTGTGATCTGTAGCTCTGCTGTCCGAAGAAGCCGAAGCCGTATCCTGTCGATTCGATCTCTACGACGATCTCAACGACGCTCGGCTGTGCTTTGGCAGCGATGTCACGGATCGACATATCACCGGACGGTACTGTGATGACCGCGCTCTGCTGTGACTGTGTTTCTTCCTCAACAGGCGTATCAACTGTTTCCTGTTCTGCTTCATCAATGAATCCGGGCACTTCTTCCTCGGTCTTCTGTCCGAATGTTCTGAATGCCAGGTATCCGCCGCCGAAGCCGCTTGCAAGACCGACTACACCGGCCAGAAGGGCAGTCAGCAGAGGACGTGATTTTTTCACGATGACCTGCTGTACCACAGGTTCCTGTACTCTGGGTTCCGGTTTGACCGGTTCAGGAATGGCTGCTTCTTTGACGGGTTCTTCATGGACTGGTTCAGCGGGCTGAGCTTCTTCATGTACTTCAGGCGCACCTTCTTCATGAACTTCAGGCTGTGCTTCTGCAGCAGCTTCTTCCGCAGCTGTTTCTTCTTGCTGTGCGAGTACCGGAACAGGCGGAATGACCAGTGCCGGTTCTTCAGGAGTGTCTTCACCGGGCACTTCCGGAAGAACGATCTTTTCTTCAGGAGCTGCTGTCTCTGCTTCCTCAATGACCGGAAGTTCGGGCAGTGGCGGCAGTGTTTCTTTAGCCTCTGCATTCAGGTCTGATTCCAGCTGTTCCCGTAGAGAACCAATGTCTTCAGCGATCGACTGAAGGGGCTGTTCCGCTGCTTCAGCTGTATCCTTTACTTCTTCTATGATATCTTCTGCCATACTCTCTGTATGTTCTTTGATCTGTTCAGCGTGATCCAGGACTTCGCTGACTGTATTCTCTGCAGCCTGCACGACAGTTTCCTGTGATTCAGCAGGAGTGACAGAGCCTGTTGTTTCTTCATTTGGATTTTTATTCAGTTCACTCATATTCTTAAGCTCCTTTCTGCTTACATCTGTAATATAGTTTTGCAATGTGAATTTACTGTGAACACACGGTAAATTTTAGATTAACTTAATCTCTCAGGAACAGTCCGCAGCCCATGCCGGCAAATCCGCCGATGATATGCGTCAGCTGTGAGATGTTGTCATGCACCGTGAAGCCTGTCCAGACCTGTTCGGTAATGTAGATGACGCTGACAACAAGCAGTGTAACAGGGATTGTCCCCGACTTGGAGGATGTGATGCTGGACAGCAGGATGAATGCGAATACCAGACCGCTTGCGCCTAACAGGGCGGTATGGGGACTGATCAGGACATGCAGCAGTCCGGTGACGACGGACACGACTGCCATGATCTCAAGCAGTGTCTTACTGCCGTATTTTTCCTCCAGCATCGGTCCCAGCACCAGAAACAGCATCATGTTGTTGGCGTAGTGAGAGAAGTCTGAATGCCCCAGCGTATGCGTCAGAAGACGCAGGTAGAACAGGGGGTCCGCAAAGGAAGTGCGGTAGATGCTGAAGTATCTCGTCAGCAAGCCTCCTGTCAATGTATTGATCACAAGCACGATCATGCTCACTGCCGCAAAGGACAGGACGACCGGTGAATTCCATACGATCTTTTGTTTCATAAGGATGCCTCCTTCAGATAACCATTATACAATTGTTTCCGCCAAGAGTTAAAAAGTTGATGACAGGAGAACATTGTTTAAAATGCGGATATTGGTATAATTACTGCGGAGATATGAAATATGGCAAGTAAGAAAAAACAGAAAAAGGCGGCAGCGCCTATCCAGAATAAAGCACTGAAAAACGCGATCGCAGCACTGAAGACAGGTGCTGACGAGGAAAAATTCAAGACATTCCTCAAGGAAGCGATGAAATCTAAACTGCTTGTACCTGTGATCTTCAGCTCCGAATTCAAACCGGACGCCACGGGCAAGGTCAGGATCGACAGCAATACCCGCGTCAGCTTCATCATGGTCAATACGACCAACGGAAAGAGCTTCCTGCCGGCATTCACGGATTTTGAAGAGGCCAAGAAGCTCAAGGTTTCCCAGGAAGGCAACCTGCAGTATGTCGTTCGCACCCTGAAGGAATACGAAAACATGCTCGAGGATCCCAGGAATACCGCGGAAGGCATCGTCATCAACCCGATGAACGAAAACATGGTCCTGCCCAAACCGCTGGTCCTGGCACTGATCAAGGGACAGGATATTGCGAATATCCAGATCCGTACGCCCCAGCAGAAGGCAGAAGAACAGGCTCAGCCCCAGCCCCAGCCGCAGGCACCGGTACCCGGCGCAGTACCTCCGGGCATGCAGGCAGTATACAGCGAGCCGAGGATCTATCCCACGGCACTGGTCAATGCGGTATATGAATACTGCTGCGGCAAGGAAGGCCTCAGCCGTGTATGGATGAGACAGCAGCTTGCCGGCGGACAGGTCGCATTCGCGTTTGTCGTGGAAACAGACAAACCGGATCCCGAACTGCTGCAGGGCATCCATGATGCAGCAGCGCCTCTGGCAAAAGAGGTCCCTGTCGTCGTCATGAGCTATTCCGAAAAGATCGAAGAAGCTGTTGTACAGGGAACAGTTCCCCTGTATGACAGAGAGCTGGAGTTCTGATGATCATTCGTCAGCTGCAGCAGGATGAAATACAGCAGGGCACCGCACTGATCAGGGAGGTCTTCGAAGCAGAAGACCATCTTGGCTATGACGGGGAAGGCGCCAAAGCCTTTCTCTCTCTTCTGGAACGCAAAGGGGGAGAACTGTCATGGCTGGGAGCCTTTGAAGATGACCTGCAGGGCGTACTTGCCTGGAATCCGGATACCATGCATATGGTCTATCTGTTTGTCAGGGAAGAAAAACGCAGACGCAGGATCGGAACATTCCTTGTGGAAGAACTGTCAAAGCGGGCATTTGATGAAGGCTTTGACAGACTGACCGTCAATGCCAGGACAGATGTACTGGAATTCTATGAATTCAACGGATTTGTCCCGCTGTCACACAGTGAGGAGAACGGTGTAGGCCGCGTATCCATGGAACTGCCTCTGGCAGACAGGTTCCTGGGAACACTTGTGACCGTTACGGTGGAACATACGATCGGACAGCTCCATGAGGTGTATGCGGACGAACAGTACCCGTGCAACTACGGATATATTGAAGAGCTGGCCAAATACAGAGGGATCTTCCAGGATGCCTATGTGATCGGCGTACATGAACCGGTCGACAGCTTCCAGGGCTACGTAACGGCGATCATCTACCGTTATGGTCATGGCAGTGTCTGGGTCGTCACACCCGGCACCGTCTACAGCAGGAATGAGGTCATCAATACCGTAGCCTTCCAGGAACAGTATTACGACACCAGGATCGTCTGGTACCAGCCAAAGTAAGAAAGCGTATCTGTGTGATACGCTTTTTGAGGATAAGGAGTCATTTATGGCAAAAGCATTGATCAACGGACATTTATATCAGGCGGAAGGGACTGCCCTGTACCTGGATGAAGGAATGATCATACATACAGGCAGTGATGAAGAAATACAGCAGTATATTCAGGATGGTGATGAAGTAATTAATTTGAACGGGGCATATGTGTATCCCGGATTCAACGTTCCTTATATCAGCCTGATCCAATGTGCAGCACAGAACGGTCATACGATGCTGGGCAGTCTGCAGGACATCCGCGCACTGCTGGAACGCGCTTCAGCGTCCCAGGATCTCTGGGTACGCGGAGAAGGAGTGGACCGGAGTCTTGTCAGCAGTGAAACAAAAACACTGCTGGACGGTTTCCGCCGGCCGGTGATCCTGTATGGAAGCGACCATTCATGGTGTGTGGTCAACTCTGCCGCGTTAAAGAAAGCCGATATCGATCAGGATACGATGATCCCCGACGGGACGGTCAATATGGAAACAGGACTGCTGGAAGGACAAGCGGTCAGGGTACTGGAAAGCTTCCTGCCTGCAGTATCGGCCGAAGAGATCCGTGAGAAGATCCTTGCGGCAGTACGCGCACTGAACAGGAACGGATTTACCGGAGCCGGCAGCCATGATTTTGTGCAGGGATATGACTGGAAAACGGTACTGGACGGGTTCATGCGTCTGAGCTACCAGGGTGCGCTCACACTCAGGGTCGACGAACAGTGCCTGTTTGAGATCCCGGAAGAACTGGCACATTTCCTGGATGAAGGATATACGACAGACGTCGGTGATGACTTCTTCCGGATCGGCCCGCTGTATATTGCGCAAAAGGAAGAGAACTCCGATGTCATGATGGAACTTGCGAATTCCTATAATATGCCTGCGCTGCTTGATACGGATCTTCTGATGAAAGAACTGAAGGATCTCGTACTGGAAGGCAATCCGTTAGGCTATGCCCTCAATGCGGACAGGTGCGGCCTGACCGCAAAACACCAGGCAGTGACAAAGAAGATTCGCATGATCGGATCACTGGAAGAAGATATCGATGATCTGACATCACTGCTCTGTGATCCCGTATCTCAAAGTATTGCCGGAGTGATCGCTGACTATGCTGCAAAAGGCATAAAGCCCGGACGTGTCATCGAACTGTTAAGCAAAGGCAGCGCGCTGTTCATGAGACGGGAATATGAACTCGGACAGATCAGGGAAGGATTCCTGGCGGATCTGTGCATTACGGATCATGATCTGGAAACAGGATATGAACAGGCAAAGGTGATCATGACATTTGCCGGCGGGGAGCAGGTATGAAGTTCAGGAAGATCAGAAGGGAAGACATTGAAACATGTCTGAACTGGTATAACTACTACATCGAAAACAGCACGGCTACATTTGAAACAAAGCCGCTGAGCCTTGAGGAATTCACCTCACGGATCGAACAGATCACATCGCGTTACCCGTGGATCGTCATGGAAACAGAGGAAGGGATCGTCGGATACGCTTATCTCAGCCCGTTCATGACACGCAGCGCCTATGACTGGACAGCGGAAGTATCCCTGTATCTCGATCAAAAACAGCGTTATCACGGATACGGGAAGCTTTTGTTTGAAGAGATCATCCGTATTGCAGAGGAAGAAGGCTACCGCAATCTGATCTCGGTGATCACATCCGAGAATACTCCGTCCATTTCCATGCACAATTCACTTGGTTTTGTGAAGTCAGGTGAATACCCGGCATTCGGTTATAAATCCGGCAGATGGCTCGGTGTTTCCTGCTATACAAAGGTGATCAATGAAGCAGTTGATGTTTCGCACAGCCCGTTCTCTGCGAAATGGAGCATTGACGCATGAGCAGAGCTGTACTTGCGGCAGTTCAGCTGACAGCCGATACGTCTTTTGACTCACGCTTTGAAGAATGCAGAAGACTGTGTGAGGCATGCGGCATCGAAGTCGTGGGAGAGATCGTCCAGAAGTCACGTTCGATGGACCCGAAGACCGCATTCCGTCAGGGCAAGATTGAGGAACTTTCAAGGATGACGGAGGCACTGGAAGCGGACTGTGTCGTCTTCGGCTCACCGCTGTCCGTGGCAGCCTCTGCCAGGCTCAGCGCAGCCTGCGGCGTTCCTGTCAAGGACCGTACGGCACTGATCCTAGATATCTTTTCACTGCGGGCAAGAAGCGCCCAGGCAAAGATGCAGGTCGAACTGGCAAGGCTGGAATACGCGATGCCGGCACTGATCCGTGATGTGGATGAAGCGGAAACACACCAGCGGGGCGGCTCGGCAGTCAACAGAGGTGCCGGTGAAACCAGGGCAGCCGGACTGCGCAGAAAATACCAGAGCCGGATCACCGAACTGAAAAAACGCCTGGCTTCCATTGAAAAACGCGACCGCCAGGCATCAAGTCACCGCAACAAGTCAGGGCTGAAGCGTGCCGCGCTGGCAGGGTATACGAATGCCGGAAAGAGCTCACTGCTCAACAGCATCATGAAACATACCGGTTCCCAGGCGGGCACGGCAGAAGAAAAAGACATGCTGTTTGCGACGCTGGATACAAGCATACGCAGGATCGACTATGATAACCATGCCTTCTTCCTGTATGACACGGTCGGCTTTGTCTCGGACCTGCCGCACGGTCTGGTCGAGGCATTCCGCAGCACACTGTCAGCTGTCACGGACGCTGACCTGATCGTCGAGGTCATCGATGCCTCCGATCCCCAATGGCAGACGCATGTCAGGGTGACAGAGGAAACGCTGAAGCAGATCGGGGCAGAGGACATAGAAGTACTCAGGGTCTTCAACAAGATCGACCTCTGCGACAGGAGTGAATTCGCCCAGGCACTGTGCGTCAGCTGCCGTACCGGGGAAGGCATTGAAGAACTGACGGAAGAGATCATCGCAAGGCTCTATCCGGAGGAGATCACGATCCACTGCCTGATCCCTTATGAACGTATGGCAATGATCCGCAACAATCTGTCATTGCGCATCAGTATACTGGAAAGCTATGAAGATGGTATGATGACTGAGATCAGCGGTGAACGCGTCAGAGCGCTGCCGTTTATGAAATATCAGATGGAGGAAACTGATTATGAACACCGTATGGGACAAATTAAACAATGAAGAAAAACAACAGCTGACTGAATTCAATGAAAGCTACCGTCAGATCCTTTCCGCAGCCAAAACAGAACGTGAGTTCGTTGTGGAATCGGTGAAGCTTGCGGAAGCTGCAGGCTACCGTGACCTTGCGGATATCCGTGAACCGCTGAAAACAGGAGATAAGGTATATGCGGTAAACCGCGGAAAGAACCTGTGCATGTTCATGGTCGGTGAAGAACCGCTCACCAGCGGCATGAACATCCTCGGCGCGCATATCGATTCACCGCGCCTGGATCTCAAGCAGCATCCGCTGTTTGAAATGGACGGCATCGCACTGCTGGATACGCATTATTACGGCGGCATCAAGAAGTACCAGTGGGTCGCAAGGCCGATGGCACTGCATGGTGTCGTATGCAAAAAGGACGGAACATGCGTACCGGTCGTTGTCGGCGAAGATCCTACAGATCCGGTCGTCGGTATTTCCGATCTGCTGATCCACCTGTCCGCGGAACAGCTCAAGAAAACAGCTTCCGTTGTTGTGGAAGGTGAAAAACTCGATGTGACAGTCGGAACGATCCCCGTGCAGTCAGAAGAAAAGGATGCGGTCAAGAAATATATCCTCGGCATCCTGAAAGAGAAATATGACATTGAAGAAGATGATTTCGTTTCAGCTGAGATCGAAGTCGTACCGGCAGGCGAGGCAAGGGACTACGGTCTTGATCGTTCCATGCTCATGGGCTACGGACATGACGACAGGGTATGCGCTTATACGAGCCTGCGCGCAATGCTGGACTCAGAACCTCAGAAGCGTACTTCCTGCTGCATCCTGGTAGACAAGGAAGAGATCGGCAGTGTCGGCGCGACCGGCATGCAGTCTTCCTTCTTCCGTGACACGGTCATCCGCATGCTGGCGCTGAACGGAAAGACATCCATGCTGGATATCATCGATACGATGACAAACTCAAAGATGCTGTCAAGCGACGTATCCGCAGCCTTTGACCCGCTGTATCCGGAAGTCATGGAGACAAAGAACAGCTGCTACTTCGGAAAAGGCATCGTCTTCAATAAGTATACGGGCAGAGGCGGCAAGTCCGGCTCCAACGACGCGGCACCGGAATTCATCGCTAAGGTCAGGGCAGCCATGGACGCTGATAACGTCATGTTCCAGACGGCTGAGATCGGCAAGGTCGATGCGGGCGGCGGCGGAACGATCGCCTATATCCTGGGCAACATGAACATGGACGTGCTGGATGCAGGCATTCCCGTACAGAACATGCACGCACCGTGCGAGGTCGTCAGCAAAGCTGATGTCTGGGAAGGCTACCGGGCATACAAGGCATTCATCAAGCATGTCGGCTGATCATATCGATTGACAAAACGATCACTGCGTCATACAGTTGACATATACAACGATTGTATCATGCGATTATCTTGGAGGTACCGATATGTTGGAACAGGATCAGCTGCGCATGCTCAGCAACAGGATCGACTCGCTGGCACGCTTAAGGAGAAGATTTCTGAACAAAAGACTCAGCAGTACAGATCTCAAGGGTCACCAGTTTTTGATGCTGCTGACGATCCTGCATGATCCGGGCATCTCGCAGGAAGAAATCTCGGAAAAGATCGATATCGATAAGACAAGGATCGCAAGAAGCTCGATCTTCCTGGAAGAGAAGGGCTATATCGAACGCCGCAGGGATACGGAAGACCGCAGGAAATATCATCTGTTTTTGACGGAAGAGGGGAACAAACTCATTCCCATGATCCGCAACATCATTTATGACTGGAGCATCACGATCACCGAAGGACTGGGTGAAGAAGAACTCAGACTTCTCATGCCGATGATCGACGTGCTGTACAACAACGCGCGCAAGCATGATGATCCGGCACTGATCTGAAATACCTTCAAAACCATAACCGGATAAGAGGCGTTTTCCTTTGTGACAGGGAAGCGCCTCTTTTACTGTGAAAAAAAGATCCATATTGCTATGGACCTTTTGAATCAGAATAATTCGGGGAACAGGTATTCCATGAATACCGGAACGATCGTCTCCCAGGAAGCTTCACAATGCATTCCTTCCGGAACGACATGCGGGTATGTGCTGCAGCCTTTCATGCTGTAGGCATGATTGAGCGTCAGCAGGTTGTCCACACAGCGGACGAATGAACTCTTGCGTTTGACTTCATTGGAACCGAAGTCCAGATAGATCCGTGTGTTCTTGTTGAATTCCGTGCTGTTGATCAGATCCAGGACCTGTTCCAGGCAGAGATCCATGGAACTGGATACACAGGCTGCCTTGGAGAAGACATCATTGTATCTGGCGATCATGTAGAGGGACATCAGTCCGCCCATGCTTGAACCGCCGATCCCGACATGTTTGCGGTCGCTTTTGATGCGGTAGCGCTGTTCACAGGCCGGCTTCAGGACATTGACGAACCAGTCCGCTGTCACATCACCATATGTTTTGATCGGCGGGAACCAGTCGCTCTGGTACACCGGATAGGGACAATACTCACCCAGACGGTTATGACCGGTATGGTTGCAGTCCTGTCCGATCACGACAAGCGGGATATCGTTCCTGTCGAGGTATTCCCGGATACCCCATGATTTTCCGTATGTCGCCGTGGCGTCATCGAACAGATTATGCCCGTCGAACATGTAAAGCACCGGATAAGTCTTTCTGCTTTCATCGTAGCCGTTTGGAAGATAGACGTAGATCTTGCGGGGACTTTCACCTAACGGTTCGATCCCAAGTGTAAATGTTTCGATCCTGGACATGTTATCCCATCCACTTGATCCTGCTTTCGGTACCGTTCATGATCCTCTGGATGTTTGCCTTATGACGATAGGTCACAAATGCCCAGAGAATGAACAGGCATACCGATAACTGCATGCTGTGATTGACAAATACGCTGACGAGCGCTTCCGCGAACAGTGCGCTGATGCTGGAAGCTGACACCATCTTTGTCAGATAGAGTACCGCGAAGAATACAACGATCGGGAACAGGAAGTTCCAGAACCATTGATGTGTGATGAGCACAGTGATGCCGAGGAAGAAACCATAGGATGTCGCAACAGCCTTGCCGCCGCGGAACTGCGCGAAAACAGGGAAACAATGGCCGACACAGCAGGCAAGACCTGCATACAGCACGGCCTGCGGTGCGAGTCTGGACGCCAACAGCATACTAATGAATGCCTTGAGACCATCCAGTATCGTGACGCTGATCGCCGCTTTTTTGCCGAGCACTCTGCCGGCGTTGGTAGCACCGAGGTTTCCGCTGCCTTCCAGGCGGATGTCCTTATGGTAGAAAACTTTCCCGATGACAAGCGCCCAGGGGATCGATCCGAACAGATAGCTGAGGATCATAACCAGTAATGTGTTCATAAACTGCCTCCGCAAGTTATTCTAGCACAGTTTGTATGTACATGAAAAATAGCGTAAAATACAAACCCGTATTTTTGCTATAATAATACAGTTAATGAAACGGAGATACTATGGCAGCTAAAACGGTGAATTATGATGACTCCAGTATTCAGATCCTGAAAGGACTGGATGCGGTCAGAAAACGTCCGGGCATGTATATCGGCTCCACCGATTCACACGGACTTCATCATCTGATCTGGGAAATTGTTGACAATGCCGTGGATGAGGCATTGAACGGATACGGTAAGAAGATCACGATCACGCTGGAAGCGGACGGCTCCTGCACAGTCGAAGACGAAGGCCGCGGCATGCCGATCGGCAAGCACGCGAGCGGCGTCAATACGCTTCAGGTCATCTTTACCGTGCTCCATGCGGGCGGCAAATTTACGTCCGAGGGCGGCTACCGCACAGCCGGCGGCCTGCACGGTGTCGGCGCATCTGTTGTCAATGCGCTGAGTGAATGGCTGACGGTCGAAGTCGCGCATGAAGGAAAACTCGTCCGCATGCGTTTTGAGCACGGTGATAAGAAGATATACCCCCTGGAAGAACTGGGAAAAACCAATAAGACAGGTTCGAAGGTCACATTCAAGCCTGATAAAAAGATATTTACGACAACGGATTTCAAATACGATACGGTCTGTGAGCGTGCCAGGGAAGAGGCATTCCTGCTTTCCGGCATTGCGATCACGGTCATCGATAAGCGCGGCAAGAAGGAAGTACGGGAAACATTCTGCTACGATGACGGACTGAAGAGCTTCCTGGAATACCTGCATGAAGACAGGAACGTGCTCATGGCACCTGTCAAATTCAGCGGGGAATCACAGACGATCAAAGTGGATGTGGCATTCCAGTATACGGATGATTACCAGGAAAACACATTCAGTTTTGTCAACCTTGTCAGAACGCTGGACGGCGGTACGCATGAGGTAGGCTATAAGACAGCCTTTACCAAGGCAGTCAACGACTATGCAAGAAAATACGGACTGCTGAAGGATAAGGATAAGAACCTGGAAGGAAGCGATGTCAGGGAAGGCCTGACGTCTATCATCTCCGTATCCATTCCGGAAGAACTGCTGCAGTTTGAAGGCCAGACAAAGGGCAAGCTCGGCACGCCCCAGGCAAAGCCTGCGGTAGATGCAGTCGTTTCCGAGAAACTGGCATTCTGGCTGGAAGAAAACCGCGATCAGAGCGACATGCTCGTACGCAAGATGATGAAGGCTTCCATGGCCAGGGAAGCTGCCAGAAAGGCACGTGAAGATGCCCGTAAGGGAAAGAAGACAAGCAAGGCGGAAAAAGTGCTTTCCGGCAAACTTGCGCCTGCCCAGTCAAAGGACTCCCGCATCAAGGAACTGTTCCTGGTCGAGGGTGACTCAGCCGGAGGCAGCGCAAAGCAGGGAAGGGATTCCCATTACCAGGCGATCCTGCCGCTGCGAGGCAAGGTGCTGAACACGGAAAAGGCAAGTGTTTCCGAGATCGAAAAGAATGTCGAGCTGAATACACTGATCCATGCGCTTGGCGCAGGGGTAGGTGCTGATTTCGACTACACGGAATCCAATTACGGCAAAGTCATCATCATGACCGACGCCGATGACGACGGATCCCATATCCAGATCCTGCTGCTGACATTCTTCTACCGCTATATGAGACCGCTGCTGGAGCAGGGCATGGTATACATCGCGCTTCCGCCGCTTTACAGGGTGACGAAGGGCAAGGTCCTGGAATACTGCTATACGGACGACGAACTGGATGAACTGCGCAAAAAGCTCGGAAAGATCGAAGTACAGCGCTACAAGGGACTCGGTGAAATGAATGCTTCCCAGCTTTGGGAAACGACCATGGACCCGGCAAGCAGGACGCTGATCCAGGTCAGCATCGAAGACGGTATCCTCGCGGAACGGCGTGTATCTACCCTGATGGGCGATAAAGCGGATCTGCGCAGAAAATGGATCGAAGAAAACATCTCCTTTACACTGGAAGATGATTTCAGGGTGGAAAGCTGATGGCAAAGAAAAAACAACTGGAAGACAATACCAAATATATTCCCGCGCTGCTGGAAGATATTATGGGAGACCGCTTCGGGCGGTATGCGAAATACATTATTCAGGAACGCGCGCTTCCTGATGCACGTGACGGACTGAAGCCCGTTCAGAGACGTATCCTCTACGCAATGTATCATGACGGAAACACATGGGATCATGCTTACCGTAAATCCGCCAAGACCGTCGGTCTTGTCATCGGTAATTATCATCCGCATGGCGATACATCTGTTTATGACGCAATGGTGCGCATGTCCCAGGACTGGAAGGTCAGACTGCCGATGATCGATATGCACGGCAACAACGGTTCCATCGATGATGACCCGGCTGCTGCGATGCGTTATACGGAAGTCAGGCTTGCCAAAGTCACGCAGGTCATGGAAGACGACCTGGACAAGGATACGGTCGAATTCGCGCCGAACTTTGATGATACGGAAACAGAGCCGACAGTACTGCCGGTACCTTTCCCCGTGATGCTGGTGAACGGCGCAAACGGTATTGCGGCAGGCTATGCCACGAATATGCCTCCGCACAACCTCAGGGAAGTCGTTGACGCAACGATCTTTCGTCTGAACAATCCGGAATGCTCACTGGAGAATGTCATGGAATTCATCCAGGGACCCGATTTCCCGACCGGCGGCATCGTTCAGGGTGCCCAGGGCATCCATGACGCATTTGAGACCGGCAAGGGAAGGATCGTCGTCAGGGCAAAGGCTGAGATCGTCGACGCCAAATCCATGCAGCAGATCGTGATCACCGAGATCCCTTATGAAGTGGTAAAGAGCGAACTGGTGCGCAAGATGGATGAGATCCGCATCAACAAGGATATCGACGGCATCCTGGATGTACGTGATGAATCAGACAGAAACGGTCTGAGGATCACAGTGGATCTGCGCAAGGACGCAGATGCACAGATGATCCTGAACTATTTCTATAAGAATACGGATCTGCAGATCTACTACAGCTACAACAATGTCACGATCATCGACAAGCGTCCGGTACAGGTTGGCCTGCTCGGACTGATCGATGCGTTTATCGATTTCCGCAAGGAAGTCGTGATCAGAAGATCAAAATATGAACTGGCGAGAATGGAAGCCAGATGCCACGTGATCGAAGGCCTGATGAAGGCGGTATCCGTCCTGGACCAGGTCATCGCGATCATCCGCGCTTCCAAGGATAAGGCAGATTCGAAAAAGAACCTGATGCGGGAATTCGGCTTTGATGAGCCTCAGGCAGAAGCGATCGTTTCACTGCGTCTGTACAGACTGTCCAATACGGATATCGTCATGCTGAGGAATGAATTTGCCGAGCTCGTCAACAGGATCGAAGAGATCCAGTCGATCCTCGACAATCCCAATGTGCTGCGTTCCGTGATCGTGAAGGAACTCCGTGCAGTCAAAGAGGAATACGGGGATGACAGACGTACAAAGATAGAGGATGAAGTGGCGGATATCACGATCGATAAGACATCCATGATCGCCAATGAACATGTCGCTGTGACGATCAGCCGTGACGGCTATGTCAAGCGTGTTTCCATGCGTTCCTATATGGCAAGCGCAGGTACGGTCACCGGACTGAAGGAAGGCGACGAACTGATCGGTGTGATCGAATGCGATACCGTCGACAAGCTCCTGCTGTTCACCTCCAAGGGCAATTACGCGTATCTGCCAGTCTGGCAGATGGATGACTGCAAGTGGAAGGATATCGGTTCCCATCTGAACAAGCACACCCGTATCGAAGGTGATGACAAGGTCAGAAGTGCCGTACTCGTGCGCAGTTTTGATACATATGCGTGGATCGTTACGGTCGCTTCAAACGGACAGATCAAGAAGAGCGAAGTCAGTCTGTTTGAAGTGCAGAGGAACAACCGTGTCATGCCGGCAATGATGATTTCCAACGGTACATTACTGAAGGCATTTATCGCCTATGAGAACCAGCAGGTCGTATTGGTCACACGTGACGGTCTGTCCTGCCGATATAACGTAAGTGAGATCCCGTCCATGGGCGTCAGGGCAAGGGGCGTCAAGGCCCAGAACCTGGCAAAGAACGATGAACTGGCTTCTGCCTGCGCGATCGACGCCGATACGCCGGCAGTGCTCTATATGTGCGCCAACGGTCAGATGAAGCGCGTCAGGCTGGATGATATCCCGATGGTAGGAAGACCTGCCAAGGGCAACCAGATCTGCAAGAAGATCAAATCCAACCCGGCTGTGCTGAACTGGACTCAGGGGATCACGCCGTATGATGAGATCAATCTCATGGATGGCGGCCTGAAGCAGCTCCATGGCAGCGATGTTCCGTTAAAGACAACAGATACCGCATTCAGCACGCCGGCTGATCTCAGCCCGCAGTGGTACCTTGTCAGGGGCGTGGAAGAATGCCGCATCATGGACCGCCCGGAAGGCGCGGAAGAAGTCCATGATGAAGTGGAAAAGATCTCTCTGTTTGATGAAGGAGGCAGATCATGACGATATGCAAAGGCTGCGGCGCAGTGCTGCAGAATGAATATCCGGATCAGGCAGGCTATACGCCCAGGCTGGACGCGGAATACTGCCGCAGATGTTTCCGCCTGATCCACTATGATGATCTGACGGTATCCATGCGTACGGGCATCGACCCTGACATGGTGCTGAATGAGATCGTTGCCAGGGATGCCCTGGTATTATGGGTGGTCGACCTGTTTGACTTTGAAGCAGGCATGATCCCCGGACTGACAAGAAAGATCGGCGATAAAGACATCATCATGGTCTGCTCAAAGCGTGATATCCTGCCGGATACACTGAGCCATGAAAAGATCGCCCGGTTCGTTTTTGCCAGACTGAAGGAACTCGGTATCCGCATTAAGGGACTGATCATGACCAGCAAGGACAACGACGGTATCCGGGAAGTCAAGGATGCTGTGAATATGCTGAGTAACGGACGTGACGTGATCGTCATGGGCAGGGCCAATGCCGGAAAGAGTACTCTGCTGAACCATCTGGCAGGGGAAGAGATCCTTGCCAGCAGCCGGTATCCCGGCACTACACTGGCTCTCAATAAGATCGAGATCGACGGCGTGACGTATATCGATACACCCGGCATTGAGATCGAAAACAGCCTGCTGATGCAGGTGAACGAGGCGGACCTGAAAACGATCCTCCCGTTTACGACGATCAAACCGCAGATCTTTCAGCTCAGAGGTGACCAGTCCTTCGCAGTCGGCGGACTGTTCCGTTTAGACCTGAGAGGCTGCGATCATGCGACATGTGTATGGTATATCGGCAGCCGCCTGAACCTGCACCGCTCCAAAGCGTCTGCAGCGGATGATCTCTGGGAGAAGCATTACGGGAAGCTGTTCTCACCGGTTCCTGTAAACAATGCCTTCCGTACTATGACCATCCGCAAGGATCTTGATAAAATGGATGTAGTAGTGGATGGTCTTGGCTGGGCAAGCATCAGCGGCCAGGTTGGAACGATCACCACAAAAGCACCCGAACACGTGAATGTAACATTCAGAAAGGCAATGCTGTAATATATGCTGACAGGAAAACAGAAACGTTACCTGCGTTCTCTTGCCGAGACGCAGCCGGCAATCTTTCAGATCGGCAAGGAAGCGCTCAGCGACAACCTGATCGATACGGTCGACAAGGCGCTGGAAGCCAGGGAACTGATCAAGATCAGGATCCTCAAGACGGCACCCGAGGATACGAAGGAACTGGCATTTGATCTGGCAATGCACACCCGCAGCGAGATCGTTCAGATCATCGGCCGGACACTGATCCTTTACCGCAGAAGCCGTGAACACAAGATCATTCTGCCATGAAGACATGTATCGTAAGCGCACCGTTTGATCCGGTCACCAATGCCGAGATCAGACGTCTGCTGAATGCCGCAAAGGTAAACGGCTTCAGAAAAGTATACCTGTATGTAACAGAAGAAGGCATCCTGCCACGTGCCCAACGCATGCGCATGGTCAGTCTTGCCATCAGGCCATGGAGAAAACTGGAACTGTACAAAGGGAAAGACCGTCCTGCCAATATGATCCCGCTCAACAGCGCTTCGGAAGAGACTGTACGGCAGGGAAGATATGATCTGGCTGCGCCCGGGATCAGAAAGCTTCTGATCGAAGAAGGGCCGTACCTGAACGAAACACTGGATCATCTGTGCAATCCTCACCGTGCCGCGCACAGCAGATCTGTTGCCATGGTATGCAGACAGCTGGCGGAAGCACACGGAATGGATGCGGAACAGGCATGGCGGGCAGGCATGATGCATGACATGACAAAAGCCTTCAGCGATGAAGCAAACGGAAAGATCATGAAAGTATACGCGCCGGAAATGATGGAATACAGCCCGAAGGTATGGCACAGCTATACGGCACCCGTATACCTGTATCATTATCTTGGACTGCGGGACCGTAAGATCCTGGAAGCCATCAGGCATCATACGCTCGCAGACGGAACAGGCGATCTTGACAGGATCCTGTATATCGCCGACAAGATCGAACCGTCCAGAGGATATGATTCAACAAAAGAAATGGAATTAAGCATACAGGATCTGAAAAAAGGAGCAGAACTTGTACTTGCGGAATCAAAGCAGTATATGCGTGAAAAGGAGGGACTGAATGTCTGATTTACTGCAGTTAGTCGAACACACCCTGAGTGAAAAACTCGCCGAACACATTTCCGTGATCGATATGAGAGGCATCAATCCGTTCACGGACTGGTTTGTTGTCGCAACAGCCAGAAATCTCCGCCATGCGGACAGCCTGGCGGATGAAGTCGCCGATGCTGCACAGAAAGCAGGCTTCCCGCTCCGTACCAGGGAAGGTGCGGAAGGAAGTTCATGGATCCTCGTGGATCTGAATGAAGTGATCGTGCATATCTTTACGGAAGAGGCCAGGGCACAGTACAAACTGGAAAATCTCTGGGGCGACCTGCCGATCGAAGAATACAGTGAATAACGGGACTCTGCGGAGTCCTTTTTCAATGTCTGTCATGAAAAAAAGGAAGCATGTCTATTGGACAGCTTCCTCAGTTTGCCGGTTTATCGATCGTATCGGGTTCCGCACCCTGATAGAGGTTGTTCTGCAGCAGCCACTTTGTCAGGTCAGCTTCATTGATCGGCGACTGCGGATCCCATTCCAATGTATTGAGCACTTCGATCTTATCCTGATTGTTGCGGGTCGCGACAAAGGCAGGATAGCTTCCGATATTCCACTCTGACTTCAGCCTGTTTGTCTGCAGCTTTTCTTCCAGCGTGGTAATGTCAACGTATTCGATCAGCGACGGCAGGTCAACGCCTGTATTTCTCGCCGTACTCTTCATGATCGTGTTTTCCAGATATCTGCAGTCATCATTCTTGAAACTGCAGAAGTAGTAATAATGGATCGCGGAAGGACCGGAACTCAGCGTGTAATCGGAGAGTGCCTCGTAATTGACGATCGTATTCAAAAAGTCATGCACCTCAGTCTGATCAGGTGCTTCCGGTTCAAATATAATATACCCGATGAATGCTGCGCTCCAGATAACGAGCAGGGTATTGAAAATGTATAAGATACGTTTCAGCATAACAGTGTGATTATTCTAGCATTAACCGCATAGTAAATGCAATTTGAATAATTTTCGTTATAATAATTTCTAAACGGGATTGAATATGAATAAATGGTATGAATACAAATATGTGAATCACAGGGACTGGATCCTTGATCATCTTGAGATGCTCGGACTGTCCGCACAGGAGACCGTACTGGTGCTCCTGATCGACTTTTTCAACCAGAATAATGTCGAGATCACGATGGAACTGCTGAGCCAGAAAACAGGCATGACGCCTGATGAAACAGATAAAGCTGTCTCCGTACTGTGTGCGAAGCGCTATCTGGAAATACGCGCATCCAGCAGAAAAGTGACATTCTCACTGAACGGACTGTTTGAAACAGATACCGCGAAGTACCAGAGAGTGCTGGACTCTCCGCTGTTTGAAACATTCGAGTCGGAATTAGGCAGACCGCTCAGCCAGCAGGAAATGCAGAAGATTTCCGACTGGAACAGGACGATCGACCGCAAACTGATCATCTACGCGCTGCGTCAGGCAAGCATCTATCAGAAGCTGAGCCTCGCGTACATCGAAGGCATCCTGAAGGCATGGATCCAGAAGGGATATACGGCTGAAATGATCGAGGCAGGCAAATCATGAGACGGGCAGACAGGGTACTGGAAGGACTGGATCAGCTGTTTCCCGATGCAAGATGCGAGTTGGACCACAAGGACAACTATGAACTGGCTGTAGCAGTCGTGCTCTCGGCACAGACAACAGACGCATCCGTCAACAGGGTAACGCCCGCACTTTTTGAACGTTTCCCTGATCCTGCGTCACTGGCTGCCGGAGAGCTTCCTGAGATCGAACGCCTGATCGCGTCGCTCGGACTGTACCGCAATAAAGCAAAGTCCATCAAAGGCATGGCAGAAGGCATCCATGAACGCTTTGATGATAAAGTACCGGACAACATGGAAGACCTGGTCAGCCTGCCCGGTGTCGGCAGGAAATGCGCGAACGTGATCCTGGCGGAATGCTACGGGGTACCGGCACTGGCAGTGGATACCCATGTGGAACGCATCAGCAAGCGGCTTGGCCTGGCTGATCAGGCAGACAGTGTCCTGACAGTTGAAAAGAAACTTTGCAAAAAGATCCCGAAGTACAGATGGATCAAAACACATCATCAGATGATATTCTTCGGCAGATATCTCTGCCGTGCCAGAAATCCGGAATGTGACCGCTGTCCGTTCACGGATATCTGTAAGGAAACCGAACGGCCGCGTTTGAAACAGGCAAAGGAGGGCTGAACAAATGGCATTGCTGCATCTGGATTTTGAAAGCTGCTTTACCGGCTGCAACGAAGACGTCGACATCATCGTTCCGGACCGCAAACGGACGGAAACGCCTGAACAGTTCTACGGGAAAGATAAAAAGTATCCTGTACTCTGGCTTCTGCACGGTACATTCGGCGGCCACAGTGACTGGATCAGGAAATCAAACATCGAAGTATATGCATGTGAACATGACCTGATCGTCGTCATGCCTTCCGTCATGAATACGGACTATGAGGCATGGGACAACTTTACGCTCGGCTACGATTCCTGCCGGTACATCATCGAAGAACTGATGCCGCTGGTACATCACTGGCTTCCGACATCCGACAAAAGGGAAGACAACTTCATTGCCGGTCTTTCCATGGGCGGCGGCGGAGCGGTAAAGCTGGCCCTGGCATATCCCCAGCTGTTTGCGGCATGTGCGTCTCTTTCCAGCATCCCGCGTGATCTGGACGGTTCCCGGGAGCGCCTGGAAAAGATCTATGCCAAAAAGAGAAGCGAACTGCAGGAAGATTCTGTCATGAAGTCTGACCTCAGACTGTACAACAGTATGCACCGTTTTGACAGTGTTGATGAGTACCTTGCTTCACCGGCCAATACATGGCGTACGGTCGATCAGGCTGCCGGCAGAAAAGACCTGCCGAGATTCCTGTTCGCTACGGGAACGGAAGATCCCCTGATGTATACGACAGGTAATTTCCAGGCATTCAGAAAGCACTGCAAAGAGATCGGATTCGAAGCGGAGTTCATCGAAGGACCGGGAACTCACGAATGGCGTGTCTGGGAACGCGATATCCAGTATGCGCTCAGGTTCTTCGGCTTCGGCAATGAACAGCAGGGCAACGCATTCTGAAACAAACAAAGCATTATGAGAGGGAGACGCTTCCGGCTGTCTCTTTCTTCTTTATGAAAGATATGGGGAGGCAGATATGCTTGATCAGAAAGGATTTGACCTTTGGGCAGACGGATATGATAAGGCAGTCGGGATCAGTGATGAAGAGAACACATATCCCTTTGCCGGCTATAAAGAAGTACTGGGAACCATATTCCGGATCATCATGCAGAAACAGAATGCCTCGGTACTGGATCTCGGCTTTGGGACGGGCACGCTGACAGCGAAGCTGTATGAACATGGCTGCACGGTCTATGGACAGGATTTCTCATCCAGGATGATCAGACTGGCATCAGAAAAGATGCCGCATGCACAGCTCTATGAGGGAGACCTGACACAGGGACTGGCAGAGCCCCTGACACACCGGAACTATGATTTTATCGTCGCCACATATTCACTGCATCATCTGACGGACGAACAGAAAACAGCATTCCTTCATGAACTGACATCATATCTGAATGAAAACGGAAAGATCCTGATCGGTGATGTCGCTTTTGAGACACGGGAAGAACTGGAACAGTGCAGGATCCGGGCAGGTAATGAATGGGATGAGGAAGAGATCTATTTTGTTGCGGAAGAACTGAAGCGTTCATTTCCGGAACTGGAATTTACACCGGTCTCATTCTGCGCAGGGATCCTGACATTGGCAAAATAAACAAGGGTATAAAAAGAACAGGAGCGATCGACGTGTGATCACTCCTGTTTTCATCATCCGAAGTAATAGATGGTGACGATATTGTCTTTATCGTATTTGCTGATATCCGTTCCCGGGGAGAGGACCTGTTCGTTGTCGTCTGTGTCATAGACGACTTCGAACGTTCCTGCCCGCAGGGTATCGCGCACTTCCATGTACATGACACCGTTGGCGATGGACCATGCCTTGGCTGTTTCGTAATTGTACATGATCGCGCCGTCCATGTTTTCCGGTACCCTGGAATCATATCCAGTACTCTGGTTTTCAGGCTTGTTTCGAGAGGATTCCTTAGCCCGGAAGGAGACACAGATCTCATTGGACTTTACATCACTCTTCTCATAACCGTAATAGCCGCATGCCTGTACATCGATGCCCGGCAGCAGTTTGACATTTTCTGTTGTTGTTTCGCTGTCACTGCTGATCTGGCCGACGACCTGGCCGTTCTGTGTGAGTGTTGCTTTGTAGCGTACAGGACCATAGATCCAGCTGTAATCGAACAGTCTGTTTCCGTACGCTTCGACAAGCATATTGCCATATGAATCGTACAGGCTGATATCCATCGTATTGCCCGCGTCTTCCAGTTTCTCCGGATCCGGATAAGCCGGCCATGACAGGGTCAGCGTATCCGCTGATTCCTGTATGACATTGAAGTTATAGATGGTTGCCAGCGAACCTTCGCTTGGTTCGACCAGATTGTAGTAGTCTGATTTGATCATACCGTAGGCGATCAGGTTGCCCGCCATGCCCGGGATCACGGATGCATAGGGGAACGTACCCAGGATGTGCTGGATATCGGATATGCCGTCAGGTCTCGGGATGCCTTCCGGATGGATGTCATCCGTGAGGGCACTCAGGATATGGTTGGAGATATATCCCGGAATATTTGCTTTCTGCTTTTCATCGCTGAAGTATGTATTGGCGTCTTTTTCACCTTTTTCATAGCCGACCCATACAGCGGTCGTATACTTCGATGTTTCCGAGACCATCCACTTGTCTTTCGCGACACCCGAAGGAATGTTGTATTCCAGACCTTCATCGCCCCAGTCGGTGGTGCCTGTCTTCGCATAGACAGGATAATCTCTCTGCAGCAGCTGCATGTAGTTGTAATAAGGTCCGTAGACGCATCTGTACATCAGATGTGCTGCCAGATACGCAGCCTGCTCCGTAAGAACCTGGGAAGGTTCATAATACGGTTCGATCGGTTCATACAGACCGCTGCGGAATTCGATCCGCTGGATCGTATGTGGTTCGATGTAATAACCGCCGTTCATCAGGATCGCATGCGCAGCCATGAGTTCCTCACAGGAAACGACCAGGTTGGATCCGCCGATCGCAAAGCCGATATCGAAGCTGTCCTCGGTGATCTGTGAGAATCCCAGTGCCATGATGTAATTGACGACTGTCTGCCAGCCGGCTTTGTTGATGACTTCCTGCAGCGTCTGGATCGCAGGGGTGTTCAGCGAGTTCCCGACAGCGTAATCCAGTGTCATCTGGCCGCCGTATGAACCGCTCGCGTTCTTAACGATGATATTGGTTCCCTCGTACATCAGGGGCCTGTCCGTTACGACATGGCTCGTTGCCCATCCGAGGTATTCAAATGCCAGGGCATAGTCCAGGATCGGCTTGACGCTGGAGCCCGGCTGCTTGTACTGGCTTGTGGCATGGTTCAGCAGCATACTTCCGCCGCGGCCATAGTTTCTGCCGCCGCCGATCGCTACGATCGCACCGGTATGGTTGTCTTCCGAGATCATGCCGACTTCCATCAGATCATCCGGGAACCAGACATCTTCATAATATCCTGCCTGGATATTATCCATGACTGTCTGTACATCCGGATCCATATAGGTATAGATCTCCATGGCCACAGAATAGGGATCCTGTCCCGTGATCTTTTCCGCTTCCCTGATGGCCGTATCGATATAGGACTGATATGCATATCCGCCCGTACCGCCTGAACGTCTGGATGAAGGATCGACAAGCGTATCCTCTACCTTAATGTTCACAGCCAGCTGATACTCGGACTTTTTGATATATCCGTGTCTCAGCATCAGTGACAGTACGGTATTTCTGCGTGCTGTCGCATAGTCCAGGAAGTTATGCGGGTCGTAATAGTAGGGGGAGTTGATGACTCCTGCAAGCATCGCTGCTTCCGCAAGGTTCAGTTCTCCTGCCGACTTTCCGTAATAATACTGGCTTGCCATCTCGATACCGCGGATATTGCCTGTACCCCCGAAATTCAGCTTGTTCAGGTAAAGTTCCAGGATCGATTTTTTATCAGTCTCTTTTTCCAGTTCCCGGGCAAGGGCGATCTGCTGGATCTTGTATTCAATATCCTTTGATCTCGCAATACCCGCTTCTTCATTCTGCCAGTAGGTCAGCTTGACCAGCTGCATTGTGAATGTGGAACCGCCCTGACGGGCACTGCTGCCCAGCAGGATGTTCTTGACGGTCGTAAATACCGACTTGGTAAAACGCGATACATCGAAGCCATCATGATCGAAGTAACGGGAATCCTCGGTTGCCAGGAAGGCATCGATGACCGCTTCGGACAGTTCGTTGTAGGATACGTTCTCACGCAGCTGCGTGCCGACGTCCGCGATCAGCGTGCCGTTCATGTCATAGACATGCGAAGATTCCGGTGAGAAGAAATCATCAACGACAAGGGTCGGCTTTTCTTCCAGCATCCTGTTGACGAGCGCACCGCCGGCAGCGCCGGCAATGATCTCCAGGACCAGGAAGAAGATGACGATCATCGTCAGAAGGTTGTATACCTTCAGCTTCTTCTTTCTCTTTCTTGTACCGGTATGTGAAGCTGTACCGGATGTTTTCTTCGGGGCAGCCTTAGCGGCTGTATCTGCAGCGCTCTTAGCTGCGGGTTTTTCTGTTGTCTTCGCCGCAGTCTGCTTCGCTCCGGATTTTGCGGCGGGCTTGCTGTCGGGCTTTGCCGCTGCTTTAGTGCCGGCTTTGGAAGCACTGCGGGCTGCTGCTTTTTTCTTCATTCGTCTGATCGTTTTCCTGATTCTGATGACACCGTTTTTCAGCGATGCCTTCTGTTCTTTCTCTTTGGCAGGCGGAAGCTCCGGCTGTCCGGTCTCCGCTTTCTCCGCGGCAGGCGCACCGGGGCCTTCGGCCGTTCTGGCAGTCTCGGACTCTGCCGGTACTGCCGGGGGCTGAACGGTCTCCTCAGCACGATCGGCAGTCTCTGCCGGAACAGCAGGGGGCTGCACGGTTCCTTCTGCGTTCTCTTTTATATCTTCCGGTTTTACATTCATTTCATCCGGTCTTGGAGTTTCACTCATTGACAGTCTCCTTAAAATAAAGCTCATCCACGATCTTCAGATAATCAACAGGCTTGATATAGTTGTACGGGATCAGGATACCATGTTCACGGAACCATTCATAAGGAATGGAACTGCGGTCGGTATTCCGCACATACCCGGTCATATCGCCTGCGTTGACATAATATGTTTCATCCAGATTGGTGAAACGGACAATGACAAATGCGATCGCGCCGTGCCTGGCTACCGCATCCAGATGGACCATCTGGTGCTGGTGGATGGATTTGATCGGAAATGATGTTTTCGAAGCGCATTCCTTTGCTTCGAAATCAATGTACTTTCCTTTGTAGATCCCGTTATAGTCCGTCGTACTGGGCAGCTTGAAATACGCTTCGGTGATCTTCGCCGCAGAGCGCATCGGATAATCTACCTTGACGATCGTAACAGGGGTAGGCTTTTTGTGAATCACAGCAGTATCATCAGCCAGATACCTGCTGTTGGTCATGTTGATCTCTTTTTCCAGTTCCATGCCGCGGTGTGCCGCAGAAGTCTTTTCATGGACGAATGTATTCTTCTTTCCGTTTGGATAGTTCACGATCTCATAACCTCACCACGTTATTATAACTGTCTTCACTTAAATAAGGAAGTGCAGTTGATTTTGATCTCCAATCCTGCTTTAATTAATATATTAGGGGGAAGCAGTGAATATGGCAGTTAAGGCAAATCTTGATATTCAGGCGATTCTTGATAAAGAGTTCAATGTTGATTTCAAAGGATATAACGCTACAGAGGTAGATGCATTCCTTGATCTTGTGATCCAGGATTATCAGATGTTCCAGCAGACATGTGCTGATCTGATGGAGAAAAACGGAGAGCTTGAAAGAACGAATGCTACCCTAAGGGCAAAGCTGATCGAACTGGAAGGGCGTACGAAGGTACAGGCTGAAAACAGCCCGAGTATGCAGGGCCAGGCGAATATTGATATTCTGAAAAGATTATCACGACTGGAAGAACAGGTGTTCGAACAGAAGAAATAACAGGTCATCTTGAGGCAGCCGCTGGGAAACCAGAGGAAAGTCCATGCTCGCACCGCCTGCGATGGCGGTAGTGATTGTGCTGGTCCAATCAATAAGGCCAGGCAGCGTAAGCTGACGGCGGAACGGAAACCTAAAGACATTGTCCATGGTCTACGTCCATAATGTGTCACAGTGACGGAGCCGGCAGGGAAACCCGCCGGGTGGAACGCGATAAACCCCTCAAGCGAGAAATCCAAATTTGGTAGGAGAATCTCCCAAAGCGAAATGAAGCCGAGGGAGGGGGCGAAAGCTCAGATAAATGGCTGCCATGTCCGTTTACGGACAGACAGAACATGGCTTACCGAGTGTGCCTGTTCAGGAGAAGGCTTGCAAAAGTCTTCTCTTTCTTTTTTGCTTTGACACAGAAAAGCGCATCAGCGAAACACATTGCATATTGTATAGTGTCTAAAGTTGCATAAACTTGCAAATACCGCAACACTATGGTATATTATTCACGGCTGTCTGAGGCAGAAACAAATGAATCTTCAGATGTATGGAACGGCATCGGATGTGTTATACTAGCGATTGAATAAAAAAGGAGTGTTTATATGAATCTTCCGAATCGATTGACAGTATTAAGAATCATACTGGTGCCGGTAGTCGTACTGGTCTACATATTCCCGTACGCACAGGCTGGAATTGAACCTCGTATCTTTACCTTCGATTCCGTTAATATATCCATCATCAATTTCATCGTGCTGGCCATTTATCTGATCGCAGCATTTACGGACTTCCTGGACGGACACATTGCCCGCAGCAGGAATCTGCAGACGACGTTCGGCAAATTCGCCGACCCAATCGCTGACAAGATGCTGACGACAACGATGTTCCTGCTGTTTATCTCCAGAGGGATCATTCCTGTCGTACCGGTCATCATCATGGTCTGCCGTGATATCGTTGTTGACGGTTGCCGTATGCTTGCGGCAAGCAACGGAAAAGTCGTTTCAGCCCAGATGCTCGGAAAACTGAAGACAGTCCTGCAGATGTGCACGATCGCACTGATCCTGCTGAACAATCTTCCGTTTGAACTGTGGGGACTCCCGGTCAGCGAACTGCTGCTCTGGTTCTCCGCGTTCGTATCACTTGCAAGCGGCATCTCATATTTCTCACAGCTGAAAGACGATATTCTGGAAAGCAAATAAGGGAACCGGCCGTTCGCGGCGAATATTATATCGAAGGAGAATGACTGTATATGGCAAAAGAAAAGACAGTCCTGAGTGAACAGGATAAAAAAGATCAGCTGCTTCAGGATGCACTGAAAGCAATAGAGAAGGAATACGGCAAAGGAAGCATCATGCGTCTGGGAGACAGGGCTGATGTATCCGTTGACGCTATTTCCTCCGGATCGCTGTCACTGGACGCGGCGCTGGGGATCGGCGGATATCCCAAGGGCAGGATCATCGAGATCTACGGACCGGAATCCTCCGGTAAAACAACGCTCGCTCTGCATGCCATTGCGGAATGTCAGAAACAGGGCGGCAGATGCGCATTCATCGATGCTGAAAATGCGATCGATCCGCTGTACGCGAAAAACCTCGGTGTTGATATCGATGAACTGATCCTTTCCCAGCCTGATTCAGGAGAACAGGCATTGGAGATCACGGAAGTCCTGATCAGATCAGGCGCGATCGACCTGGTCGTTATCGACTCTGTCGCGGCGCTTGTACCGCAGGCGGAACTGGACGGCGAGATGGGTGATTCATCGATTGGTCTGCAGGCAAGGCTGATGTCCAAGGCAATGCGTAAGCTTGCGGGCGTTATGAACCGTAGTAACTGCACGGCGATCTTCATCAACCAGCTTCGTGAAAAAGTAGGCGTTATGTTCGGCAACCCCGAGACAACACCGGGCGGACGTGCGCTGAAGTTCTACGCCTCGGTAAGACTCGATGTCCGCAGGGCTGAAACGCTGAAGAACGGCAGTGAGCCGATCGGCAATATCGTCAAGATCAAGGTCGTCAAGAACAAGGTCGCACCTCCGTTCAAGACAGCACAGGTCAATATGATCTATGGTGAGGGTATCGCGCATATTGATGAAGTGATCAACCTGGCAGTTGAAAATGAGATCATCGACAAATCCGGCGCATGGTTCTCCTATAAGGGAGAGAAGATCGGACAGGGCTTCATGAATGTCCGTGAATACGTAAAGAATCATCCGGAGATGGACGAAGAGCTCACAGCAGCAGTCAAGGAAAAACTGTTCCCTCAGAAACCGGAGATCCCGGCAGAAGAACAGGCATAGAACTGATCATTCTGACAGTACACGTGGAGTCATGTGTGCTGTTTTTTTATCAAAAACACTAATAACAGCGTGATCAGTTTATCTTTTCGCTGTTTTCGGACATTAAGTTATTAAATATGTGAAAAATTCGGTTTTTCTTGTGAAAAAATGTGTTTAAGATATAATTATGAGGAGAGTTTATCTCTTCACAACAATTGAATGGAGGAAAAATAAGTATGAGTCCTATACTTGCCGCCATTCTTGCCGGTGTTGTTGGCATCGTGATCGGCATCGTCATCATGAAGATGGCAAGCAGTGCCGGTCTGGACCGCGCAAAACTGCAGGCCCAGACGATTCTGGAAGAATCTAACGCCAAAGCAGAGAACATTGTACGTCAGGCAGAGCTTGACGGTAAACAACAAGTCTATGAGATGAAGGAAAGAGCTGAACGGGAACTGAAGGGTCAGAGAAACAAGATCCAGCAGACCGAAAATAAGCTTTTGCGTCGCGAAGACAGTTTGAATTTCAGAGAAGAAAACCTCAACTCGAAAGAGAAAAAACTGGAACAGAAGACAAAGACTGTTGAAGATGAGCTTGCGAACATCGACAAGATGCAGGCTGAATTGCAGAGTAAGATCAGTGAACAGATGACAGTTCTGGAAAATGTAGCCAGACTGAGTCAGGAAGACGCCAAGAAACAGCTGATGGATGCTGTGGCAAAGAAATGTGAAAAAGATATCGGTGAATATCTGCACGAGCAGGATGAGATCGCTCAGGAAAAAGCAGCTCAGAATGCAAGGAACATTATCGCAACCGCGATCCAGCGCTATTCCCAGGATGAGACGATCGAACGTACAGTATCAGTCGTCACACTGCCCAGTGAAGACATGAAGGGCAGGATCATCGGACGTGAAGGCAGAAACATCAAAGCGATCGAACAGGCGACAGGCGTTGACCTGATCATTGATGATACACCGGATGTGATCACTGTTTCCTGCTTTGACCCGATCCGCCGCGAGATCGCAAGGCAGTCACTGGAAACATTGATGAAAGACGGCAGGATCCAGCCGGGAAGGATCGAAGACGTCGTTGCGAAAGTAACGAAAGAAATGGATGAGACCGTTCAGAGGATCGGTGAAGAGGCGATCTTCAAGCTCAGCATCGGACGCATGAACAAAGAACTGGTCAAACTCCTCGGAAGACTGCGCTTCCGTTACAGCTATGGTCAGAACGTACTGGAACATTCCATGGAAGTGGCAGTGTTCACAGGCATCATGGCTGCTGAACTTGGACTGAACCAGAGCCTGGCAAAACGTGCCGGACTGCTGCATGATATCGGCAAAGCGATCGACTTTGAACAGGAAGGCTCACATGTTGACCTTGGCGCGAAGGTAGCCAAGAAATACGGTGAGAACTCGATCGTCGTCAATTCGATCGAATCACATCATGGAGACGTGATGGCTTCGGATATCATTGCCGAGCTGGTAGCTGCTGCAGATACACTGTCTGCCGCAAGACCCGGCGCAAGATATGAGTCCATGGAAAACTATATCGAACGTCTGGAACAGCTTGAAACGATCGCCCAGAGCTATGACGGTGTCGAAAAGGCATATGCTATCCAGGCAGGCCGTGAGATCAGAGTCCTGGTACAGCCGGACAAGATCGATGACATGTCCATGGTAAAGGTCGCTCATGACCTCAAGGAGCGCATCCAGAACGAACTGACTTATCCGGGACAGATCAAGGTAACTCTGATCCGTGAAGTCAGGGTCCAGGAACTCGCACAGTAAAATCGAACACATGACACAAAAAATGCAGATTACTGATCTGCATTTTTCGTTGGGATTATTGAGATTCAGATCGCGAGGATACCATTCCACAGGCGCCAGTAGGTGCCTTTTTTGCTGAGCAGTTCTTCGTGCGTTCCTTCTTCTTCGATACCGTCCTTGCCGAGCACCAGGATCCTGTCAGCGTCCTTGACCGTCGTCAGCCTGTGTGCGATCGTCAGTGTTGTTCTGCCTTCGGAGAGCTTTTCCAGGCTCTGTTCGATCAGTACTTCACTCTCATTGTCGAGAGCGCTGGTCGCTTCATCCAGCAGCAGGATCGGCGGATTCTTCAGGAAGACACGGGCGATGGAGATACGCTGCTTCTGACCGCCCGATAATTTGATGCCGCGTTCACCGACATACGAATCATAGCCATCGGGAAGCTGACGGATAAATGCATCCGCACCCGCAAGCTTTGCGGCTTCGATGATCTCGTCACGTGTCGCGTCGCTTTTGCCGTACGCGATATTTTCCGCAACCGTACCCGAGAAGAGATATACATCCTGCTGGACGATGCCGATGTTTTCACGCAGGCTCTTAAGCGTGACATCACGGACATCCTGACCGTCGATCCGGAGCGAACCGGACGTAATGTCATAGAAGCGGGGGATCAGCGAGCACAGCGTGGTCTTCCCGCCGCCGCTTTCACCGACCAGCGCGAGGTTCTCACCCGGCCTGATGCTGAGGTTGATATGATGGAGCACACGGTTATGGTCATCGGGATATTCGAATGATACGTCATCAAACTCGATGGAACCGCCTTTGATGACAAGCTCCGACGCATCCGGCTTATCCTGGATCTGGATCGGAGTATCCATGATCTCAAGGAAACGTTCGATGCCGGTCAGTCCCAGCTGGAACTGTTCGGTGAATTCAACGATCCTTCTGATCGTAGCGATCAGCGTGGAGACATAAAGCACATAGGCAACGAGTTCTCCCGCATTGATCTTTCCGTATACAAGGAACAGACCGCCGGCAATGATAACGCACAGGTACATCAGACCGTCAAACAGGCGGGTGGACATATTGAAGGCTGCCATTGCATAATAGCGGCTTGTCTTGATCTGCTTGAAGCGGATATTGTCTTCGTTGAACTTTCTGATCTCGGATTCTTCTGCCGTAAATGCCTTGACGACACGCTCACCCAGCAGGCTGTCTTCGACACGGGCATTCAGTTCACCGATCTGCACACGCTGTGCCTTGGAGGCCTTTTTCAAACGCATGTTCATATGGACCGATACGATAAACATGAACGGGACACAGGCGAATACGATCACTGTGAGAAGAACACTTGCCTGGCACAGGATCACGAATGAAACGATAATCTTGATCGCTGCTATGAAGAATTCCTCCGGACAGTGATGGGCAAATTCCGTTACATCAAACAGGTCGCTTGTGATCCTGCCCATGATCTGTCCGATCTTGGTGTTGGAATAATATGTACCGCCAAGCCGCTCCAGATGGGCAAAGGCATCGGTGCGCATGTCCGTTTCAATATAGACACCCATGATATGGCCATGTGAACACATATAGAAATAGGCAGCTGCGTCAATGATCCGCAGGACAAAGTACAGCAGCGCCATGTTTCTGACCATTGTGACAGTCAGGGCTGCCGGGTCAAGCATGGCTGTATTGGTCAATCTGCTCATGATCCTGGGCAGCGTGATATCACACAGTGTCGTCAGTGACGCGCACAGCAGGTCCAGGGCAAGCATACCTTTATATTTCAGCAGATATGGCGCAAATCTGGAGAACAGTTCTTTCATTGGATAATTTCGGCTGATCGTTCCGCTCATGGTGGTTCCTCCATAATACTAAGGATTATATAGTATTTTCCTGAAAAGTACGAATATACTGACATCTGTCTTCCGTAAGAAAAACATGTCCTTTGCGGACATGCTGTTCAGTGAGTTAATGGACCTGGCTCAGTTCAGCCTGAGATTCACCGGTCTGATAGTTGATGACGACACCGGGCTGTACGTTATAGCAATAGACACAGAAGCGCAGACCATCGTCTTCCGTTGACTGTGCTTCCAGCAGGACGCCTCTGGCAACGAGTTCGGTCCCGATGAATACCGGGGTGACACGGTACAGAACAGGATTGCCTGTCCGGTAGATATAGGAAGCGATCATACCTTCATAGTTCCGCATTCCCATATAGTTGAGATATCTTGTACCGGTGATCAGGTTCTTCGGATTCGCGTTTTCACCGGTCAGGGCATATGCGATCAGATGACAGCGGTTGTACAGGTATTCATACTGGATGAAATCATACTTATCCCAATGCCATCCGCTGGGAATGACATCCCTGATCTCACCGCGTTCTTCCTTCGGCATGGTATCCCTTGACACCAGGGCAAACGCGTACCCGCACCGGTTCAGGCTGTCCAGTTCGCTGTAGAACTCAAAGGGTTCGCTGTCCAGTTCTTCATCCGTGAAGAAGGGGACCCCGCCATTGATCACCGTATACGGATCATTGCTGTATTCAGGTACTTCTTCATATGCGAACGTGCCGGGATACTCCGGATGGTACAGATCCAGCATCCTCGCCAGATAAAGACCAAGCACGATGATCAGACACAATGCGGCAATACGCAGAAGGATTCGGTATGTTTTCTTCATAAAGTCATTATAAAACAGCGGATATGCTTACTGACAGCCTGATTTTCCGGGGTATGGGAATGCTGAAGATACATCAGAACACCTTTATGTGATCCATGATCAGATGTGTTTTTACAAAACAGCAGATCTGTTTCTTAAAAAACGTTGGCATTGACAGGATTGAATGTCGGGGATCACAATGCTAAAATAATAGCGGGAAGGAGTGTAATTACATGCCAGTAACAATTGATAAGGATCTTTGCATCGGATGTGGTGCTTGCACAGGTGTATGCCCGGTTGAAGCTCTCTCTCTCGATGATGAGGGAAAGTCACAGTGTGACGGAGACCTCTGCATCAGCTGCGGTACTTGTGTTGGTACATGCCCTGTTGAAGCTATTTCACTGGACTAACAAGATCTGCAACAAAAAAACCGGGCGCCCGGTTTTTTTAATATCTTTTCATGTGCTGTTATGGCATAATATTTGTCTATGAAGAAGAGTATAGTAAATCTGCCCGACCAGAAAAGTGCCGGCAGAAGAAATCTGAAGGCGATCGCAGAACACCTGGATTTTGAAATGCCCCAGCATCTCTCTGATCTCGGTGAAGGACGCTCCTACTATGTCCGTACATACGGCTGCCAGGCAAATGTGCGTGACGGAGAGACGATCAGCGGACTGCTGGAAGAGATGCATTTCCATCCCGCCCAGAGCGAGGAGGATGCTGATCTGCTGATCTTCAACACATGCGCGATCCGCAAGGCAGCGGAAGACCATGTACTCGGGGAGATCGGCAATCTCAAGCCTTTGAAAATAAAACATCCGGAAAAGATCTTTGCTGTATGCGGCTGTATGGCCCAGGAAGAAGGGATCGTCCGTGACCTGATCGAGAAATACCCCCAGGTCGACCTGGTGTTCGGTACGCATAACCTGCATGAACTGCCTGAACTGCTGGAAGCTGTCATGAAAGGTGAACGCAGGATCGCTGTCTATTCCGAAGAGGGCAAGATCATTGAAGGCCTGCCTTCAAGGCGTATCAAGCCGTATAAAGCATTTGTCAATATCATGTACGGATGCGATAAGTTCTGCACTTACTGCATCGTACCTTATACGAGAGGCAAACAGCGTTCCCGCCGTATGGAAGATATCCTGCGGGAGATCCGCACGTTCAAGGAACAGGGCGGCAGGGAAATACAGCTGCTCGGCCAGAACGTCAACGCGTATGGAAAAGACCTCGGTATGGAAGACGGCTTTACAAAGCTTCTGGAAGCCTGTGCTGAGACAGGTATCGACCGTATCCGCTTCTATACCAGTCATCCCCGTGACTACAGCATTACAACGATCGAAGCGATGCAGAAGTATCCTTCGGTCATGAAGTCGCTCCACCTGCCTGTGCAGAGCGGAAGTGATGAGGTACTGCGCAGGATGAACCGCGGCTATACGAGCGCTGATTACAGGCACCTTGTCGATGAGATGAAAGCACGGATCCCCGACATCACGTTTACGACAGACCTGATCGTCGGATTCCCCGGCGAAACAGATGAACAGTTCAGGGAAACACTTGATCTTGTGGACTACTGTCAGTTCGATTCCGCATTTACCTTTATCTTCAGTGCCAGGGAAGGAACACCGGCAGCGAAATTCGAAGATCATCTGAGCCAGGATGTCAAAAAAGAGCGTCTGCAGATGCTGAATGACAGGATCGGCCTGTACGCAAAAAAGAATAATGACGCATATGTCGGAAGGACATTGAAGGTACTGTGCGAAGGACCTTCCCGCAAACGTGCGGATGTATTCTCCGGATACAGTGAAGAAAACAAACTGGTGAATTTCACAGGACATGATCTGAAAGAAGGAGAAATCTACGACGTGCTCATTACCGGGGCAAAAAGTTATACACTGGACGGTGAAGCAGTGTCCGGCCATTTGGAGAATAAGGAGATTTAACGTATAATATAGGAAATGAATCAGCCGAAGACTGGAGGATAATCACATGAGTAAAGTAAGGATTTTTGCGCTTGGCGGTCTTGATGAAGACGGCAAGAATATGTTCATCGTTGAAAATGACAGTGATATCTATGCGATTGAATGCGGCCTGAGGTATCCTGAAGCAGATCAGCTCGGTATCCAGAAAATAGTCCCTGATTTCCAGTATCTGTCGGAACATGCAGATCAGGTAAAAGGTGTCTTTATCACCCACGGTCATGAAGATGTGATCGGCGCATTGTGCAACCTGCTGAAGGAAATCAATCTTCCTGTATATATGACACCGCTGACAGCCAGGATGTTTGAACGGAAGGCGAAGGAAGCAGGTCTGAAGGATCTGAATATACACAGGATCAGAAGGAACTCAACGTTCAAGATCGGAAAGACCGAGATCCGCACATTCGGAACTACGCAGTCCATTGCCGATGGATTCGGCGTTGCGATCCGTACGGACGACGGTTATGTCGTCTATACCAGTGAGTTCATCGTTGACTACGATATCAAGAGCGAAGCATTCAGGTTTGACCTGCTTGATGTCACGGATCTTGGATCCAAGGGCGTCCTTGCCCTGATGACCGAATCGGTCGGCTCGACCCGTGAGGGACACAGTGCTCCCAATCACAGGATCACCCGTCTGATCGAACCGTATTTCGAAGAAACAAAGAACAGGATCATTGTCAGCTGCTACAACAGCAACCTCTACCGTGTCATCGAACTGGTAGAACTGGCAAATAAATACAACCGCAAGGTCATGATCTATGATGAGGAACTGCGCAATCTGATGAAAGACATGGCTGCCCTGGGATACTACAGGATCCCGGCAGGACTGGATATCGTTCCGCAGAACTTCTCAAATGATGCGGAAAACATCCTGCTGATCATTGCAGGCGACGGATCCAGTATCTTCCGTAAGGTACATAAGATCGTGACGAAGGAAGACGACATCGTCCAGCTCAGACCTACGGATACCGTCATCATCGCTTCACCTGCAGTGCCGGGTACCGAACGCGACGCGGCCGGTATGGAAGATGAAATGTACAAGGAAACATCCCGTGTACACGGGATCGATTCCAAGCGTACATTCTCAATGCATGCGTCCATCGAAGACCTGAAGATGATGATCTACCTGCTCAATCCGCAGTACTATATCCCTGTTAAAGGTGAATACAGACAACTGATATCCAATGCGAATATCGCCCTGGATATGGGATATCCGGCAAACAACATCATCGTGCTTGACAACGGACAGGTCGCAACGATCGAAAACGGACAGCTGAAACGCGGATATGATTCTGTGCCTGTAGGCGATATACTGGTAGACGGAAACGATTCTCTTGACGCTTCCGGTATGGTCCTGAAGGACCGTGAACTGCTCTCGACCGACGGTGCGATCGTAGTCGGTGTCGTGATCAACCATATGACCAAAGAGATCATCGGCGGACCTGACGTACAGTCACGCGGCGTTATCTACCTGAAAGATGCCGAGTATATTATCAAGGAGATCGGCAATATCATGGAACGCACGATCGATGAAGCTGTAGAAGCGGATCGTTATGACAACTTACAATGCCGTGCTGAAGCGAGAGAAAAGATCAGCAGGTATGTTCTGAAAGAGACCGGCAAGCATCCGATGATCCTGCCGGCAATCGTGGAAATCAATACAACAGATTAGAATGTGAGGAACTGTGGCAGCTAAAAAAACAACCAGATCAAATTCACGCAGTAAGTCGGCTCAGCAGAGAAGGCAGGCGGCTCAGAAAAAAGCCCAGGAAGCGGAACTGAGGAGATATATCCTGATCGTTCTGATCAGCGCCGTCACCCTTGTTGCATATATGCGCATGGGTGTTGTCGGCGTTGTTCTGAACAATGCGCAGAGATTTCTCTTCGGCCGTTTCTATTTCATCGTAATGGGCGTGATTCTGATCCAGATCGCGGTACTGATCATCAACGGAAGGAACGGCATCACCAACAGCCGGAACCCGTGGGCGGTCGTACTGATCCTTGCAGCGTTTATGCTGATATGTTCCATGGTGGACACACCGCAGGAACTGCGCGGATGGGATATCTGGAAATCATATACAGAAGATCTGAGGCAGTATTTTACAGAAGCACCTGAAAACACCGGAGGTGGTGTGATTGGTGCACTTTTGCTGTCTCTGACAACAATGCTGCTGGGAAGGGCAGGTACGGTCGTCGTGATCATTGTGCTCTTCATTATCGCTGCATTGCTGCTGGTCAGCCTTGAGACCTATAAACAGGCATTCGGAACGATCAGGGAATACTTCACCAGACCGCTCGAAGATGACGATGAAGATGATGAGGATTATGAGGAACCGGCCGAGACATCATCCGAACCTGAACAGAAACAGCCGAATATCTTCATGCGGTTCATCAACTGGTTCTTCATGGAAGACGCAGATGATGACGATGAAGAAGAGGAGGAAGAAGAACCTGCACCGAAGCAGTATCTGATCCCCGAAAAGACAAAGCCGGAACCGGAGCCTGTACGCCAGCTCGGTTTCCGTATCGATGATTATGAACCGTCCACGGAAGACATGGTACCTGTCAAGAGCAAGCCGATCGAAGAGACGAAATCGATCTTCCTGAGCATCGATGATCTGGTCGACAGAAATGACAGACCGCAGGTACCCAGACAGGAGATCACCCTGGATGAAGAACCGGTCATTGCGCCGCCTCCGGTATTCGTGCCGGAACCTGAACCGGAACCTGTTGAACAGCAGCCTGCCGTACAGCAGCCTGCCGCAGCACCGGCTGCGCAGCCGCCTGTTCAGCAGACACCTGCAAGGAGATCCAACAAGCCGTATCAGCTTCCGAAGATGAACCTGCTGGATCCGATCCCGGTCAAGCCGAAGGACGATCCTAATGTCGCGGCAGCACAGGAGAAGGGCGAACTGCTGATCCAGGTGCTGAGAAACTTCGATATCGAAGCAAGACTGCTTGAAACACATATCGGACCGGCGGTCACGAAGTTTGAGATCCGTCCGGAATCCAATGTCAAGGTCAGCAAGATCCTGAATCTGACAGATGATGTCAAGATGCAGCTGGCTGTTCGCGATATCCGTATTGAAGCACCGATCCCCGGTCATAATGCCGTGGGTGTTGAAGTACCGAACGTCCAGCCGATCCCTGTCAAGATGAAGGAGCTCATTCAGATGATCCCGGAAAAGGACAAGAATCAGCCGCTGCTGTTCATTCTCGGCAAAGACCTGCTTGGCAACTGCGTGACATGCCGTCTCGACAAGATGCCGCATCTCCTGATCGCAGGTGCTACCGGATCCGGAAAGAGCGTATGTATGAACTCCATCATCACATCACTGCTCATGCGGACAAAACCGGATGAAGTGAAGATGCTGCTGATCGACCCGAAGAAGGTCGAATTCACGCCGTATCACAAGATCCCGCATCTGATCGGTCCGGTCATCAATGATCCTTCCAAGGCCAACAATGCACTGAAGGTCATCGTCAGGATCATGGAAGAACGCTATGACATCTTCAGCAAATGCGGTGTCAGAAATATCCAGGTCTACAACGAAAAGGTGAAGGATGGTTCCATCAACAACGGAAACACACCTGCCCAGCCTGATTATCAGTTCATGCCTTATATCGTCGTCATTATCGATGAGTTGGCCGACCTGATGGCTGTTGCCGGAAAAGAAGTTGAAGGCAGCATCCAGAGGATCACCCAGCTTGCAAGAGCTGCCGGCATCCATCTGATCGTCGCGACCCAGAGACCTTCCACGGATGTCATCACCGGCATCATCAAAGCGAACATCCCGAGCCGTATCGCATTCTCCGTATCCAGCGGAATCGACTCCAGAACGATCCTGGATCATGTCGGAGCGGAACGCCTGCTTGGCAACGGCGATATGCTGTATATGCCGATCGGCCAGTCTGCCGCTACCCGTGTACAGGGTGTGTTTGTGACGGATGATGAAGTCCACAGGATCACAGACTTCGTTTCAAGCCAGACAGTACCGATGTATGACGATGCGTTTGTTCTTCTGGAAGGCGTAGAAGGCGGTGAAGATATCGCTGTTGTCGGCGCCGACGCTGATCCGCTCTATGAAGAGATCAAAGCCTATGTCATCGATGCACAGAAGGCATCCACATCACTCCTGCAGAGAAGATTCGGCATCGGCTATAACCGCGCCGCAAGAATGATCGATCTGCTGGAACAGAAGGGTGTGATCGGTCCTGCCCAGGGCTCCAAACCCAGAGAAGTCTTCATCAAGAAAGACAGTTCGCAGGAATGATCCATCGGAAAGATACTCAATGAGAGAACTGCTGAATGCGGTTCTCTTTTTTTCTTCGGAACATTGAATTTGCCGGATCGTCCCATTTATGAAGAATATGGCCGGGGCGTATTTGCCGTACAGTCCCAAAAATGACAAATACGGCAGTTTGTCAAGGCTGAGGACATACGTCATAATCCTCTTACAGCAAAGGAGAGATACATTATGATCAATACACTTGTACTTGTAGGCAAGGTGTTGGAAGCACCTGAGATCCGCACTACCGCAAAAGGAAATACGGTCGCGCATTTACTGATCGAAGCAGATAAAATGTTCCGCAATGAAGACGGATCACTGTCATCGGATATCTTTGATGTAACGCTTTGGAAAGGAATCGCCGAAGAGTGCGCATCAATCTGCAGACCGGGCAGTATCGTTGGCATCAAAGGCAGACTGCAGTCTACAACAAACGAACACAACGGCAGGCAGTTCCACAACGTGGATATCGTCGCTGAAAAGGTGACATTCCTCAGTGAACGCATGCAGGCAATTGACAGACTCTGACAGACAGATCCTCCTTGAAATCCTGACTGACTGTCAGATAAGGAACAGGAGACCGCTTCATCAGCGGTTTCCTGTTTCAACAGAATATGCCTGATCCATGAACCGGAGAAACACTGAAATTGCCGTAAAAAAAGAACAAACTGGGGTAAAATAGTCATGTATTGAATTTCAGAAGGAGTATTCGGTTATGAAGAAATTAATATCCGCGGCAATAGCGGGAATGATGCTGTTATCACTGACAGCCTGCGGCTCATCCGGACAGACAGGCAGCGGAGAAAACAATCAATCTCAGGCAGCTGCTTCAGAAGAAGCTGATCAGGAAACTGCTGTACCGGAAGCGGTTGAGACAGCTGACAGCACGCAGGATTATGAACCTGTTGCGGTGAATGAAGTTGTTTATGATGACAACGGGATCAGGATCACTTATGTGGATTATCGGAAGATCTCGGAAGAAGATCTGAATGATGGAGACAAGGCTCTCAAAGTGAATCTGAAAGTCGAAAAGACAGCTGACCATGTTGATTTCAGCCCCATTAAAACAACAGTTAACGGATGGCTTACATCCGATTCGATTGAACTGATGCTGCACCCGGTAGAGATCCCTGATGAAGGCAAAGAACTCAGTCTCAGTATCAGACGATCTGTCCTGGAAAACTATAAGATCACGGATGTTGCTGAAGTAGGCTATATATTTGCGGTGAAGACAGATGATCATTATGTTGTTGATCATATCAAGCTTCCCGTGTTTCCTGTGAATCAGGCAGAACCCGTCAAATCAACTACGGAAGGTTTCTATCAGCCCGGTGTACTCGTAAAGATAAGCAACGGTACATCAGAAAACATGGTGGCCTGCTATCTTGTCAAATGTAAGGATGGGGAAGGGCACCAGCTTGTGCAGCAGAATATGATGTCGATGGGAGAATTTGTAGACGGCAGTTTTGCCTTTGTGAAGATCAGGGCAGGAGCTTCCGATATGCCTGCAGCAATTAAAGCTGCGTCATCTTCTGAATGGGAGTATGCGGGGAACTATTGCCATGATTTTGAAATGTCAGACGCAACAGCAGAACTGATATTCGTTTATCCCGATTACATGCAGGGAGACGTCAGTGACCAGGTTACAGCCACCGAAGTGGTTCGAAAAGATTCTCATCTGTACGGTTATATCGGGTGGCCGGATGATCTCGGAAAACTGGATGTATACGGAACTGTTATGCGTTATCAGAACGGTGAACTGAAGAGCGTCACTTCCGCCTCCAGCAACGCTATGGATCCTGCAAAGGATGAGAATTTCCTGTATTTTGAAAACTATGACTATAACTATGATAACGAAACATTTGAAATGGTCATCAATGCGGCACTGCAGTTAAAGGACTGAGCTTCCAGATCCGGATACAGCGGGACTCCCGGCAAGGGAGCCCTGTTTTTTTGAGCAATGACAAAAACGATATCATCGTATATGATAATAAGGATTTAACAAGGAGAAAATTATGGCTTTTGATTCTTTGAGTGATCGTCTGAATAAAGCATTGCGCGATGTTGTCGGAAAAGGCACTCTGACCGATAAAAACATGGAAGATATGCTGAAGGAAGTGCGTCTTGCACTTTTGGAAGCTGATGTTAACTACCGTATCGTACGCCAGTTCCTGGATGAAGTCAGAAACAAGGCACGCGGTGAAGATGTACTGAACAGCGTTGAACCGGGAGATATGCTCGTCAAGATCGTACATGACGAGATCATTTCACTGCTCGGTGATAATAACGAAGAACTGCATTTCAAGGAAGACGGCATTACCGTCATTATGCTGGCGGGTCTTCAGGGTACAGGTAAAACGACCAGTGTTGCGAAGATCGCAAGACTGTGCAAGAACAAATGGAACCGCAAACCGCTGCTGATCGCTGCTGACGTTATCAGACCTGCTGCGATCGAACAGCTGCAGACTCTGGGCAATGAGGTAGGCTGCGAAGTATTTACACTGGGTACGGGAGTCAACGCTGTTGAAACCGTACGTCAGGGAATGAAGTACGCGGCTGAAAACGGATATGACACTGTATTCATCGATACTGCAGGACGTCTGCATATCGATGAAGAACTGATGCAGGAACTGAAGGATATCAATGAACTGGTACATCCTGATGAGATCCTCCTGACAGTCGATGCCATGACAGGTCAGGATATCGTTAACGTTGCACAGGCATTCAGTGAGGCGCTCCCTCTGACAGGTCTTGTCGTAACGAAGTTTGACGGTGACTCCAGAGGCGGCGGTGTCCTGTCCGTCAGAAAGATCACAGGTGTCCCGGTCAAGTTCGTCGGTGAAGGCGAAAAGATCGATGACATGAGTCCGTTCTATCCTGACCGTATGGCTGACAGGATCCTCGGTATGGGAGACATCGTTTCCCTGGTTGAAAGAGCCCAGGAAAAGATGGATATGGAAGAGGCTGAACGTACAGCCGAACGCATGCTGAACGGTGAGTTCACGATGGATGATATGCTGTCACAGTTTGAACAGGTCCAGAGGCTCGGACCCCTGAGCGGCATTCTGAAGATGTTCCCGGGATTCTCCCAGTATTCCGACATGATCGATGAGGTCAAGGCGACAGATGCCATGAAGCATACCAAGGCGATCATCCAGTCCATGACCAAGAAAGAACGCCGCAATCCTTCCGCTATGAGAGGATCGATGAAGCGCAGGGTCGCAATGGGTTCCGGAACGACCGTACAGGATGTCAATCGTCTGATCAATCAGTATGAAAAGATGAAGACAGCTATGGAAGCTGTCGGAAACATGCAGAAAAACGGTTCGCTGAATGAAGAAACACTGAACAGGATGATGAACAATCTTGAGTCAGGAGGGGCACAGGGACAGCAGCCGGTGCGCCGTGTCAAGAGAAAGCGTTATAAGTTCTGATGCAATGAGAGCGGGATGTTAATTTGTCCCGCTTTTTGCTTGAATAAGGTACAATGTAAGAAGAGTTGAGGTAAATATCATGAATGCAAAAGAACGTTATGAAGAGTGGCTTTTAAAGCTGGACGCAGACGATCCTCTGAGAAAACAGCTGGAAGAGATCGCTGATGATGAACGTGAGATCGAAGAACGTTTTTACCAGAATATCACATTCGGCACTGCCGGCCTGAGAGGCAAAGTCGGTGCCGGAACAAACAACATGAATGTTTATACGGTCGGTAAAGCGACCCAGGGTATTGCCGAATACATCAAAAAGCATGGTGACGTCAGCAAAGGCGTAGTGATCGCCCATGACTGCCGTCATTTCTCAAAAGAGTTTTCACAGCTGACTGCAGGCATCCTGGCAGCCAACGGGATCCATGCATATACATTCCCGGATCTCAGGCCCACACCTGAACTTTCCTTCATGATCCGCAGACTTGGAACCGTCTCCGGCATCAACATCACAGCGTCACATAATCCGAAGGAGTACAACGGTTACAAGGTATACTGGCAGGATGGAGCACAGGTATCTTCAGGCATCGCTGACGGAATGCTGGAAGAGATCGAAAAAGTCGATATGTTCGCAGGAGTAAAGCATATGGACTTTGCGGAAGGTGTAGAAAAAGGACTGATCACAGTGCTCGGACCTGAAATGGACCGTGCGTATCTTGACCTTGTGATCTCTCAGTCGGTCTATTCCGCTGATGAGATCGACGCGGATATCCCTGTCGTCTATACACCGCTGAACGGAGCCGGTTCGATCCCTGTCATGACAGTATTGAAGGAACGCGGATTTACGAATGTCCATATCGTTGAAGAACAGAAGGATCCGGATCCTGATTTCACAACTGTCGGATATCCCAACCCGGAAGACACCAGGGCATTTGCGTTATCCGAGAAGCTCGGAAGATCCATCGGGGCTGAACTGCTGATTGCGACAGACCCTGACAGTGACAGACTTGCGATTGAAGTGATCGATGAAAACGGAAACTACAAACCGCTCAACGGAAACCAGACCGGTGTTCTGCTTGTCAATTACCTGCTGGAAGGAAAGAAAAAAGCAGGTGTTCTGCCGGAAAGGGGTGCGATCGTCAAATCCATCGTCACAGCCGATATGAGCAGGGCTATCGCAGAAGCATACGGCGTCAGGATGTTTGAAACACTGACAGGTTTCAAGAATATCTGCGGCAAGATCCCCTGGCTCCAGAAACACGGATATACATATATCCTCGGATACGAGGAGAGTGTCGGATACTCTCCTGCAGAGCCTGTCAGGGATAAGGACGGAGTTGCTACGGCAATGCTGATGACGGAAGCAGCAGCCTTCTACAGAAAACAGGGCAAGACACTGCTCATGGTACTGGAAGAGCTGTTCAAACAATACGGATATTATGCTGAGGAACAGGTTTCACTGATCCTGGAAGGTCTGGAAGGACAGAGAAGGATCGCACGTATGATGGCGCATGTCAGAGCGGATCTCCCGCAGGAATTCGCCGGCCTGAAAGTCGAAAAGGTCATTGATTTCAAGGATGGATATGAAGATATCCCCGCCAGCAATGTTCTGAAGTTCATGTTGGAAAAGAACACATGGTTCGCTATGAGACCTTCCGGAACAGAACCCAAGCTGAAGTTCTATTTCTATACATGCGGTACAAGTCACGAAGACGCAGATGCGACACTGAAGGCACTGAAGGAAGAAGTGCTCGGTATCGTCAACAGCGTTGCATAAACAGACGGAGGTAGTAAAAATGTCTGAGGTATTGAACAATCTGAAAACAAGACGCTCGATCCGTAAATATACGGATGAGCCTGTCACAGACGAACAGATCAGCCAGATCATCGAAGCAGGCCTGTATGCCGCAAGCGGCATGGGCAGACAGTCTCCGATCATCCTGGCAGTCACAGATCGTAAGATCCGTGATGAACTTGCGGAGATGAATGCAGCAGTGATGCACAGGGAAGGGACGGACCCGTTTTACGGAGCACCGTATGTCCTGGTCGTACTGGCGGACAAGAGTGTTCCGACAGGGATCTATGACGGAAGCCTTGCACTTGGAAATATGATGCTGGCAGCGCATGAACTGGGCCTTGGCACATGCTGGATCCACCGCGCGAAAGAAGTGTTCAACAGTGAGCGGGGAAAAGAGATCCTGAAGCAGGCCGGTGTGGAAGGCGAATATGAAGGTGTCGGAAACCTGATACTCGGACATCCGGACACATCCGTACAGCCCAGCGCAGCACCGCGCAAAGAGAACAGGGTATTCTATATCAAATAATGTACAGGCAGATGGTTTTGGCAAAACCGTCTGCCTTTTATAACCCGGATCTTTCGATCCTAAAAAAAGTCTATTTAGCAATTTTCCATGCGTAGAAAGCGCTTTCTTAATTTATAATGAATGTAACAGGAAAGGATAGGAAATAAATAACTATGTATTTGGAAGAGTATAATCGTTGGCTGAATGCTGACCTGGTCGATGTCGATCTGAAAACAGAACTTCAGAACATCGCCGGTGATGATGAAGCTATCAAAGAGCGTTTTGCTGTGGCGCTTCAGTTTGGTACAGCAGGTCTGCGCGGAACACTTGGCGCAGGCACAAACCGCATGAATATCTGGGTCGTCATGCAGGCAACACAGGGTGTCGCTGACTGGGTCAAGACACAGGGCGGAACACAGACTGTAGCGATCAGCTATGACAGCCGTCTGAAGGGCTGGAATTTCGCAAGAGATGCTGCAGGCGTACTCGCTGCAAACGGAATCAATGTTCGTATCTATGACGAACTGATGCCTGTACCGGCACTGAGTTTTGCTACAAGATACTACAACTGCAATGCAGGTATCATGATCACCGCATCACATAACCCTGCTAAGTACAATGGCTTCAAGGCTTATGGACCGGATGGCTGCCAGATGACAGACGATGCTGTAGCTATCGTTTACGATTCCATTCAGAAAACTGATGTCCTGACAGGCGCTAAGCAGATGTCTTTTGCTGAAGGCGTTGAAAGAGGACTGATCAAGTTCGTCGGAGACGACTGCAAGAACGCATTCTATGCAGCTGTTGAAGCAAGACAGGTAAGACCCGGTCTCTGCAAGACAGCAGGTCTGAAACTCGTTTATTCCCCGCTGAACGGAACAGGTCTTGTACCCGTTACAACAGTTCTGGGTCACATGGGAATCACGGACATCACGATCGTTCCGGAACAGGAATATCCGAACGGCTACTTCACAACCTGCCCGTATCCGAACCCTGAAATTTTCGAAGCACTTGAAAAAGGCCTGCAGCTGGCGAAGGAAGTCGGCGCTGACCTGATGCTCGCTACAGACCCTGATGCTGACAGAGTCGGTATCGCTATGAAGTGTCCGGATGGATCATATGAACTCGTTTCCGGTAACGAAATGGGCGTACTGCTGCTCGACTACATCTGCGCAGGCAGAATCGAGCAGGGCACAATGCCTGAAAAACCGGTAGCTGTTATGTCCATCGTTTCCACACCGCTTGCTGACAAGGTTGCTGAACACTATGGTGTTGAACTCCGTCATACACTGACAGGCTTCAAGTGGATCGGCGATCAGATCGCACAGCTGGAAGCAGCTGGTGAAGTTGACCGCTTCATCTTCGGCTTCGAAGAGAGCTATGGCTACCTGGCAGGACCGTATGTACGTGATAAGGATGCTGTCATCGGCTCCATGCTGATCTGCGAAATGGCTGCTTACTACCGCAGCATCGGTTCTTCCATCAAACAGCGTCTGGAAGAGATCTATGCACAGTATGGCCGTTATCTGAACAAAGTTGACAGCTTCGAATTCCCTGGTCTGTCCGGTATGGACAAGATGGCTGGAATCATGAGCAGTCTGAGAGAAACTCCTCCGACAGAATTCGCAGGCAGAAAAGTTGTCAAAGTTACTGACTACACAAAGCCTGAAGAAACAGGTCTGCCGAAGGCAAACGTTCTGATCTATGACCTGGAAGACGGTGCTACAGTTGTTGTACGTCCTTCCGGAACAGAGCCGAAGATCAAGACATACTTCACAACACTGGGTAAGGATCTGGCAGAAGCAGAAGCTGAAAAAGCAGCTCTTGCTGAAGCATGCAAACCGATCCTCTCCTGATCACAGGAAAACCTTTGGAACAAACGTCCGGGAAATGATCCCGGGCGTTTTTTTTCAGGATGTCTGCAGCTGTGTACCAGGAGGATTCAAAACCACTGAAACATGGTAAAATGGACCTGAATTGGAGTGATGATATGTTTACACCGAAAGCACATAAAATTGATGACACAACATACCGTATTACAGAGTATGACAGAGGACATGCGATCAATATGTATCTTCTGACCGGCAGTGAACACGCACTGCTGATCGACACAGGTCTGAACCTGACAAATGTTCCCAAAGCGATCAGACGCATAACGGATTTGCCTCTGTGGGTATGCAATACACACGGACACAGTGAACAGATCCTCGGAAACCACTGGTATCCTGAAGTTTTTTTCCCGGAAGAAGATGAAGATGTATTCCGGAAATACATGCAGGAAAATCCTTCCGAAAGGAACTCACCGTCGGGAAGGTTCGGAAACCTGATCGGGGCCGTGTACAATCCGCTGCAGGATCTGATCCGCTATAACCGTCCGTCTGAACATGAAGATCTTCCTGAAGATGGATTCTTTGATCTTGGCGGAAGGATCGTCGGTATTCTGAAAACACCCGGTCACACACATGGTTCCGTCAGCTATCTGGACGAAGCCTCCGGCAGACTGTTCTGCGGTGATCTTGTAGGTGAGAAGGAGATCCGTGTAGACTTTGAAGAATCTTCGCCTCTGGATGTATATGAAACAACGGTTTCACTTCTGCTGGGACTGGTAGAAGACAGTAAGATCAGCCAGCTGTATCCGTCACACGGAAACAGCCCGCTGCCTGCTGATATTCTCAGAACAGCACAGGAAGTCAGTTCCATGGTCCTGAAAGGTGACTACAAAGACTCGATGAAGATCACTTATCAGGGAATCGAATTCCGTTTCCGTCTCACGGGGAATGACTGATGAACAGAAACAGGATCGGTGTTCTGCTGAATATTATGATCATTGTCAGTTCACTTGCCGGACTATTCATGGTACGGCATTTCGGATTGTCCATGCTGTTTTACTATACGCAGGACAGCAACATCCTGGCAGTGACCGCATCAGCACTTTACCTGATGAAGCACCGATCCGCGCATCTTTGGAGATATGCTGCTTTTGTATGTCTGAATGTCACGTTCCTCGTTGTACTGTTTGTGCTGATCCCGATCATGGGAAACCCCCGGTTCATGCTGTTTGGCGGCGGGATGCTGTTTCATCATACGCTCTCACCGATCTTATCATGCATCAGCTTCCTGTTTTTTGAAGAGGGGAAACATCTCTCGTCCAGTGACCTGAAATACGGGATCATTCCCACGATCATATATGGAGCGATCGTACTGATGCTGAATATCCTAAGGATCAAAAGCGGTCCTTATCCGTTCTTCTACGTATACAGACAGCCTGTATATATGACGATACTCTGGCTGAGCGGAATCATTGCGGGAACCGCATTGATCGCGGAAGCAGGCAGAAGATTCAGAAATCACATATCGGAGGCAGTTTATGGATGACATTCTGGAAGGACTGAATCCCGAACAGCTCGATGCAGTCACATCCACGGAAGGATACATCCGTGTCATTGCATCTGCCGGCTCGGGAAAGACACGTGCCCTGACAAGAAGATTTGCATATCTGGTACTGGAGCTGGGAATCCGACCCGGCAATATTTTATGTGTCACATTTACAAATAAAGCTGCCAATGAGATGCGGCAGAGGATCCGACAGCTGACAGGAGACAGTGACACAGGCTTTGTGGTGACGTTCCATGGGTTCTGCGTCAGGGTTCTGCAGGAAGAAAGTTATGCAGTACAGTATCCGAAGTCATTTCTGGTGCTTGATAACGCTGATATCGATGCTATGCTGGAGATCATTTACGAAGAACGCGGCCTGTCACTTCGGGATAAAACATATTCAGATGCCAGGGATATGTTTGAAATGCGCAAGGGCAAGTACGAACCGCGCTATTTCCAGAATATGATTCAGATGTCCCTGGATGAACTTCATCAGAAATACATGGAAGCAGAATCGATCGACGATATCCTGTTCTACGGGTATCTGTATCAGGAAAAGAAATGCTTTGGTCTTGATTACAATGATCTGATCCGCTTTACACTGTATATCTTTGAAACACACGAAGACATCAAGATCAAATGGCAGAAACGCCTGGAATACATCATGATCGATGAGTTCCAGGATATTGACCCGCTGCAGTATGAACTGATGGATGCGATCTGCCGTTATCATAACAATCTGTTTATCGTAGGTGATCCCGACCAGACGATCTATACATGGCGCGGTGCAAATGTCCGTTTCCTTGTGGAATTCGATAAACATTATCCGGATGTCCGCACCATCATGATGAACAGGAATTACCGTTCTCAGGCGGGTATTCTGGAAAGCGCGGATACACTTATCGCAAGAAATAAATTGAGGATCGAAAAACGCATGATACCGGTGATCACGGAATCGGTAAGACCGGTCTATTTCCATGCGAAAACTTCAAAGGATGAAGCAGAATGGATCGAATCAACGATCCGCTCACTTCACGACCGGGGTGTTTCATACCGGGATATTGCGATCCTTTACCGTGCGCATTATGTTTCGAGAAATCTGGAAGAAGTATTTATCCGGAAACAGCTGCCATACAGGATCTACAGCGGCATACAGTTCTATGAGCGCATGGAGATCAGAGATGCTGTGGCATATCTTCGAATGATCGCATATAAAGACGATCTCTCTTTCCTGAGGATCATCAACAAACCCAGAAGAAACATCGGCAAGAGAAGGATCGCATATCTGAAGGAATACAGTGAGGCACATGGATGCACGTTGTATGAAGCACTGCAGTTATGTGCTGAGGAAGAGCTTTTCCGCTCTACCCAGACACATTCCTTCATCAATCTGATCGAATCATTCAATGCGTCTTATTCCAACCGGCCGGTTTCACAGGTACTTGCGGAGATTTTGGACGAGAGCGGATATGAAAAGATGCTCAGGACTCAGGGGGCACAGGAACGTCTTGATGAACTGGCTGAACTGAAACAGTCTGTATTTGAGTTCGAAGCCTCCTGCGGGGAAGAAACAGACCTGATCACATGGCTGAACCAGATCGCACTGTTCACACGTCAGGATATGCCTGAGGGTTCTGAAGAAGTCCGGCTGATGACGATCCATACCGCAAAAGGTCTGGAATTCCCTTATGTATTTCTGTGCGGAATGAGCGAAGGGATCTTCCCGTCCAGAAGGGCAGACAGTCTGACTGCAATGGAAGAAGAAAGAAGACTTGCCTATGTAGCGGTCACAAGAAGTGAACGGATGCTTTATCTCTCGGACGGAGAGGGCAGAAACTTTGATATGACTGACAGATATCCTTCCAGATTTATTCTGGAAATGAAAGATACACTGGACTTTGTGAACGAACTTCCGGAAAGCCTTCTGAGAAACGCATCTGCATATATATCCGATCAGGAAGCCGGACTAGCTGAGGCTGCTGACTTCCCGTTTACGATCGGCGACAGGGTTGCTCATCCTGTATTCGGGGAAGGAATGATCGAATCGATCGATCCCAAAGAAGGGGTCATCATGGTGAAATTCGACAGACTGAATACATCCAGGGGAATTGCCTGGAAAGCTGCCAGGAAGCTGAAAGTACTTTGATCGTTACTTACAAACGGGAATTGATATCCCGTTTTGTATTCATACGCATATATGACCACAGTTGTATAAATCACTTATTTTTTCTTGTACTGTCAAGTAAAAATACTTGACAGATCGTTTCCACGACATATAATAGGTGATGTTCGTAATAAGGAGGAACAAAACTATGGCAGTAAGAATCAGACTGACTCGTATGGGCTCCAAGAAGGCTCCGAGATATCGTATCGTTGTAGCAGATTCCAGAACACGCCGTGACGGCCGTGCTATTGAAACTCTGGGTTATATCAATCCTACAACTGAACCGGCAACAGTTAATGTAGATGAAGAACTCGCACTGAAGTGGCTGAGAACAGGTGCACAGCCTTCTGACACAGTTCGCAACATTTTCTCTTCTCAGGGCATCATGAAGAAATTCGACGAAGAGAAAAAAGCAGCTAAAAAAGAGAAGAAGTAATTTCCTATGGCAGAACTGGATCAGGTACTGAAGGATCTGGTTGCGCCGATGGTAAATGATCGCGAAAGTCTGGATATCAGGGTCACATCAGGTCAGAAAGACAGAGATGTTGTTCTGCATGTCTATGCAAAAAGTGATGACATTGCCCGGCTCATCGGAAGAAAAGGTATGATGGCGTCAGCACTGCGTCAGGTTATGTCTATCGCATCCCATTCAGAGGATAAGCGAGTCAGCATCAAGTTTGAAGAAATCTGAAAAAGGATGTACAACGCATCCTTTTTTGTGAGGTAGTAATGGAATATATACAGATCGGCAAAATTATCAATACCCATGGCCTGAAAGGCGAACTTAAGATCGAAAGCTGGTCGGATTTTGACGAGATCCGCTACAAAAAGGGAAAGATGGTATACATCCTGGTGAATGATGAATACCTTCCTTTCAAAGTGCGTTCATTCCGTATGCACAAAGGATTTCCGCTTGTTACGCTTGAAGGGATCCAGGATATCAATCTTGCCGAGCAATATAAAAACTGTGTGATCTGCATGAATGCGGATGACCGTCATGAATTGCCGAAAGGGGAATTCTACGCGGATGAACTGATCGGAATGGCAACGGAAGATGAAGAAGGCAGGACGATCGGTAAAGTGGTCTCCGTAGAAGAAACACGCGGAGCACAGAAAAATCTGCGAATCCGGATGGCTGAAGGAAAAGAATTCCTGCTGCCGGATATTCCGTATTTTGTTCTGAACATCGATCCGGAGAAAAGGATCATCAGGATCCATATGGATGAGGGACTGCTATGAAGATCACTGTACTGACAATATTTCCTGACATGTTCCATGATTTCCTGAATACATCGATCATCAGCAGATCGATCCAGAAAGGTCTTGTTGAATTTGAGATCGTTGATATCAGGGAATACGCACCGGGAAGCTACCGGCATGTTGATGATTCCCCGTTCGGAGGCGGAGCCGGCATGGTCATGAAAAGCCAGCCTGTACTGGATGCCCTGGATGCAGTCAGAACAGAAAACAGCTGGAGTGTACTGATGAGCCCCGCCGGACAGGTCTATACACAGGCCAAGGCACATGAGTATTCAGAGAAAGACCATCTGATCCTGCTGTGCGGTCACTACGAAGGCCTGGATGAACGGATCAATCATCATATGGATGAACTGATCTCAATCGGTGATTATGTACTGACAGGCGGCGAACTGGCCTCCATGGTCATCTCCGATTCCGTTGTCAGACTGCTCAAAGGTGCGATCAGGGATGAAAGCACTGATGAAGAGTCACATGAAAACGGACTGCTGGAATATCCGCAGTATACCAAACCGGCAGATTACAAAGGAGAAAAAGTCCCGGAGATCCTCCTCTCGGGACATCATGAAAACATCCGGAAATGGCGTCTGAAGCAGTCGCTGAAACTCACTCGTGAACGCCGTCCCGACCTGTTCGCAAAACACGTGCTGACAAAGGAAGAAGAAAAGCTCCTGAAAGAACTTGATGAAGAAGAAAACAATGACTCTGAATGCTGAATGCATCCAGAGTCATTTTAATCGTTTCTGCTCATGTATTTCAGAGTGTCCTGTCAGAAGATCCTGAAGATCTTCTTCCGGAAGCGTGCATGTATCAAGGTCTACGGCATATCTTGTATAGTCATAGGGATCCACAAATACCGTAACCGTTCCTCCGATCAGCCGGGGTGAGGGATGAAAGCCTTCCGTGTGTGTGATGAATTCATAAACACGGTTTGTTTGAGGATCATCATAGCTGCATCTGAGCATCCAGGGATGCCTGCCATTGATCGTAATGCTGTAATCCTCACAGATCTCCGTGATCACAGCGTCTACTGTGCAGCCCATTTCAATGACATCATTTTCCATATTCCGTTTTTTCTGAACATGTGTCAGGAAGCCAATGCCTACACCGAGAAACGGAATTGCCGTCAGAAGCATAATGAGCAGAGGTGCAAAAGAGAAAAACGAAAAACCGGCAACCAATGCAGCTGAAATAATCGCTACAGCCACACCGGTAAAAATAACTCCCAATAGTTTATAAACGCGCTCTGCCTCATTGTCCATGAGACTATTTTAATCAGAAGACTTCGGAATGTCGAGACTGGCGATAATACCGGTAGGCAGGATAAAGAGAACCGTGCATTCTGCTTCAAAATCAAACATACGGTAAAGGTAGCCGGCTGAATGGGTCCCTCTGGCAACCGTACTGACAGAATTGGCAACATAACCGTATTTAACATCCGTATCGGAATAAATACCGATCGCTTCATCATCATATCCGTTTCTGAGATCCTTCATGAGCTTCAGCTTCTGTCCGGGGCGGAAAACCTCCATACCGAGGAAATAATTAGTACCTGTGATCGTAAAATATGTTTTCTGTTCCATATTGATAACTCCTTTGATCTGAGTACATCTTAAATAGCCTAATGTGCAGAAAAATGTACAGCGTGTTATACTCACAGTAAGGCAGGTGAAGAACATGGCAGACAAGAAAACAAGCATCATTGCCGTGATGGATATTCTGAGAAAATATTCCGATGAAGAACATATTCTGAGCATCCGTGACATTCTGCAGAAACTGGAAACGATATATGGCCTGAAACTGGAACGGAGAACGATCTACAACAATATCGACATGCTGGAAGATATGGGAATGGAGATATCCAGATACGAACAGAACGGTAAGGGATACTACCTGATGACCAGGCAGTTTGAACCTGCAGAGGTATTGTATCTCTGCAATGCGATTCATGCCTCAAACTTCATTCCTTACCGTCAGAGCAAGGATCTGATCAGCAAGCTCCTCGATACACAGAGCAGTTATCAGGCAAAAGAGTTCAATGATACTGTCTACATGCCCAATCCACGCAAGACCCAGAATCAGGAACTCTTCCTGAATATTGAAATGATCTCCGAGGCGATCAAGGAGAGAAAAGCGATCAGGTTCGACTATATGAAATACACAGCTGAAAAGAATCTGGTCAAACGCAGGGCGAATCCGTATATCGTAGAACCAAGATATATCGTATATGCCGATACCAGGGCATATATGATCGCTACAAGCGATCATCATCAAGGATACGGTCATTACAGGATCGAACGCATGAAAAACGTGCAGGTTACGGAACAGAGTGTACGCAGTCTTCCCAAGACATCCGATCCTTATGAATATGCCCGCAGCAAGCTCTTTATGTATGCAGGACAGAATGTCAGCGCTGTACTGAGATGCGATCTTTCGATACTGGATCAGATGATCGATCTGTTCGGACTTGATATCAGCATGTCACCCCAGGATGATGACCATGTCGTCATCCGGATCCAGGCAAACAGGGAAGGCATCCTGTTCCTGGGACAGCAGTACATGGATGCGATGGAGATCCTCGAACCGCTGGAACTGCGGGAAGAAATGATCAGACGTATGGAAGACAGACTGAAAGCATATAAGTCCTTGGAGAAGTAATTATGCAGGAAACGATTGTTGAAAAAGACTGTAAGGTCAGCGCAAAAGATTTTTATGACACGCTGCTGATCTCCTCTGCTCATGAAGCAGAAGAAGCAACCGGATATGAGATAAATGTGAAAGATATCAAAGAAGGCTACCGTTACAGACGTGAAACGCAGAAATACGGACAGGAATTTGTTACCTACAAGCGTCTGCTTCCCGGAAGGGAATATGCCATCAAAGTATCGCGCGGCACGAAAAATATCCAGATGCGTTTTAAACTGGAAAAAACAGGTGAAAATACTTGTCACGTCGTTCTGACACAGACGATCATGACCAATAAAAAGCCGGACTGGTTTTCAACTATGGTCATGAAGAAACGACTGAAAGACCGTCTGAATCTGGTCGAAAAAGGTACCGTAGAACGTCTTGCCCAGGAGAGCGGATCCTGATATGGCATTGTACGCGATCGGTGATCTGCATCTGTCGTTTGCTTCGGATAAAAGCATGGATGTCTGGGGAGGAAACTGGGTCGGTCATGAACAGAAAGTCATGGATGTCTTTCCTTCTTTGATCGGACCGGATGATACGCTTGTGCTTGTCGGCGATCATTCCTGGGGCAGAAACCTGAAGGAATGTGAAGCAGATCTGCAGTTTATCATGGATCTGCCCGGCAGAAAGATCCTGACCAGAGGCAACCATGATCTGTTCTGGGATTCCAGACACACGTCAAAACTGAACAAGCTATACAAAGGCAGACTGGAATTCCTGCAGGGCGGCTATGCTGTGTACGGGACGACCGCACTAGTTGCGACAAAGGGATATGCCGATGAAGGGAACGATCCGCCCGAACGTGTTTTCCAGTTGAAGGACAGGGAACTGATGCGGCTCCAGGATGGCATCAGAAAAGCAAAAAAAGCGGGATTTGAGGATATCATCGTATTTCTGCACTATCCGCCGACTGATCCCGGACAGGAAAGCAGTTTGTTTACAGACTGCCTGGAAAAAGAGAACATACACCGTGTCATCTATGCGCATTGCCACGGAGAAGAACATTTTCATGACAGCCTGATGGGAAATGTACGCGGAATTGAATATGACCTGGTATCAGGTGATTACCGGAACTGGGTTCCGCTGAGGGTATTATGACCTGGAATATGATCAATACATGCAACCTGATAGCTTCAGTAGTTGTACTTGCCAGCCTTGCGGCAGTTCATCATCTGAGAAGTGAAGAGATCCCTTCCTACAGCAGAGCTGAGTTGATCCTTCTTGGGCTGTCTTTGATCCTGATGTTTGTACCGCTGACGATCACCCATCTGGAGTTCGGGTTTGCTTCAGCACATATGTTCGTTTATTGGATGGCAGGGACACTCCTCTGCCTGATCGGACTGGATACCGCATGTATCCTGATGATATTGAAAGGAACAGGCAGGGTCACTCTGATGGCTGTGTGCATATTCATCAGTATATTATTTCTGATGAACGGTGCTCTGCTGAGGCATATATTACTGCTGGCTAGCGGAACAGGTTACTTCATACTGCGCCTGAACACCGTTCTGACAGAGACGGAAGAGGAAGAACTATGAAACTGAACAGAGTTATATATGCGGCATTTCTGCTGCTCTGTACATCAGGGTGTCAGACACAGCCGGATAACGCTGTACAGCCTGTACAGCCGACTGAAACACCGGATGCGGCAGTAGAACCGGCTGTTCCGGTCGAAGGGATTGCTGAGGGTGTCATCGGTCAGACGATGCGAACAGCATTCTTCGATTTTCAGGTCAATTCCGCGAAAATGACGGACACATGTCAAGGGTATGTGCCGCCGGATGGCTATGCCATACTTAACGTGAATATCACAGTGCACAATACCCTGGATCAGGAACTGAATATGTATGATACAGATTTCCAGATCACATGGGGTGAAGGTGAGGATGAATGGGATATCCCGCTGACTTACGCAGTGAGCACACTGAGCGGTGACGATCTTCTGAAAACAGCATATAAATTACATAAAAATGAAAGCATAACAGGTGATATTGTTTATCAGGTACCTGCAGACAGCGATTACTATATATTTTCTTATCTTGAGCAGTTCAGCGATGATACGGAAGGGGATCTGTTTGCGGTATATTTCGGACTGGAGGAATAAAAGAATGATCAAGAATATTATTACGGATGCAGGTGACGTAACTTTCAATGTGAAAGTGATGGAACTGCTGAAAAAATATAAACCGAATCCATTTGAGATCAAAGCGATCGTAACTGTCATGGCAGGTTCCCAGGAATGGGATAAGTACAATAAGGGACTATATAAGGATGTACATGAGTTTGTTGATGTCCTGAAGCAGTTATACCCTAAATACACAAAGATGATGGAAAAGGCGTTCCTGGATGACTGGAGCAATTATATGAAGCCAGATGTCAAAATGTGGCAGGGACTCACACAGTTGAAAAACCAGGGCTATGACATTTATATGCTGGCTGATGTACCTGATGAACTTCATCAGATCATAAAGAAGTATGAAGGATATCAGATCCTGAGCGGAGGTGTATTCTCGCACGAGGAACATATGCGCAAACCTGATATCCGGATGTATCAGACACTGCTGGATCGTTATGGTCTGAAAGCAGAAGAATGTGTCATGATCGATAATGACGCTGCATATCTGAAGCCTGCAGAAAAGCTGGGAATGTATACGATACGTTTCACTAATGCGGATGATACATTGAAAAAACTGCAGGAACTGCTGAAATCAAACTAATATCAGCTGACAAATATAAGTCTTGTATAATGCATGACTTTTGGATCAAAAAGAAAAAATGGTGTATAACCCGGATCAGTGTTCTGAGGTATACACCATTTTCATTTGGTTCAGAAATAATATAATGATCAATTATTTCCGGCACCAAAGAACCATGTGATCCGGTACAGTGGAATTTGAATGAATTGACGTATATTAATCAGAGCACTTCGTTTTGCCGGCAGTGAGAATCGATCTGACCCTGAACGAATGACGGACGGTCCGTCAATTTTTTGGATGCTGCCGAAAAACTGTGCTTCTTATTTCGGCGGTACCGGAATTGCGTTTTTATTATGAAATGCTTATGCAATACTGCATTTGGAGGTGGTAATATATGACACACAATGAATCAATTTCATCCATTGAATTAAAGATGGGACAGCATGAAAAATATGCGTATTTTATTGGCAGAAAATACCGCGAAGCCAGGAAAATATTAGCAGAGATCAGAAATCCCGATGAGATGAACAAATACGACATCCGCCGTGCATATGGTGCATTGCTGATCACCGCGGTGGAACAGAGCCTGCCGATGTGCAGTGAAACAACACAACAGATCATCCGAAAAGGATTTTTGGAGGAGCATCCGGCTAATTGGTATGAAGCGTATTATTCCAGGTTCAAATATTGGTATTTGAAGAATAAGGCTGTAAGACAATTTGCCCATACCATGGAAAAATTAGAAAAAAACATATAACAAAAATCATAACAGGGTGTATACCCCAGAGCTTCGTGTGCCTGAGGTGTACACCATTTTCATATAGAGCGGGAAGAAGGTAATTATATAAAATGACGAAATTGAGGAACTATGGAAAAGATGTAATGATTTTTGAAAATGCACCTTACGGAAATTGATGATTTATGAGAACCTTACTGCCGGAAAGCAGTATACCGGAAAAAGGCTGAAATGCCCGGCATGTAAACGAATCACTGAAAAAACTGCACGAACCTGTGAAATAACACTGATATCAATCGAGTTGATGTACCTGTTAAAAGAAAGTCCTATATAATATTCATGTAGGACTTAGGAGGAATCATTTATGGCGAATGAAAATAAAAATGCAAATCTCTCATTATTCGAACCTTCTACATTCGAGGAAGGTGTAGCGATCGGCAACCAACTGAAAGCAGGTCATGCTGTTATTGTGAATCTTCACAAACTTCAGCGTGATGATGCGCAGAGAATGATCGATTTCCTGACCGGTGTTGTTTATTCGCTTGATGGTTTGATTGAAAAAGTCGCGCATCAGGTGATTCTCTGTACTCCGAAGAGCGTACCGGTATCCGGCTCGATCACTATGGGTGCTGACGCATAAACCATATCAAGAATCAGAAAAGGGCAGACCTGTGTGGTCTGTTTTTTTGCGCACCCAAAAGAAAAACCGCGCGAGGCGGTTTTCCAAGATCCGATTATTTCAGAAGTTCGTTAACTTTTGCCTGAACAGCGTTGTAGTCATATCCTGCTTTTTCAAGAGCAGCTTTACGGTCAGCACCGTTGCCCCATTTGCCCTGGATGACTTCCTTTGCCAGTTCTTCAACAGTCTTTCCAGCAGGAGCAGTACCGCTCAGAAGTTCATTAACTTTTGTCTGAACAGCATCATAACTGAATCCTGCTTTTTCAAGAGCAGCTTTACGATCAGCACCGTTGCCCCATTTGCCCTGGATAACTTCTTTTGCCAGTTCCTCGACAGACTTTGCTGCAGGAGCTGTACCGCTCAGAAGTTCATTGACCTTTGTCTGAACAGCATCATAGCTGAATCCTGCTGCTTCAAGAGCAGTTTTGCGGTCAGCGCCATTACCCCACTTGCCCTGGATAACTTCTTTTGCAAGTTCTTCAACAGACTTTGTGGGTTTAATGGAACCGGAAGCTTTGACTGTAATAGTCGGTTTTGCTGCAGGTTTCGGTGCAGCTGCAGGAGCCGGAGCAGCAGCTGTTCCATCAACTGACAGACCGGGTTTTACTGTAACTGCAGGCTTAACAGTTGCTGCAGGTTTCACTGTGACAGCAGGTTTTACTGTCGCTGCGGGTTTAACAGTTGTTGCAGGTTTAACAGTTGTTGCAGGTTTAACAGTTGTTGTGGAAGGCTTAACGGTAGTTGTAGCTGCCGGTTTTTTGGCTGTTATAGTTGATGCAGGTTTAGCTGCTGTAGTGGTGTTGGAAGTTGTTTCTTTCTTTTCTTCCTCTTTTTTCCTGTTCTGGAATAAATTGATGTTCATTATTGCCTCCTGTAATTGCTAACTTAAATGTAGCACAGTTTGGTTTCTGTGAATCAATTTTTGATTAACGTTAAATTTTTTGTACAATAAAAATGGAATAAAACAGGAGGGGTTATGAAAGTTGGCATTGCAGGAAACGGTACGATCATTCCGACATTTATTGAAGGAGCCAGGGAAGCCGGTATACAGATCGCATGTATATGCGGCAGACCGGCCAGTATTGATAAACTGAATACACTCGCGGAACGTTTTTCGATTCCGAAAGTCTACACAGACTACGAAGAAATGCTGTCATCGGATATCGATGCGGTTTATGTGGGTGTATCCAACTACATGCACTATGAATACTCAAAAAAGGCACTGATGCATGGAAAACATGTGATCTGTGAAAAACCATTCACATCCAACTATGCACAGGCAGAAGCGTTGTACAGCATTTGTAAAGAAAATCACCTGTATTTATTCGAAGCTATTATGAATCAGTACAATCCGTCACTGGAAGAACTGAAGCAGGCAGTTAAGGAGATCGGTGAGATCAGAATTGCCGAGCTGAGCTTCTCACAGTACTCCAGACGTTATCAGGCATTCAAAAACGGAGAGATCCTGCCGGTATTCGATCCGCAGAAAGCAGGCGGGGCATTGATGGACATCAACCTCTACAACGTATATCTCATGATCGGCATCTTTGGAGAACCTCTTAAGGTGACATATCATGCCAATATCGTAAGAGATATCGATACCTCAGGTGTGCTTGTCATGGAATATCCCGGTTTCAAAGCATCGCTCATCGGTGCAAAGGACTGCAGCGCACCCATGCGTGTCAGTATACACGGTGATCTGGGATACATTGAATCAGATCAGAGAGCCAGCGCAGTCAACCGCTTCAAAGTACAGATGAACGACGGCACAAGCAGGGAATACGAAGCAAAAGAAAAACATCAGAACATGTTTTATGAAATGTCAGCATTCAAACGCATGTTGGAAACGGATGCCTTTGATGAAATGATGAAACATCTGAATGATTCTCTCACTGTCATGAAGATCATGGATGAAGCAAGGAATCAGAACGGTATTCTGACGGATTTTGCGTTATAGGAGCACTTCATGAAATATCTCAATCAGCTTGATTATGAGACCGTGCCATATCCGACAAATGATAAAGAACCGGAAAGTCCCCTGGCAGCAGAAGGAAACATTGCCCTGGCAGGCTGCGGTATATGCTCGGCAGCCATGATGCTGGAACAGCTTTTGTTGGGTGAGTACTCCCTTGAAGAGATCAGAGATCTTGCCGTGTCATGCAAAGCAAATCTGGATCCCGGTACAGACATGAAAGTGCTCGGACCGGAATTGTGCAGCAGATACGGACTGGTGCTTCAGATGAGTGACAGTACAGAAGATCTTCTGGAATGTCTGAAGACAGGCGGAAGAGTGATCATAAACGTCGGAGGAGACAGAGAAGGACACACAGGTGTATTCTCACACGGAGGCCACTATATACTGGCTGTTGCCTGTCAGGAAAACACTGTAACGGTTCTGGATCCTTCCTGGAAAAAGGATAAATTTGATGAACCGGATCGAAAGGGGAAAGTCATCGTACAATATCCATTCTGCATCTGCAGTACGGAAGTTCTGAAAGATGATACGGCAAACCGGACACCCGCATATTATTGCTTCAAGAGGAGAACTGATGGAACAGAAACAAAAGCTTGATATAACCTGCAGTCACTGTGGGTTTACAGACACGGTCTCACTGTATGCATGGATCGATCCTAACCATACACCGGAGCTGAAGGATCAGCTGCTGGACGGATCCTTGTTCAGTCATACCTGCAGAAAATGCGGAATGACAGCAGGACTGATCTATCCTCTGCTGTATCATGATTCAGAACAGAAATTTATGGTACAGCTCATGGATTCCTTTACGGAAGATCCGTTTGAACAGGCGCTGTCGATCATGTCGGAAGAAGATGAACTGAGAGAACATGCAGCCAGAAAGAACTACCGGATGCGTACGTGTATCCATCCTAATGACATGATCGAAAAGATCCTGATCTTTGATCAGCATCTTGATGACCGCGTGCTCGAACTTGAAAAACTCTCAGCAGCAGTCTCACTGATGATGGAAAATCCACAGCTCCACGTAGAAGGAATGTATTATTCGCCATCCGATCAAGAGGACGGATTTGTCGTTATGACAGAAGATGGATTTGCCGGAGAAACAGAACTGGACAGGGTACTATACCATAAGATCGAACAGGAAACACTCCCGATGCTGGATGAAGAAATTCTTTCCAAAACCAGGATCGATCATGAATGGGCAGTCAAAGCAATGAATATGAAAAAGAGCAGAAGGCGTTCATAATAACCTTCTGCTTTTTGATCATTTCAGTGAACTGTAATCAAGTTTTGGAAGATTCAGCGATCTCTGATATTTCCAGAATTCTTCAGTAACTTCAGGGTGTGTGAAAATATCATAAGCACCCTGAACCAGAGCTTTGTATCCGAAGATACCGGCTTTCTGTCCGAGAGCTGTTCCTGCACAGCATGTCATACCCCAATGATGTCCGGGACCACCGAGCAGATTTCCCATACCTGAGGAATGCATGGTAGGGCAGATATAACTCATGTAGGAAGCATCTGTTGCAGAGCTCTTAACGCCGTCCTTATGATCATGGAATTCTGAAATGTGCATCGGCATGACTTTATCAAAATCTTCCGGCGCTTCTTTCTCCAGAACACTCTTGTAAAGATCTCTTGCGAACTGCTGTTCTTCCGCAGTATATTCAAGATCAGGCAGTTTTAATGCTGAATTATACAGGAACTGACAGAGCGGAATGTTGTAGATCAGATCCGGCATCGTCATATTGATATGTTTTTCGACAGTTGTTTCTGTCATCATAGCAGCACCGTCAGCTACTTTGCAGGCACGCTCATAGATCTCTTTTGCACCTTCCATTCCGCTCTTTGAACGGAAGAAATAACGGACAGCGGCGTAGTCAGGCACTACGTTCGGTGCCAGTCCGCCTGCAGTAATGCAGTAATGGATATAGGAACCGGGTTTTACGTGTTCTCTCATGAACTCGCATCCCATGTTCATCAACTGAACTGCATCCAGTGCAGAACGTCCGTTCCAGGGCTGACCTGCCGCATGAGCAGTCTTCCCATAGAATCTGAATTCTACATCATAGATCGCGACGCTGTCTCTGGGATCATAGTCAAGTTCACAGGATCCGGGATGCCACATCAGTGCAACATCCATATCATCAAATAAGCCGTCTTTTGCCAGCCATCCTTTACCGACCCCGATCTCTTCAGCAGGAGCTTCAATAAAGCGCAACGTTCCCTGCAGATGATCTTTCTCCATCGCATATTTCAGGGCACAGGCAGCAGCTGCGGATCCGCCAGCCATGATACAATGCCCGCATCCATGCCCCGGGCCTTCTTTAGGGTCTCTGTATGGATTATCGTTCTGTCCGAGACCCGGCAGGGCATCCAGTTCACCGATAATACCAATAACAGGTTTGCCGCTTCCGAATTCCGCAATTACAGCATTCGGACGTGCTTCCGGATTATCATAATCTTCTGCGCATCTGAGTTCCACGTGGTCAAATCCATGAGTTTTGACAAATTCCGCGCATATCTTTGCTGCATAAGGTGTTTCAAGACCAAGTTCAGGGTGCTCCCATACATCACGCATCAGTTTTTTGATATCGGCGTCATTCTGTTCATACCACTCAGCGATCCATTTGTTTATTGTTTCTGTCATAAATCCTCCGAAAATAATAAAGATATTTTACAGTTAAAAATCTGCAAGCTACGTGTCTTAGGATATGAAACAGACATACATCAGGGAAATTACTGAAAAATCATGAAAATTTCATCTGATTTTTAAAATCCTTCGTGGAATCATGATCTCTTTGTCCGTATATTTTAGTGTCTGACATAACGGAACATCCGTTCTGCTGAGACAGTGAAAGGAGATACTGCCATGAAGAGATTTAAAGCTTTGAAAATGCGGATCTATCCGACAGATGAGCAGATATCTGTCATCAGAGAGACATTCGGCTCCTGCAGATTCGTCTATAATCATATGCTTGAACGGTACATCAAAACCCTGAATCGACGTAATAAGCGTCTCTCATGTTTTGATATGCAGTATCTTCTTCCCGGTATGAAACACTATCTTCCCTGGCTCG
>JAILLA010000062.1 GCA_024693325.1 Solobacterium sp.
ATACTTCAGAACGGTTGCTTCCTTGATCAGATTCTTGTTTCCTCCGGTCAGAAAGACTTTCTGTCCCGGCTGGTATTTGCCGTTCATGAGACACCTCCTTGAAGATATTATACCGCTCAGATATCGTCATCGGTATCCATCTGCGGTATGTACTGTACAAAGAAAGCTCCCTGTTACAGGAGCTTGTGATTTTTGCAGATTTTTACGTAAGTCTTCACAGATATTACATAAGTCTTCGTCAAATTGGGGATAAATTGGGAGAAACAGTGGTATTTTGCCTTATGAAATGTACAAAATTACCCACTTTTTCCTTCAAAAAGCCTTACAAAAGCCTTCATATCCCTTCATTTTGAACTTCAGACGACTGTTTTTATGGGATTTACTCTCCGCGCTGCTTCATGGTCGGGAACAGCAGAACGTCACGGATGGAATCTACTCCGCACAACAGCATGATGAATCTGTCGATGCCGATACCGATACCGCCTGTCGGAGGGAGGCCGTATTCCATGGCTTCAAGGTAATCCTCATCCAGTTCGGATGCTTCATCATCACCGAGTTCCTTCAGCTTGAGCTGGTTCTCGAAACGTTCCCTCTGATCGATCGGATCATTCAGCTCGGTAAATGCATTGTCGAATTCAATGCCGCAGATCTCGAGCTCGAAACGCTGCGTGAATCTGGGATCCTTGGGATCCTTTTTTGCAAGAGGGGAGATCTCGATCGGATGTCCATAGATGAATGTAGGCTGAATGATCTTGTCCTCAACGAATGCGTCAAAGAAGAGGGAGATGATGTTGCCGACCGTATGCTGGTGAGGCGCTACCTCAACATTATTCTCAGCAGCGAGTCTCAGCGCTTCTTCAACATCCGTGATCTGACGGAAGTCAATGCCTGTATACTCTTTAACAGCATCTGTCATGTCCAGCCTTCTGAACGGTGCCTTCAGGGAGATGGTCTTTCCCATGAATTCAAAATCTGTCTTTCCGAATACTTCCAGCGCGACTGTTTCAAACAGGTCTTCATTGAACTTCATCATGCCTTCCAGATCGGAATATGCAAGATATGCCTCCATGGATGTGAACTCCGGATTGTGCTTGAGGTCCATACCTTCGTTGCGGAAGATACGGCCGATCTCATAGACACCTTCCATACCGCCGACGATCAGTCTCTTCAGAGGAAGCTCTGTTGCGATACGGAGATAGAAATCCTTGTCCAGTGTATTGTGATGCGTTACGAACGGACGGGCGCTTGCACCGCCGAGCGTGGGCTGCAGGATCGGTGTTTCCACTTCCAGGAAACCATGAGAATCCATGTAGCGTCTGATCGCGCTGATGATGCGGGGTCTCAGGATCGCGATCTCTCTGCTGGAGTCATTGACGATCAGGTCAACGTATCTTCTTCTGTAGCGCTCTTCTTTATCTGTCAGACCATGGAATTTCTCGGGCAGGGGACGCAGTGCCTTTGTCAGATGCGTATATTCATGTACTTCAACGGACAGTTCGCCTGCATTCGTCTTCATGACCTTTCCCTTGACACCTACGATGTCGCCGAGGTCAGCGCTCTTGAACAGATCATATACTTCATCACCGACGACTCTCTGGTTGATGACGATCTGGATCCTGCCGTCACGGTCGAGCAGGTGTACGAAACCAAGCTTTCCCATTCTTCTCTTGGACATGATCCTGCCGGCAATGGATACCTCAGCATTGATCTCATTCAGTTCTTCCAGTGTCTTGCCGCCGTACAGTGCGAATAATTCGGAGGAACGGTGCGTTCTTGCAAAGGAATGTCCGAAGGGGTCGATCCCTTTTGCGCGCAGATCGTTCATCTTATTGATGCGTGCTGCCTGCTGATCGTTGAGGCTCATCTCTTCGATCTGTCCGATCACTTCCGTGATCTTCGCTTCTGCCTTCTGTTTTTTCTGCTCGGCTTCCTTGCGCTTCGCTGCCAGCTCCGGATGAGCTGCCTCAAATGCTTTTCTGCGTTCTTCCTTCAAACGCTGTTTTTCTTCTTTTGTCAGTTCTTCTGCCATAGCATCCTCCATATAAACAAATAAAAGCCCTCAATCTAAGGGACGAGAGCTTGTTCGTGGTACCACCCCGGTTCATGACTGCTGCATGCAGTCATCTTCATTATGCCGGTAACGCCGGACTGCGGCTTACTTGGGAGGCTTTGCCGAAATGCGTACAGTCACGCTTCCTTTCACCGTATGGAAGCTCTCTGATGAGACCCCGCGCAGATCCTCTCTCCGTCATCGTTTGCGCATGAAATTATATCATGTTTATGCGTCAAATCAACATGATGCAGTAAATAAAAACTCTGCCGTGAGGCACGGCAGAGCACTCATTGTGATCATGACTGCAGATCAGTCAAGATTCTGCATCGGTGTAAATGTGTTTGCGTTGTAGATGTCTGTGAGTCTGTATCCGAAGAGGACATCCTCACCGGTGATCTCATATGTGCTGACTGTCAGCTCGCCGTCATATTTCAGCGGTGCATCGCCCAGTGCATATGTATTCTGGAAGTTTCCGTCATAGTCATAGTAGTCGCAGATGAAGGAGATCTCATCGCCTTCATTCAGTTCCATATAACCCTTGGCTTCAACGCCGGTGTCATAGACCTTCTGCGCACCGATGACTGTTCCTTCCGGAGCTTCATCCGTGAAGCGGATCACGAAGTTTGCGCGTTCACCGTTGACCATAGCGGGTGCATAGCCTTCTACGACATAACCGCCGTCATCATAGAATTCGGAATCCCTGACAAAGTAGGAAACGACCTGGTTGTCAATGGCCGTCCACAAGCCGTCATATTCAGCGAGGAGATTGCCTTCTTCATCGAAGTCGTATACATTGTCCAGACCAAGATCGATATAGCCTGTTCCGTCATTGATCCATACGTTCAGCTGGATATCATTGATCAGGTCCCACTGTTCCTGGGAAAGGCTCAGTACCTGACGTCCGCCGACTTCGGAAAGGACGAGATTCGTGGTATCGAATACTTCTGCTCTTCCGCCCAGCATCTGCGCGAACAGATCGAGGGAGTTAGGCTGTACGCCATAGGAACCGCCGAGCAGCTGTTCCAGGGAACCGTAGCCGGACTGCTGGGATTGCGGGGAACCGCCGTTCATCAGGAGGCTGAGGATATCGTTGTATCCGACTGCCTGCTGCTGGCTGTAGGAAGGCTGTCCGCCGAGAATGCTGTACAGGGAGTTGCTGTTGTTGCCGGTAACGACCTGACCGGATGTTTCCATCGTTGCGAAGGAACGGATCGCATCCGTGTAGCTCTTGTCCATGCCGAGGTTGTCATACAGTCTGGCAGCCGCGGATACTCTTGATGTGGAACGGTAGGGGAAGTAGATGCTCAGACCCGAGCTGTTCGTCATGTTGTATACACGGTTGTACTTGACGCATCCTTTGATCGCTTTGATCAGATCCTGCGCTTCCGGTGAATTGACATTCTGGCAGAAGTGCACGAGGTCCACCTGGTCGATCTTATTGGACATCGCGTATTCCTTTGTCTGGGAACGCGCATTGGCGATCGTACGGTAAGCGTTGGAATTGACTGCTGTCGTGATCGTCTTTGCGAAAGAGCTCAGCGCGCTCGGAACGGATGCTTCGAATTCAGCCAGGTCAACGAGTGACAGGGATGTCTTTTCGTTTCTGCCGCTTCTTGCAATGAAGGTATCAACGATCTCTTTGCCAAGCGTCGTTGTCGGCGTGCTGGTGTTCTTTGCCAGTGTTGTCAGCCAGTCTGTGTAGTACCAGCCTGTGCCGGGCTCTGTTTCTTCGGAAGCGATCATATAGTCCGCATACGGTGATACGGCAACTGCTGTTTCGACGTTGGCCATCAGGCATGCATCGAATCCCACAACGTCGAACTTGACGCCTGTGCTCTTGAGCACCTGGGAGATCTGATCGACCGTCATCGTAGCGTTGGGATAGATCTGGTCATAGCCGTAACCCTGGATGGATCCTCCGCCGTGATCCCAGAATATCAGCATGTATCTGTCTGCCGGGAATGACTTGACACCCCAGTCAATGAAGTCTTTCAGTGTATTGGGGGAGGTCATCTGCTTTCTGCCGACATTTCTGTCAAGTGCCATCAGGGAATTCTGTCCGACCTTCCAGCGTTCGTTGGTAGCAGTGCTCATGACATTGTTCTGCCATTTCTTCGTACCGCCAGTTTCAATGATGACATTGACTTTATCGGACTGTACCGCTGTTGCCATCTCATTGATATCGCTGGTCGCCATACCGTAGTTGGCTTCCAGGTCGGTCGCGCACATGTATACCAGGATCGTAACGGTGTCTTCACCGTTTCCCTTCAGTTTCGTGAATTTATCTCTTGCTTTGCCGTCCACCGTCTCACTGACAGTGCTTGTATTCGTATCAGTATATGTTGTCACCGGGGGTTTGAAATGTCCGACGGCTGATGAGGAGCTGGTTGCGGTCGGTTTCGGTGTCGGTGTGGGTGTCGCTACGGCAGCCGGCGTAGGTTTCGGTGTAGGTGTAGGAGCGGCAGGACCGCCTCCTGCTCCGCCTCCGAGATTGCCGAACAGCAGATATGCGACAAGCGCGAGAATACCGATCCCTCCGGCACCGCGTGTAACGCCGGAATACCTCTTCGGAGATGTTTCAAGCTTTCTGCCGCTGTAGTCGGCGTTGCCGACTTTGCCGGTATTCAGACCATCCCCGCGTTTATGGACGCCACCCGAGGAAGTGGCTTCAGTACGTTTACGACCTCTGGGACGATTATTTTCAGTCATAAAGATACTCCTTTCATACTTAACTATTATTATGTCATATTGCGCAGGGAATTGGCGGTAAATTTTGTTCTGCGCGCATTCTTAAAATATGAATTTCCGGTGAACAGGATATGAGCATAGGGATGTCAGCCGGGGTGAAAATCCGATTTCCGTACGAATAGACTTCTGAACGATCATCCGGAGCATTTTGACCTGATGAAAAGCGGGTCTGCTGATGATAAAATTGCTTCAGACACAGAAGATCTGCCTGTCCTGACCTGGGACAGCGCAGGCGTCGCTTTGAGAGAATACAGACTAATATGACGATACCGGTACATGAAAAACCGAATATTTCAGAATCTTTTGACCGCCTGGAAATGCTGTGGGAACGCTATCCCCAATATCACGAGAAGACGACGTTTACCGATCTTGCGCAGATCCTCGCGGAACATGAGTCTTTTCAGAGTGACTTTGAAGGCCTGGAGGATGAATACAGGGAAGAACGGTGTGATGAATTTCTTGTCCAGCTGGCATTGACCGACCTGCCGTACAGGTACGCCGCGAAAGAACTGATCGAAACTGCTGGTCCTTTCAAAGAGAACGCTTATGTCAGTGCATTCCTGGACCAGTTCAAAGAGATCGATACGGACCGTGAGGCCTGTTTCCTGTTCCCGGAAAGCTATGTTTCACAGTTTTTCGTGATCACGGAAGTCTGTAAACGCGCAAAGCAGTTCCATCCTGTCAGTCCCCTGTTTCCGGATGAAGAAAAGGTGCATTATCTGGCAGTCTTTGACAAGGAGAATATGGATGATGTCCTGCTGATGTATCATCTTCTGTATACAAATTCATCACAGGATCTGTTCGGCGGATATTCCCTGTATGACTATTCGCTTTCATGGTACCAGACGCATCTTAGACAAGACGGCAGTGTGCTGCGTTCACCGTATCTGCCTGACAGGATCGCCGTCTATCAGGGTGCGCTTCCGTTCCACATCAATCCGGCTAAAGCGGTCTACGTCAGACGCAGTATCCGGCATATCCTGGAATGCGGCTATTTTGAGTCCGAGCTGGATATGTTCCTGAATCTGACGCAGCGCGTCATGCCTGTTTTTCAATGGTGGTACCAGGATATCATGCTCTATGAAGAGAAAGACGGCTTCCAGACGAACTGGCGGCTCGAGCGGACGAAGATACGGACGGAGCTGACAGAGCAGGGGATCATCAAACCGAAATGGAAACACGAGCTCTCGCTGTTCCACGCGGTACGGAAACGTTACCCGGATACGCTTTACCAGTACCGGCCGGAGTGGCTCGGCAGGCAGAGTCTTGATCTTTACATCCCGTCACTGCGTACGGCGATCGAATACCAGGGTGTCCAGCATTACCATCCGGTTCCCTTTTTCGGGGGAGAGGAAACGCTTATCACAAGGTGGGAACTGGACCGGCAGAAGAAACAGCTCTGCGAAGAAAGCCGGGTGCGCCTGATCGAATGGCCATATGACCTGGAGCCGACCGATAAAAATGTCCGGAAAATGCTGGAGATAACGGAAGAAGAAAAAGACAGACAGCTGGAAGCGTTCCTGAACCTGGCTGATTTTGACGCGTACATGGATCGTTATGAAGAGTTCTGCGGCCTGCGCATGGGCGGCGCGACATTCCTGAAGGAACAGCAGCTGATGGAAAGCGACGGAACACGTACGCACAGGGAGAAGGAACTGGAGAGGGAACGCAGGAAACGTGAGATCCTCCGTGATCTGCATGAGCAGATCGCCCGTCTCCTGCAGGACGTGCAGACAGACGGTGTCTGGATCCTGCCGGTCAAAGGAAGGAAAAAGATCGCATACCGCTATCATTATCCGGATGGAAAAAACGGGGACATCGCGCATTATCTTGCCGGACTGTATGATGAACCGCAGCAGGCCGGTGAGAACGAGTACAGCATTCAGATACGGCGCAGCGATCATCCGCTGGCAGAACTCCTGGTGCTTGCGGGTCGGAACCTGTTTGTGCAGTACGACTGGACTCATCCGGAACCTGCCGCTGAATTCCTGCTGCAGTACAACCGGATCGTACAGATCGAATATCTGATGTACCGGATCAATTACTACAAAGAAGAGTACCGGAGCCTGCGTTCCGTTAAAGATCCGGTCCTCAAGAAAGTCCTGCAGGACTATCACCGTGAACTCAAGGCAAAGGCAGACGGGATCTACGAATACCTGATCAAAGAAGGGAAGACGAATCCGAAATGGAAGTCTGAGCAAAAAGCTTATGCGATCGTGCTCAAGACTTACCCGGACGCAAAATTCCAGTATCAGCCGGATTTTCTGTTCGGACAGAGGATCGATATCTACATTCCTTCAAAGCATACAGCTATCGAATATCAGGGCAGACAGCATTATGAACCGGTCGCTTTTTTCGGCGGCAGGAAAGGGCAGGAACGAAACCGGGAGCGTGACAAAAGAAAACTTGCCCGCTGTAAGGCAAACGGGATCACCGTTCTTTATTGGGACTATGATCAGCCACTGACCGAAGCGTATTTTCAAAGTGAGATCGTTCCGGAAATAGGGAAAGAAGAGCAGGCAGATACAGACTCAGAGGTCTGAATGCAGGCAGTCCGGATCACCGATACAGAGATTGCTGAAGGTCTCTGACGGGAACGGCTCTGTCTCATAAAAATGTTATTCATTTTTTCACAAAGTTATTTACAAATGTAGACCACGGTATTATTATAAGTGTACGAGCTTATTATTATAGTTCATGAAAGGATAAATGCATTATGCATGAAATTAACAACGATAGAGTTTTTATGGTTGTTTATGAGTGCGGTGCATCTGTGATCCACGAATACATGTCCGAATCGGACTATAAGGTTTTAGAAAGCAAAGAACGAGACGGCAGCGTCAGGATCATGGATGACGAATACCATATTCATAACAGGTAACCAAAAAACAGAGGTCTTTCGTATGCAGGCCTCTGCTTTTTATTTGCATGAGTATGCTAAAATAGTTAAGACCAGTAAGAGGAACGGCAGATGGCAGACAGTAATTTTCTGATCAATGTTTCCGTATTGTACAGGAACGTGCAGAAATATCTTGATAAGGAGCTAGCGAAGTTTTCAATCGGCTCCGGTCAGCTCATGTTCCTCCTTTTTATCAATGAAAATGAAGGCGTCACGATGCAGGAGGTGACCCGCATCGTTGAAGTCGACAAGGGCACGACCACAAAGTCCATCCAGAAGCTGATCGAGCAGGGATATGTCCAGTCCAGGATCGATGAGAATGACCGCAGGGTGAAGCGTCTGTATACGACGGAACGTACATCCGAGGTCATGGCTGCCCTGTATGAATGCCGCAACCAGCTGCGTGTGCTCCTGACCAAGGACATGGATTTCGAACTGTTTGAACAGCTGCTCAGCAGGGCGTGCGACAATACAAGAAGCGAACTGTCGGATACTGCCTCTGCGTCCATGCTGAGGATCGGTGAGCTGAAGAAGATGAGCCTGCTGGACTATCCGGGCATCATGTCCGCTTCCGTTATGCTGGCGGGCTGTCCGTTCAAATGCCCATTCTGCCATAACCGCGACCTGGTGTTCCTGCCGGAGAACTTTTCCTATGTCGATCCGGATGAACTGATCGCGTTCTTGGAAGAGCGGAAGGGCATCCTGGACGGCATCTGGATCGGAGGCGGCGAGCCTCTGCTGCAGGACGGTCTGCTGCCGTTTATCCGTGAAGCGAAGGATATGGGCTACCGCGTCAAGGTCAATACGAACGGCTACCATCCCGGCCGCCTGAAGGAGCTGATCGACGCGGGACTGGCAGATGTCATATCCCTGGATGTCAAGAACCGGAAAGAAAAATACGCGGAAACGGTCGGCCTGAACCAGGACGTATTCCGCATCGAGAATATCGAAGAATCCATCCGCCTGCTCAGAGAAAGCACGATCCCGCATGAGTTTACAACGACGGTCGTCAGAGAATACCATGACAGGGAAGATCTCCTGGCATGTGCCGGATGGATCGGCAGAAATGAAAAATATATCCTTGAGCAGTACCATGAATCGGAAAAAGCAATCCAGCCGGGACTGCATCCATATGATGAAGAAACAATGACAGAATTCCTTGAAGCGGTCAGAAAGATCGTACCGGATACACATCTGCGCGGCATCAGGAAGGGGTAGCTTATGTATAAAGTACGGAAAAGAGACGGAAGCGAAGCTTCATTTGACGTAAAGAAGATCTCGAGTGCAGTGCGCAAGGCATTTCAGGCATGCGACCGTCAGTATGACGACAGCATCATCGATATGATCGCACTGCGCGTTACGAGTGACTTTGAACCCAAGATCAAAGACGGCCTGATCGATGTCGAGGACATCCAGGACTCGGCGGAAAAGGTGCTGAGTGAAGCGGGATATACGGATGTGGCCAAGGCATACATCCTGTACCGCAGACAGCGTGAGAACATCCGCAACATCCAGGCGACTACTCTTGATTATAAGAACCTCGTGGACGGTTACCTGCACGGCATGGAACATGAGGGCAGTGAGCCTTCCTATTCCGTCGGCGGTCTGATCCTCAACAATTCCGCCGCCATCACGTCAAACTACTGGCTCTATGAAGCATATGATGAAGAGATCTCGGCTGCCCACAAGGCAGGGGATATCCATATCCACGATCTGAACATGCTGTCGGGATTCAATGCCGGCTGGTCCATCAGACTGCTGATCCAGCAGGGACTGACCGGTGTTGCCAAACGCGTTTCCAGAGGCCCGGCAAAACACCTCGGTACATTATGTTCCCAGATGGTGAACTTCCTGGGCATCATACAGAATGAGTGGGCAGGCGCCCAGTCATTCTCGGGCTTTGATACATACCTCGCTCCGTATGTGAAGGCAGACAGCCTCCCATATGACCAGGTCAAGCAGGTCGTACAGTCATTTGTCTATGAGATCAATACAGCCTCCAGATGGGGCACCCAGAAGCCTTTCATCAGTATTACCATGGACTGGACAGTACCGGATGACCTGAAGGATGAGCGTGCATGGATCGCTGCCGAACAGATGGATTTTACCTATGGAGAGTGCCAGCAGGAAATGGACATGCTCAACCGGGCATTCATTGAAGTCATGATGGAAGGAGACTATTCCGCAAACAGATTCGAGTTCCCGATCCCGACCTATTCCCTGACGGACGCGTTTGACTGGAGCGATACCGAGAACAACCGGCTGCTGTTTGAAATGGCATACCGGTACGGCATCCCGTACTTTGCCAATTACCGAACTTCGGGAAGAAGGAATGATGATGTACGGGAAATGATCTCGCTCAGGGAACCGGACTGCGCAAAGCTGTATGACCATGCGGGAGGCTACTGCGGAAGCGGTGAGCATACCGGATCGATCGGCGTTGTCACGATCAACCTCCCGAGGATCGCCTATAACTCTGCCAGTGAACAGGAATTCTTCAAACGCCTGGACAAGATGATGGACATTGCCGCAAGAAGCCTGAAGGTGAAGCGGGATATCCTGAGCAGGTTCCTGGATGGGGGACTGTATCCGTATACGAGCAGGTACCTGGGTTCCTTTGACCGCCACTTCAGTACGATCGGTACGATCGGCATCAATGAGATGTGCCTGAACGCAGGATGGATCGCTGAAGACCTGACGGGAGAACATGCCCGTGATTTTGCCGGCAGGGTGCTTCTGCATATGCGGGAACGCCTGAAGCATTACCAGAAGGAATATCACAGTCTTTACAGCCTGGCAGCGCCGCCGGCGGAAACCACCGCCCACAGCCTGGCAAAGGCTGATAAACAGCTGTACCCGGATATCATAACCGCCGGAGATGATAGGGTGCCGTATTATACCAACAGTTCCCAGCTTCCGGCCGGATACAGGGGCGACCTGTTTACCGCGCTGGATATCCAGGATGAACTGCAGTCATACTATAACGGGGCTTCGGTATTCGAGATCTACCCGGATGAAAGCTTCGATTCCTGGCAGGAGGCAGCTGTACTGATCCGCAAGATCACGGAACATTACAGCCTGCCTTATCTGGCCCTGACACCCACATATTCCGTCTGTGAAGATCACGGATGGATGGGCGGCGAAGTACACGTATGTCCCAAATGCGGGAAACAGACTGAGGTATACAGCAGGATCGCAGGAAACTACCGGGAACTCAGTGAATGGAATGAAGGTAAGCTTCAGGAGAACCATGACCGCACAAAAAGCGGAATATGATGCGTGAACAATAAAAACAGGAAACAATTATCTGCCATGCAGTATAAATGTTTCCTGAATAACAACGTTATCCACAATGAAAACGGCGGATCGCTCCGCTGTTTTTATCTGTTTCTGTCCCCCGGATCGTCCACGGAGAGCTTTCCTTCCAGGAAATGCTTCCGGCAGAGGGCAATATAATCATCGTTGGCTCCCAGCATGACCTGTGCGCCGGAACGTACGATGCCGTGTTTGTTGTACCTGGCATTGCAGGTCGCTTTCTTGCCGCACCAGCAGACTGTCTTCACTTCCTTGAGCTCGTCCGCGATCGCCAGCAGACGTTCGCTGCCTTCAAACAGGTTCAGTTGGAAGTCCGACCGCAGCCCGTAGCACAGCACCGGTACATTGAGATCGTCGACGATATGCGCGAGGAAATCGATCTGTTCACGTTTTGCAAACTGGATCTCGTCAACGATGACCGCGTCGTACTGCTTCAGTTCCTCATCGCTCATCTCACAGATCGCGTCCAGCAGGATGCATTCCTTCTGAAGTCCGATCCTGGAACGGATGATGTTGACGCCGTCTCTTGTATCAATGCTTGTTTTGGCAAGCAGCGCTCTCTGTCCGCGCTCCGTATAATTATATTCTGCCATCAGCGCATTGGCAGTTTTGGAGGAGCCCATTGCCCCGTAATAGAAATACAACTTTGCCATACTTCATAACTCCTGTATCTGCTTACTATATTAGCCGTGATATTTCCAAAGAAAAGACTTTACAATTTCGTCCGTTCTGCTTGGGCAACCATTCGGTTCAATGTGTTGAGCACATGTTTTTTATCCGCGCACCATGCCGGTTCGATGAGCTGTGACTTCGGTCCGTCCCCGGTCAGCCGGTGGATGACGATATCTTCCGACAGGTTATCCAGGCACTTGATGATAAGGCTGCAGTATTCTTCCAGAGACATGATCGGCCATGGATCACGTCTGAACTGTTCAGCCATAACAGTCCCTTTGAGGATCTGCAGCAGGTGCAGCTTGATGCCCGAGGGCTTCAGTCTGTTTACATAGCGGACGCTTTCCAGCATCATTTCCTCCGTTTCTCCCGGCAGTCCCAGGATGAGGTGGACGATCACTTCAATGCCGGCATCCTGCAGTCTCCGGAAGCATTGTTCAAACTCTATTGTGCGGTAACCCCTGTGAAACGCTTCTGCCGTTTCATCGTGCATCGTCTGCAGACCAAGTTCTATCCAGACAGGCTTAACGGCATTGAGCTCCTTCAGCATGTCCAGGCATTCCTCACTGATACAATCCGGTCTTGTGGCAATATCCAGGATCACGATCTCTTCCCGTTCAATGGCTTCCATGAACATGTTCCGCAGTTTACGGATGTCACCGTATGTATTGGAAAAAGACTGGAAGTAGGCGATATATTTCCGGTCCTGGGGACGGATCTGTTTGGGGAACTTCCTGTCGACCAGCAGCTTTGCCTGTTCGATCTGCTGTGAAACTGGAAGCACATCTGCCGCAAACTCCCCGGAGCCTCCTTCGGAACAGAACGTGCAGCCGCCGTATCCCTTTGTCCCGTCGCGATTTGGACAGGTACATCCCGTGGACAGGGAAAGGCGGTACACCTTTGTACCGAACTGCTGCTTCAGTTTTTCGGAAACGGATGTATATTTCATACCGCTATTATAAACGAACCTGTCTGTGTGTACCGCCGGAATCAGCCGGGCAGGGGGAGATCAGTAACCGGCCAGGATCTCCCGGGACCGGTAGTTCAGGTTCTCTCCGTCAACAGTACCTTTTGTCTGTTCTAGGATCGTCCTTCCCCAAACATAACCGTAAGCTTCACATGTCTGCAGCCACTCATCATGATCCGGGTCGTCCGGAGAGAGGTATTCATAACCGATCTCTTCAAGAATATCTGTCTCTTTCTTTAAGTCAGCAGCTGCGGCTTCGGCAAAGACAAGCGCCTGGTCACGGCCGGAGACAGCGTCAATGGCTTCCCGGTATTCTTCGGGAAGAGAATTCCACACATCCATATTGACACAAATGCTCAGCACGGATGCCATTCCGTCCGGTCTTCTTCCGAACTGCGGGAGATCGCCTTTCAGGAGTTTTTCCGGAACGGTATAGATCGAGAGGACTTTCCAGTTGTTGTCCCACTCATTCCTGATCTCGGGAAACTCGTCATACAGGTCGTAGAGCAGGCGGGTCGTTTTCAGATTGTCGTCAGCGCCTCTCATAGGAAGCGAAACGACATCGGAAAGGGGAAACACGGTATCGTCATACTGTGTGCTCATATGTCCCATCTCAACGATGCCCAGAGAGACATATCTGCTGACCTCCCTCGGGCTGGCGATCCCGGCACCATAGATCGGAAAGACGCTGACATGTCCGTCCGTCGCTTCACTGACTGCATTGAAATAGTCAGTCAGAGCCTTTGCGGTCTCACTGTCTCCGTCATAGTGGGTAGAGAATTTGAAGGAAAAGCTTTCCTTCCTTTCGGACGAAGATGCCTGATCCGTGTTCCCGCAGGCTGCCAGGCAGAATGCCGTGACAGATGAAAGAAGGACAGTAATTATCTTTTTCATAAAGTTGACTCCTGATCTGCTGCTTTACAGAATTTATTTTACCTGCGTTTTCATCACGCTTCCAGCATCATGCGCATGTGCTTTTTGCCCGGAAGGTCCTGCTGAAACAGGATCGCGGATGAAGTGTTCTGCAGTGCGGCTGTCTGCCATAAAGACAAAAGACCGGCCAGAGATGACCGATCCTTTGAAATATGATCTGAATTAGTTACAGCAATAAAGATGCGGCTTTGTATACGGGATACGTCCGTCCGGTTGTTATGCTTTGTTTTCCGTTTTTTCTTCTTCGATCAGGATGTCCGTCAGATCAAAGATCCAGTCCCGCAGGTTTGAAAAACGATAACCGGCAGACAATGCCTTTCCGGTATCAAATGATTCGTTGGAAACAAGTCCGTTGAACGGGGCAGGATCACCATCCCCGCTGAGTACTGCCTTCTTTCCGGTTTTTGATTCAATATACCGAATGATCTCTCCCGGTGAAATAAAGCCGTATGAGCACCCGTTAAACGCTCCGCTTACATCAGAATTGACGAGATGCGCCATGAACTCACCGGCTTCCTTCTCATGGATAAATGACATCCCATAGTCCGCATCATCCACATACATCGGCTGACCGCGCATCACATGTTCCACGTAAAACCGCAGTCTGTTGGTGTAGTCATGGATGCCGAGAACGATCGGATACCTTACAAAGATGCAGTCCTGTTCAGCCATATACTCATAGGCAGCGCGTTCGGCCTGACGCTTGGATTCCGTATAGTCGTCTGTTCTTCCCTGCCATTTCAATTCGTAAGTCTGAGGTTCGAATTCAGACTCCATGATCCCTTCATGGCATTCCGTATAGACAGAGCCGGTCGACATCTGGATGTACTTCCCGCATCTGACATTCTCTAAAAGTGCCCTGACATCATTGGAACTGTAGGCGACCTTGTCGATGATCACGTCAAAGTATCTGCCTCCGACAGCTTTCCTGACACTTTCCGTGTCAGTCCTGTCCAGAATGATGTTTTCAGTCCGGTCCGCAAAAGGGTTTTTCAGATTTCCTCTTGTTGCGACCGCGATATGATGTCCTTTTTCCAGCAGCTTTGCGATCATCGGGATCCCGAAAAACCTTGTCCCGCCTATAACCAGTATTTCCATGATGTCCTCCTTACTAGAACGTTTATTGTGATCTTCTTTGCAGTTCTGACTTTTCGAACCGTCTGGCAGTGTTCATTGCCATTCGTATGGAGTTCCAAGGATCATAGCTATTCTCCTTTTTCGCTAATATATTAGCATTATTCGCATAAAATACGGATTATTTGACAATATATCAGTATTTTATATGAAAGAATACTCCATAGCTCTGTCAAACAATATACAGCAAAATGAGGCGTGCTGATCGATGATGGAGATGCCTGTTTGTCTGATTCAAAAAAAGGCAAACATACCCTGCGAAAGTGGTATGATATATACATATTATTGATGTTTGTTAAGCAGATAGGGTAGTCGGAAACAACAATGGATTATAAATCTGAATTATTGAAAACACTGTCGGCGGAAGAATATGTGACAGCTTCCCAGCTGTCATCTTTTTTCCATGTCTCGAACAAGACGATCCGGTCATGGGTAAAAAGCATCAATGATGAAGGTGAGGCATTCGGTGTCAGTATCGAGTCACGTCCGCATTACGGCTACATCCTGATCTGCGATGATCCGGAAGATATTGAACGCCTGAAGCAGTCTCTTTCCTCTGCCGAAGCGCTTTCTCCCGATTCTCCCAATACCCGCCTGTATTATCTGATCAAGGTCCTGCTGGAAAGCGGTGACTATGTCAGGATCGGTGATATTGCGGACGAACTGTATGTTTCCAGGCCTACCATGCAGGGGGCTGTGCGGGAAGCGGAAGGCATCCTGAACCAGTATGGTCTGACGCTGAAGCGCCGTCCGGCATACGGCATCAAGGTGGAAGGAAACGAATTTGATATCCGCCGATGCATTGCGAGCTACTTTGTCAGAAGAAACAACCTGCTTTACCGCAGTGATATGGAATCCGCCATGCACTCTGCGGCCAAGATCATCAGGGAACTGCTGATCCGCTATGATATCCATCTGACGGATGTTTCCTTTGCGTCGCTCCTGTTCCAGTCATACGTCGCACTGGAGCGGATGAAGCAGGGGAAGTATATCGAACTGAACAGCGGCGCGTTCAGCGGTGCCGGTGAAAAGGAACTCGGCTTTGTCAGGGAACTGCTTTCCGTGTTCAAGGAAGAATATGACTTTGACGCGCCGGAAGATGAAGCGTATTACATGCTGATATACCTGATGGCAGGCAGAAGAAGCGGCAGTGTGTCCGGTGATGAGACGAACTTCGTCATCCATGAAGAGATCGATGAGCTGACCACCCAGATCCTGGAATCGGTATACCAGGAGTACCACATGGATCTGCGTGACAATTTTGAAATACGCATGCTGCTGAACCAGCATCTCGTCCCGATGGATATCCGTCTGCAGTTCGATATCCAGTCGGTCAATCCGATGCTGGATCAGATCAAGCGCTATGACATGCAGTCATTTATCGTCGCGACACATGTCAGCGCGATCATTTCCGAACATTATAAAAAACCTGTCAGTGAAGACGAGACAGGCTATCTTGCGTTTATCTTTGCCCTGGCAAAAGAGAACTCCAAGAATGAGAAGAAAGCCAATATCCTGATCGTATGCGCTGCCGGCAAAGCATCCTCAAGACTGCTTGCAAACCGCTACCAGAGGGAATTCAGCAGATATATCGATCATATCTATCTGTGTGACCTTGCCGAACTGAGCCGCTTTGATTTTGAAAAGGTGGATTATATCCTGACGACAGTCAATGTCGCTGTCTATGTGCCAAAACCGATCATGGAAGTCGGGAACTTCTTCAATGACAATGACAGGGCAGCTGTTCAGGAACTGCTGGAAAGAGGGGAAACATCCTTCCTGCGCAAATATTTCAGGCCTTCCGCGTTCTATACGGATATTACCGGGGATACAAAGGAAGAGATCATCCAGCAGATGTGTGAAAGAGCAGCACAGGAGACCGAGCTGCCGGAAGGCTTTACGGATTCCGTGCTGAAGCGTGAAGCGCTGGCGCCGACAGACTTCGGCAACCATATCGCGCTGCCTCACCCGTACAAAACAGTGACCGACAGGACGATCGTATGCGTCGCTGCCCTGAAGAAACCGGTCTTATGGTCACGGAATGAAGTGCAGTTCGTCATCCTGGCTTCTACGGGAAAAGAATCCGATCCGGATGAAGAGGAATTCTACCGTGTAACGACCCAGCTGATCGTGGATTGTCCGGGTATTGAAGACCTGATCAGGGAGCCTTCCTATGAAGCATTTATGAATCTTCTGAAGGATATCTGATCTGAACAACGCAATGTAAAATGAGTGTCCGCAATATTGCGGCACTTTTATGAATGGAGATTGCCTAAAGAATTTTTTATATTATGGATGTAACAAAAATCGCGATAAATAGTTACATCACAGCAGCCATTCAGCATGAACTCAATTCGTGTAGAATAGTAATCGGGGGAGTATTGATACTATGAAACATATCGTTCTGATCTGTGCCGGAGGATTCTCAACAAACATTCTGGCGACGTATATCAGGAAAGAAATGAAAGAACATGAGTTCGATGGTGACATTAAAGCAATGTCTGAATGGAATTTCCAGGGCTTAAGACAGCATGTGGATGTCATTCTTCTTGGACCGCAGCTCAGCTTCATGCATGAAGAGATCAGCAGGAAGTACCAGGGAACCGGTACAAAAGTAGCTATGATCAACATGGCTGACTATGGAAAAATGAATGGAAAACGTGTGTTCGAGCAGATCCTGAATCTGCTGGATGAGTAAAAAAGGAGAGAGATCATGTCTATTCAAGACAAAATGACAGGCTTCTTTGACAAGCTTGCCCCGACAGTTAATAAGCTGGGTAACAATGTTTACCTGCGTGCTATTTCAAATACGATGATGGGGACTATCGGACCTCTGATGGTCGGTTCCATCGCAGTACTGCTTCTTGCGTTCCCGATTCAGGGGGTTAAGGACGCAATTGCCGCAATCGGTCTGACACCGATTCTGGCTGCGGTCAACTCTGTAACGATCGGCGGACTTGCTCTGTATGTCTCATTCCTGATGGCAAAGAACCTTGTTTCTTCGCTGCTGAATGAAGACGGTGCCCTGATCGGTGCTCTTTCTCTGATGGGCTTCCTGATCATCACACCGCTCGGACCGCTGGAAGGCGGCGGAAACGGAATCCCGACCCAGTGGCTCGGTGCTTCCGGTGTATTCTCAGCATTCATCATCGGTATCATTACCGCTAAAGTATATGAACTGTTTGTCAAGAAACACATCACGATCAAAATGCCGGAAAGTGTTCCGCCTGTTGTAACAAAGTCATTTGACTCCCTGTTCCCTGCAATGACACTCGGCTGCATCTTCATGCTGATCAGACTGCTGTTCCAGATGACAAGCTTCGGCAGTATGCACCAGTTCATCTATTCCATGATCCAGGCACCTCTGCAGGGTCTGGGTACATCCCTGCCGGCTACTCTGGTATTCGGTACAGTTGCTCAGCTGTTCTGGTTCTTCGGAATTCACGGAACAAACGTTATCAACCCGCTGGTTCAGCCGCTCCGTCTCGCTCTGGATACAGAAAACCTGACAGCTCTGGCTGCAGGCCTGCCTCTGCCGAACATCATCGGCAACGCATTCTGGTCCATCAACACATGGGGTGCTACAACTCTGGGTCTGATCTTCCTGATGCTGCGTTCCAAGTCCAAGCAGTATCGTGAAATGGGAAAAATCGCTCTGGTACCGGGTCTGCTCGGAATCACCGAACCGCTCGTATTCGGTCTTCCTCTGGTATTCAACTTCGATTTCTTCTTCCCTTATATCTTCAATAACGTCATCATCATCCTTCTGTCTTACTTCCTCACAGCGATCGGCGTAGTCGCAAGATGCTCAGGTGTACAGTGCATCTTCGGTCTGCCGCTCGGTTTCCACGCTATGGTCGGCGGTCACTGGACGATCGTCGTATGGCAGTTGATTTCCCAGCTTCTGATCTCACCGATCCTCTGGTATCCGTGGTTCAAGATGGCTGAAAAGAAAAAGGTTCAGGAAGAAGAAGCTTTCACAGAAGCTGACTAATGTGATCAATTCAGGATCCCGGACCCGTTTCCGGGATCCTTTCGTCCAAGAAAAGGAGTAAAAATATGTTGGATTATTCTGTTCTGTTCCCTGTTAACACTTCAGCAAGATCAGCAGTATCACTCGATGGCATGTGGAAATTCAGTTTTGACAAGGAAGGAAAAGGCTGCAGTGAAAACTGGATGAACGGCCTGCCCGAATCCGTGCAGATGCCTGTTCCCGCCTCATTCTCCGATGTATTCACGGATCATGAATCACGTGACTACTGCGGTGACTTCTGGTATGAAAAGGAGTTCTTCCTGCATGACTGCGGTGATCAGAGAGTCGAGCTGCGTTTCGGTTCCGTGACACACAGATGCACTGTCTTCGTGAACGGAAAAGAGATCTGCTTCCACGAGGGCGGATTCCTGCCGGTCGTATGCGACATCACTGACGCTGTGAAGATGAATGCCGTAAACAAAGTTGTCGTCCAGGCAAACAATGAACTCAGTGAAGCAACACTTCCCTGCGGAAGCGTCAAGGAACTGATGAGCGGCCGCAAGCTGGCAGCTCCTTACTTCGACTTCTTCAATTATTCCGGTATTCAGCGTTCCGTATATCTTGTAACAAAACCGCAGGAGAATATCTCCGATTACGACACATGCTTCGAACTGAAGGGTGCTGACGCGGATGTTCATTACCAGGTCTACACGAACGGTGTACACGACGTACACGCTGTCCTGAAAGACAGAGAGGGTAATACTGTTGCTGAGTCTGCCGGAGCTAAGGGCACACTGCATGTCGAAAACGCGCATCTCTGGAAGGTCAGAAACGCATACCTCTACACGCTCGTACTCGAGATCAGGGACGGTGAAGCACTGATCGACAGATATGAATCCCCGTTGGGCATCCGTACGATCCGTATCGAAGGTACAAAGATCCTGGTCAATGATGAACCGGTATATCTCAAAGGCTTCGGCAAACACGAAGACTTTGAAGTCATCGGCAGAGCATTCAACTACGGTGTTGCTAAGCGCGACTATGAATGCATGAAGTGGATCAACGCAAACTGCTTCCGTACATCCCATTATCCGTATGCGGATGAATGGTACCAGCTGGCTGATGAGGAAGGCTTCCTGATCATCGATGAAATTCCTGCAGTTGGTATGATGCGTTCTACAAGAAACTTCGTCAAAGCGGGCACGGGCGGATTTACGCATTTCTTCGAAACAGATACTGTTCCCGAACTGCTGAAGAACCACAAACAGCAGGTGGAAGAGATGATTACCCGTGATAAGAACCATCCGAGCGTCTTCTCATTCTCCCTGTTCAACGAACCGGAAACAACTTCCAAAGAAGCACATGATTACTTCAAGGCAGTCTTTGACGCAGCACGTCCTCTGGATCCCCAGAAGCGTCCGCTGACCGGCGCGTTTGAAAAGAACAGCCAGCCGGAGCTCTGCCAGGTATATCCGCTCTGCGACTTCATGTGCCTGAACAGATACTATGGATGGTACATCAGCGGCGGTCCGGAGATCGAAGATGCTGAACTGAAATTCCGTGATGAAATGAACAGATGGGCAGCGAAAGACCTGAACGTTCCGTTCGTATTCACAGAATTCGGTACAGATACGATGGATACTCTCCACAAGCTCCCGTCCATCATGTGGTCACAGGAATACCAGGATGAATACTATGAAAGAAACTTCAGCGTATTTGATTCCTATGACTTCATCCAGGGTGAACTGACATGGAACTTCGCTGACTTCCAGACGACCGAAGGCATCTTCCGCGTCAACGGAAACAAGAAGGGTGTATTCACCAGAAACAGACAGCCCAAGTCTTCCGCATTCGTGCTGAAGAAGCGCTGGGAAAACAAATAAGAAATGACTGAGGAATGATCTGCTGTTCATTCAGGTCAGGCAGTAACGATCATGAAGACGGGGTGTGAACAGACATACTCCGTCTTTTATTGTGAATTCGGAATGATCGATCCGGCGTCTGTGCTGTAAAATAGTCTGCGGAGGAAGTGTTTATGAAACTGGAATTCGGATTCGGAAATACTGTGCAGGCTGTTGAACTGCCTGATGAAAACTGTATGGGCATCCTTCTGCCCGCAAAGGTACAGCACGAATATGAGGGGGAAGAGGCTGTCCGGCAGGCACTCCGTCATCCAATCGGTGCCGGATACCTGAGGGATACGGTCCGGAAGGGACAGACCGTCGCCATCGTCACAAGTGACGTGACCCGGCCGTGTCCGTCCTATGCGATCCTTCCTTCAGTACTTGATGAGCTGTATGAGGCAGGGATCAGGGAAGAAGACATTACCGTCGTATTTGCATTGGGAAGCCACCGGAAACAGACAGCAGAAGAGCATAAAAAGCTGGTCGGTGAACGTGTGTACAGTGAAGTGAGATGCGTGGACTCCGATCCGGATGACTGCATCAGCTTCGGAACAACATCGCATGGCACACCGGTCGATATTACAAGAACTGTTGCCGAAGCGGATTTTGTGATCTGCCTGGGCAATATTGAATACCATTACTTTGCCGGCTTCTCGGGAGGCGTCAAAGCGATCATGCCGGGCGCTTCCACAAGATCGGCGATCCAGGTCAATCACTCCATGATGATCCGGGCAGAAGCACATGCCGGTAAGCTTGAGGGCAATCCGATCCGTGAGGATATCGAAGAAGCAGGCAGGATCTTCGGTGTTGACTATATCGTCAATGTTGTCCTGGATGAGCATAAAAAGATCATCCATGCCGTGGCAGGCGATCCTGTCATGGCACACCGCAGCGGATGCGCGTTCCTGGAACAGCTTTATAAAAAAACGATCAGGGAACGGGCGGATATCGTCCTGGTATCCCAGGGAGGAGCGCCGAAGGACCTCAACCTGTACCAGACACAGAAGGCACTGGACAATGCCAAACATGCTGTCAGGGACGGCGGGATCATCATCCTGATCGGTTCCTGCAAAGAAGGCCTTGGAGAAAAGACATTCGGCAGATGGATCTCGGAAGCTCATAAACCGTCCGATCTGACAGAGCGTGTCAGAACAGCGTTTGAACTGGGCGGGCACAAAGCAGCGGCCATTGCCATGGTGCTGGAACATGCCAGAATATTCCTGGTTTCTGAAATGGATGAGCAGCTTGTCCGTTCCTGTTTCCTGGAGCCTTATACTGATGCGCAGACTGCTCTTGACGAGGCATTCAGGATCCTGGGAAGCCAGGCAAAAGTAATGGCTATGCCCTATGGGGGATCAACACTTCCAGTTGTTACGGAAGAATAGCAGCGACCGGCTTGAAATGCCGGTTTTTGCTGTTTGGGGAGGGCCAGTTCAGACAGCCTTTTTTCAAGGATTCAGCTGATAAGGCTGAAAATGCCATAATGATATTCACTGTAAGTGTCAGAATAAGTCATTTTTTTCTTTTTGCCTGATAAACATGTTACAGATTTCCGGTTTTTGTAAGTATATGGTTCTTCTGTAAAGCGTTTCTTTTTTGTATACGCTATACTGGAATCAGATAAGTCATTTTTTTTAATAATACGTCAGGAAATTTCAAAACAACGTTCAAGGAGATTAAAAATATGGGCAAATGTTTTAAACAGATGCTGGCACTGGGTCTGGCATTACTGACTTCAATGACCTGCATGTCAACGAGAATCTATGCTGAGGAACCGGAAGAAGAACCGGAATACACGGCAGAAATGATCACGGAAGAAGAGGAGATCATCCCGGCAGAAGAGGATGATGAAGAAAACGTCATTGTGATCAGTGAGGAGGAAGAACCGGAAGAGATTGAGGAAGCTGAGACAGAATTCATTCCGGAAGAGGTCATTCCGGAAGAATCTGAAGAACCTGCGGAAATGATGACGCAGGAGGAAGAGCCGGAAGAAACTCCGGAAGATAACGAACCGGATCCTGATCTGCCGATAATAGCTGAAGGTGAAGCCGTACGTGCTGAAAATAACCAGATCAACGGAATACCTATGACTTATGCAGGCAATGTCTGTGTGAACGGAATCAGGTGGAGGGTCCTTGGAGCAACTGATACGATCTGGCTTTTGTTATCTGGTTCGACACTTGGGAATAAGGTTTTTTCCTGGGATGATGCGAAAAAATACTGCAGCACAGTCTATGAAGGCTTCTCATCTATTGAGAAAAGTGCAGTGATCCGTACGACCAAGATCGAAGGTGATTCGATATCATCGGTTAATGACGCTGCCCTGTTCCTTCTCTCGTACGATGAAGTGCTGTACTATTTGCCGCGACTTGGAGACAGGCTGCCTGATGCTGACGGGACGGGAAGACGCTGCGACTGGTGGACCCGAACATTTACAACGATTACAGGTCTTCATGATGAAGTGTATGAATGCGCAATTTTCTTTTACACGGGTGGAGCGAAAGGTGAAGCACGGCTTGGTTACGGTGCTTTTGGCTCGAGACCTGCTTTTCAGTTTGACCGTACATCGATCCTGTTCAGCTTTGCTGATGAAGGAGATAAAGCATCCGGTTTCGAAGGCGGAGGAGATTTCGGTGAGATCATCACCGCTACTGAAAATGGGGTCAGACTGACAATGCTGGATAAGGAGGCGGACAGTCCCCGCAAAAACTTCCGGGCAACCGTCAATGCTGCAAACAGAATACGGATCGCTCCTGGCGGAAGCCTGACGATAAATTACAGCGGTGCAGCAGAAGGCGATCATATTTCCGCATTGATCTGTCAGAACGGCAAGAAACTGTATTACGCTACGACTGAGCAGAACAGTGACGGTAAATGGACAGCAACGATACCGGATACTCTTTCTAAGGGATCATACACGCTCATGGTTTTCAGTGAACAGCAGAACGGAGATCTCCAGACAGACTATGCCAGCCCGGTCACGGAGATCACTCTTGACGTACCTTCGTTCTGGGAGCTGCTCCAGGAAGCGTTCAATGCCGGCGGTATCGTAGACCTCAACAGGGATATTACAGCCGCACAGGATGAAAGCGCACTGGTCATACCTGAAGGAAAGGAAGTTATACTTCGTCTGAACGGACATACGCTTAACCGTGGATTAAGTGAAGCAAAAGAAAACGGAAACATTATCACAAACAACGGTACGCTGACGATCGAAGGCAATGGTACGCTTACCGGGGCATATAACACCGGAAGCGGAGGTGCAATTACCAATAACAGAACACTTACGATCAAAGGCGGTACGTTCACAGGGAATACTGCAAAAGAAGCAGGAGCGGTATACAACAACGAAAACAAAAAACTGATCGTTGAAGGCGGTGAATTTATCAGCAATACTGTTACTACATTCGGCGGAGGTGCATTCGTCAACTACGGTACGATGACATTTACCGGAGGTACGGTCAGTAATAATACTGTACCAGGCAACGGCGGCGGAATCTGGACCAGGGGAACTCTGACTGTTACCGGAGGAACGATCACGGGAAATACCGCTGGCGGTGTAGGCGGAGGTATTAATCTCAACGGCGGTACACTGCGTATGGAGGGAAATCCGGCAGTTATCGGCAACTATGCCGCCGGCAGTCCCAGTGACGTCTATATGGCCGGTACGAGGAAGATCGATATTACCGGTCCGCTGGACGAAGATGCACGTATCGGTATCCTGCATGCAAGTATGCCTTCATTTGACAATATTATCGTGATCACCAACGGACTCGAAGGAAATGGTACAGAGGCGAATTTTGTAAGTGACAATGACTCTCTCGTGATCGCCCGGAATTTCCAGGGTGAGGCTGTACTCCTGCCGTTTGCATCAATTACGCTGGGTCAGGATTATCTGGCACTTGGGACACAAGAAACAGGAATCATCGATGTCACACTGGAGCCGGATGGATGTGCAGGAAAACTGGTCTGGAAAGCACTGGATGAAGATAACAACGACACAGATCTGATCAGTATCGATGCAAACGGAACGGTCACCGCGGGACCTGTGCATGGTACTGCATGGGCAGTAGCGCAGGTCGTGCTGCAGGACGGTGATGTACTCGCAGAAGCACGGTGCCGTGTTGATGTGATACAGAACGAAAGGGAAGAGGAGCACTTTGCTGAAGGGACATTCAGCGGTATACGCCTGCTGCAGACTAAGGCAGTCGTTGAACTGTACAAGACCAGTTATACACGGATCCGGATCCTGCCTGAATTTCCGCAGAACAACGTGATGATGAGCTTATCAGCATCAGGCATGGAAAATACCGGCGCGGCTGTGGAGCAGGCAAGCTTTGCGGATCAGGACACGAAAGATCGTTTCCATCTGCGTGTTGTGGACGACAGAACATTGGAGATCATTCCTACGGAAGATGCCGTAAACGGAAACCTGACTGCAGGAAAGGCCTACAGTTCCGCGATCCGCTTACTGATCGACGGGCAATGGGTAGAAACGCAGAATCAGCTGACGCTCACTGTGAAGAAGAGCCTGCCTAAGATCAAGGCAAAGGCAATCACCATGAACAGTTATGAATCCGGTGCAGATGAGCAGCAGATCGTCTTCACCGGTGGAACGATCGTGCAGGGAAGCGCGTTTCTTGATATGACGAAGCCTTTTCCTGACTGGCTGTCTTACAATGGATCAACAGCGGCTGTGACCTATACCGGTCCGGCTGGAGCGGCGCAGAAAAAGACAAATCTGTATCTGAAAGTACAGCTGGAAGGCTGGGCTGTGGAACAGAGTGCAGCGGTTTCTGTAAGCGCGAAGAGTACGGCGCCTTCGATCACATTCAGGACAAAGACACTTACATTGAATCCTGGTACAAAGGACAAGGCTGCGACAGCGTACACGATCAAGCCTGCGCTGTATTCCGATGCGGAAGTCACATTCAGCCGGATCATGGAGAACAAGGAGACATATGAAAACAATACGGTACTGAACGTAAGCACAGCTGATGGGGAAGTCAATGTGACAGCTCCGGTATCTGACGGCAAAGCGCATACCTATACCGTATATCTCTCCGTACATGGGAAGGAGTCTTCATTCAAGGTCAAGACACTGGCAGACAGTAAATTCCCGGTGTTAAGGCTTACTGCAAAGGGTGCCATAGACATGGCAGTCAAAAAGAGTCCTGTAACGATCACTGCGAAGATGACAAATATGCACCCGGAACAGGCAGAATACAGTTTGCTGAGGATCGTGAAGAAAGATGATCCGGCAGGAAAGAATGTACAGTACTTGTTCAATGTCAGCTCACGGGAGAATGTATACACGATCACAGCAAAGAGCAATGCAGAAACCGGAGTGTTTACAGCCACGATACAAGCAGACTGCGGCAATGATGTCAAACTGGAGAAGTCGGTTGATTTCACGGTAAAATGGTCCGCTGCGGCTCCAAATGTCACTGTGAGCCTCAAGGCAACCGGTAAGATCGATGTATTGCGTCCGCGCACCAGCGTGACCCTGAAACCGGTCATCAAAAACTGTTATGATTACACCCTGTCTCCCGGGGATATCACCGTGACAAAGACCTATGACGGTAAGACAAAGAAAAAAGTCAATGAAGATGTGACAGATCATTTCCGGATAACCGTAGCTGACGGGAACTACGTGATCCATCAGATGAACCCGAAGGAAGCGTCACACACCGACAAGTATACGGTCAAGGCAGCCGTGGCAGGTGTAAGCTCCAAGGCAATTGCACTGAAGGTAGTACAGGGCAAGGCATCCGTGAAGCTGAGCACGAAGGAGATCACTCTGCTGAAGACAGACTGCTACAGCAGAGCTGGGGCAGATGTTGTGCTGACAGATCAGGAACTGGCCGGTATTGCATACATTGAAGTCGTTCTGCCGAAAGATAAGACAGGACGGGAATACTATTCAGTTGTGGATGTGAACTACTTTGTGCAGGGATATCAGCAAAACGGATCGTTTGTGATCGGCTACAACGGGAATCTGCTGCCTAAGGATATCGCAAAGCTTAAGACGAAGACTCTGAAAGTTAAGGTCTACCTGTTCGGCAATACGACCGATAAACCAAACGCGACATTGAGTCTGAAAGTAACACATAAGTAGAAACATGGAAAAACTGACGTCACACTAAACTGATCCCTATGTCAAGTACCAAAGTTTGACAATTTAAGTTTTTCATAAGAGACACAGATATTCATCTGAAATATGGTGATGAACGGCTGTGTCTTTTTCATTGTTTCAGTAAAATTCGCACGACAAAAAACAACT
>JAILLA010000095.1 GCA_024693325.1 Solobacterium sp.
TATCACTGGTCTCATCACCTGTGATATTCACTTCAATTTCTTCAGCAGCGATCATCACTTCTTCATCCGGAGAAGCTGTCTGTTTCAGAATGTACTTACCATATGCCAGATCTCTGGATGTCCATTCGCCGGTCTCTGATGTCGTACCGCTGTCCCATTCGGATTCAAGCAGCAATGTGTTATCTGCTTTCAGCGCTTCATATGCTTCCTCGAAGGACTCATACTTCTCAACGAAGCTCTTTAAAATGATTGTGAACTCTGCGTCTTTTTCCGGCTGCACCTGTGCAGCTTTATCGCTGTTGTCATAAACCTTCATGACTCTGATATGGTTCTTCTTCACAGAGTCTTTATGGGTGACTGTAAGAACGTATTCCTTCTGAGTTGGGATGAATTCAACTGTTTCGTTGCTCAGCTGATATCCTTCCGGAGCTTTTGTTTCTTTGAGAACATACGTTCTTCCATCTAATGCGATTCCTTTGATCGGTGCGGTAGATTTGCCATCTTCGCCAAGAGTGAATGTACCGACTACTTTGTTCAGCTTAGTATCAGTGACTTCATATTCAGCTCCGACAAACTTTGCATCACCCTGTGTTCTTTCACCGGTTTCGGCATCAACTTTAACCATGCTGATTTCCGCTTTGGAAGTATCACCGACTGTAAAAGTGAATTCAAATACACCGTCTGCTGTAATGTCGTATTTCTTATCCGGTTCATCGATCGTATATCCTTCAGGTGCACCGGTTTCTTTCATATAATAATTTGCTGAATCATAATACAGGCTGAATTCAGCTGTTCCATTTTCATCTGTCTTTAGTACAGCATCCTTCCCGTTTGTCAGTTTCGCAACAGTATCATCTTTCTTGTTATAAATAGTAAACTCAGCACCACTGAGTCTCACATTCGTATCATACGTATCCGTTTTGATCGCAGTGACTTTGAGCTGTTTACGCTTATCCACAGCTTTCAGAACAACATTTTTATCAGTGATCGTAAACTTCTGATCATCTGCAAGATCATATCCATTCGGTGCAGATGCTTCATGCAATGTGTATTCAACACCTGCTTTCAGACCTGTTGGTCTATAGACAGATCCGTTAGTTGTCCATTCAGCAACTATTTCCGTTCCTTCCAGAATCTGCAGTACAGCACCTTTCAGAGGCTGATCTTGGTCATCTGTTTTCGTGACGGATACTGTTAAATCACTCATTGTAAGAGTCTGTGTGCCAGATGTTGCAATAAAAGGAACATCCTCAGCAAATGCATAACCAGCAGGAGCTTCCGCTTCATGCAGGAGATATGATGTTCCTTCAACAAGGTTTTCAATGACATGATCCGTTCCATCTGTTGTCCAGGAGTCGATGACCTTAGATCCCTGGAGCACCTGAAGTTTAACACCGCTCACTGCCTTACCTGCAGCATCAACCTTTTTAGCCTTGACCTGACCGTCTGTCATTGCGACTTCTTTCAGGTTATCTGTTATCGTAAAAAGTACATCTTTCGCCTTTACATATCCTTTTGGTGCTTCGACTTCGCGAAGAATGTATTCTTTTCCCTTTTCAAGGCCTATAATAGGATGACTCTTCCCATCAGATGTCCATTCATCAATTACCTTTGTTCCCTGAAGGACCTGCATTCTGGCACCGGAAACGAATCCGCCGCTGGGATTCTTTTTCTGTGCTGTAATCTGTCTATCAGTTGCTGTAACAGTTATAGTTCCGGACGTGGCTGTAAAAGTCTGATCTTCTGCAAGAAGATACCCCTCAGGAGCCTTTGCCTCATGGAGAGTATATGTTTTTCCTTCTTCCAGACCGTTTACAGCATGAGCTTTTCCATCTGTTATCCAGGAATCGATCACTGTTATGCCAAGAAGAACCTGCATAGAAGCTCCTGACAGTGCTTTTCCATCCTGATCTATCTTTGTCGCAAATACCTGTCCATCAGTCATTTTCACTGTGACTGTATAATTATCTGTGATTTCAGAAGGTATCGAGAATGATGTATCTTTTGCTTTTACATACCCTGCAGGCACTTCGATTTCCCTGACTGTATATGTCTTGCCAGGTTTCAATATTTTGATATCGAGCTCTCTGATTATTGAAGTGCCTGATGTGCAGCTGTATACCTGTGTGGTGCCATCATAGACAGCTATTTTCGCACCAGGAATGAATTTCCCTGTAGGATCTTTCTTTTCGATAGTCAGATTGATCTTTGGCATAGCCTTGGCAGTAAATACACCATCTTTTCCATCAGGATTTCTTACATCACCCTTCCTGAGCATTTCCTGTGTTCTGGTATCACCGATGCCTTTGAATAAAAACGGCTTCTGACCTGTAAAATATGCAAGTTCTCTTGATGCCAGACCGAACTGTGCTGTTCCGGTGGACATCGGCGTCACATAGAAAACATTGTTCAATGACGCCATCGCTGAATCAGAATTCATGGAATTCAGTTTTGCATCGTTCCAAATCGTTCCATCTGCGTCACAGAAAGCCATATTGACCAGTTTATCATTCTGGATCCTGTAATACTTCAAATCAGCTCCACTGACAGTGACCTTAATGACATCGCCAACTTTTACATCATTGACATCAACCACACTTCCCACAGAGTGATCTTCAGATTTCTGATATGTATATGTATAACTGATATGTTTTCTGTAGTTTTCGATCAATGTATAAATCTCATTCATCTCATTCGACAGATCTGCAACCTGTGAACCATAGCAGCCTTCCGCCCAGCAGCCATTTTCCTGGTTCGCTGTTTCATTCATTTTGTAGATAACGACTTCTTTTCCCGTGATATTCTCCCAGATGATCTTCTGTGCCGCCGCATAATACTCATTAGTCTGATGTCCAGGATAGTCATACCCAAAGAATGCAATGAGGGCAAGAGTCTCGATCATACTTTCCGTATAGATCAGTTTTTCTGCGTTTTCATTATCACCCTTTCGAATATAATCGACAGAGTTATTATCACCATACCATTTGTAAAAATCCGAATTCTCATATGTCGTGCCATTTACTGCCTCTACCCACGGGTTGACACAATAAACAGCTTCTCCATCCAATTTATACAGATCGACTGCTCCCCAGATATGATTTGTCCTTCTGTTCA
>JAILLA010000118.1 GCA_024693325.1 Solobacterium sp.
AACAAAACCAGGATATGCTGAAGACAAATCCTGGCCCCAAAAAACACTACAAGTTTCATTCCGGCAAAACTTGAAGTACACATATATGCGTTTAAATCATACATCGATTTTCACGCCTTTTGGTAGTGCTTGCTTAGTTTCTGTTTCAAAAAAAAATTATTTACGCGTTATAGAACTTTCCTAGTCCAAAAAAAAGAGAATCTGCAATGCTCTGCATTTTCTCTTTTCTTGCGTTATTTTGCCTGGTGTCCACCGAACACATCAAACTGCATGGTATCCAGTTTTGCATCGATCAGAGCGATCTCTTCAGGTGTCACAATGACATTGCCTGCCTCAAAGTTAGCTCTGAGGCGTTCAAGCTTTCTGGAACCCGGGATCGGAATGATATACGGTTTCTTGCAGATCATCCATGCCAGTGAAAGCTGTGCCATTGTGCAGTTTTTCTGAGCAGCCATTTCATTCAGCAGGTCCAGCAGCTCCCTGGCTTTTGCATATCCTTCTTCGGTGTACTGCGGCATCCGTGCACGATAATCCTGACTGCCTTCAAATTTGGTCTGGGGATTGTATGCACCGGTCAGGAACCCGTTTGCCATCGGTGAGAATGCTACATAGGCAATATCCAGTTCCTCACATACCGGCCAGATGGATTCATGCCATCTTGCCATCATGGAATACCTGTTTTCAATTGCCGTTACAGGTGTTACTGCATTCGCCCTGCGCAGATACTCTTCGGTCGTTTCGGAGATTCCCCAAGAACGGATCTTGCCTTCTTTGATCAGTTCACCCATTGTTTCCGCAGCAACTTCAGGTTCCACTTTCGGATCGATCCTGTGCTGGTAATACAGATCAACATGATCCATGCCAAGTCTCTCCAATGACTTTTCCACCCGACAGCCCTTTTTACTTTGCACAGACAAAAAAACAACCGTGCGTATTACACGGCTGTTCATGTGTTTCATTAATTGTCGGTCAATCCCCAACCAGGAATCTGCGATCCGCGTCTGATCAGAACGGTTTTCTGATAGTCGGTCTGATTCAGGAATCTCAGAACTGCATCGGTCTCTTCTTCCGTGCATCCTGCAAGGATCTTCACATCCAGCGTTTTCTGGAGAATATCCGCTGCCACCACAAGTCCTGTGATCAGCGTACGGGATCCGCTTCCGAGATATACCGAAACTTCAGGTGTTACATCAACCAGGCGGCCGTAATCGACCGGATAAACCAGGTTTTTGAACTGCGGATGTGTTTCTCCTTTCTTCCTGCTGTGCTTCAGATCACTGGACAAAAACAGTGTATCCACTTTCTGCCAAAAATAGGCATTGTTCTCATATTCTGCCATAATTTACCTTTCTGCAAATACCTGCAAACTATCTAGATTGTACACAAATAACCAGTCCCTGTAAACCGATACAGAAACAAACAATTTTGTTTCACAGTCTTGTTTGACAAAAAATGACAGATTCTTTCATTTTTTACAGAACGGCGTTTTTCTGCTCTCCGGCCATCCAGGCAGCCAGATTATCGAACACGATATCAGCGCGTTCTTCCAGCGCTTCCCTGGTCGCAAATCCGATATGAGGTGTCAGCAGTGTAGCCGGGGCTTCCGTGATCGGGTCATTGATCAGCGGCGGTTCTGTTTCAAATACATCCAGACATGCGCCGGCGATCTTCTTTTCTCTCAACGCTTCGATCAGGGCTTCCTGGTCAACGACAGGACCTCTTGCCAGGTTGACAAGAATGGAATTGCTCTTCATCAGGGCGATCTGTTCTTTGCCGATCAGGCCCTTTGTTTCATCATTCAGCGGGCAGTGCAGCAGAACGATATCAGATCTTTCAAGCAGACCGTTCAGGTCCGTCAGTTCAACATATTCGGGAATGTCATCAGAAGGATGTTTCTTGTTTGCCAGGATATTTGCGCCGAACGCATGGAACAGCTCTGCGCTTCTTCTGCCGATCGCGCCGAATCCGACGACACCGACTGTCTTGCCCTTGATCTCGATACCGATCAGTCCTGTTTTATCCAGGCCCATTCTGCAGCGTTCTTCTGTTTCTCTCAGCTTTCTGTATACGGAGAGGACCATGCCGACACCCAGTTCCGCAACGGCTTCCGTGGAATAGCCTGCAGCGTTGCTGACGGAGATGCCTCTCTCTTTTGCCGTACCAACCGCAACATGATTGACACCGGTAAACGCAATATCAATGAACTTCAGCTCCTCTGCAGCTTCGATCACTTCCGCTTCAAGCGGCATGTTTGCGAGCATTACAGCATCCGCGTCCTTGATCTCCTTTTTCTTTTTGCCGATGTCTACCGTTTTCTCACATTGAACAAATTCAACGCCCTGCGCCTCAAACGGTGCTTTCAGTGCCTGGAGTTTCTGTTCGGAAACTCCCAGTGATTCCATAATTACAACTTTCATAATCTCCTCCGCTGTATATGATTAAGGTCTCAGTTCACGAATTCTTACATGTGCTTTATCAAGCAGTTCTTCAACGTCATAGATGCCGCTTTTTTCCATGACCCTGACGACGATCATCAGACAGCCCATTGCGTCACTTGCGGCATTGTGATGATTCAGTTCGATATTCAGCGCATCACACATATCATTCAGCCTGTGATGAGGCATGCTTGTAAAAAGTCTTCTGGATAGCTCTACCGTATCAAAGTATCTGAGACGGGGAACCTTGATGCCGCAGTTGATGCATGCGGCTTTCAGGCAGCCCATGTCAAACGGCGCGTTATGGGCTACGACCAGGGCATCTTCCATCTCTTCATAAATATGACGGTAGACCGTTTCAAAATCCGGCGCGTCCAGAACGTCCCTGGGACGGATCCCGTGGATCCTGATATTCCACGGATCAAAATAGAACACGTCTTCTTCCGGACGGATCAGTGAATAGTAGCGTTCTTCGACAGCACCCTCTTCAAAAGTGGATATGCCGACTGCACAGACACTTGCGGGATTCCGGTTAGCCGTTTCAAAATCAATCGCTGCGATCTTCATTCACGTATGTGCTCCAGTGCCATTTTATAGATGTTTTCAATGTGTTCATCAGCCATTGAATAGTAGACCTGCTTGCCGATCTTCCTCGTTCTGACAAGCTTCGTTTTCTTCAGGCTTGCCAGCTGATGGCTGACAGCGGATGTCGACATTTCAAGCAGATACGAGAGATCGGTAACACACAGTTCATGGGTAAATAAAGCGTTCATGATCTTCAGCCTTGTGCTGTCGGAAAACATGTTGAAAATAATGGAAAGATCGTCATATTCCGACTCCTTCAGCATCTGTTCCCTGCATTTTTCAACCTGTTCGGCATCGATCAGCTTCATATTTTCCTCCATTACGGCGCGCGAGGCGCCGTCACAAATACGTT
>JAILLA010000124.1 GCA_024693325.1 Solobacterium sp.
TGCGACCTTGCGGATCATGGTCGCGGGTTTCGTTGACCACTGATTATTAAGAGTCCCATCCTTTTTCCGGCCGGCATACTCATCAAAGCTGACCTCAATGCGTGAGGAGTGTGTGCGGTCCTTCCGGAAGACCTCTGCCCAGCCGCCGAGCAGTTCCTCATCCTTAAACTTCAGAATGCCCTGTCGATATTCGATGCCGGCACCATTGACCACAATGATTCCGGATGTCATTCCGTCATACTGCGGATGACGTTCCGCTCTTTTCAGGAATGCGTCTTTGCCAACCACCATCGTCGCGGGACTGGTGCCGTACTTGATGCAGTAGGCTTCCCTGTTCCAGGGATTCAGATGATTGCTCTTGCACATCATCATGAACATGGTGATCTCCTGATCAGTGACATTTGAAGAATCGCCGGAGACCAGATAAGCCTTGACCATCGCAGGAGTCAGCTTGATCTCCTCAGATCCGGATGTAAAAGTGATTGCATTCTGCTGTGTTGCTGTCGGCTTCTTAGTAATGCTGTTTGCTACTGCCATGATTTTTCCCTCCTTCAATCGCAGTACGGTCTGCAGATAGAGACCTCATAAGTGCACTTGTTACGCTTCTTTATGGTGTAATAGCCACTGAAGTAATAGCCTGGATCATTCCACTTCGGGCCGCTATAAGAGACATTTTTAGCCCATTCAGCATGCCCAGGAAGGTCTGCCGGTCTCCATTCGCGGATGTTTACCTTCGACCATTCGATGACTTCCTGCTCCGTGATTGGTTCATCAGATGTGACTTCATAGACATAAAACGTGTCACCATAACGCTTATACTGTCCGTTATGGACCTGCTTAGCCTGGATCATCTGGACTCCTCTCTGACCCATCTCTCGATGACATTGCCGTCATCATCTCTGAGGATCTTCTTCAGCAGTTCCCCATTCTCGTCTGTGACGATCTGCTCTTTGACGACTTTCTTGATGCCCAGTGCCGTCATGGTGTTATTCAGGGATCTGACCTTCTCCTCCGGAATGTCTACCATGCGGAAGGTCAGTGTGTACAGATTCTCGCCATGAGAAGGCTGTTCTGCCGCCTGTGCTCTTTCCTGCGCGGCTTTGGCTTCCTGTTCAGCCTGAATGCGAGCGGCTTCCTGTGCCTTTTCTGCGGCCTCCTCGCGAGCCTTCCGCTCAGCTTCTTCTCTTGCCTTGCGGAGCTCCTCGTTATAGCGAGCCGCTTCTTCCGCTTTCCTGCGGTCAGCTTCTTCCCTTGCGACCTTGGCATTCCAGTTCGCCACAGAAGTCATGTAGTCGAGTGTCTGCATATAGTCCGCAGAGATGAAATTCCCTCGGTTGATGTCGTTCTGGATATCGACAGCGATCAGCTTCAAATCGTTCTCAACTCTCAGAATCTTTTCGGTAAGGATCTGTTCCCATCTGGCTCCGTCACCTGTCTTATACAGGAATGAGTCCTGCCAAACCGCATCGAAGCTCATCATCGGGATCGGCTTGTGCTCATTCCACCATGCTTCAATCATGGCTTTCTTCTCGGCATCCTTCCGGATCTGATATTCATCCAGACGCTTTTTCCCGATCTGCCGACATTCGTCAATCTTGGACGTGATGTCCTTCACCTTCGCCTCAAATTCGTTCAGCGGCTCGAGATACTGATATTTGATCCGCTTGCGCTCGTCATCGATCAGCTTCTTTCCCTTGTTCAGATCTGCCAGTCTGTTCTTCAGCTCCGGAATCTGATCCTCCGTCATCTGATCCAGATTCTCGAAGTCTTTCAGCCATTCCTCGACCTGTGCCTTCACGCTTGCGATGTTCTCATCCACTGATCCGACCTGTGTGGAAAAGCGGATGATCAACTGATTTTCACTCATTTGCATTTTCTCCTTCTCTCAATGTGTTATAGATATGCGACCACCGGAGGCTCCTCGCCGCCGATGACGTATCTGTTCCAATATTCATCTACAGCCTCATAGACTGCTTTCATCTGTGCTGGTATGTCCTCATCTTCGATGTCGATGTGGTACGTCCTGATCTGCTTGTACTGCGGCGAGCGTTTCAGCTCGACCCTAAGCTCAACGAACTGGAAGCCGGTGACATTCAGGCCATGCAATACCTGGACGAAATACTCATCAAAGCCAATGCCTTCCCGCCATGCATTCCAGTCGGATGCGTTCCTGATCGCGTGAGTCTTCGCCTCAAATATTCCTTTTCTGCCGGTTGCCTTCTCATACAGGAGACCGTCCGGACTGTAGAGCATGAACGGATGGGCTCTGTTCCTGAGGATCACGTCAGGCTCATACTGCACCTCATAGATGTCCTCATAATCCAAAGCGAATCCGGCTCGAAGCTGTGGCTCCTTGGCGACTCCGTAAATGACATACGGCTTCTCACTGATGTCCTCTAATGGCTGTCTGCCGGTCTTCTGAAGCCACAGGTCTCTGGTGGTCTTCCATCGGTTCATTCCTAAGCAAACAGAAGCGTCAGAGCCTCCGATTCCGGCCTCTCTGCCGATCAGCCAGTCATCTCTGTCTTTGAACCGCAGAACCTCATAGATGTCATTCGACTGATACAGATCCATCCGGATCCTCCTGTTCCCAGTACCGATCGATGTCATCACTGTGGCAGTGCGGGCAGACCGGCACCCAGTGCTCTGGAGATCCTGACTCATCGACAGCTTCCGCTCGGAAGTCTGGCACCTCAAAGTGCTCCTTGCACTTGTTACATATCCACAAAGTCATCATCAATGACCTCGCCGACTGCCACGCGTCTGATCTGTCCGTTGACTGCTCTGCGGACAGCTTTGGCGACTTCCAGATGCTCGATCATCAGCGGCACCTTCGCCATGTCCACACGGTTGATGTGGATGTTGCCGTTCTGATCCTTCCAGTGTCTCTCATTGTTCACGAACATCCTGGAACCGTCTGCCGCAGTCACATAGACTGTGTAGTAATAGTCAAACTCTCTAAGCTTCGGCATCGTCTGCCTCCTTCTGCATGGTGCTCTGTCGGTATGCGAACACTTTGACCTTCTGGATCTCTCTCGCATTTCCTCTGCTCGCCGCATCCAGGACTACGATCCTGGAGTCCAGTCCATCGACCTGCTTCCTGACATCTGCCAGTGTGTGAGCCAGATGTGCTGTGATGTCATCCTGTGCCGTCTCTCTTTTCAGTAAACCGTCAACCTGTGAGAGCACCTGCTTCAGTGCGATTGCTTGCATGACGAGTGCGACCGTCAATAGTACCAAGCTGATTAAGTAATTCATTTCCCTTCTATAACCTCCATTTCTGTGACCGGACTGAGCCGGTATGATGTCTGTAATACTGCTCCGAAGAATCCGCCGATCATGATGACCAGTACGATCGCAGAGATCACGATCTGCTTGATGATGCTGATGACTGCCTTTTTCATGACTGTTCTTCCTCCTGCTTTCTGAGCCAAGCATGGACAACACACTGATCAGAGTCACAGGAGATCACTCTCAGATCGAAATCGCGATTTATAAATTTCTTCCTGAATCTTTTATCAACATCAGCAGTCATGGTGAACACAAAGAACGTGCCTCCTCTTTTTTGGAGCTTAAACAGTCCTTTCTGCTTTGGCATATCCGGATCACATTTGATGAATTTGAATACCAAACTATCAGGCTTGATTTTACTTTCCAAAGGCTCAACTTTATCGAAACCACTTACGATGGCCTTCAATCCGTTATGGAATGACACTCTGGCAGAAGAGTTCTGCGGAGTCTTGCTTCCGTTCTTATTCAGAGTGATCGTGATGTCACTCATATACTCTTTGAGCTTTTTGTTTCTTCTCACCTTTGTCCTAGGAACCACAGGAGTGAAGTCCGAAAGATTGAAATCATATGCTTTCTCAGTCATTTTCTATTTCTCCTTTTTTGCATATAATGGAGACGTCCGAAGCGAATGCATACAGTCTCCGTCTCCTTTCGGCTGTGTGCATTTTTTCCATTCTTCATACTGTTTCCGGATGTCCGGATCATTGAATGATTCGACTGCGATCCTGCCGATCACCTTTGCCAGGTCATCCAGCTGATCGGTGCCGACTGCTGTGGTGTTGATCCTGATCTCGTCCATGTAACCGCTCCGTTTACCATTCGGCTAAAAAAATTAGTCTTTTTTCTTCGGCTCGATCTGAATCCTATCTGCCGGAATGCCGGTAAACTCTGAGAGCTGTCTCAGATCATAGGCTGTCATCTCAACATTGCCGAGTGACACCTGTCTGAGATGCCAGACCGCAATATCGCAATTTTTTGCCAGTTCTTCGATGCTCATTTCTTTCAGAGCCGCGAGCATTTTGACTGTGAACATTACATCATCCATTTTTTCACCTCCTTTCCAGATTGCTGAGATAATCTGTCAGCAGTTCCATGTCATTGCCCGAAATAAACGCCTGAGTGCCGTTCGGATAATTGATCAGCATAGTCCACTCATTTTCTGCCTGTTTTTCTTCTGTTTCTTCTTCGAGTTCAGCCATATCGGCACCGATCCTGTTCATAAAACTTTCGAGCGTGTCCCAGAGTACTGTGCAGTATTCTTCGAGACTGTCGATGTCAATTCTTCGCTTCCCTGTTTCCCACAGATGGACGCATGCCTTAGTTACTCCGAGCTGATTGCCGACTTCCTGCATGGTATACCCTCTGAGTTTCCTGAGCCTTCTCAATTCGGCCCCGATCCGTTCATAATCGACCATGTATTCACCTCCTTCCCATATCGATCTCTTTGATCACTCCGACGATCTGCGTGATGCTGACAGCTTCGCCAAAGACTTCACCGTCAGCTGTCGGTTCATAAATGTGATAGCCATGCCATCCTCTGACATTCTCGATGCGTCCCTTTTTATGGTCGTAGATCGTTGTTTCTCTCATCAGCTCGACCTTGTACCAGGACTCGCCTCCGTACTCAAGGACACTGATCCGGACTCCGCCAGGATGATGGCCGAAGTATTCTCCGACCACTGTCCAGTTGAGGTTATCCTCGACAAAAGCGCGCCGCTCTTTGTCATTCCTCATAATTTCCTGTTTTTCCTCCTTTCCATTTCACGCTCGACACCTTCGATGAGGTCATAGAAGCCTCTGTCATACGCTCGGAGGAGATCAAGCTCCTCCTGGATCTCCTTGCTTTTCTCGTCAAAGATCATGTCTCCCTTGATGCCATAGCAGTCTGCCGGCCACTTCTCATCGATGCGATCGCGGAGACCCTGCTTCTTATCGACCAGAGCCTCGATCCGCTTCTTGATCAGTTCGTGTGCTTTCAGCACCGTCTTGTTTTCGATTGTCATCCGATCAGATCCTCCAGTCCTTCGACTTCTTCGAGGCTTCCGATTGCCTCCTCCAGATTGCTGATGTTGTCAGCCATGCCTTCACCGCGTTCGCTGAACTGCAGAGACTCTGGCATGTTGTCATAAGCTTCCTGCTCTCCGTCGAGAGCTTCCTCCAGGATGCTCCGAGCCTCTGAGATGAGACCGAGAGCTTCCTGGATCCTCTTTCTTCTCTGTGCGTTCATGCTGTCACCTCCACTACCTCTATGTATCCGTCCACATCCGTTACCATTATGTGGTTCTTCGCAAATATCCACATCGGAACCAGAATCTGCATCCTCGGTGTGCTGACGATGCCATCCTGGTATTCTCTTTCGATAATGATCTTTGACTTCGGTGCGCTGATCACCTCATCGCTCTGATTTGAGAATCTTGCGAAGATGGTGATCGGCACACTTTTCTCTCTTTTTTCAAAGACCTTTTTGCTGATCTCAATCCTTGCGTATTTCATTCTGACATCCTCGACTCTAATGCTTTGCGTAATAACTGATTCATCTCATCTGTCTCAGGATAGATGACACGATACTTCACAGAGTCATCAAACTGGACATGTGTGAAGGCATGATACTCAGTGATCAACCATGCGACCTGTCCCATCAGGGAAGCAACCAGCGGAGCCCTGAGACAGGTCTCAGTTCTTTCGGTTCCGAACTCCGTCGTCCTTGTGATCCGTTCTGCCTTTTTCATGACTGCGTTTGCTCTTCTGGCATCGACATCCATGCCGAATGTCGTGCCATCCCTGTGGAATCCTCTCAGATGTGTCATCATGACCTCCTCGGCAGAAGTGCCTTTCCAAGGATCCGCGCCATCTGGCGGGATTCCTTTTTCATTAAACTTGTCTCTGCCAGGAATCCGAGTGCTCCTGCGATCTCGTCATAAACTGCCTCGAACTCCTCATCCGGAAGCTCGCGAATTGCCTTGTACTGGTACATGATGCTGTAGATTTCGACATTCTCGCCGATCAGATTGCATCTGTCGATGCATCTGCGGATTGCTTTCTCAAGCGGCATATTATTTTCTCCTCTTTCGCTTAAGTAACCAATGTGGTTACAAGGTCAAGTATAGTAACCGCACTGGTTACTGTCAACGCATTTTTTTAGAATTTACAAATATTTTTTAGTTTCTGCAATTCCGTTGTACAATAAAAGTGATAAACAGAGGGTTTACATGTATGACAGACAATTTTGATAAGGAGCTTGGAGCGACTCTCCGACAGTTTAGAATGCGCGCAAAAATCTCACAGACTGAAATGGCAAACCGTCTCGGTGTGACGAAAATGGCTGTCTCTCACTGGGAGATTGGTGACAGAGCAATGACAGCAATAAATCTAAAGAAATACTGTGATGCACTTGGAGTCAAAATGCAGGATGTATTTGACAGGATGGAATCATGAAGAACACCGACACATCACTGATCCCCGCTGTCATCTATGCTCGTTACTCCTCATCCGGACAGCGGGAGGAGTCCATTGAAGGACAGATCCGAGAGTGCACAGAGTATGCAGAGCGCAATGGCATGCGCGTCATCCGTTCCTATGCCGATAAAGCTCTGACCGGCAGAACAGACCGCAGACCAGAATTTCAGCAGATGATCGCCGACAGTGAAAAGCATCTATTTTCTGTGGTGATCTGTTGGAAGACCGACAGATTTGCCCGCAACAGATACGATTCAGCTGTCTACAAGGCAAGGCTTCGGAAGAATGGTGTAAGACTTGCATATGCTCGCGAGGCCGTCCCAGAAGGTCCTGAAGGCATCATCCTGGAGTCTGTCATGGAAGGCTTCGCAGAGTATTACAGTGCCAATCTCGCCGAGAATGTAAAGCGCGGCAATTATGATTCAGCACTCCAGCACAAGACTCTCGGCAAAAGGGTATTCGGATACCGCAAGAGCTCAGCAGATACTTTTGAGATAGATCCTGTGACTGGTCCGATCGTCACGAAGATCTTCCAGGATTACAGATCCGGATCACGCATGATCGATATCGTTGACGATCTCAACAGCAGAGGCATCCACTCAGTCACAGGAGGTCCGTTCAATCTGAACGCTGTCAGCAAGATCCTGCGGAATGAGAAATACATCGGCACATACGTCTGGCAGGACATCAGAGACGAGGATGTGATCCCGCCGCTGATTGACAAAGAGACATTCCGCACAGTGCAGAAGAAGCTCGCAGGAGCAAAGAAAAAGCGCAGGAACATCGACCTTGATCGTCCTGACTTCCTGCTGACCGGCAAATGTTTCTGCGGACACTGTGGCGAGTCCATGACCGGAGACTCCGGCAAGAGCAAGACCGGAGCCGTCTACTGGTATTACACATGCAATGGAAGACGGCACCACACCTGTGAGAAAAAACGAGAGAAGAAGCAGGACCTGGAGGACTTTGTGGTGCATCAGCTTGTCCAGATCCTGCACTCGGATGATGGCTTCCTGGAAGACATGGCTCAGCGTGTCGCTGATCAGCTTGCGGCAGGATCTGACCAGTCAGAACTCGCAGAACTGAAGAAGCGGCAGACTCAGATCCGGCAGAAGATCCTGAACCTTGTCGGCATCCTTGAGGATGCTCCGAGCAAAGCCATGGCGAGCCGTCTGAGCGCACTGGAGCAGGAAGACGAAGCTCTGTCCGTCCAGATTGAGGAGGCGGCACTGGACGCTCCTCCGAGCCTCACAGCAGATCAGATCCTGTTCATGCTGACCCGCCTGTCGGATGGTATGGAATCAGATCCGGAATACCGGAAGCGGATCGTCGACACTTTCCTTAACAGCGTTTATGTCTATGATGACGGCAGGATCGTCATGCATCTGAATTTCACCGAAGGCAATGACCTGGCAACATTCTCATATACGAAAGAGTTCGTACAGAGTTTAGATAGGTCAGCCGATCGAAGACAGCTGACCGCAGCTGCCTTTTTTGTTTTTCCGGGTTATCCATTGATCAGTCTTCAGAACGTCATGCAGGAATGACTAACCGTCACATTTTTGTTATAATAACAATATATTTATTCTCATACTACAATTTTTAATTTACCGCAGCCTGATTGCCTGAGATCCGGCTGGGAAAGGTTTTCATGATTTATATAACAGGAGATGTTCACGCCAAGTTTGACCGTGTAGACGAATTCTGCAGACGTGTATACTCGAGTAAGCAGGATATTTTGATCGTGCTCGGAGATGCAGGGATCAATTACTACGGCAATCAGACTGATCATCAGCTGAAGGAAAAGATCTCCCGGATACCGATCACATTGTTCTGCATCCAGGGAAATCACGAAAACAGACCCGTGAATATTCCTGCCTACCGGACGATGGACTTTCATGGAGGAACCGTCTGGTATGAAGAAGAGTTTCCATCTATCCTGTTTGCGAAAGACGGAGACATCTATGATTTCGACGGATACAGGACCATCGTGATCGGCGGAGCTTTCAGCCTGGATAAGTACTACCGGATCAACAACGAACTGCCCTGGTTTGAAGACGAACAGCCTGACGAACAGATCAAAGCTCGTGTTGAGGAGCAGCTGGAAAAAAACGACTGGAATATCGATACTGTGCTTTCCCATACCGTACCGGCAAAATACGTTCCCCAGGAAGCGTTCCTGAGAGGCATCGATCAGTCGCTGGTCGATAAATCCACGGAAGAATGGCTCGGTACACTGGAAGCCAGGCTGACATACAGAAAATGGTATGCCGGGCATTTCCATACGGAGAAAAAGATCGGCCGTCTGGAGATCATGTTCAACAATTTCGATGTCTTCTGTTCAAATGTACCGCGCAGATAAGCCCGTTGATATGACCGTGCAGCCCGATACACGGTCTTTTTACGTTGTACGGGTACCTGATTTGAGGTAAAATGAATTGGCTAAGGAGTTATAAAAATGACTGGATTAAGAACAAGATTTGCCCCTAGTCCTACGGGGTATATGCATATCGGCAACCTTCGCACAGCCCTTTATGCTTATCTGGTGGCGAAGAAAGATCCCGAGGGAGTATTTATTCTCCGTATTGAAGATACAGATCAGGGACGTCTGGTTGAAGGCGCTACTGATATCATCTATGAAACGATGAAACAGTGCGGACTGAAACATGATGAAGGACCGGATATCGGCGGACCTGTCGGACCGTATGTACAGTCCGAGCGTGTACATGCCGGCATCTATATGGAATACGCAAAGAAGCTGATCAGACTCGGCGGTGCCCATTACTGCTTCTGTGATGAAGAAGTGATCAAAGCACAGAAAGAACGTGATGGTGAATCATTCAAATACGATGATCCCTGCAAGCATCTGAGCATTGAAGAAGCTGAAGCCAGGATCGCTGCCGGTGAAAAATTCGTTGTCCGTCAGACGATCCCCGAGAGCGGTACGACATCATTCGATGATGAAGTATTCGGAACGATCACTGTGGACAATTCAACACTGGATGAGTCCGTCCTGATCAAGAGCGACGGCTTCCCTACCTATAACTTTGCGAATGTCGTTGATGACCATCTCATGGGCATCACGGATGTTGTCAGAGGTATGGAATACCTCTCATCAGCTCCGAAATACAACCTGATCTATGAAGCATTCGGCTGGGATATCCCCCGCTACATCCACTGCCCGCCTGTCATGAAGGACGAACACTCAAAGCTTTCCAAGAGAAACGGTGATGCAAGCTTCCAGGATCTTGTCGCCAAAGGCTATCTGCCCGGTGCGATCCTGAACTACATCGCACTGCTCGGATGGGCTCCCGAAACGAACCAGGAGATCTATTCGCTGGATGAACTGGTACAGGCATTCAATGTCAAGCGTATTGGTACAAACGGAGCAATCTTTGATCCCGTCAAACTGACGAGCATCAATGGTCTGTGGCTGAGAAATATGGATCTGGATTCCTACTATGAACTCGTCAGGCCTTACATCGACCAGGCTGTCAAAGGAGACTTTGACAAGAAGAAGATCGCAGCAGTCGTACAGGTCAGAGCCAATACACTGAACGAGATCCCGGAAATGCTCGATTTCTTCGATACATTCCCTGCTTATTCCAATGATCTTTATACAAACAAGAAGAGCAAGACAAATCCCGAAGTCGCTCTGACATCACTGAAGGCATGCAGAGAAGTGATCACAGGAATCGATGACTGGACACTGCAGACCATCCATGACAGACTCATGGAACTGCCGGCAAAACTCAGCATGAAGAACGGACAGGTGCTCTTCCCCCTGCGTCTTGCAATATCCGGCAAACAGTCCACGCCGGGCGGTGCCTTTGAGATCGCAGAGATCCTCGGCAAAGAAGAAACACTCAGAAGACTTGATCTTTCGATTGCACAGCTGGAGAACTGAATATGGAAATGCGCATCATATCAGAGAACACACTGAATACATTTGTTGAAAAGAGCAGTAATGTTCACTATATGAAAACAGCTATGTGGGCGCGCTTCAAACGGAAAACGGATGGGGACACCCCATCCTTTCTTGGTTTTTATGAGAATGACGAATTAAAAGCCACAGCAATGGTGCTGAAGAACACATGGCTGCTGCACCGGTATCTTTATGTTCCGTGGGGACCGTGCATGGATTATACGGATGAACATGTGAGAAACGAAGTATTCCGTCTTCTGAAGGAATATGCAAAGAAGAACCAGGTACAGTTCCTGCGTGTCGACCCGAATGTCATTCGCTGTCATCATACGATCACGGGAGAGCTTATCGATGACGGTTTCAGCAACGAATGTGTCACTGAAGATCTCAAGAAGCTTGGCTACACCCATAAAGGCTACGGCTATGCGTACAACGGATCGTGGACAAACAGATATACACTGTTCGTTGATCTCAACAAAGATATGAAGGATGTCATTGCCGGTTATTCCAAGCCAAGGAAAACAGCGCTCAACAGACATGCGGTGATCGGTGTATCAACACGCATCGGAAGTGCGAAAGACCTGCCCTCCCTGATGGACTTTGAAGTCCAGCTCAGCGAACAGGACGGATTCAAGCCGCATTCCAGAAAATTCTTTGAAGCCCTGCTGGAAAGCTTCGGCGAACATGCGGTCATCTACGTCACGGAGATCGACCTTGATACGATGATCAGCGGCATTGAAGCAGAACTGGCTTCCAAGAAATACAAAAAAGACCCGGAAGCACGTGCTGCCAAGGAAAAGGAACTGGAAAAAGCATCCGGACTGAAGCAGAAATACGGTTCAAAAGTACCGATCGCATGCGGACTGTTTATCCGTCTCGGACTTATGTCATGGGATCTCTACACGTACAACCATAAGGAATTCAACTTCATCAAACCGGTCGACAACCTGCATGCGTTTGCCATGAACGACATGAAGGAACACGGTGTACTGACTTACGATATGTGCGGATTCTCAGGCACTGCCTCAAAGGACGATCCGTATTACGGACTGTATGCATATAAGCGTTCGTTTGGTCCGGAATTCATCGAACAGATCGGTGAATTCGATTATGTGTTCCGCAGCAGAGCAATGAAACGTTTCCGCTTTGAAAAGCTGGCCGTCAATCATGTCAAACGGAAATACTGGGCTTACAGATATCTGAAGAAGCAAAAATAGCAGGATCAATCCCTGCTATTTTTTGTGATTGAGGATGTATCTGACCTTTCTTCTGACCCTGCGGTACAGACGGTCGTTTCTGAGCCATGCATGATATTTCTTCTCATCCAGGACAGCATCGAATTCCCCGAGGAATTCCAGGAAGTCACCGCCGAAGCTTTTCTTGAAGTCCTGCTGGCCGTAATATTCATCATTGGGATCCAGTGAACCTGAGATACCCTCGAAGTCATATGTCTTGGCGCCCTTCCCGTACAGGTCTTCGATCGCGTATCTGTGGAGCGCAAATGCGGCGCGGAAGTTCATCAATGTCTTCTTTGTATACATGTTGACATTCCAGACATTCACGCCCTGCATGATGATCAGCTTCGCTCCCAGAGGGATCGTCCTGTCTTCATCCAGTCCCTGCTCAACGATCTCCCCGATCTCCTTGCGCATAGCTGCATTGCTCTGCTCAAGCGGGGTCTTTTTCTTTTCGTCTTTCAGGATCTCCAGCTTCGCTTCATTCTCTGCGATCTGACGTTCGAGTGACAGCTTCGCCTGATGGAAGTTCGTTTCCACAACATAGTAATGGATATACGGTTCATAACATTTCCAGAGTCTGCGGAAGTATTCAGTGTCCTTTGGCTGGAAGCCCAGCTTCTCGCTCAGTTCTTCTTCACTGTCGACAAGGATATCCAGTTCATCGATCGTTCCCGGACGTACTTCCACGCATCTCTGATGGTTTTTGGAATCGTAGGTGCTGCATCGTTTGATTCCCTTCAGCACCTGTTTCCAGGGCTGGTCGAGATCCAGACGGTATGTGTATCTGCTCATCCAGTTCCCGCTGTAGCCATAGTTGTAGCCCAGATGCGTATAGCCATCCTTCTGCAGCAGTTCCGTGACGTATTCATGATTGAATCCGTTCTCTTTCAGTGTCCCGTCTTTTTCATGTTCCAGACGTGTAATGTTGAAATCCATACGGAGCAGGAATGATCCCCTGTATCTTGCATATTCCCTGAGATGGCGGGCAAAGAAAGAGATCAGTTCCCTGTTTTCAATATCCAGGTTGAATCCGTACTGGACATAGGAATATTGTCCGAACGGAAGCTTTGTCTTCTTATGCAGCATAACTGCCGTAGCGATCAGTTCCCCGTTCTCATCCTCTACACCCAGCAGGTCGCCGGATTGGTATTCGTCCTGTTTGAACGCAATGAACCTGCTCGTCTTTGAGTAGTGGTTCAGCGGGTGCGCTTCCGCAAACGCGTCAAAACGCTCAGGATCGATATGATTGACAAATTTCATCATCATTTCCTGCCTCTCAGTTTTGCGGCTGTCTTCAATGCCATCGGATAGACTTCGTCAAACAGCTTGTATATGACGGGATCGATCACGATATTGAATTCTCCGATATATTCTTCAACATTCATGATCCAGTTGGATTTAAACAGTGTCAGGCCGTCATCCAGAGTGCCTTCAATACCGCCGAAGCTGCAGTGTTCAATACCTTTTTCTACACAGATATCCAGGCATTTTGCATAGAGCAGATAGCTGGAATACATACGCAGATAATCCGGGTGGTTGCCCATATAGAACAGTTCCATCAGGTTATCGTTATAGACTGCAAGGATACCGGATGTAATAATCTCATTCTCCGATTCACGCTGTGCGTCTTCCTGAAGCTTTTCCAGTTCCTTCGTATCATTTGCAAGTGTCTGGTTCAGGGCACTTCTCTGCTTTTTGTTAAGTTTGCCTTCGAGCTGGGCTTTTGTATCTGCGATCGAAGCTTCCAGTTTTTCCAGCTGTTTCTCAAAATTCAGGGAAGCGGTCATACAGATGGCGCGGTCCCCGTAAACTTCCATCATGTTGCGGAAATAGTCTTCGCCTCTCAGCGCGACCTGTTTTCTGACTTCCGTATAATGCATCGCTACAGCAAGGTTATGTACCTGGTCGATCCCTTCACGCAGTTCGATCCCTTTGTGTTCGGCTGCCCTGATGCATTTGGAAGTACGGTGTTCAAGATGATCCCTGTAATCGGGAGTCACATCCATTTCCGCATTGAAACGGGGCTGCGTAGCCTCCTCGATCATTGTCGTAAATCCCTTATGCTTCGCGCCGCACGATTCAAGCAGGTAAATGACATCCCTGTTGAGGATCTCATGGATCTCATTCCTGTCACGGTACGGATATTTCCTGTACAGTACACACGGATCGAATCTGACAGCCGCTGCTTTCTGTTTTTTAGCGAACTTTTTCAGCTCATCGAGATAGAAATGAACCAGATCGCTTCTGTTGTAATCCATGACCGGTCCTCTGGGAATATACATCAGATATCTTCCCGGGATCAGCTGTCTCATCAGCACCAGCGCGGTACCCACGATCTCATCATTTTCCGTCACGGACGTAAAAAAAGATCTCCAGTTGTTTTTCACCTTAGCCCAGTCCGAACACTGGAACAAGGTATTCTGATCAGACTGCATTACAAACGCATCCATCAATGCCGGATCACAGTCTGTGTGAAATACATATGTCATAGAGCCTCCTTATCAGGAAACATTAAAAGTCTCTTAACCAGATTATTATAGCACAGCACAGGCTATTCGATTTGCCCTCTCGTCTGACCGTATCACTCTATATGTGCAGTCCGATCTTTTTTCTGTTTCATATCTTCAGCGAATTTTTTTCCCTCAAATATAACACCGTGCACATTACAGTACTGTCATATAACAGGATATATCTCTTTTCAACGCTGAAACCGGATGTTATTGATCTGTTCAGGCAGATAAGATGAATAAATCCAAGGGATATTTATAATAAAAATCAGAGAGGAAACTGTTTATGAGTAAAGTATTAGTTGTATTTTTTTCACCTACAGGAAACACTGCTAAAGTCGCTGCAGAGATTGCCAAAGCCGAACAGGCAGACTGCTTCGAGATCGTTCCCTGCCAGCCTTACACAAAAGAAGATCTTGATTATACTGTAAAAGACTGCCGCAGCAACCTTGAAATGGCAGATGAATCCTGCCGGCCTGCGATCAGCGGATGCGTTGAGAATATGGCAGAATACGATACCGTATTCGTCGGATTCCCTGTCTGGTGGGGCCGCGAACCCAGCATCATCGACACTTTCCTTGAAGCTTATGATTTCAGCGGCAAGACGATCGTACCCTTCTGCACATCCGGAATGAGCAATGCCGAGAAAGCCACGAAACACATCAATGGTGTTGTCGGTGAAGGTGTGACTGTCGCTGAAGGCAAGAGACTGGGTGCTGAAGGCTCGGAAGAAGAGGTCAGACTCTGGACAAAACTTCTCGGGCTCTGAAAACAAACAGAAATATCACTGCAGCAGGCTGACGAACCATCACATGGTCCCCGGCCTTTCTTATTCACGAAAGTACGTATAGTTGCAAAACGCCTGTTTCAGCTATAAAAAAACCGTCCCGGATCATCCGGAACGGAGCTTGCTGTTTATAAATGCTTGATTATCGGCGTGTATAGAAGAACTTGATCTCGGAATACGGTGCGTTTGCACTTTCATCCTTGTATACGCGTACCAGTCTGTCTGTTGCCGCGTCATATACGACCGACAGATCTGCATCACCGTCACGGGTGAATGTATATACGCCTGCGTCTACTGTCCATGTGCCCTTGAGTTCTTCAGTGCTGCTTCCTTCAATGACATTGAGCGTTCCTGTACCATCTTCATTGAATACATAGTATGCAGGATCACCATACAGGGAAGCATTTTCTTCAGGCTTCATGAATTCTGCTTCTTTACCGGGTACAGCTGCCTCTACTCTGGTCAGTTCCCACTCACCAACGATCGGTTCGCCTTCAATGCCCGGTGTTGTATAGTACTCAAGATCAAACAGTTCGTTTGATGTGATCTCAGATGTACCGTCGACACTGCTGAACCATTTTGTAACATACAGCGTGTAGTCATCTTCTCCGTCACGTCTTCCGCGGCAGAGTGCAGCATAGTTGGTGCCTGCAGCGACCTGTGTTCCAAGCAGAACAACAGGATTCAGCATCAGACCGTCTTCCAGAGATTCACATGCTTTGTCAAAAGATTCCTGAGCCTCCTGACCCGGCAGCATTCCCGGCTTTCCTGTGCCTGTAGCCTGCCAGCCGCCCAGCAGAGTTTCATTGCTGTCCTTTGTCCTGATATCCGCAAGATCGATCTTTTTGATGTTGATCAGTGAGACTTCTTTGGACGGTGTCTCATTGACAACAAGAACGTAATAGCTGCTGACAGGATCAGCGGTTACTGTCTCACCCAATGCAAGGTATGCGTAATTCGTTCCATTGACGACCTGTGTGGCAATGACCTGTGCAGGCGTGAAACCGGTACCGACAAATTCTGCCAGCACTGTTTCTATGCGGGTCAGATCATCGTCTGTCATCAGTGTATTGAAGTCTGTATTGACTGTCCATCCGCCGGGGATCTCAGCAAGTGCAGTTTCCTCAGTCTTTGCTGTTTCTTCAGGTACAGCTGTAGCTGTTGCTTCAGGAACAGCAGTTTCAGCAGGTTCAGCAGGTTTCTGTTGTGCGCAGCCTGCCATCAACATAGCAGCAATCATTGCTGTAAACAGTTTTTTCATTTGATTCTTTCCTCCCGGAACGGTTCATCCGTTCCCGTAATGAATATACGTTATCATCGTCGAAAAATCCATATCAATCTGCTATTTTGCATGTTCATAATGATTCGTTAGAAATTGACCCTTGGTCTTTATAGTTCTGTACGCAAACTGTACACAAAATGTCGGGAATTTCCCAATAATCGATCCGCAGTAATATTGATATTCTGCGGTTGCATCACCGTAAACAGCACAAAAATAATAAAAACCGCATCTCTGCGGTTCACTTCGTGACGCGTACGGGATTCGAACCCGTGAATGTCGCCTTGAGAGGGCGATGTGTTAAGCCGCTTCACCAACGCGCCAGGTTAAGGGAACTGATGTTCCCTTGATCTGTCTACTACTATGCTAACGCTTTTTTTGCAGTTTCGCAAATCTCTGTGAATGCTTTTTCATCATGAATTGCGATTTCGCTCAGCATCTTGCGGTTCATGTTGACACCTGCAAGCTTGAGACCGTGCATCAGCTGGGAATAGCTGATGTCATTCATTCTTGCTGCAGCATTGATACGAGCGATCCAGAGCTTGCGCATTTCACGCTTGAGCTTTTTGCGGTCGATGTAAGAATACTTCAGGGAATGCATTACCTGCTCGTGAGCTGTTCTGTACAGAAGATGTTTGCTTCCGAAGTAGCCCTTTGCAAGCTTTAAAACCTTCTTACGACGGTTTCTCGTCGGTGTTGATCCTTTAACTCTCATCTCTCATTACCTCCGATTATCCCTGCAGCAGCTGTCTGTCGCGCTTAACATCACTTTCGTTCATCAGTGTGCCTTTGGACAGATGTTTCTTCTGTTTGTGAGTTTTGTTTGCTGCGAAGTGTGATACGTAATTGTGCTGAATTGCGATCGCACCTGTTCCGGTAATCTTTGATCTCTTGGCGAAAGTCTTCTTCGTCTTCATCTTGATCTTCTTAGGTTTCTTAGCCTTAGCTTTCATGACTTGTTCCTCCTGTTCTGCTTATTTCTTTCTGGGAGACAGTACGACTGACATCGTATTGCCTTCCATGCTGGGCTGTTTGTCAACCACAGCAATATCGGAGATCTGCTCTATAAACCGTTTCATGACAGTTTCACCAACTTCTTTTCTGGTGATCATACGGCCACGGAATCTCATGTCGACCTTGACTTTCTGTCCGTCTTCGATCCATGAACGTGCATGTTTCAATTTCGTATCGAAGTCGTGATCGTCAATGACGGGAGACAGACGAAGCGGCTTGATTTCTGTTACATGCTGCTTTTTCTTGGACTCACGTGCTTTCTTCTGCTCGTTAAAGCGGTGTTTGCCGTAGTCAAGAATCTTGCAGACAGGCGGCTTGGCATTCGGAGCGACGCAGTAAAGGTCAAGTCCAAGGTCATACGCCTTCTCAATAGCTTCTCTTCTCATCATTGTTCCGAGCTGCTGTCCATCGGGTCCGATGACAAGCACTTCACGGAAGTGAATGTTTTCATTTACCAGTTCTTCCGGTACATTCCGTTTCGGTTTAACGTATTGCAAGTATCCCTCCTGTAAAAGAAAGCAGGCACAGAAGCCGCACCTGCCAATGAATACAATATACTCATTTTCGGCATCGACCCAGATCCTCAGGACCTCGGGTGAGAAGCGGCGCTTCTGCTTTCCGTTTTCTGATTACTCGAAAATATTACCAAGTATGCAAATAGATGTCAACAGATTTTTTACATTTCAAAGCCTGTCACATTGACAGATACTTCGCTTGTCTTGAATCCGGTCATGAACAGTATATTTTCATAGATCTTATTCTGTACCTGTTCACATGTCGCGTTGATATTAGCGCCGTATTTTACATGGATGTCTGTTTCGATCATCAGGCGGTTGTCAGTGATTCTGACGATAACAGCCTTGGAAAAAGAAGACTTTTCCGCACGTTCCGCATGATCCAGATCGTCGATCGTGATCTCAGCGATCGATTTGAATACGGATTTGTTGATAGCAATAATTCCGTTTTCGGAATTTTCTTTATTCAGGATTACATAATCTACAGCCATATTTCTAATCTCCTTCCACGATTATAGCAGGTTTCTTCAATTTCTGCTGAAGATACGCAGAACTTCATGCACCAGCTGCACTTCCAGCGCCGGTTCAGCTTTGAACAGACTTTCATAGTCCGGATAAGCATGTTCGATACGTTCGATAAAGAATTTGAACGCATTCATGACATCCAGCATCTTTTCTTCATAGATGATCTCAATGGTCCCTGCCCTGACGAGTGCTCCTGCAAGAACGCCAAGGAAGAAGTACCTTGCCTGGTCTGCCTGGTCTTCATCATAATGCATAAACCGCTCAAGATACCATCCGTTCCGTATGATCAGCTTCCTGATAACACTGACAAAGTCACTGAAATCTTCAATGTTGCTGCCGGTCTGAATCGCAAACAGCATAACAAAGAATACATGCCATTCAAAGTCCTGGTTCATCATCATCGTCATATGATCCCCAAGTACACGGCAGAACGGATCGTCGCTCGTATACGGATGCTCAAGTGTTAGTTCTGAGCTGAAGTCGATATCCGAATCAGAAAGATAATTCAGATGCTCCAGATAATCAAGCATTCTCTCCCTGCCCCGCTCGGTATTCAGGAAATCCTTGATATAGATATACTGCGAAAGGATCGATGAACACTTTTTGAAATCCGTACGGAATCCGACGGATTCCTTCATCTTCTTATTTACAAGTTCGTTGATGGAACTTGCCAGCATCATTTTGAAGCTCTCCTGGTTCATTCCGATCGCCGCATGCCGGCTTTCGTTGGAGATTTCGTTGTACATGATCTCAAGCTGGCGGTCGACTACATCAAGGTTGTCTCGTACGGCGCCGAGCATATTCTTCATGAACCGGTCATAGACGACAAAGTCAGGATTCTTATATACGACTTCATGTTCGATCTCACTCCAGAAACGATGGACCAGTGATTTGATCTGCAGTTCAAAATTGATCCGCTCACTGTTGAACATGTAGTAGCCGTCGATCCTGTAGATCGTAAATCCGTTTCTCTGTGTCTGAGGCTGAGGCATGTGCATATTCAGCAGGATATTCGGATCTTCCAGAGCTTTGCTGAAGCCGCTCCCGTCGATCTTGAAATGATGAAAGAGACTGTTGTATATTTCTGCTTCATTCCTGATAAATTGACACTCGATCGTAACTCCGACAAGATCGGACAGATACATCAGTGCGTCACGGGGATGATCAAAATGAAGGTAGAATTTATTCCGCAGCAGTTTTTCTCTGAGGCTTTCCCTCGTCTTGATCCTTGTATGAACGGAAACGACAGAAGACCCGGGCACAGCACAAATACTTTCAAAATAAGTACGGATCGCATTCTCCGCATAAGCATAGGTTGCCTGGTGCAGGTCATATTCCTCGACGACAGACTCAATAAATGAAAACATTTCAAGTTCCATAGTTCACCTTCTACGTAAACGTTTTGGATATTTATTCTTCAGCATGCGGCCATCAGATCTGCCTCCGGCAAATACATGGCCTTTATATGCAACGCCATACCATCCTTTATCCAGAGGTATGGTCAGTGTATCTCCATGTATATATTGTACCAGTTGTTCATCATTGAGATCATATACTTTTCTGAAAGAATGCGCGGCAGAAGCATAGAATCCGTGATCAGGTTCGAATCTGCTCCCTTTGACTTCACCCAGAAGTACGCCGAAACGTACCAGACGGCATGTGCTTACGGAAACAAACGGCAGATCAGAACCGTAAATACGTCCGTTTCTGCTGTACAGGTATCTGTATGGTACGTCAAGCTGTTCCTTCAGGAACTGTGTGACCGTACTATCGATCCTGTCTGGCTTCATCTGCTTCAGTTCCTGATTCCTGCCTTCCCCATCTTTACGCATGCGGCATACAAAATGCCCTTCCCCGTATTCAGACGGGAGGATACGAAGTACACCCTCAAGCTTACGGCTTCTGAATGTATGCGGATAAACATCGGGAATCGGATCGATCTTCATATCAGGATGTTCCTTCAGGAAATCAATAACAGTGTTTTCGTTCTCGATTTCATTCAATGTGCATGTTGAATACACCAGGATCCCTCCCGGTTTCAGTGTCTGATAGGCATTATTCAGGATCATCATCTGTCTTCTAGCGCATGCAAGGACATTTTCAGGAGACCATTCATCACATGCCTCGGGGTTTTTGCGGAACATTCCTTCCCCTGAACACGGCGCATCGCAGAGCACATAGTCAAAATACTCCGGAAAAGCAGCCGCTGTATCCCTGGTATCGCTGTTGATGATACATGTATTCGAAGCACCGTGTTTTTCCAGGTTCTCAGCAAGGATCATTGCCCTGGAAGACTCATACTCATTGCAGACAAGAAAGCCCTTCTGTCCCATCCGTTCAGCGATCTGTGTTGATTTGGAGCCCGGAGCTGCACAGAGATCAAGGACCCTGGAACCCGGTTTTGGATCCAGTATCTCAACAGCTGATGATGCGGACGTCTCCTGTACATAAAACAGTCCGGCAGTATATGCCAGTGATTCATACAGCTTTACTTCATCCGGAAGGATCCAGGAATTGGATGCATAAGGGTTTCTGACCCATTCAAAATCCAGTTCTTTCCTGAGAAACGCTTCATCGGTTTTCAGCGTATTCACCCGAAAACCCCTGACAGGCTTCATTTCCATTGCCTTCAGGTATTCGTCCATTCTGTCTCCAAGCAGATCTTTCATCTGCGCAAGAAATTCATTTTTCAGCATTCAGTATCTTCCTGACAGTATTTCTGTCCAGTTCCAGCTGCATGATCAGGTTCGTCCTGTTTTTGAAGTTCTGTTCTTCCCTGATGAACTTCACAAATTCAACAGCGATCGTTTCCCCGTACAGGTCTCCCTCAAAATCAAGGATATGGACTTCCAGCGAAAGTGCCGAAGTATAGTTGACTGTCGGGTTATGTCCGAGATTTGCCATAGCGGAATGAGGGATCCCTTTGATATAGGCACGGCAGGCATAGACACCGTGCTTCGGTTCCAGATATTCCAGATCTACATCGATATTGGCTGTCGGGAATCCGAGTGAAGCACCGACATGACGTCCGTGGATCACCTTTCCTTCGATCACATACGGATGACCCATCAGTCTGGCTGCTTCGTCCACTTCACCGGCTTCGATCAGTTTGCAGATACGCGTCGAGGAGATCTTCTCCCCGCCATCCATGACAGCATCCACGACTGCGACATCAAATAGACCTTCTTCTTTCAGCGTATCGCAGCTGCCCTGCCCTTTGTATCCGTAATGAAAATCAAATCCGCATACCAGTGCTTTGATATTGCACGGCAGGATCACGCGCTCCACAAAATCATGCGGGCTCAGCCTGGACATTTCTTCCGTGAATTTCAGGATATAGATATTCTTGATGCCGGACTGCATTGCAAGGTTGATGCGCTGCTTCATCGTGGTGATATGCCTGACAGTCATGTCTTTACGGATCGTCACCCACGGGTCCGGATCAAACGTGATCAGCGCGCTCTCGCACTGATGTTCATGCGCCAGTTCAATGGTTTTATTGATGAGAGCCTGATGCCCGAGATGCAGACCGTCAAAATAACCGATGCATGCGGCAGCCGGTTTATAGCTTCTGCCTGTTTCATTTAGATCTATGTATTGTATCCGCATCAGAATAATCCTCTCTCACAATGATAATATCCGTTTTCCCTCTTTCCGTATACAGCGATCAGCTGTCCCTCGGAAAGAATGCCGACATATTCGCTGTCTGCATCAAGTTTCAGGTCCCTGCCGTTTTTTACGTATTCAGGCATATCCGTTTCGATCAGCCGGATATCCGGATTCAGAACATCTTCCGGGCGCAGGAATACAGGGTCTGTTTCAAGCTGTTCAAAGGTCATTGCCTGATCCAGGCTCAGATTATCGATACCGGTGCGCTGCAGCGCGCTCATACAGCCAAGTTCATTCAGGTTCCGGGCATAATCCGTGATCAGCGTCCGTATATATGTACCCGAGGACACGACAGCATCCATCGCGTACAGGTTTTCTTCGATCCGGTGTACTTCCAGGTGATCGACATAGATCTCCCTCGGTGTACGTTCAATGATCTTGCCCTCTCTGGCATATTCATAGAGTTTCTTTCCGTTGACTTTGATCGCCGAATACATCGGAGGTGTCTGCATGCTGAAGCCGGTCAGCGATCTGCTGACTTCATCCAGTTCTTCCTGTGTATGCTCAGAAGGAATATTCTCTTCGATCGTATTCCCCCAGATATCTTCCGTTTCCGTTGCTTTTCCAAGCAGGAACTGTGCCTGATAGTGTTTGTGGTTGCATACACAGTACGGCAGCAGTTTTGTATAACGTCCTGTCAGAATGATCAAAAGACCCGATGCATTCGGATCAAGTGTTCCTGTATGACCGATCTTGCGTTCATGCAGGATCCTGCGGCAGCGGGCAACCGCATCGAACGATGTGATCCCGGCCGGTTTATTCAAAAGTATGACAGCGTCCATCCGTGGGAAATTATAACAACTTAATGCTATAATGGCAAAACAAGGAGGCTCTATGTCGTTCAGAAAGATACTTTCCTCACTCAGAAAAGCAGATACTGACTATCAGATGGTCAATGACGGAGACCGCATCTGTGTCGGAGTTTCCGGCGGCAAGGATTCTGTTCTCCTGCTGTACGCGCTTGAACAGTACAGACGCGTCAAACAGCATTACGATCATTGTGATTTCAGCGTCATCGGCATCCACCTGAATATGGGTTTTGAGGGAGAGGATATTTCTCCCCTTTCAGCGTATTTCAAAGAACATGGGATCGAACTGATCAGCGTTGATACGGACCTGTATGAAACACTCCTCCATTATCCGAAAAACAACGGCAATCTCAGCTGCTCCAGATGCTCCGCCCTGCGCAAAGGTGCGCTGACGAATGCGGCAGCGAGGTATCAGTGCAATAAGATCGCCCTGGGACATCATGGTGACGATGCTGTAGAGACATTGCTGATGAATATGATACATGGAAGCCGGATCTCCGTTTTTGAGCCGGTCAGCCATCTTTCCTATTCCGGAATGGATATGATCCGTCCCATGATCTATGTGTTTGAGGAAGAGATCAGAAAGGCAGCCGAAGAAGAACTGCAGATCCCCATCGTCAAAAGCAGATGTCCGAACAATAACCGGACAGCGCGCTCAGCTGCCGGAGACATCCTTCAGATGATCTGTGATCAGTATCCGAACGCCAGAAAAAACATGCTGTCTTCTCTTTCAAACACGGAAAATGTCAGTCTCTGGAAGAAATTCAAAGGATAATATCCTTGACAAGCATGCATATGTGATTGATAATCGTACCTGTTAAAGTAAATCGGTAGAGGTAGCGGCGCAGATAAGTAACCTGCGGAGTCGGCAGACTTTGAACCAGGTGAAAGGCAATCGCCGCCGAACACAGATGACCGGCATGTCACTGTGTGGGGATACGGACAAGATCCGTATCACTCCTTCATCCATAGATGAAGAGGCGCTATTACTTATGGACATCTCCCGTATGTGATAGCATACGGTTTATTTTTTGCAAGGAGGAAGTTATGAAGAACTTTAGAAACACATTGATTCTCGCATCCTGTCTGCTGCTTGCCGGCTGCAGTTCATCCAATGCACCTGGATCCTCAGGCGACTCCAATACACAGAACTCCGATAAACCCGTCCTGCGTGTCGGTATGGAATGCAACTACGCACCGTTCAACTGGACAACAACAGAAGCAGGTCAGACAGCAAAGCAGATCTCTTCCGTTGATTACTGTGACGGATACGATGTCATTATCGCAACTGAAGTCGCTGAGGGACTCGGCAGAGAAGTTGAGATCGTCAAGACAGACTGGGACAACCTGATCCCTTCCCTGAACAATGGTGAGATCGACGCCATCATCGCCGGTATGACAGACACACCGACAAGACGTGAATCAGTCAACTTCACGACTCCGTACTATGTATCGGAAGAAGTCGTTATCGTCCGTAAGGATTCCGATGTTGCCGGCATCACATCCATCCAGGAACTGTCCGGCAAAAAGGTCGTCGGCCAGATGGGAACACTTTATGATGAGATCATCGACCAGATCAGCGGCGTTATCCATGTAGAAGCAGCTACTGACTTCCCTGCAGCGATCAACGCACTGCAGCACGGCGATGTTGACGCAGTCACATCCGAGCTCCCTGTAGCGATCGGTGTCACATCCGCTAACTCTGACCTCACATATATCCAGTTCGAAAAAGGCAAAGGCTTTGCCGGCGAAGAAGATGCTACAGTATCCATCGCTGTCGCAAAAGACAATCCCGAACTTCAGGCTCAGATCCAGGAGATCCTCGACAAGATCAGCGAAGACGAAAGAAACGTAATCATGCAGGCAGCTGTTGAACGTCAGCCTGCTGTCAACGAATAAACATGAATTTCTGGCAGATCTGCCTGAATATACTGTCCACCTATGGCCAGAGCTTCCTGCTCGGCATCAGAATGACACTTCTGATCTCCCTGTCAGGTACATTGATCGGTCTTCTGATCGGTCTGATGGTCGGAGGCTTCAGAGCAGTTACACTGGACTATACGGCTTCCACAGCCGCAAAGATCCTGAAAAAGATCTTTGATATCATCACGAAAATCTATATTGATATATTCAGAGGAACACCGATGATGGTACAGGCAGTGTTTCTGTATTTCGCCCTTCTGAACGTCATTCACTGGGATAAGCTGACCGCTGCTATCTTCGTTATATCCATCAACACAGGTGCCTATATGGCAGAGATCATCCGCTCAGGCATCCAGGCTGTGGATAAAGGTCAGACAGAAGCCGCAAGAAGCCTCGGCATGTCCAATGCCCAGACGATGATGGAAGTCGTCCTGCCTCAGGCGATCATCAATGCCTTCCCTTCCATCGGCAATGAATTCATTGTCAACATCAAGGACTCATCGGTACTCATGATCATCTCGATCAGTGACCTGATGTTCCAGGCAAAATCCATTGCAGGAACGACATATCACTTCGAACAGACATATTTTGTAACAGCAATGATCTATTTCGTTCTGACAAAGACTGCATCGGTCATCCTGAACTTCATTGAAAAGAAAATGAACAACAAGACAGTCAGTCTTCCTCAGTCAGTCACAGATCCGAAAAATATGACGTTAGCCAACAACGGGGAGGACTGATATGACAGATCAGAACATTGTAGAGATCCGCAATATTCACAAGCGGTTCGGCGATCTTGAAGTACTGAAAGGCGTTGACTTTGACGTCAGACAGCAAGAAGTCATCTGCCTGATCGGCAAATCCGGTTCCGGCAAATCAACACTGCTTCGCTGCATCAACCTGCTTGAAAAGCCGGACGACGGAGAGATCAGGGTATTCGGTGAAGATATCCTTCACATCAGGAATGTTGACGCATACAGGGCAAAAGTAGGCATGTGCTTCCAGCAGTTCAATCTGTTCAATAACATGAATGTCCTGAAGAACTGCATGATCTCACAGGAACGCGTTCTGAAGCGTCCTGCTTCGGAAGCCCGTGAAAAAGCACTGTATTACCTGAATAAAGTCGGCATGTCTGAATTTATCCACGCAGACAGCAGAAACCTCTCAGGCGGCCAGAAACAGCGTGTTGCCATCGCGAGAGCGCTCTGCATGGATCCGAAGCTGATGCTGTTTGATGAACCGACCTCAGCACTTGACCCCGAAATGGTCGGTGAAGTCCTGAACGTCATGAAACAGCTGGCAGAAGAAGGTCTGACGATGATCATCGTGACTCATGAAATGAACTTTGCGCGGGAAGTCGCAGACAGAGTCGTATTCATGGATCAGGGTGTCATTGAAGAACAGGGATCTCCCGAAAAGATCTTCCTGAACCCTCTTTCACCAAGAACGGCAGAATTCCTCGCAAGATCGATCCACTGATCAAAAGTTCCGGTTCGCCCGGATCTTTTTTCAGTTACAATGGTCTCATGCTGAAGCGTGTTTACATCGAGATCACAAGTGCATGCAATCTCAGCTGTTCTTTCTGTACCGTATCCTCAAGGGATCGGAAATATATGAAGAGCAGCTTTTTTGAAGCTGTCATCAGACAGGTCAGGGAGTTCACGCCATATATCTGTCTTCATGTGCAGGGAGAACCCCTGCTGCATCCGGACATCGATGAGATCCAGACGCTCTGCGATCAATACGGAATGCAGGTACAGCTTGTTACAAACGGTCTTCTGATCAGCCGTCTGAAACAGCACTCCTGCATCCGCAAGGTATCCTTTTCCGTACAGTCTGTTGAATTCATGAAGAACTCCGCGAAGGAATACATGGAGCCGGTACTGCAGTATTGTGAACAGGCATCAAAGGCAGAACGACCATATTGCGAACTGCGTTTCTGGCGGACAGATCAGATGTCCCTTTCAAAGACCAGGGAATGCCTGGACACGCTGCATGATCGTTTTCCGTTTGAAGAAACATCCAAGCCCGGAAGCTACCGTCTGATGAGACATGTCTATGCAGACTTTTCAAAGCCGTTTGACTGGCCCGATCTGAAGGCAGAACTGATCAGTGAGCGCGGAACCTGCCGCGGCGCACTGGATCAGATCGCCATACTCTGCGACGGCACTGTCGTCCCCTGCTGTCTGGATGCTGAAGGAGTGATCAGACTGGGAGACCTCAATACTATGACCCTGAAGGATATTCTGAACGGTGAGCGCTACAGATCGATCTGTGAAGGCTTCCGCAGGCATGAGCTCCGGGAAGAACTCTGCAGGAAATGTTCTTTCCGAACCAGGTTCCGCTAACATACGATGATGTATCTGCTGCGGGTAATCCCCAGTCTGGACAGCGGTATATCCGGAGCCAGATACTGTTTTGTTTCATGATCAAGGAACAATGCCGGAAGCGGTGTCAGAGACTCGTGCAGGAGTTTATGCTGAAGCAGATCATAACACTGATTCAGTGTATAGCTTCCTGAGAAACGGCATTCATACCATACTGACCTGACAGTCACAAACATCAGCAGAGTGACTGTTTTTTCATGCCTGTCCGGCAAGCTGTATCACCTCGCTTTTCGCTCCGCTGATCCAGATACCCTGTCCTTCACAGATCCGGTATTTCTGTCTGACGGAAATAACATACTGGTCATGGAAACCCTCACCGATATACAAAACCGGAAATGTTTTCTTTTGGGACATGTGCAGTGTTTCACGATATGAGTCGAGACTCATGAAAATGATTTTCCCTTTTGTATCCGGTTCCGGGTCCATGACAGTTTCAACAGGATAGGCAGCCTTGTAGATCTCGTAGAGGCTTTCCAGTTCCTCAGGATATGTTGCGATCACCAGCAATGTTTCATCTGAAGGAATGTCTTTCCACATGCATGTCTTCCTGCTGATGCCTAACGGTATGCCATTTCCTGCATAATCGCTCAGTGATATCTTTTCCGGCATGACAGGCAGGTGTTCTGATACGGTTTGGGGAAACCTTCTGCAGAATTCCATACACCTCTGACTGAGCTGTTTTTCACCGATCAGCGGATAGACAAACCGGAGGATCTCTTTATCATTGATCAGACCGAAACCGTTCCCGTTTTCCGTGATCCTGACATTCCGTTCAAAGAACGTGCTTAAGTCGGACAGATTCGTATTCTTCAGACTGATCCTTGTCCTGAAAAGTGCAAGGTCCCTGTAAGGAAACGAAGATGAACCTGATGCCATTAAGACGAATCTCACATTGTATTTTTCACAGCTGTCCATGATCCTGCGAAGTCTGATATGAAGCGTATCATTCATTTCCTGTATGATCGCGTAATCCGTAATGATCACCCACAGCGTACGTCGGCGTTCCTTCTCCTGGATCATTGCCAGCAGTCTTTCGATGAACTCCTGATCTGTTAAAGAAGCATGTCCGATCATAACAGGACATTCTCTGATCCATGTTTCCCGGATACCGAGATCATCCAGGAGACAGTATTCGTACTGATCCGTCATCATCGTCATATACAGGAAGGCCTTCAGAAATGAGAGTCTGACCTCACGTTCCATGGCTGTTACTGCAATACCGGGAATCATACCCTTGATCATCAATGGCGGCTGAGTTCCTTTGTGGTAGTCATCCATAATGCCAAGACAGCCATATGGGAGAGATGCGGTCTCATGTTCATCCAGCTGATGCAGTTCTTCACGCCAGATCCCTTCCGTCCGTATATCCATAGATGCTCCGTACTGGATCAGGTAACGAACGATCATTGCCCCTTCAGACACGGATGACATCTCCCCTCCATAGCTGTCCATGATCGCTCCGGTATGGCTGATAAGAGCAGCTGATGCCTCCTGTACAGCGATCTTTTTACCGGCATATCCGCCTTTTCCGCGTATGGATACGCCGTCACAGCTCATGATGAATTCACCTGGAGCGTGCAGGGAATATGCTTCATCCGAATGCAGCACTTCGATCGAGTCCTGTCGGTTCTGTACTTTGAGACAGATCGTAAACCGGCAGTTCGATGTGATCTGTTCATCTACGATCCCTGCAGGTTTCTGAGTTGCCAGGATCAGGTGCATTCCCAGGCTTCTGCCGACTCTTGCCAGTGAGATCAGTTCCTTCAGAAAGTCAGGATATTCTTTCCGCAGTTCAGCAAATTCATCAACCAGAATGATCAGATGAGGAAGATAAGGCAGCTGCGGTTTCCATAATCTCTGATAATCATCGATATTGGAAATCGCATTGCCGGAAATGCTGCCGGCTTCATGGAACAGACGTTCCCTTCGTCTGCATTCATTGGCAAACGATACAATTGCCCGGTCGATCCCGTTTTCATTGAGGTTTGTCAGCACCCCCGCCAGATGCGGGATCGCCGTATCCCCGCAGGACAGGGACTGCAGTATACCGCCGCCTTTAAAATCGATCAGAATATACTGCAGTTCTCTAGGTGAATAGTTCACTGACAGACCAAGCAGAATACTCAATATCAGTTCTGATTTGCCGCTGCCTGTTGTGCCGGCGATCAGTCCATGCGGTCCCATACCTGTTTCATGCAGATTCAGACAGATCACATTGCCGGACCCGTCCAGTCCGACAGGTGTCTGCAGGGCTTCAAAAGTGTGATGTTTCTGCCAGTTTTCCCTGATCGGCAGGTCCTGCGGTTCTGTGCAGTGAAACAGATCGAGGAAACCCGGATCAAGAACTCTGTAGGCAGTTCCTGCACGGTATCTGCTGTTCAGCACGGATGTCAACGAATACAGATCGATCGCTTTGATATCATCCGCTTTGATACGCATCTTATGTCCCGGCTCTTCCAAAACCAGCATGCCTTCTGTGTATTTTACTGACAGTTCGTGTTCATTGGTTAATTCATTTCTGCCTGATATCCAGATCATCCTTCTTCCTGAAGGAATCTCCTGCAGCAGTTCCCTGTTCATTACAACATACAGGAGATCACTTTGCGTCTCTGCTGAATCCTGCAGGATGATGCGGCTGTTTTCCGTGATGATCATGCGCTGTTCATGCTCATACAAGTGCGGGATATTACGGATCCATATATGCTTTTGTTCAAATTCGGGAGTGCATAAGATCCTCAGTTTCAGTGTTCCGGGAGCACTTGAAAATAAGACACGGAACAGTAAGACCCATAAATACCGCTCTGTTTCATGGTCATCCTGGAAGTAAATACATTGATATTTGGAAAAATCTCTCACAATAACAGTGTTATCAAGTCTTTTTAGCTGCTCCGGAAGCTCGATCATACGCTGATACAGTCCGTCTGTATGGCTCAGCTGAAAACGTTGTCCCAGCTGTATATCAAATGATTCAGTACCGATCCCTAATCTGACGGTAAAATGATCCTTCCGGTACCGGGCAGGTCCGGGGATCAGAGGATATTGTGTTTCTGCCTGGTTCCTGTATGTTTCTTCATATCTTCTGATCCTCGCTGTAAGGTCATCCAGATATTCACTGTACGACCTGATTCTGTGCCTGATCTGCCGCTTCTGTACATGCTGTTCATACATTCTCTGCATAGGCATCCAGAACAGTGAACTTAACAGCATACATACCGGCAGGATCACCAGCGGAATCATCTCATCCAGCTGTCTGCCGTTCAGCATGCCGTTATATATGGAAAATGAACTTGTGACGAAAGATGCCATGGCCATGGTGACTGCCGGACCGATCGTCAGGATCAGCGGCATTCTGCGCATAGGCATGATCTGCATCGGTTCTTCCAGATCCTCACGGAATGTCCGCGACACCATTTCCTGCCCTTCCATATCCGGAACGACAACTTTGTCAGGCTGTATGAAGCTTGTTGTGTCTGCTGTTTCCAAAGGTTCCAGCTGAACGAGAATATTGCTGCAGGTGTTTACCAGGAGGATGTCTCCGACAATAATCATGACTGCATTCAATATCTCAATCCTGTTTGTGATATGCAGGTCCTGATACTCATTTACGATCATCTGATCAACAGCCAATACACCGCTCCTGTACATATCACTGACCGACAGCTGACGGATATCCAGCCGGATATGCTGTTCCCTGATCAGGGGATGGATGATCCGGATATCATCCGATCCAGAACAGCCGGCGGTAATGACATCCTTACCCGGTCTGTATCTTTTGAACCGGTCCCATCCGGAATCATCCTCAAATCTGATCAGTGCTGCTTTCTCTCCTGTCTCCGTATGACGGCAGACAGTGATGCCGGTATGACTGACATCTTCCGTTACGATCTTATCCGCCACCTCCAGTATCATCTGTCCGTCCGAATTGCTGATCCTGCATGGTTCGTTCAGAATATTGAATGCTGTTTTTCTGCCTTCTTCGATCCTGAATGTCTCTGTCCTTTTGCCCTGGATGAGTTTAATGAGCATTCCCTTCCTCATATCTCACATGCACGGTACAGCGGACATGATATTTTCCGTCTGCCGAGGAGACCGTGATGATCGTACTGCCTGACTGTTTCAGGTGGATATTCCCATCACTGTTTACCTGCGCGATACTGCTGTCCTGGGAAGTAAATCTCAGCCCGGAACGGGAGCAGTCTGCAGGCAGGCTGATGATCTCTATGCTGCGGCTGTCTCCTGCTTCCCCGATCAATACGTATTCTTTGATCCTGATCTGTTCACTTTCCGGAGGCTGGCTGTATGCCGGAGGTTTCTGCCGTTCTGTACGGGTGCATCTGTCTACGAAATGAAAGTTCTCCATATGGATGTGCCGTCCCGGAAATACATTTTCCTGTCCCGGTTTCAGGAGACTCACATTTCTTGAAAACCCGTATCTGCCGGCAAGCGTACTCGGTGAATTCAGGACCAAGTTCAGGATCCACACAGCATCGACATCACTGCATACCAGGATCCCTTCTGCTTCTGAGGCATGATCTGCCACCATATCCGCCGGCAGTTTTGTCTGAAGTGCTGTATGGTTCCCCTGCCGGTCATAACTGTGCACTGTGGATGTAATGTCCGCATTGATCCCTGCTTCGATCACAGCATCTGTCAGAGATAGTGCTGCTGCATTGAGACTGAAAGACAGTGCTGTCAGGAAATCGGATGAACCGTACAGTGCAGCTTTTGATGTACTGTCTGTATGATGGATGGCTCTCATCTTTCCCGATCGTATTTCCATGCCGATGGAATGCTGTTGGGACAGGTTCAGTTTTGCTTTTCCTTCTGCATCCAGCCGGAGGCTGACCGTACATACGATATTCAGGACCGGTACCTCCGGAACAGGGATCCTGAGCGTACAGAGAGGTACATCCAGCGCAGCCGTATCCCTGCCCTTTGAAAATGCTTCTTTCAGGGATTCCAGGAATCTTGCCGCATCGATATCCTTTACATTTGCCTGTCCGGACGCAAACTGACTCCTTCCTGCGCTGAATGATTCATTTGTAGAACAGTCGACCCGGAAGTATCCGTATTCAACATTGCCCCTGCTGCTGTTCCACTGATATACCGGATGCACACCGCTCAGGGAAGCCTCAGCGAAGACAGCCAGTCCGCCTGGAGAAGTCCGTGTGACCTCAGCCCTGATGCCTGACGCATTGACCGTATACGAGACGGTAAACCCGTTGATCACATGGGTCCTGCTGAACTGTTTTTCTGACATCAGGCGGATATGAGGATCTGAAAAGGAGGTTTCGGGGATCATCTGAATGCCGTCCAGAAGATCAGTGATCTGTGCCTGAGAGAAATCTGCATCAAAGGATCCCATTGCATCGATTCTGTCGATCAGTTTTTCCGGGTCAGCATCACTGACTGATACAGCTGTTCCTTCTTCCTGTTCTTCCGTATCTTCAGCGATCACATACGGATGATCCATGTCACCGGTACTGATCACATCACCTTTGCTGATCTGTGTCCCTGCGGGAAAGAGCATAGTTGATGTTTCCGGGTCATATGCAGCAGGTTCTTCTTCGATCAGACTGCAGTCTTCATCAAAAACGATCTGTACATCATGATGCTCAAATGTCCTGGTATTGATGTAAGTGATCATGCGCTCCAGAAGGTCATCTGCTTCTGACCTGTCCAGCGCATCACGCGGTCTGAATCTGCTGTGATCGTCTGTCTTCATAAGACCGAACGATACAGCGGCTGATACATGTTCCGGAAAGCGTGATGCATTGAGATCACGGATCTTCCGGTCTGCTGCTTTCTTTTCAACACCTGAAAGATTGATCAGTGTGTATGCGGCCCACTCCCTGGTCAGAGGCTGCAGCGGGTCAAACGGGTCTTCCGGATCCAGGATCTGCCAGTCTGCAGCTGTCTGTACCGTCTCGAACCATACCGATCCGGATGGTATGTTCAGATAGTACGGAACAGTCTCCTGGGAAGGAAAGATACCTGCCTGTTCAACGATCTCACCGATCCAGTCTCCCAGCAATATTTCTTCAACGGGATCCGGACGGCATCCGCCGAGCGTCATGGTCACAGCGAATGCCGACAGTAAACAGATGCTAGTACTGAATGCCTTCCGCATTGGAAGTGATGGTCGTCTCCAGGGAGTCGTAGCTTGAAACGGTCATATCCAGGAATTTCGCATAGGAATCGATCGTTTCTTTCTGGTTATCAAATCTTGCGGCAAACTGGTTGAAACGTGCACGGATCGTTTCTCCGCCATCCGAGATCCAGGATACGTTCGTTTCATTCATGTCGTTCTTCATACGCATCAGCAGATCAAACATCTGCTGATTCAGCGTCCTGATCGAAGACGCGCATTCACTGACCTCTGCCAGCGATATTCTTAAGTTGCTCATCCTTTACCTCCTGTTAACCTACAGCCAGCGTCCCTGCCTGTGCTGCGAGATCATCCTGCATTTCACGGTAGGCTCTTGCTGAATTTCTCAGGAATTCACTGTATTGCGTGCATAAGACCGCCATCTGACGGAAATCTCCTTCAAATCTGCGGATCTGGTTGGTAAACGCTGTATTATCTTTTCCCTCCCATCCTGCTTTCATTCTGTCTACAGCGTCAAACAGCATCAGGAACGTTCTCTGGTATTCCTGAGTTTCATCATCTATCCGGGCAGCACAGGCTTCCAGACGTTCCGGCTCAACGGTAATCGTTCTCATAACTGATTTCTCCTTTCGTAAGTTTTATACGTGCTTCATTTTCCATTCCCACACTTTTTCCGAAAAAAATCAGTCTGATAATTTTGCTGAAAACAGAAAAAAGACCGCCGCGGCGGTCTTCATCCAACTGAACCTATTACCTGTTATAGTATTCAACGATCAGAGCTTCATTGATTTCCTGATTCAGTTCGCTGCGTTCAGGAAGACGTACGAATGTACCCTTCTTGTTTTCTTTGTCTACATCGACATATGCAGGAGCTGTAATGTTGGCTTCAAGAGCTTCGTTGATGGCTTTCATGTTGCGTGCTCTTTCACGAACAGCAATGACGGAACCCGGCTTGATCTCTGCTGAAGGGATGTCCACTTTCTTTCCGTTGACTTCAATGTGTCCGTGGTTGACAAGCTGACGTGCACCTGCACGGGTTCTTGCGAAGCCCATACGGTATACCAGGTTGTCGAGACGTGATTCAAGCAGAACGAGGAAGTTGACACCTGCCATACCATCCATCTTGGATGCCTTTTCGAACAGGTTTCTGAACTGACGTTCGCTTACGCCGTACATGTTGCGGACTCTCTGCTTCTCACGAAGCTGTGTGCCGTAACCGCTCAGTTTTACGCGCTTTGTAGGTCCATGCTGACCCGGAGCATAAGTGCGCTTTTTCAGCTCCTCACCGGTTTCGAGTACTGAGAAGCTCAGACGTCTGGACTTCTTCCATACCGGTCCTGTGTAACGTGCCATGTTTTTGTTTCCTCCTTTAATGGCCGAGAAACAACAACAGGTACAGATCATCACTGCAGGGTGTCCTTATTGGTCATTTCACCATTGCAGCAGGTTACTCTGATAACGTAATCGCTAAGGACGCCTGATGCAGGACTCTGTAAGCTGCTATCATTTGACGCAGTAATGATAATATCAGATTGACAGAACAGAGTCAATCATTTCTTCTTCCAGGAAAATCAAAGGAAGCTCTATGCATGGCATATTGCCAATGGCGTCAACCTATGAAGAAGAGGTTGCGCCTTTTTTGACTAATAGTGGCAGTATCAGCTTAACTACAGCTTCAGTGATACATTTATTCTTCGCAAAGTGCATATGAAAACACTATCTTTTTCCAGATGTTTCAAATATTTTCTGCGAGCGTGATATTATAAGTTAAGAATGATTAATAGGGCTTCGTGGTTTGAAGCCGGCCTTTGACTCTGAC
>JAILLA010000055.1 GCA_024693325.1 Solobacterium sp.
GCCGAAGATCTTCTTGCGGGCGTCTGCTGTGCTGGAACGTCAATTTGTTGCCTTCTGCATGGATTCCTGGGTAAAGAAAGGGATAGCAGAGAATGCAATCCCAGAGCATATTGGAACAGTCCTGAATAAGCTGAATTCTCATCCGGAGGATATGTTCCCGTTCAATTTCCTGAATTATGTACAGAGCACACTTTCACGGCAGCTGAACTCCTTTATTCAGATGTTTGCGGGTGCTTGGGGTACTGTAGAGGAATCCGCAGTTATCCGTGAGGAACTTGAGACTTTTGCCAGAGGCAAAGGTGCGGAAAACAGCCCCATGTATGTCAAGATCCTGGATTCATTTGAGGATTTGAAGAAGCAGCAGGAAGCTCTTCGATCCAGTATCGACAGCCTGAAAGATATGATCAAGGAGTTGGAAGAAAAGCCGAAGGACAGTTCTTACGATGAAGAAATCAAGGAGTTGAAGAGCGAGGAATCTGCTCTGATCAGTGTTCTGCAGGAACTTGGAAAGAAAAACATCTTCAATTTCCTGTCGGATGAAGGCTTGCTGCCAAACTATGCTTTCCCGGAAGCAGGCATCGTGCTGAAGGCAGTCCTGTACCGGAAAGAAGATGAAAGCGGTACACAGGCTCCGGTACCGGCTGCGGCAAGAGGTATCCGGAAATACGAGAAGATGGTCTATGAATACAGCCGTTCAGCATCCTCTGCAATCAGCGAGTTTGCGCCAAACAACAGCTTCTATGTTGACGGCAGAAAACTGACCATTGATCAGGTTGATCTTACGACGGCACAGGTGACCGATCAAAACAGCTATACGCAGGCGACATCTGACAATGTTATGACTGCGGTGAAACTGAACAATACTGTCACGGCAAGTGCGGATACTACGACAGGTATTGCAGCATTTACTTCCGCCATCACATTCAACAAGAATACATCTACAAATGAATGCGGAACATACTGGTTCCTGCTGGAGGAAGTTATTCCCGCAGAAGCAGAAAACAATATCAAAGACGGCATCCAGTATGATCCTGCGAAGAAATGGATCCAGGTTACAGTATCGGATCACGGTGACGGTACACTGACGGTTGTCAAGGATCCGACTCCCACAAAGGAAAATGAAACAGATATCGACGCAACCTTTACAAATGACAGGCTTGGCAGCGTGAAGGTACAGAAGATCTTTGACGGTGAACAGGTTACTGTTCCGGATGATTTCAAGATCACCGCGGAATATACCCTGACCGGTCAGGATAAGACAAAAATAGAACTGAAGACGACTGACACAACAAACAAGACAGGAGCTGGAACGACAGAAAGTCCTTATGAGTGGACGATTCCGGATCTACCGGTTGGAACGACTGTAACATTCACTGAAAGCGGAATGACTGTGGACGGGTATACCGTGGCAGTGACTGGCGGTGCAACAGCAAGTCAGGATGGTAAAACTGCAACGCTGAACGCGGCTGCAGCCCTGGATCCCACAGCAGCAAAATTCATCAATACATACACAAGAGATACCAGCTCTCTGAAGATCCAAAAGACGGTATCTGTCAATGGCAGTACGACGATTGCTGATACGTCACTGGTGGATGACACATATACATTCCGTGTTGACGGAGCAGAAAACACACTGACAGCAGGAATCAGCAGGATAATTACTGTCAAGATTTCGGGTGGAGTTGTTACCGAAGCAAAAGACATAACCAACACCAGTAATCCTAATAGTATTCTGGATAGTGAAAACAAGGCCGCCGTTTTGTCAGGGCTTCCGACAGGCCAGTATACAGTAACGGAAGTACCTTCTGACGATCAGATCAGGAAGGGAATTACACTGGCGGAAAAACCGGATACTGCGATCACTGTAGAAAAGACTGCGGACGGAGTTGAGGTAAAAACTGCGTCGTTCCGGAATAACCGCAATGTCGGTGATCTGGAAATCAAGAAAAAGGTGACCGGTACATCCGATACCACAAAAGATTTCACATTCACCATCACGCTTACACCGCCTGATGCACCTGAGGGTGTGGTGCTCGAAAACACATATCCCGTCGAGGCCGATTCTGCTATCGTGACAAACAATACCTCCTGTATCTCCGAATCCGATGGCAAATATTTCATCAGCCTGACACAAGCGGAGAACGGAAATGCTAAAACTGCTACTGTTACACTGAAAGCAAATGAGTCGATTAAAATCAAGAATCTGCCTGACGGAACAGGATATACAGTATCTGAAGCGGAACCACCGACCGGATACACCAATACAACAGACAGTTTCAATGGCAATATCAGCAGTACGCTCAGTTCCTGCGAATTCATCAACAATTATACGCTTAGTACGACGTCTGTGACGTTTGGCGGGCAGAAGAGCATCGAAGGAACGGACAGTACTGAGAAGGTATTCTGTTTCGAACTGTATGAGACAGGGGAAGGATATACTACTTCAGCAAGCACGCTGAAACAGACTGTCCACACGTCTGGAACAATCTCAGAGACGGGAGGAGCTTCATATGGGTTTGATGAGATTGTTTACAGAGTGGTCCAGGATGAAAACGATCCGACGGTCTTCACTGTAAACGACATGGGCGATCACTACTATGTGATCAAGGAGAAAGTTTTCGATGCTGATACTTATCCGGCAGAAGGATGGACACAACCTGATGTTGAGTACCATATTCATGTAAATGTAGCAGACGGTGAAAACGGATCGCTGACCAAAACAGTTACTGTTTACGACAAGAGCGGGGCGGTT
>JAILLA010000068.1 GCA_024693325.1 Solobacterium sp.
GGCTCATCGCATCCTGGAGGTGAATTCGCTTCCAAGGGTTGGGCTGTCCGCCCATTAAAGCGGTACGCGAGCTGGGTTCAGAACGTCGTGAGACAGTTCGGTCCCTATCTGTTGTGGGCGTTGGAAGTTTGAGGAGAGCTGCCCCTAGTACGAGAGGACCAGGGTGGACGTTCCTACGGTGCACCAGTTATCGCGCCAGCGGTACAGCTGGATAGCTGCGAACGGACCGGATAAACGCTGAAGGCATCTAAGCGTGAAACCGACTCCAAGATGAGACTTCCCATTCGTAAAACGAAGTAAGACCCCTCGAAGACGACGAGGTTGATAGGTCAGGGGTGTAAGTGTGGTGACACATTGAGCTGACTGATACTAATAGGTCGAGGGTTTAATCACGAGAGAACTGTTTAAACCAAGCCTACGCAGCAAAGTAAGAAAGGCAAGTCCTGAGTCTGGATTGTTATTCAGTTTTGAGAGAACAGAAGTTTTCTCAGAAAAGCAGATCTGGTGACGATACCGGAGTGGTCACACCTGTTCCCATCCCGAACACAGAAGTTAAGCACTCCAGGGCCAAAAATAGCTATGCCTGCCATAGTGAATCGAGGTCGTTGCCGGGTCGCTTTTTTTATTTTTTCTACAGGTCCCTAAAAACTGATTTTCTATTCTGAAGATCTTTTTAAATTCACGAATGTTTCGCTATATTGTAATGACGAAGCAGGTGTTTCGTGTTAAGATACTCGGGTACAAATTGGAGACAGATATGATCAAATTCAAAAGGACATTATTATTGAAGACCGCGCTTGCCGGTTTATGTGCTGTTTCTATGACAGCCTGCAGTTCGGGCGACGATTCAGGCGGAAACAGTTCCCCGGGATCCAAGGAAGAACAGCCTGCAGCCCGCAAGACTGTTACGGTCAGTGAATTTACCGGTGAAGAAAAGACAGAAGATATCGTGATCGAACATATTACCGGAAGTACATATGAAGGATGGATGATGCTTGTCAAAAACTCCGATGATATTTCCGTTGAAGTCAACCCTTATCTTGGTACAGGCGCGCAGGCTCCTGATCTTGATACCTATGTTGAAACATTCAAGGCAGTCGGCGGGATCAACGGCGGCGGATTCATGGATGAAGGCGGAACCGGAAACGGAAGTATTCCTCAGGGTATCGTTATCCATGACGGCAAACTTGTATACGGCAATCCCAATGTTTATCAGCCGATCATCGGGATCGATAAAGACGATAAGCTCGTATGTATCGGCGGAACCGGCAATGATGCAATGAAATGGGGCATTAAGGAAGCCGTCACATTCGGACCTGTCTATATTTCCAACTATAAAGATGTATTTGACAGAAATACGACGAATCTGGCAATGCTGAACCCGCGTACAGCGATCGGTCAGGCGACAGACGGAACATTCCTCCTGCTCGTCATTGACGGAAGAGGTCCTTCCTCTTTCGGCGCCAAGTATGAAGACGTCATTGAGATATTCCAGTCCTATGACGCGATCAATGCGGCCAACCTGGACGGAGGCAACTCCACGGCTATGATCTACAAGGGCGATTATGTCAACAATACAGTTTCCATGTATGGTTCCAGAAACCTGCCTACCGTATTCCTGGTAAAGGAAGGAGGAAACTGAGATGAAGAAACTGTTCAGTGTGATCCTTTCCCTGGGTGTGGTCGCTTCCCTTGGTATCTTCAGCCGCAATGCTGTTGATGTTTCAGCGGAAGAAGCAGATCCTGCTAAACTGATTCAGGAATACCTGGAAAAAGTCGTCAATGCGGAATACGAAGATGTATATAACGAATCATTCAGCGTTCAGATGCATCTGAATGACCTTGATTCTTATGAAAAAGCACTGTTCGGTGTTTATCATGACACAGACGCTGTGCAGTATAAGCTTTACTCGGAAGATGCAGCTTCAAAGTATTATCACCTTTATAAAGATACTGAGCGTATCTGTGATCTGAAGATGCAGAAGCAGGGAGACGGTTCCTGGGCTCTGGCTACGATATTCAACGATCAGAAAGATTATATTCTTGAAGTTCCCGCCGGCATGAAGGTCAACGTCAATGGCTCGGAAATGAATGACCAGTACCTGATCGAAGCCAATGTTCCGGCATCCAATTATCTCGGTCTCAGCAATACGGCAGGTGCGCCGAAGGTCAACCGCTATCGTATCAATGCCATGATCGACATTCCTCACGTCACAAGCGACGGAAAAGAATGCGGCCTGATGGAAGATGTTACGAACAATACGATCTACGTCGGAACAGACGCAACAGCAGACAAGGATCTTGCAAATACGATCATCCAGTACGCTGTGACATGCGCGAAATTCCCTGCCCAGGAAGCAGGTGTCGGCGCTGTCGCTTCCGTCTCCATTACGGACTCCCAGTGGTACAGACGTGTTTCCGGTGTCCAGAACAACTGGTTCACAAGCCATGGAACTTCCAAGTTCTCCAATGAGAACGTACTGAAGATCGTCAAGCAGAGCGATACGTCTGCGATCGCAAACGTTGTATTTGATTACTATGCGTCCAACGGTTCTGTTGACAGGACCTGGAACTGCGGTTATCAGATGACATTGCTGAATGTAGGCGGTGTCTGGAAGATCGCAGGCATGGGAATCGACAGTTCATTGAACCCGAACGCGAAAAAGATCAAATAATTCAAAATGAGACAGTTCTCCTCAGAAGGGAATTGTCTTTTTATATGATATGATGTTCGCATGACCATGAATTCAGAACAAGGCTATGCGGCAAAAGAAGCGATGGCGGTATGGCTCGAGAATGTACCGTCCGTCCGGCAAAGACCTGTCAGAAGCAGGATCGCCGGGGAATTTGATCTGCACGGCAGGCATTATTATATGATCGCTTTTAAAATGTCTCTGTTTCAGAGCGGCTGGTATCTCGGAGTTGCCGGAGGATATGAACCGGGAGCGCTTATACACTGCGGACATGTTTCGTCCCGTTTGGGTACCTATGACCCGGAAACAGCCGAACGTGACTGCATTGAGATGGTGGAAGTGCTCCGCAGCTACTGGAACAAACGGGGAAGCAGGGACGGCACCGCCAACACCGCTGCTTTATTCCAGGCACTGGTCCTGCTGAAGGAAAATGTCTGGGACAGGGAGAAATTCCTGGAAACGATCCGCGATGAATGGCATATGAATATCCTGAGCGGAGAGGAAAACCCGGCTGACAACCGGGCGGTGATCATATCGGACGGATGCCTGGCTGCTGTGATCCTGGTGCCTGCGCCAGCGGTAAACCTGCCGCAGCTCAAGGAAAAGGATATTCCCCACAAAGCGCATCTGATCGTCCGCGTCAATGCGATGGAAGCGGACCAGTACCATGCCGGAAAGATATTCGCGTGGTTCACGGCAGGCCTGTGCAATGAAAACGCTGCGGCAGTGCTCGTCGGAGATTTTACAGCTGAACCGGATTACTGGAAGAGCTGTGCCCGGTCGGCACAGGAACGGAATGTGTTTCCGGTCTTCAACCTGATCCATGTCGGGATCCGGAAAAACAAAGAGGAATACGAAGGCTGGACGGAAGGCATGCGCTTCTTCGCGGGAAGAGAAATGGAGATCCTTCATGGAAGAGACAGGCAGACGGTCCGGAATACGCTGTATAAAGCAGCCCAGTATGTGATCACGGAGAACATCGAGCTGCATGAAGGTGAAACACTGAGGCTGTCAGGTGATGTCTGCAGAACAGTACGTATACAACAGGGGGTCAATGTCAGGGACGAAACGGTCGTACTGACGGATGAGGAATAAACTATGGAAGAGATGAATGAATTATTTTACAGAGATCCATACTGCAGGAGTTTCGACGCGGTATGTGTTTCCTGCGAGAAGACGAAGCGCGGCTGGGAAGTTGTCCTGGATGACACCGCATTTTACCCGGAAGGCGGCGGACAGCCGGGCGATCACGGAACGCTGAACGGCATCCGTGTACTGGACACAAGAAGGATCGGCGGACAGGTCGTCCATATTACGGAACAGGAGCTGCCTGTGGGAGCTGCCGTCCATGGAGAGATCGACTGGGAACGCCGGTTTGATCATATGCAGAACCATACAGGTGAGCATATCGTATCCGGACTGATCCATATCAATTACGGATATGACAACGTGGGCTTCCACATGGGCGATATCCTGCAGCTTGATTTTGACGGTGAAGTAACATTCGAAATGATGAGAGATATCGAACGCCAGGCAAACCGCATCATCTGGCGTGACCTGCCTGTAGAGATCGCATTTCCTTCCGAGGAGGAACTGGCAGTCCTGGAATACCGTTCCAAGAAGGAACTGACGGGGACCGTCAGGATCGTTACGGTACCCGATGCCGATATCTGCGCATGCTGCGGAACACACCTGAAGCGTACGGGAGAAGTGGGCATCATTCACCTGCTTTCCTGCACCAAACAGAGAAACGGCACGCGTATCGAAATGCTTGCCGGAAACAGGGCACTTACATATCTGGAAGGGATCGCCGACCAGAACACAGGCATTTCCCATCTTCTTTCGGCAAAGCCGCTGGAAACACTGAAAGCGGTGAACAGGCTGAATGAGATGAACGGGGAACTGAAATACCGGATGAACGGCATCATGTCATCCTATCTGCAGTATAAGGTACAGGCGATGGAAGAATCCGACGGCACAGTCGTCATGATCGAAGACGGTCTCGACAGCAACGCCATGCGTCAGCTGTGCAATATGATCATAGAAGGCCATAAGGCAGGAGTCTGCGCGGTCCTGGCGTCAAATGATGCGGAAAGCTGCCGCTACCTGATCATGAGCAGCGGCATGGAACTGAAGGATATCTGCCGGACATTCAATCAGAAACTGAACGGAAAGGGCGGCGGACGCGGCGTGATGGTACAGGGAACATATGGCGTACCGGCATCTGAAGCGATGCGTGTGCTGAAGAGTGAACTGTAATGAAGCTGACGATGCTTGGGACAGGATGCGCTGTCGTAACAAACTGCTTCAACACATGCTTTGTCATGGAAGACGGAGAAGACAGGCTGCTGGTCGACGGAGGAGGCGGGATCACGCTTCTGAAACAGCTGAAGCAGGCAGGGATCTCTGTACATGACATTCATGAGGTGTTCGTTACCCACAGACACCTGGACCATATCACCGGCATCCTCTGGCTGCTGCGCGTCCGGATGGCTTCCATGCACAAGAACAAAAACGACCGCCTGACGATCCGGGGACATGATGAAGTGATCCGCATACTCAATGAGATGATCGGGTTCCTGCTGCCGGAACGTACGGATATGCTTGGCAGACAGGTGTTCCTTCTGGAAGTGAAAGACGGACAGCAGGAAACACTGATGGGCAGACAGACGGTCTTCTTTGATATCCGATCTTCCAAGGCAAAACAGTTCGGTTTTTCAATGCTGGACGGGGAGCACAGGATCACTGTATGCGGGGATGAACCCTTGAAGGAACACTGCCGCATATACGCGGAAAACGCCTGGCTGCTGATGCATGAAGCATTCTGCACATATGAGGACCGTGAGATCTACAAGCCGTACCAGAAACATCATTCTACGGTCAAGGACGCATGTGAAGCTGCTGAAGCGCTCCATGTCTCAAACCTGGTCCTGTATCATACAGAAGATCATGATATCGGACACCGCAAAGAGAAATATACTGCCGAAGGGATACAGTATTACAGCGGCAATCTGTTTGTTCCGGATGACCTGGAAACGATGGAGTTCTGAAACAGCGCTATGACTGCAAAACTGAAAAACTATCTGCTGTCAGGTGCATTCCTGCTGTATCTGGTCCTGTTTCTTGAACTCAGTACATTTGACCTGAGTTTCAGTGAATACCTGACATCCATCAGGTATGAACCGTTCGTCCTGTGGGGAAAACATATCGGAGTCCTGCCGGCCTCTGTCATCTCCGGCTTCGCGTTCTGTGTGACCGGACGCAGCTGTGAAGAAAAACACCGTTATCTGTGCATGGCTGCCGGTTATACTGCCTCAGTCATAGCGGCATTCCATATCTGCAGCATATGGTGGAGCGGTCCCTATCTGCAGTGCGCGGCATTGGCTGCACTGCTGCTGTTTCTGATGAGAAAGACTGCGGAAAGGGTACCGCTGAATGATGAAACGCTGCGGATCTGCCAGGCAGGCATCCTGCTGGCAGCCTGCAGCGTATCGCTGACGACTGTTCTGAAAGTGATCTGGGGAAGACCCAGGTTCTGGTCTCTTTCCATGGATATGCAGGAATTTGCCCAGTGGTATGAGATCTCCGGACCCGTCTGGTTTGCGGACATGAACAAATCATTCCCCAGCGGACATACCACAGCCGCCACAGTGATCCTGTGGATCCGCTATCTGCCCAGACTTGATCAGAGACTGCAGGGCAAAGAAGTCATCCTGACGATATTCACGGTCCTCTGGATCGTTTCCACTGCGCTGTCACGCATCATGGCAGGCATGCATTATATCTCCGACACGATGGCTGGGTTCGCGGTAGGCTTCAGTATTTATCTTCTGATCGACCGGTATTTCATCAGACAGTCTTCTGAAACATGAAGACTGTTTTTTCATAAGCTTCCTGCCGTGTATTCTTTCTGACCGTCCGTCCATATTGCGCGGAGGTACTGAACGTTGTAAAGTGTTGGCAGGAAAAGAGGTTGTATATGACTAAAATGAAAGCGATCAGTTCTGAAGAACTGGCAAAACTGAGCGTCGATTATCTGGCAGACGCAAAAGCAAGAGTCGTCAGAAACGCATTGACGGTAAACGATCTTGGCGGCATTTCCCGTGTATTTGACGCGACAGCCGCAAATCCCGATTACTTCTCCATCAATATCAAAACGCTTCCGGTCACGAACCAGATGGCTTCCGGCAGATGCTGGCTGTTTGCGTCCTTGAACGTGCTCCGTGAGATCATTGTAAAGAAGTACAAGATCGACGGACAGTTTGAACTGTCTCAGAATTATATGGCTTTCTATGACAAACTGGAAAAAGCGAATTTCTTCCTGGAAGCCGCTCTGGCAGAACTGGAAGCACCGTTTGGCGATGAAACCGTCCGCTATCTGATGGAAACTGCTGTCGGCGACGGCGGCCAGTGGGATATGTTTGTTTCCCTCGTCAAGAAATATGGTATCTGCCCGAAGTCAGCTATGCCTGAAACATACCAGTCCTCCCACACAAGGGCGATGAACGGCCTGCTGAACAAGAGACTGAGAAAGTTCGCCGCTGATGCGAAGCGCATGCACGCAGACGGTGAGAAGATGGCTGCGATCCGCAAAGCAAAAGACCAGGCACTCAAGGAAGTATACAGCCTGATCTGCAGCTGCTTCGGCGTACCGCCGCAGAAATTCACATTTGAATTCTATGATAAGAAAGGCGCTTATCATTCATTCCGCGATGTAACGCCGCAGGAATTCTATGAAAAATACCTGAGCGTTGACCTGGATGACTATGTCGGCATCATCAACGGACCGACAAAGGACAAGCCTTTCCATAAGATGTATACCGTCAAATATCTCGGCAACGTCGTAGACGGGAATCCCATCAGCTTCCTGAACCTCCCGATGGAAGACTTCAAGGAAGCGATCCTGAAGCAGATGAAAGCAGGAGAACCCGTCTGGTTCGGCTGCGACTGCGGCAAGGAAGGCGACCGTGAAAAGGGTCTCTGGGATGATCAGCTGTTTGACTACGCAGGAACATTCGATATGGACCTTACCTTCAGCAAGGAAGATATGCTGGATGCCAGGGAATCCGCGATGAACCACGCAATGGTCCTGACAGGCGTCAACCTGGTGGACGACAAGCCGACCAGATGGAAGATCGAAAACTCCTGGGGAGACAAGATGGCCAACAAAGGCTACTATATCTGCTCCGATACATGGTTCGACAAGTATGTCTTCGAAGCAGTCGTCAACAGGAAATATCTGAGCGCTGCTGATAAAAAAGTACTGAAACAGAAGCCGACCGAGCTCAAGCCCTGGGATCCGTTCGGATCACTGGCTGACTGACCGTATGATTTCTGCCGTCTGACCGACGGCAGTTTTTTTGCGCTTCCGGAGAGTTTTCCCCGTTAATATGGTACAATGTTCGGCGGAAGAAGAAACGGTATGAAAATAGGTGTAATTTCACTTGGCTGTGCCAAGAATCTTGTAGATACGGAATATCTGCTCGGAATATTGAGAGAAAGCGGACAGGAGATCGTCACTGACAGCAGTGAAGCGGAAGCTGTCATCATCAATACCTGCGGGTTTATTGAGAGCGCCAAAACAGAAGCGATCGATACGATCCTGGAAGCGGCGGACCTGAAGGAACAGGGGCTCAGGAAACTGATCGTCATGGGCTGTCTTTCCCAGAGATACAAACCTCAGCTTGAAGCAGAGATGCCGGAGGTTGACCGCTTTATTGCGATCGATGAATATCACAATCTCGGCAAGATCCTTTCCGAAGTGCTGGGCGTGCGTATCGTCAATACATACGGAAAATCACAGCGCATCCTGTCAGGCAAGCCCTGGATGGCATATCTGAAGATCTGCGACGGCTGCGACAACCGATGCAGCTACTGCGCGATCCCGCTGATCCGCGGTGATATGCGTTCCATGGATGAGGATGAGCTCGTCAGGGAAGCAGAACGTCTTGTCTCGGAAGGCGTCAAGGAACTGAACCTGATCGCCCAGGACTCGTCGAGATACGGCTTTGACTGGGACCGTCAGCTGCATCTTTCCCATCTGCTGAAACGTCTGGACGCGATCGAGGGCATCCACTGGATCCGTATCCTGTATCTGTATCCGGATGAGATCCCGGATGACCTGATCGACACGATCCGTGAGAGCAGGCATATCCTGCCTTACTTCGATATTCCCGTACAGCATGGTTCAGACAGGATGCTGAAGCTGATGAACCGCAGGGGATCGCATGATACGATCGTTGAACGTGCCGCAAAGATCAGGGCATCCTTTGAACACGCGACACTGCGCACGACACTGATCACCGGTTTCCCGAGTGAAACGGAAGAAGACCACAAGGAGACCATGCGTCTTCTGGAGGAAGTGCACTGGGATCATCTCGGCGCATTCACCTATTCCCGGGAAGAGGATACCAAGAGCTATGAAATGGAAGACGATGTCCCGGAAGAGGTCAAGCTGCAGCGCATGAAGGAGATCATGACGCGCCAGGCAGAGATCGTTGAGGCAGATCATCAGAAACTGATCGGCAGGACGGATGAAGTCCTGGTGGAAGGGTATGAAGACCTGACAGGCATGTATACCGGCAGAAGCGCAATGTACGCTCCGGACGGGGTAGACGGCACGGTCCGTTTCCGCAGCAGCAGAGCCCTGAAGCAGGGTGATTTCGTGCAGGTCGTATATACGAGGGTAAGCGGTCATAATATGATCGGCAGGGAGGCGGAATGACTTCCATGTACCATATTTCCGATCTGAAAAAGTTCAACAGATGTCCGCGTCTCTTCCTGCAGTCCCAGCAGGACGAAAAAATGCCGTTCTATTCCTATATCAGAATGGATGAAGCCGTATCTGACCTGGCAGCCAGGAAGCTCGGCGTCGAAAAACCGTTTGTCGGCGCGCTCGGCGATGATCCTTCCCTTGCCCTGGAGGCATTGAAGGACCATGACTGGCTGATGAAGGCAAGATTCGAATACGGCGGCCTGAGGATCAAAGCTCCGTTCATGCACAGGAACGGCGATGCCTGGGAACTGTATTTCCTGTTCACAGGACTGTATCCGCACAACAATGACATGGAGCTCTACTGCGATACCGTATGGGTGCTCGAGCAGAACGGGATCCGGTTGAGCGATGTTATGATCGTCCACCTGAATGAAGCGTATGTCCGGGAGGATGAGCTGGATATCGACCAGCTGTTTATCGTCAGCCGTTCTCTTTATAACTTCAACAACAATCCGACCATCCCGTTTTTTGAAGAGATCAGGAAACAGATGAAGGACCCGCAGGAAACGATAAGGAAAATGTCAGAGTGCACAGCGGAAACACTGAGAGAACCTGTGCGCACCAATAAATGTGCCGGCAGACTGAAATGCCGCTATTATGACAGCTGCTTCCCGAATGAAGCAGAGGCGGAAGATGATTCCATCATGACGCTGATCGCCGCAAAACACCGTTATCAGATGGAGCAGGAAGGCCTGCTGTATCTGCGTGACGCGGATGTCGAGCGGATCGAAGGAAGCCCGCAGCAGTATGCCCAGATCCTGGCAGACCGCAGCGGCGGCCTGTTCGCGGATAAAATGGCGCTCCAGTCCTGGCTTGAAGGAACTGTTTACCCGGTATCCTTCCTGGACTTTGAATGGGAACGCTACGCGGTCCCTCCCTACAAAGGAATGAAGCCGTACCAGGTGCTTCCGTTTGAATACAGCCTTCATATCCTCCACGCGGACGGAACGGTCGACCACAAGGTATTCCTTTCGGTACATGATGACCGCAGGGAACTGACGGAATCACTGATCCGGGACGTTCCGGAACAGGGAACGATCATCGCCTATAACGCAGAAGGGGCGGAAAAGATCCGCATCAGCGAAATGGCGGAACAGTTCCCGGAATACGCGGATGTCCTTCTGGGTATGAACGCCAGGATGAAGGATCTGCAGATCCCGTTCATATCAGGCATGATCTACGATGTCCGCATGCGCGGTTCCTGGACACTCAAGCAGATCATGTCCATGATGGAGGATCCCGGCTACAGCCAGCTCGAGATCCGTCAGGGAATGGACGCGGTATTCCAGTGGAGACAGCTTGACCGTGACGAAGACGTCAACAAGGATGAGATCATAGACGATCTGAAGAAATACTGCGGCATGGACTCATGGGCCATGGTCGTGGTCTACAAATGGATCCGGAAATGCGCAGGACTGTGATGTGACACAGTGGTCGATTTCTAACGAAAGTCCCTTATCAGTGAAAGTCCCTTAAAAACACTGAAAATCAAAGAAGACCAAGTATTAAAGTATTCAAAAATGTGGTATTTATTAGTTACAGAGCTGTGATTTGGCCGCGTTAAAGGTATTCTTTCGTCATATAAACGGAAGAATTTCTAGCGAAAGTCCTTGCGTATAGGGGAGATAAGTGCCGGCAAAATAATCAGCGAATGATAGGTGTTAGATTAACTTGATTCAGATTGAGGGACTGAAGCTTGTTAAGTTCAAACACCTTTTTTGATAATAGATCCTTTGATAAAGCTAATGGAGTTTTGAAGTTCAGATCTTTTCTGGGATAATTGTTAACATTATTCGAAACTGATCTGATGTCATTCCTTGTCAGTCGTGTCATATCAGCGCCTTTAGGAATCATTTCACGGAAGTGCTCATGATTTTTTTCGCATTTCCCTTTCTGCTCACTATGGCGCGGATCACAGTAAAAGATGGAAATCAGCTTTTCACCGGTATTGGGATCAGTCTCAAGATTAACAGGATCCTGAAATTCAGAACCATTGTCTGTAAGGATTACAGTAAATGTCTCGGAGAAACATTTTGGGCCGAGATAAAGCTTAATACCATCCATTACACGCTGCACTTCGAGTGCAGTACGTGACTCGAGCAGGAAATACAGCTGCAGATTGGTTTTCCGGAATAAAAGGGAGAGAACGCACTTGTCAGTGCCCTTCTTACCAATAACGGTATCCATCTCCCAGATATTGACTGTCGGACTCCACGTAAGCAGAGCGCTGCAGAAGTCCTCATACTTTCTTCCTTTAAGGAAATCGTAATTAATCGGTGTTGTTCTGGGAGAAGATCTGTCCTGTGGTGCATAACGAACAGCTCTCTTCAGATCAATTGGCATAACAGCACCCATGTGTCGATGGTGGATATACCTGTAAGAAGTCGAAACTGATAAATCAAGACTATTCTCATGAATGATGACAGCAGGAGCTATTCCGCGGCTGACGCCATCTTGAAATGCCTCGATAATCGGTTTCATCTCGGCTTCTGATTTTTGCGGTCCGGTTTTCCATACACGGACATTGGAATCACGCTCAGCCTGTGCGTGCTGAGCCTTGTAGAAATACTTTGGCAATTTGCATTTACCCAACTCAGAACAATTGGAACAGACAAAGGGAAACCGATCCAGTTTCTCACAGTGAGGGTCGCTGGCAAACTGTGAACACAGATCATTGCAGTTGTTAAAACGACAGAATTTGCATAGACCGGTTATACAGTGAGTACATAACCGTACTATCACACAACTATTCTGCCTGCCGCATTTGTTTCTTTGGTTGGCGCGCAGAAAAATACATCTGTGTCCTTTGATTTCATATCGTATTGTTTTTCCGTCTCTGTCCAGTGTTTGGGTGATCTGTTTTAGTGTAACACCAGGTACATTCAACTGATTTTCGATAATTACACGATCATCAAAGGTCATCTGTTTATATGCACGGGCACTCATAAATGTTCACTCCTTTCAGTTACTCCCGGCACATATCTCTGTCTGAATCATATACATACAAAGCATCATCGTAAATTGCTTTATCGCTGCATTATACCCTGCATATTTTTCTTCTATGTTCAAATTCCCCATGAATTATCGTAAACAGGGACTTTCACTGAGAATAAAGTCGAAAGAGGGACTTTCAAAAATAATCGACGGATGTGACACAGTCCTGTTTTTGTATACGCAAAAAGAGTATAACCGTTTGAAATTATGGTATACTGAAATCAGTTAATGGTACGTGGTACCGCTTGTGAAATATCATAGAAACAGGTGATCGAAATGCGCATGCTTTTGATGTAAAGAAAAACAATTATATCCGATAGAAAGAGAGGAACAATTATGCGTTTTGAGATTATTGGAAAAAACATTACAATTACCGATTTGATGCGCAGCAAAATTGAGAAGAAACTTTCCGCTCTGGAAAAGTATCTGCTGATCGATTCGGACACGAAGGCAAGAGTTGTCGCAAGGGTGTATCCGAGTTCACAGAAGATCGAAGTTACGATCCCGACAAAAGTCGGTATCCTGCGTTCAGAAGTCAATCATGAAGATCTGTATGCGGCGATCGATATCGCGGTCGACAAACTGGAAGACCAGCTGCGCAGACAGAAGACAAGGCTGAACAGAAGACATCGTGAATCGCTTGCTGAAGCATTCCTGGAGGAAGCTGCGGAAGCTGAAGAAAAGATCGTTCCGGTCAAGACAAAGACCATCCAGGCAACGAAGCTTGATCTGGATGAAGCGATCATGCAGATGGAACTGAGCGGCCATGACTTCTATATCTACACCGATGAGGAAACAGACAGGATCTCTGTCGTATACCTGCGTAATGACGGTGACTACGGAGTAATTGAAGTGGAATAAATGCATAAGACATACAGGCTGTACCCGCAAGGGTACAGTTTTTTAAATGCTGTGCTGCAGGTGATCAGGATACCCGGAAACTGCTATAATGAATAGTGGCTTTCAGGAGAGACATGAAGATGAAATATGATGTAATGATCATCGGGGCAGGTCCCGGCGGGATCTACTCGGCATATGAACTGATCAGGAACAGACCTGATCTGAAGATCGCGGTACTGGAGTCCGGACATAAACTGGAAAACAGGCACTGCCCGATCGACGGTGAGAAGATCACCGGCTGCATTAACTGCAAAAGCTGCGCGATCATGAACGGCTTTGGCGGAGCAGGAGCTTTCTCAGACGGAAAATACAATATTACGAATGATTTCGGCGGTACCCTGTATGAGTTCATCGGCAGGGACACGGCCATCGATCTGATGAATTACGTGGACAGGATCAACCTCGAACACGGCGGCGAAGGAACAAAGCTGTATACGACAGCAGGCAGTGAATTCAAAAAGATCTGCATGCAGAACAAACTGACGCTGCTCGAAGCATCCGTCAGGCATCTGGGAACGGACATCAACTACAAGGTGCTGGAAAACCTGTACCGTGAGATGGAACCGCACGCAGACTTCTTCTTCGATACCCCCGTCAGACATGTCAGGGTGATCGACGGCGGATATGAAGCAGTTCTTGACAAAGGCAGCGTCACGGCAGACAGATGCATCGTATCTGTCGGCAGGAGCGGATCCAAATGGATGGAACAGATCTGCCGTGAGCTCGGGATCAAAACGAAGTCCAACCGTGTGGACATCGGCGTCAGGGTAGAGATCCCGGCAGTGATCTTCTCACACCTGACCGACCAGCTGTATGAGTCCAAGATCGTATACAGAACAGAGAAATTCGAAGACAATGTCCGTACGTTCTGCATGAATCCCCATGGGATCGTCGTCAATGAAAACACAAACGGCATTGTGACCGTCAACGGACACAGCTTTGAAGCAGAAGACAAAAAGACGGACAACACGAACTTTGCGCTGCTGGTCTCAAAGAACTTCACGGAACCGTTCAATGATTCCAACGGATACGGTGAATCCATCGCCAGACTGTCCAATATGCTTGGAGGAGGCGTGATCGTCCAGAGATTCGGCGACCTGGAACGCGGCAGACGTTCTACGGTAAAGCGGATCGAAGAAGGACATGTACGCCCGACACTCAACGCAACACCAGGCGATCTGAGCCTTGTGCTTCCCAAGAGGATCCTGGACGGCATCATCGAGATGATCTACGCCCTGGACAAGATCGCTCCCGGCACTGCCAATGACGATACGCTTCTGTACGGGGTAGAGGTCAAGTTCTACAATATGGAAGTCAAGCTGAAAAAGAACATGGAGACCAAATATCCCGGACTGTATATGATCGGCGACGGAAGCGGTGTAACGCATTCGCTCTCGCACGCTTCGGCAAGCGGCGTCTTTGTAGCACGGGACATCCTGAAGTCCATATGAGGGTGTATATACTCAGGCACGGGCAGACCGATCAGAATAAAGAAAAGCTGCTCCAGGGCCGCAGTAATCTTCCAATGAATGAGGCAGGCCTGCATCAGGCAGAGGAAGCAGGGGCGTATTTCAAAGCTGCCGGGATCCGATTTGACAGGGTATATTCCAGTCCGCTGCAAAGGGCTGTACAGACTGCCGAGCTGGCAGCACCCGGACATGAAATCCTGAAGGATGACAGGCTTCTGGAAATGGATTACGGTCCGTATGAAGGAAGTTCACTGGAATCCCCGGCACCGGAGATCATTGAATTCTTCCGGGACTTTGTGCACAATCCTGCCCCTGCCGGTATGGAGAGCCTTGCCTCGGTCACAGAACGTCTTGGATCATTCCTGGATGAACTGGCTGAAACATGCGGCACATCTGAGAACGTCCTGATATCGACACATGCGATCGCCATGAAAGGGGCACTGGAATACCTGATGCCCGAATCAAAGGGAAGCTGGTGGTCGACATATATCGGAAACTGTGCTGTTTATATGACGGAATACAAAAACGGCGCATATTCTGAGCCACAGGAGATCAAAATGAAAACGCGGTGAGCTGACCGCGTTTTTTCATGCAAAGATCGTCACGTACTGGAGAACCAGCATAATGATCGTAAATGATATGATGCCGGGAATAAATGAATGGGACTGGTTGTACAGATATGACATGGTGCAGATCAGCAGTACATTGTACAGGTACGTTCTGACCAGCAGCCCGAGATCACCGAACGGTACGAAGACCACTGTATACAGGATCCCAAACAGGAACCCTGACGCAAGGATGATCAATGCTTCCCGGTCACGGATGTCCAGATGATCCGTCAGACATTTGAAACTGATATTGACGATGAATCCGAGGACAAGACTGTATGCCAGCATGACCGCCGGCGCGGAGAACAGATAATTGTTCACCGTAGCCGCGTCAGGCAGCGGGATATATCCCTTCAGGAACGTCTGATTGACCCAGGTCAGGACAGCGATCATAATTGTCCCGACGATCGTATAGATCAATGCGTCCTTCGGATTGGCCTTTGCCCGGTTGTAATGGATACCGAACAGGTTCCAGTCATATATGATCAGTATCAGTCCCGTCAGATTCAGGGTGAATGTCATGGCTGCTGTCTCATTTCCGGCGATCATCAGGACAAGCCTGTAGATGACCGGTATCATGCAGAAAACAAGCAGTGATATAACGATCCGTTTCATTGAAAGTGATGACTGATATTTAACGCGCATGAATACCTCTTTTTCCGAACCTGACGTATCCGCAGGTTACTGAATAATGATACTGGAAGCCGGTCCGATGCGCAAGTTCTGACAGACGGTCCGTCTATTTTTTCGGTACCGCGCAAATATCGCCCCTTTATTTACGGCAGTACCGAAGTCCGGTTTTTTTGCGTCAGCGTATATGAAATACTGCGGTCGGGAGGTGTCATACGATGGCAGCAGAACGTAACGCATCAAACGACAGGGATTATTCAAAAGAGCAGTATGAACTGATCGCCGGATATGTCGGAAAAACATACCAGAGATCGAAAAACAGGATGGAACTGGACCGCAGCGCTGACATGATCAGCGAACCGGACAGCACATATGCGGACGACGCGAAACTGGTCTATTATGTAGACCGCTGTCTGCTGGAATGCGACCGCACAGCACAGCTGATCATCCGCAGGGAATTTCTTGAGGAAAGCGAACATAAATGGTACGAGCAGTATTTCTCAAGAAGTACGTTTTACCGTCTGAAAGCAGATGCCGTGAAGCAGTTTGTTGACTGCCTGAATCTCTGAAGGGTCACTGTCCGGCAGGACCCTCATGGCACTGATCTCAGTCAAAGATCACGTCCCGATAAATGGTCCGGAAAACTTCGGTGCTGCATGGATCAGCAGTCTGCTCTTCATGCAGTACCGAAGCCCTGTTTCATGCATTGATATTCTGCCGGCATTGAATTATACAGACCGGCTTCTGCCGCAGTCTGACGGAAAACACAGCAGTTCTTCCGTCAAAAAATGTGGGAGGAAAGCCCTGCAGAACCGATATTGCGGATACATTTCAATGACTTCTGAACACCTGCGCAAAGCGGAGGACGAGGGGCAATTCGTTCATTGCCTAGATCACAGATTGATGTTAGTATTATTACAAGGAGTGCCTATGGATCATCTGTCTGAACTGGTACAATTGCTGAAAAATTTCAAACCGGAACTGAACGGTTCCGACATGACAGCTTCTTTCACAGAATTGGGAATGGATTCATATGATGTGGTGGATTTTATCATGTCGGTCGAGAAACATTTCAACATTGCGGTCGACGACAGTCAGGTCATGGCACTGGAGAGCATAATCGATGTAAAAAATATCATCGATCAGTATAACAAGGAGGATTGAAAATGCTGAAAGGTATTGCTGCTTCATCAGGTGTTGCTATCGCGAAGGTTTACAAACTACAGCAGCCGGTTCTTGAGATCGTCAGAAAAGACGCTGAACCGGAAGAAGAACTCAAAAAACTGGATGCTGCTTTCACAAAGACTGTAGCTGACGTCGAGAAGATCAAAGAAGTTGCATCCAAGAGTCTGAAAGCTGAAGAACTCGCTGTTTTCGATGCGCATCTGATGATGGCTAATGACCCGGAACTCCGCGGTCAGATCGAAGATATGATCAAGAATGACAGAGTCAATGCTGAATTTGCTACCGAACAGGTCGCAAACATGATGGTCATGATCTTTGAATCGATGGAAGATGCTTACATGAGAGAAAGAGCTGCCGACATTAAGGACGTTACATTCCGTCTGAAGTGCAACCTCTGCGGTAAGGAAATTCCGAATCTCGCTACACTTGACGAACCGGTCGTTATCGTTGCAAAGGATCTGACACCTTCCGATACTGGTTCCCTGAACAAACAATTCGCTAAGGGTTTCGCAACAGAGATCGGCGGCAGAACAAGCCACAGCGCGATCATGGCAAGATCCCTCGAGATCCCGGCTGTTGTCGGTGTTAAGGGAATCCTTGAAGAAGCGAAAGACGGCGATCCTGTTATCCTCGATGCTCTTGATGGAACAGTTATCCTGAATCCGACACCGGAACAGGTTGCTGAATTCGAAAAGAGAGGCGAAGAATACCAGAAGGAAAAGGAAGCTCTCAAAGCTATGAAGGATCAGCCTTCCGTATCCACAGACGGCCACAAAGTACTGCTCGTCGGCAACATCGGTTCTCCTGCAGATGTTGAAGGCGTTCTGGAAAACGGCGGCGAAGGCGTTGGTCTGTTCCGTACAGAATTCCTTTATATGAAGAGCGAAGATGACTTCCCGGATGAAGATACACAGTTCGCTGCTTACAAGCAGGTCCTGGAAGGCATGGAAGGCAGACCGGTCGTTATCCGTACACTGGATATCGGCGGTGATAAGAAGCTGAAGTACTATCAGTTCGAAGAAGAAATGAACCCGTTCCTCGGCGTTCGTGCTGTTCGTTTCTGCCTCATCCGCAAGGATATCTTCCGCACACAGCTGAGAGCTCTGCTCCGTGCTTCCGCATTCGGCAAGCTCTGCATCATGTTCCCGATGATCGCAACTGTCGGCGAATTCAAAGAAGCTAAGAAGTGCTATGACGATGCACGCGCTGAACTGATCGCTGAAGGCGTCAAAGTCGGTGATGATGTCGAAGTCGGCTGCATGATCGAGATCCCGGCTGCTGCAGTTCTGGCAGACCAGCTGTCCAAGTATGCAGACTTCTTCTCAATCGGAACAAACGACCTGATCCAGTACTCCATGGCTGCAGACCGTATGAGTGAACCTGTATCCTATCTGTACCAGCCGCTGAACCCGTCCATCCTCCGTCTCATCAAGATGACGATCGACGGCGCTCACAAGAACGGCAAGTGGTGCGGTATGTGCGGTGAGATGGCCGGCGATGAACTGGCAGCTCCTGTACTGCTCGGTCTGGGACTGGATGAATTCTCCATGAGCGCAACATCCATCCTGCGTGCACGCCGTATGATCAACGGCCTCAGCTATGCTGAAATGCAGGGACTGGCTGCGAAAGCAGTTGAATGCGACACGGAAGAAGAAGTTTCCGAACTGATCAAGAACTGCGTCGGCAAATAATCAAATCCGTTGTATAATCGGGATGTACGGAAGTACATTCCGATTTTTTTGTATACGGAGATACCTATGAAAAAGATCCTTTTTATCTCAAGCACCGGAGGACACCTGACAGAACTGCTGCAGCTGTCACCGATGTTTGAAAACTGTGATTTTCATCTGATCACGGAAAATACAGAGTCCAATCAGCCGTTAAAGGAAAAATACGGTGACCGTTTTGACACGCTTGTATTCGGCACAAAGGTCCATCTGTTTACGTATCTCTTCAAATTCGCATACAACTGCCTGAAATCGCTCTGGCTGTACTTCAAGATCAGACCCGATTACGTGATCACAACAGGTACGCATACGGCGGTACCGATGTGCCGGATCGCGCACATATTCCATAAAAAGGTGATCTGGATCGAAACGATGGCCAACGCAAAAACTGCGACGGCAGCCGGAAAAATGGTCTATCCGATCGCTGATCTGTTTATTGTCCAGTGGGAAAGCATGCTGGAGATCTATCCAGATGCTGTATGCTGGGGGTGGGTATTCTGATGATACTGGTAACGTTAGGCACGCAGGACAAACAGTTCCCGCGTCTGCTGCAGGCTGTGCAGAAGGCGATCGATGACGGGACGATCACGGACAAAGTCGTCGTCCAGGCAGGACATACCGTATTTAACAGCAAGGATATGGACGTGTTCAGCTTCATACCGACAGACCGCTTTGCGGAATATCTCGAGCAGGCGGATATGATCATCACCCATGGCGGGGTAGGAACGATCATGACTGCCCTGAAAGAAAAAAAGATCATTCTCGGAGCTGCCCGTCTGACACAGTACGGGGAACACCAGAATGACCATCAGATCCAGCTTCTCGAAGCATTTGATCAGGCAGGCTACCTGATCTACATGAAAGACCTGTCGGACATCACGCCTTATCTGAAACAGGCGGAATCATTCGAACCAAAGCCTTATCAAAGCAATACTTCAGCCTTTATCGCAAAACTGGAGGACTGGATCGAACATCACTGATCCTGTTCTTCCAGACATTTATCAATAAACATACCGTGTGAGATGCCTGATGCGACGTTCTTCAGCAGTGTCTCACACGTTTTTTCTCCGGAATGTTCTATCTTATCCTGAACAGCCTCCTGAAGTAGGGTACGGAACATCGTGTAATATGTCTCCGGTTCATACATCTCGTTCAGATCATTCATCACGATCCTGATCTGGTCGATGGAAAGGATGCGCTTTGACATCACGATGATCACCAGCATCGCGATCTGTTCCTTGGAGTAGGCTTTTTTGACAGCCTTCGGAAGCAGCTTCTGCTTGACGTAATTGGAGATCATCGATCCGGTCACCTGCATTTTCGGGAACGCATTGAGGATCCGGTTCAGATAACGGGTGACCTGGTCCAGATACAGACCGACATCGGGAATATCCCTGTACTCCGGCAGAACAAATTCCGCCAGGATCATTTCAGCATTTTCTTTGTTCATGACAACATCATATATACTAACTTTTAAAAACGTCAATATGATTCTAAAGAAACTCTTGACCGGTTTATTAAAAACGGATGATAATATATGTGTAATCGGTTATTGAAAAACCGATAGGAGGTTCAGCATGACGTCTATCAGTTTTGAACAAATGAATGCAGGGACTTTTATGGTAAAAGACCCGATCAGCGCGCTGACACATTTTATCGGTATGATACTTGCTGTACTGGCAATGCCGGTCCTGCTTGTGCACCATGCACAGAACGGAGCTGCCCTGAACGCTCTCTGCGCGGATGCGGTATTTATGATCTCAATGATCCTGCTTTACGGAGCCAGCAGCGCTTATCATACATTTGACACGGATCAGAAGGTGAGGATGAAACTGAAAAAACTGGATCACATGAGCATCTTCATCCTGATCGCAGGCTCTTATACACCGATTTGTGTGTCTGTCCTGGAACATCCCACAGGAATGATCCTGCTGGCGGTCGTATGGTCAGTCGCAGCTGCCGGCATGATCTTTAAATTCTGCTGGGTGACCTGTCCGAGATGGGTCTCTTCCGTCCTTTACACCGCCATGGGCTGGGCATGCGTATCGGTGATCCCGAAACTGATCTCCGGTATGCCTACGGCGCAGTTCCTGTGGCTGCTGGCAGGGGGGATCTTCTACTCCGCGGGCAGCGTGATCTACGCAAAGAAAAAACGGATCACGCCCAAGGCATGGTCCGGATTCGGCAATCATGAACTGTTCCACATCTTTGTGATGCTCGGCAGCTTCTGCCATTTTACAACGATGATGCTGATCAGGTTCTAAGACCTGACCGTAATGTAAGGATAAGTGGAAGGAACATAGAATTCCTGCATGTCATCCAGGCGGACACAGGCAAGTGATCTGCCGAACACACATCCGCAGTCTATATGCAGGATATTCTTCCCGTGCAGGATGCGGTTTTCATACCAGAATCCGTACAGGAATGTCGGCATATGTCCGACGATCATGACAACATCATCAAACGGATTGTCATTCACGCCGATATGGCTCCAGACAAGCTCACTGGTAGGGATCTCCGAAATACGGACATCAGGTCGGCAGTAAGCGCCGAGACCTGCATGTACGAGCAGGAAGTTCTTTCCCTTCACAGTGAGTTTTTTGTAATACTCCCTGTTTTCCAGATACAGCTTGATGTCATAGCACTCCGGGTAATCCAGGTCCAGGAACTCATCCGCTGTTTTATAGCCGCCGTTGTAATGCAGCCAGCGAACCAGGTCCATATTGAACAGGTCCATGACGCCGTCATTCTTTTTGACATCGATCAGAGTCTGCGCAAAGTCAGCCAGCCATTCATCATGGTTGCCGAAGATCAGATGCATATTGGGATGAGCCATGATCTCCTGCAGCAGGGCGATGGAATGATTGCCCCTGTCGCAGACATCACCGATAATATACATTTCATCATATTCACTGAAAGATATCTTCTTCAGCATTTCATCAAATTCGTCTTTGCATCCGTGCAGATCACTGATTGCATATACAGCCATAGAACACCTCGTGAAATTAATCCTACCACAATCACGGGAACAGTGGAACGCACAGAATACGAATATGATCTGACATCTGCATTTACACAGGCCTGACGGTGGACAGATTTTACACACTGTCAAAAAGCCAAACCTGTGATATAGTATTGTTTACAGGCCGTCAGCAGACGGATCGATGACCGGAAAACGATTATGACGATAAGAAACGGAAATAAAAGGGAAAATACCAGCAGGACCATCTGGATCATAACGGCGTTATTGACTGTGCTCCTGGCATTTTTATTCGCGGATACCATGAAAAAGGAACGCATGGAAACTGCCAGGCTGGAAGAACTGTTCAAAACACAGGTGACCGAAGAAAAGCAGCAGATGCAGGAAGAACAGGAAGAGATCAATGCCCGCCTGGAGAAGGAACAGAACGATTCATTCTATCAGAAACTCGCGGACGGCTTTGATGTCAGGATCCTTGTGACCGGCGGCTCGATCGCCAACGGAAGAGGCAGCACAGACGCTGAACATACATGGCATGCACTTCTGAAAAACCGCATTCAGGATACATACGGGATCACAGCGGAAGTGGACAACATTTCGATGAACGACAATACTGCATATGCCGGTTATGTCAATATCAGGAACCACGAAAGTGAAAAGCCGTATGACCTGGTGATCGTTTCCTACGGAGAAGATGATCCGGCAGCCAACTTCGGACTGTATTACGAAGCGGTCATCCGTTCAGCTATGGAGAAATATCCGGATGCTTCCGTGCTCTGTATTCCGGAAAGCCTGACCGGTACGCCGACTGCCAACACCGGAGCGGTGGAAGACATCTGTGAAGCATACGGCATCACGGCAGCACCGTCCATAACAGTATTTGCCGGTACCGGACTGCTGAACGATAACGGCTACCCGAACAATGCAGGACAGGAAGCGATCATGCAGGCAGTCGCCGATGCGCTTGACGCAGGCGCGAAAGACTACCGCGGCAAGGAGGCTATGCCGGCAGAACGCTTTGATGAAGCTTCCGCATATCTGGATGCGATGCACTATTACCCGGCAGACCTGTTTACCAGGGAAGGAAATACATTTACATACACACCTGACCGTGAGATCTCCGGAAAGGTGCTCGGCATGGATTACGATTATGTGACCGGCTACAACAGCTGCAGCATTTATATCACCGGACAGTGGGGCGCGCTCGGTCAGGCGGTATTCAACAATACGCTGACATATGAGGAGACGCAGACACTGAATTCCTCGGGAAGACAGCATCTGAGAGTCATGAACAACTGGATCAGCGACTGGGGAACATATGACGATCAGCTGTTCACCATCACGGAACAGATCATGATCTCTTTTGCCGAGGATGACACCGGGACCCAACAGGCAGACAGCTTCAGGGGCATCATCGTCAGCGGACAGGAATAACACACTTAAGCAGGCTGTAATTTTGCAGTCTGTTTTTTCTAATCTCTGCAAGGCATTCATAAGCTGAAAAAAACCTACTATAATGAAATTAAGCATACGATCCAACAGCATAATTACAGGAATCAGTCATACAGAGGGAGTTATGGAAACGATCAGCAGCTTGCAGCGTATAGCGGCAAGGGTCAGGATGATGATCCTTGACGAGATCTACAATGCCCGCTCCGGACACCCGGGCGGGAGCCTATCAATCGTGGAAGCCCTGGTATATGTGTACGAGCGGGAACTCAGAAAAGGAGTTGACAGGTTTGTCCTCTCAAAGGGCCATGCGGCACCTGCGCTTTATGCAGTCCTCGCGCTCAAAGGCTATTTCCCGGAGGAAGAGCTTGCGCATCTCCGCCAGTCCGGGAGTATGCTCCAGGGACATCCAAGTATCATGACACCGGGCGTTGACATGTGCACCGGGTCGCTCGGCCAGGGTTTGTCAGCAGCCTGCGGCATGGCGCTTGGCGCTAAATATCTGAAGCAGGATACGAACGTATATGCCATCGTTGGCGATGGTGAATGCCAGGAAGGGCAGATCTGGGAAGCCCTGCATTTCGCCGCGCATTATCATCTGTACAATCTCTGCGTCATGATCGACTGGAACGGTCTGCAGATCGAAGGAAAAGTCGATGATGTCATGAATCTCAGGGATATGGACAAACGTGTGAAGGACTGCGGCTTCAATGTCATTACGGTCGACGGACATGATTTCACGGAGCTTGCCAAAGCCTTTGAACTGTTTCACTCGACCGATGACAGGCCGACAGCGATCATCCTCAGAACAGTGAAGGGGAAAGGTGTATCCTTCATGGAAAACAAAGCCGAATGGCACGGGAAGGCACCGAATGAAGAACAGTATCTGCAGGCAGTCCGGGAACTGAAGGAGGTGCTTGATCATGAGTAAAACAGCTACCAGAATATCCTACGGAAAACGGCTGCTGGAACTTGTCAGGGACCATTCCGACATCGTCGTGCTGGACGCTGACCTCGCCTCATCCGTCCAGACAGGCGCAGTCAGGAAGGAATTCCCGGATCAGTTCATCGAGTGCGGCATTGCGGAAGCCAATATGATGGGCACGGCGGCAGGACTTGCTGTCATGGGACTTGTCCCGTTTGCCGGAAGCTTCGCCATGTTTGCGGCAGGCAGGGCTTATGAACAGGTCCGCAACAGCATCGGCTATCCGCATCTGAACGTCAAGATCGGGGCATCCCATGCCGGGATCTCGACCGGAGAAGACGGAGCGTCGCACCAGTGCTGCGAAGACATCGCGCTCATGCGGACGATCCCCGGCATGGTCGTACTGTCACCGGCAGACGATATCGAGGCAATGGCATGCGTCACCGCTGCCTATGAACATCAGGGACCCGTCTACATGCGTTTCAGTAAATACGCTGTCGAAACGATCCATGATGAAAACTATCATTTTGAGATTGGAAAGGGTGAGGTCCTGAAAGAAGGCAGTGACCTGGCAGTGATCTCTACGGGTATCCTGACATCCGAATGCCTGAAAGCGGCAGAAGAACTCGAACAGGAAGGAAAGCATATCCGGGTGATCAATATATGCTCCATCAAACCGATCGATGAGGCATTGATCATTCAGGCCGCAAAGGAATGCGGAAAGATCATCACGGTCGAAGAGCACAGTGTGATCGGCGGTCTGGGCGAAGCGGTGTGCGGAACGGTCTGTGAAGCATGCCCTGTACCTGTACACAGGATCGGCATCCGTGACGTATACGGACGCAGCGGAAAAGGCAGTGTCCTGCTGGAAGAATTCGGTCTGACAGCAGAACATCTGAAAAAGGAATTCGAAAAGTTCTTATAATACAGCAGTTATGATCCGGTCATCATGATCTGCCCGGTAACAGGAAAAATTTGAATTTGAGATGAAAACAGTTCTCTTTCAAAGCGCGCTTTGCTATAATTATCGGGTAAATTTGGAAGGTGGTTATTATTTATGGGAAGAGCACATGAAGTGCGTGCCGCATCAATGGCAAAAACAGCGGCAATTAAATCTAAGCTTTATTCACGTTTCGGCAAAGAACTGTATATCGCAGCTAAGTCCGGTGTCCCTGATCCCGAGATGAACCTGTCCCTGAAACGTAAGATCGCAGAAGCTAAGTCAAACCAGGTTCCCGCAGACGTTATCAAACGTGCTATAGAGAAAGCAAAGGGCGGAACTGATGAAAACTATATTGAATGCAGATACGAGGGATTCGGTCCCGGTGCCAGCACAGTCATCATTGACTGCCTGACAGATAACAACAACAGAGCATTCACGGAAGTCAAAACTGCATTCAACAAATGCAAAGGCGCAAAGCTTGCAAACAGCGGTGCCGTTTCCTTCAATTACGAGCAGTGCGGATTATTCGTATTCCCTTATGAAGACGAAGAAGCAATGCTGGATGTCATGATGGAAGCAGAAGTTGATGTTCAGGACCTGAGCGTCGAAGACGGCATGATGACTGTCAAGACACTGTTCCAGGACTTCGGCAAGGGTCAGGAAGCGATCGAAAAGGCAGTGCCCGGCGTTGAATTCGAAGTATGCGAAGTCACGATGCTGCCGAATGAGTATGTCACACTTGATACAGATGAGGACAAGGAAGCTTTCCAGAAACTCATGAACATGCTCAACGACTGCGATGACGTCAACAAAGTCTACACAAACGTAACAGAAGAGTAAACGTACAGAACGATCGTTCGGAACCAGCAGGAAGGACAGTTGATCCTTCCTGTTTTTTTCGTTCCGGCTGATCCCTATTTCAGGCAATAGTTGTGACAGGCGCTGATGGATTGTGTATGATACTTGCATTGGAGGCAGAGAGGATCGATTCAAAAATCCGGATAAATGACTGCCGGCAGAAGTGCTGACATATCATCATACGTACAGAACAGAGATATTTTTGTTTTGATTTCTCTATGACTGCAGTAAACTGAATATTAAATTATCCGGGAAGAAATGAAAGGAGGAGAATAAAAGACTTCCCGAACACGACAGTATAAAAATAAAGGGGACAATGCAAAAGGGGATAAAAGAAAAGATCATTGTCCGGAAAGGAAAAAATGACAGCTGAATATAAAGCATTAGCCAACAGTTGGATCATGTGGGCGGCCTGCCTGCCGGGTGTTGCAATTGTCATCTACCAGGCCTTCCTGATCTTCAGAAAATCAAAAAATGATGCGCTCCGCATCGGCTTAAACGAAAAACAGGTTTCTTCATCCATCAGATCGGCAGCGATCACATCGATCGGACCATGTCTGGTCATGATCACAGCCATGCTGGCGCTGATGATGTATGACGGCGCACCGTTTGCCTGGCTTCGTACAAACTTTATCGGATCGATCACATATGAACTCCAGGGCGCGCAGTTCGCTGCCGACGGTATCGGCATTGAACTCGGCAGCTCTGCCATGGACGCAAACTTCCTGGCGACAGCCTGCATCGTAGAAGCAGGCGGATGTGTCGGCTGGGTCATCTTCTCGGCACTGTTCTCAGACAAGATGGAAGTCGTTAATGAAAAACTCGCAGGCGGAAACATGCTGGCAGTACCGATCATCGGTACCGGTGCCCTGATCGGTGTTTACTGCTCACTGACGATCGACCGCGTCATTCCTTACGGCACACAGGTATACGGCGTATTTGCCGGCGCGCTTGCAATGTATCTGCTGACACTCTATGACAGAAAAGTACATAAACAGTGGATCAAGGAATGGGGCCTTACCATCTGCATGATCATCGGTATGATCGTCTGCACGGTCATTGACCTGATGACAGGAGCTCTTTAAGCTGGGGGATCTATCATGAATAAAGAACAGGAAAAAGTTTATAAAGAGGAATACCTTCCTTACGTTATCAAGGTAGGCAAGATCACAAGCTGGATCTCCCTGCCGCTGATCTTCATTCCCGCACTGATCGTTGTTCTGGCATTCGGTGCCAGACCTGATCCGGGCGGAGTCATCACAGGTCTCATCGGACTCTGCTCCGCAATGCTTGCGTGGTATATCGTTGACCCTGTCACGCTGTATCCGATCCTTCATATCCCCGGCATGTATATGACATACCTCTGCGGAAACTCAAAGGAGATCCGTGCACCTGCGGCGACAGCCGCACTGTCTTCCGCTGATGTGGAAGCAGGCACAGAACAGGGTACCGTCGTAGCCGGCATCAGTATTGCCATCTCGATCTTCATTTCCGTCGGAACGATGACGATCGTTGCCATCCTCGGCAACGCGATCCTTTCGATCCTGCCGGATACAGTGCTCCATGCGCTGAATTACCTGCTTCCTTCACTGTTCGGTACCATGTGCATGCAGAGGATCCTGCTGGACCCGAAGTCCACATTCATCATTCTGCCGGCAGCTGTCGTACTGAAGCTGATGTCCAGAGCCGGTTTCTTCAAATTCCTGCCGTTCGGCGGCGGCTATGCACAGATCCTGCTCTGCGTCATCGTCGGCGTTATTGTCGCCAGAAACGTACATAAAGATAAGATCAGGCCTGCAGGAAAATAACTGCACGAAAGAAGGGTAAGAAAATATGGATGAATTCAACGAGCGTGTACACGCATATATCGCTGCCAGGTATTACGAACAGCTGACGGAAAAATTCGGAGAACGCGGAAAGAAGGCATTTATCCACGCGACCCAGTATTATGCAGAGCAGCGCGGAAGAAGAATGGCCCAGAGAGCCATCCGTGACGGAAAAGAACTGACATACCAGACGTACCAGGAATACGGTGAGTGGGTCAACACGGACTATACGATCGAAAACGGATGGTCCAACCAGGCGACGGTCACCAACTGGGCACCTGATCTGGAAACACATATCACAAGATGCCCCTGGCATACACAGTTCAAGGAGATGGGACTTGTTGAAGCAGGTCATACATACTGTGCGCACCTTGATAATTCGATCTGCAGGGGATTCAATCCCTATATCACATATGATGTGCTCCAGACACTTCATAAGTCCGATTACTGCATCCATATCCTCAGGGATGTCAATTATGAAGTGGGTGAAAGCCATCCGAAGAAAAAGGAATACCTGAAGAACTTCGAGTATCACTGTGCACATTCCTTCTGGTCCTATGCGGAAGTCACGGAAGCGATCTTCCTGTCAGAAGGAAAAGAAGTCGTTGAGAATGTACTTAAGGTATTTACCGAAGACTACGGTCAGGAAATGGCCGACACACTGGTCAGATACAGAAATACAAACTTCAACGTATGTGACTGAAAAACACATCATGAAAAGATGGTCTGATCTGCCGGTCGGGCTGTCTTTTTTTGCTTTTGACACATTTATGCCGTCCGCAAAATGGTATAATGTGCAACATGTAAGGGGATAATGTAATATGTCAGAACCGGATTTGAATATAAAACCAAAACAGAGTACCGAAACAGAAATGAAGGTCGTAGAAAGCAGTAAAAAGAAAAAGGGCGGATTCAAACTCATCCTGATCCTGACAGTGCTGCTGGCAGTGGCTGCTGCAGCCGGTTATTTTGTGATCCAGGACAAGAAGAAAACGATCGATCTTGAAGACTATGTCATGATGCCGACGTATACGGGACTGAACGGGGAAGCTTCGGTCGAGAAGATCGAACTTGACCAGACAACGCTTGAAAAGAAGATACATGAGATCCTCGGGGAAGATGAATATATCGATATGTACGACCTGGTCTCCCGCATCAGCCTTGGCTATAACCAGAACCTGGATTCACTTTCCAACAACGATGAAATCACTGTCACGCTGAACTATGACAAGAGTGCCCTGAAGAATGCTTTCAAGATCAACTTCACCGGAACGGAGAAAGTGTTCGTCGTAGCTGGACTGCTTGATTATGTTGATATGGATCCTTTTGAAGATCTCAGCATCCTGTTTGAAGGCACTGCGCCGCTGGCCAGGGTCAATAAGTTTGTATCAGACAACCCGATCTTCTCATATAACAAGTTTTATACATTGAAAGTCAACGGAAAAGACGCGGACAATGCTGTAATGGATATCGGTGATGTCCTGACGATCGAACTGTCTGATGACGGCATCAAGGCGATGAAGGACAGGGGATTTGTACCCAGCAACATGTCTGTTTCCTATACATTAGGCAAGACCGATGTGAACTGGTACCTGACCTCTGCGTCCGAACTGCAGGGATCTACATTCGAAAAGCTGAAGGCACAGGGAAAAGATGAATGCATTGCCAACTTCGCAAGGAAGAATCTGAACTATGAACCGGAATATGTGAAAGCATATGCGCTGATCCCCAAGGATGACAAGTGGGGCAGAAACTGTGTTTCCCATCTGGTACTGGTCTACAGCTATGAAGTACCTGTCGAGACAGAAGATGAAGAAGAAACTGAAAAGACAGAAGAAGTCCTGACAGAAACCAGATATATTGCGATCGAAACACCTGCCATCGTGAACCTGAAGCTGGCAGCAGCTGACCAGGAAACACCTGAACAGACATATAATCCTGACTTCTCCGGATCATATTATTACGATGATCTTGACGGACTGTTTACAGACCGCATCCAGAAAAACGTCGCCGATTATACATACGAGGAGATCCAGTAAACGCATATGATGAACCCGGTATTATTTGTGATCACCAGCGATCAGATCATTTCACATGAGCTTGCTTCGGAAAGCACAGTGATCGGAAGGGACAGCCTCTTTTCCAAGGTCGGCCTTTCACTGCCCGGCAGTTTTATTCCCGCAAAAACCGGGAAAATAACGAATGAGAACGGACAGTGGAAATATACGGACCTGCAGAATAAAATACCCGTTTATCTGAACAAGGAAAAAATTACCAAAGAAGCACTTCTCAAACCGAATGATGTCCTGAGCTTTGTTGATCCTTCATTCAGCAGTGACGATGATGTCATCAGTATCCTGTTCACTGAAGAAACTGCCTGGAAAGACAATAAATGGCTGGTAAAGCCGTTTAACAGCTCCCTGGCAGAATACCTGGATCAGGATGTCTTCTATATGAAGGACGGCGATCTGCATATCAGAAATACGGAATGCAAAGTGTATCTGAATCAGTTACCGGCGGAACATGACCGGTCCGCTGCTGTACTGGACCATATCCAGGCAGGCAGACGTGATTATTTCATCCTGCTGTCAAAGATGATCATCAAGGAATCACCGTCGGAAAACAATGCGCTGCAGCCGGCTGAACAGGCATCAGAGCCTGATGAAAGCCTGGATGTGCATATTATAAAGCGGACGCTCGGAAGCATGACCCTGCTGAAGGATGTCAGATTCCATGTACAGCCGGGTGAAATGGTGCTTGTCATCGGAGGCTCCGGTGCCGGCAAGACCACTCTGATCAATGCCATCAAGGGTGACGAAAAGGCCCAGGAAGCGAAGGTCATCTACTGCGGGCGCGATGTATATGACAACAGCCAGTACAGGATCATCCAGAGAAAGATCGGTTACGTTCCGCAGAAGGATACGTTGCTGAAGGGGGATACCGTATATAAGACGATCGAAGACGCAGCCAGAATGGCAAACCTCGAAAACGTATCAGACAGCAATGTACTGAAGGGTTATGTCGAAGATGCACTAAAAGTCTTTTCACTCCAGAATGAACGGAACAAGCTTGTCAGCAAGCTCAGCGGCGGCGAGACCAAGAGACTGTCGACAGCCAAGGCATATATCAAGCAGCCGAGCCTGTTCTTCCTGGATGAACCGGACTCCGGACTTGACGAGAATTCCAAGAACCAGCTTCTGGACATCCTGCATGAGATCGCTCATCAGGAAAACAAGATCGTGATCGTCATTTCCCACTACAGTCTGGAATACGGTCCGAAATATGAAAAAACGGAAAACTATAAGGAACATTACGACAAGGTCGTAGTGCTTGCCAAAGACAGCACCAACACCGGAAGGCTTGCCTTCTTCGGAACACCGCATGATGCCTGCACCTTCTTTGAAACAGAATCCCTCAAGGAGATCATCAGCAGGATCGAACCGCCGGAAAAACACGGTGAAGGGAAAGCGGAATACTTTATAGAAAAATTCAATACAACCAGAGGTGATTAACGGTATGAACGCATCAATGGGCGAACAGATCAAAATATACTTCGGCAAAAACAGCCGTATCTTCTTCAACGAAAAAAAATACATCAGTATTTTCCTGTCGACTGTATTAATGACACTGATGATCGGCATGGTCACCGGATCGGAAATGTTTGCGCAGTACTCCGCAACAAGAAACGGCGCATTTGCGCTGGTCTGTGCCTGCATCTGGATCGGCATCTTCAACTCCATCCAGTCCATCTGCAAGGAGAGGGCGACCATCAAGGAAGAAAAGCGCAACAACGGACTGGACCTGATGGCCTACACCCTGGCGCATGTCCTGTTCGACGCGATCATCTGCTTCTTTGAAGCACTGCTTGTAACACTGATCATCTTCCTGCTGAAGAAGAACAACATCCAGGGTGAATCGTCATTCCCGACAGTCACCATACTGAAATACCTGTTTACATTCTTCCTGGTCATTTTCTCATCCGATGTGTTCGGACTGGCCGCTTCCGCCTTTGCGGTAAATACGGAAGTCGCCATGACGATCATGCCGTTCCTGCTGATCGTACAGTTACTGCTGTCAGGATTCGTATTCTCCCTGGACGGCGTCATGAAAGCATTGTCAAACGCCACCATCAGTAAATGGGGACTGAATGCCATATGTATCGCGGCAGATGTCAATCATCTCTCCGTACCCTCAGACAACTACATCATGGCAGCCTTAAAGAATGATTACTACGACCAGTACAATCCCAAGTCATTCCATCTGCTTAGGATCTGGCTGATCCTGCTGCTGATCACGGTCATACTTGTCCTGCTGACAAGGCTGTTCATATCGACCGTGGAAAAAGACAAGCGTTAACGGTTTCCTTGATCAGAAACATACCTGGCACCTGTTACTTCTTCATGAAGCAGGTGCTTTCTTGTTTCTTCCGGGAAGACGCTGGCATACAGCATCGTTGTTTTGTATTCCATGAGCCGCCAGGGTCTCGGGATATCCGCAAACCGGCAGGCAAATTTCGTTTCCGACTCCTTCATTTCCCTGAGATAGGCACGTCCTGTCTCATTGAATGCAAGTACGCGCACTGCATCGTGCTCCGGCAGGCGGGAGACTTCTTCCTTCGTGATCTGGTTCAGTGCCTGCAGGCAGGTCCTTCTGATCCTGGAAGCGGTATAACGGTATGTCACGGCATCCTTCAGGAAACTGTCCCATGTGTCATTTCGTTCCGCTTTTTCGATCAGGTGGTTTTCGATCCCTTCACTGAACAGGAAGAAAGAAGAAAGACGTTCCTTGTCCGTCATCAGCAGGAATGTCCGAAGATAGGGGTAATACAGTTCCATCCAGGGATGGAAGGAACCGGTCAGGACATCCTTCATCGGTGTCGAATCCGCCAGATCCATTTCCTTTTTCAATGCTGTACGGATCGCAAGGGCACTGGATACTTCACGCATCTCATCATCGTTGTAGGAGGAGGTACGGGGGATCAGGACCGGCTCAATGTCCGTATCCATCAGCTGTTTCAGATAGCATACTGCCAGGATATCATTCGGCAGCATCTCACCGGTCAGAAGGCTGTATGCCTTCGGAAAGCTCATCCCGGCAGACAGGGACTGATGCAGATGATCCGGATTGACCGGCGTCTCGGCGATCTCCCGGAGATTCTCCAGGTTGCCGCATTCGCTTCCGAACGAAAGATATGAGATGCCTGCTTTCTTCAGCACCTCAACACCGCCCTTGGCAAAGTGGGAAGCCGACTGGACCGCATGGATATAAGGAAGCTCAAGGACCAGGTCGATGCCGTCGCGCACGGCAGCTTCCGCTCTGCTCCATTTATCTATGACCGCAGGCTCACCGCGCTGCGTAAAATGGCCGGACATGACAGCGATCATGACATCGCATCCGGTCTTTTTTCTTGTTTCTGTGATCTGGTAGATATGGCCTTTATGAAACGGATTGTATTCGGCGATAATTCCGCAAGCTTTCATCGTGTTCACCTCCGCCGCTGTGTTTTGACTATGCTACAATAATATCAGAAGGAGTTGTGATTTGTATGAGCCATACGTTAGGAATTACAATTTACCGCCCGACGGGAGAAGTGAAGGGCTGTGTGGAGATCATTCACGGGATGCAGGAGCATCGCACACGTTATGAAAAATTCGCCCAGTATCTGAGAGAAAACGGATACGGCGTTGTTACTTTTGATCTGCCGGGTCACGGAGAAACTGCCGAGAATGAAGTGCTCGGTTATTTCGGCGATGAGAACGGCTGGGACCAGCTGATCTGGAGTGCCGAAAAGGTTGCTGAACTGACAAAGCAGGAATTCCCGGGTGTTCCTTTCTTTATGATGGGACATTCCATGGGTACGATCGTCGCCAGGACCTGGATGCAGGAACACGACGCACCCTCAGGCGTCATCCTGACCGGAGCGCCGAATTACAATCCGGCAGCCAAAGCAGGAATGGGCCTTGCTATGGCAGTCAGGGCAGTCAAAGGGCCGAAGGGCTACAGCAAAATGCTCGACCAGCTTGTGACAGGCAATTTCAACAACGGGATCGAGAACCCGCGCACCGGCGTAGACTGGCTGAGCTACAACGAAGAGAATGTGAGGAATTATCTGGCAGATCCGCTGAACGGCTTCCCGTTCACGGTCCAGGGATATATCGACGAACTGACCGGACTGATCCGCATGGCAGAACCCGGCAGATATGTACATGCCGACAAAGATCTGCCGATCGCGTTCTTCAGCGGTATTGACGACCCCTGCACAGGCGGTTCCGAAGGCCTGAACGATTCGATCGAAACACTGAGAAAAGCAGGGTATGAGAACATTTCGTGCAAGGTTTATGAGCATATGCGCCACGAAATCCTGAATGAAACGGACGCAGAAAAGGTTTACGCTGACATCCTGGCATGGCTGAATGAAAAAAGTGCCTGAAGATGCACTTTGTGAAAGTATCAATCATTGACTTTGATTTGTGGTTTGCTATAATTTAACACGTTAACGGTTAAGGAGATTTACTCGTGAGATGGACCAAAGCAGAGATACAGGCAGCACGTTCACAGAATCTTACCGCTGAAGAAGATGTGGTAATAGACAGCAGCGTGTTCGAAGGATTCTCTCTGATCAACAGTGTCCGTGATGTCCACGCAGCCGCAACAGGCTATCTGGACGAACATGACGATCTCTTCTACGCTGTGATCCGTGTAACGGGAACGATGCTGCTTCCCGACGCGATCACCGGGGAAGAAATCGAGCACCCGTTTGAAACGGAAAGCGAGGAAACCTATTCCTTTCATAAGACGGATGATGAAAACATCCGTGACGTTACGGATGATGTCATCGAGCTGATGCCTGCGATTATTGACGCAATTATCATGGAGGTACCGCTCCAGGTGACAAATGCTTCGGAAGATGATTACCCGCACGGTGACGGCTGGGCAGTCATAACGGAAGAAGCTTATCTGAGAGACCGGGAGAGTCGGATCGATCCGCGCCTGGCAAAACTCATGGAATATAAAGAAGAAGAGTAGGAGGTGTCAGGCAGATGGCAGTACAGCAGAGAAGGAATTCCAGCACAAGAAGGGATAAGAGAAGAACACATTACAAGTTAACAGCTCCGACCCTGGTTAAGTGCCCGACATGCGGCGCAATGAAGCTTCCGCATCATGCATGCCCTAACTGCGGTTCTACAGGCAAAGCAGCCAAGAACGCGTAAGAAGGAATTCTGATTTGAAAGATATACAGCTGCAGGTCAGCTGTTTTCTTTTTGCCTGCAACAAATACAGGCTCGTTTTCATTGAAGAAATCCGCTTTCAGCCGGCAAACGGAACATTTATACGGAAATGAAAGTCATTAAGTGGTATACTCAGATGTATCTTGTTAAGGAGGGCCATTTTATGGAAAACAAGAGCTTTGGCGCACGTCTTCTCGGTACATGGAATACCAGAACGATCGTCGCCGTTGCGATCGGAGCTGCTGTATTCGGCGTTCTGATGAACTACGGGGGAATACCTATTTTTACGAACACTTCTCTGACAACCGCCATGATCGTACCGGTCGTTGTCGGTGCTATGTACGGTCCGGTTCCTGCAGCTGTTGCGGCAGGCGTGGGCAATGTGATCGCTGACCTGATCGGCGGCTGGGGCATGTATCCGGCATGGTCGATCGCGAACGCAGTCGCCGGTCTGTTTATCGGCGCACTTCCGCTTTACGGCGCATATATTACCGAAGGAAAATTCCTGACCAAGCACATGGTCATCTATGTGCTCTGTGTACTGCTTGGCAATGCTCTGGCATTCGGCGTTGTTGCCCAGGTCTTCACGGTCTTCTTCGAAGGCGGCGACATGAACGTTTCACTGCTCCAGGGTCTCTGGGCAAGCATCGGCAATATTCTTGTTGAGGTTGTGATCGGCATACCTGTTATCAAGCTGCTTGCCAACAGATATCAGAGCCGCACCAATCTGACGGAAGAAGAATAATGTTTCAAAACGGAAGGTCCGGAATCTCCGGATCCGGTCTTTCCGTTAAACCCGGAAAGCTTCCGTTCTGTCGGAAGCTTTATTCATTTCACATGGGGAGAAGTATATGAAAGAACCTGCAATCGTATTTAAAGACTTCAGTTTCAGATATAAGACCCAGAAAACAGCGACCCTGCATGATATCAATCTGGAAATATATCCCGGGCAGAAAGTCCTGATCCTCGGAGCTTCAGGAAGCGGGAAATCAACATTGTGCAACTGCATCAACGGTCTGATCCCTTTTTCCATAGAAGGAGAGATCACGGGATCCTGCAAAGTCGCGGGGCATGAGACGAAAAACGCTTCAATCTTCAAACTGTCCAATTCCGTAGGGACTGTCCTGCAGGACAGCGATGCCCAGTTTGTCGGGCTGACAGTTGGTGAAGATGTTGCTTTCGTTATGGAAAATGACATGATGGAAAGGAAGGACATGCTGCCGATGATCGATGAAAACCTGAATATGGTCGGCATGAAAGACTTCGTGGATCATGTTCCTTTCAATCTGTCCGGCGGACAGAAACAGAAAGTCGCCATCGCCGGTGTTTTTGGGAATGATGTCAGGATCCTGATCTTCGATGAACCGCTTGCCGCACTGGATCCGCAGATGGGAATGACGGCAGTCGAACTGATCGACGATCTTTCACAGGATGAAGACCGTACTATCATCATCGTAGAACACCGTCTGGAGGATGTTCTGTACAGACCGGTCGACAGGATCATCCTGATGGCTGACGGTACCATTGCAGCAGATGTTACGCCCGATGAGCTTTTGAAGTCGGATCTCCTGCAGCAGCACGGTATCAGGGAACCCCTGTATATCACCGCCATGAAATACGCGGGATGCTCCCTGGAAGGAAATGAGAATCTCTGCGACCTGAATTCACTCAGGTTTACGGAAGAGAATGAACGGAAACTGAAAGCCTTCTTTACAGCTGACAGGGCTGTCAAAGACGAAACAGATCGGGAACCGGTCATCAGGTTCACGGATGTTGCATATTCTTATGATGGCCGTCAGAATGTAGTAGAGGACATCTCCTTCGAGATCGGCCGCGGCGAACGCATTGCTGTCATCGGAAAGAACGGTGCAGGCAAATCAACAGCTGCCAAGCTGCTGACAGGCATTATACGCCCCGCTAAGGGAAAGATCGAGGTCTGCGGAAAAGATACCGCTGATATGACCGTGAAGGAGATCGGCGAGCAGGTCGGATATGTCATGCAGGACCCGAATACCATGATCGTCAAGGATCTGATCAAGGATGAGGTCGGTCTTGCCCTGACACTGCGCAATATGCCGCAGGATCAGATCGATGCCCGCATCAGACAGTCACTGGAAGCCTGCGGGCTATATAAAATGAGAAACTGGCCGGTCGATTCGATCAGCTATGGCCAGAAAAAACGCGTTACGGTAGCTTCGATGATGGCCCTGGAACCGGACATCCTGGTGCTCGATGAACCGACCGCAGGCCAGGATTTCAGGAGCTACACGGAGATCATGAATTTTGTCAACAAACTGAACCGTGATTACGGGACGACGATCCTGTTCATCACGCACGATATGCATCTGGCAATCGAAAATACCGACCGCGCGATCGTGTTCTCCGATGGTCATGTGATCGATACAGATAAAGTGTATACGGTCCTTTCCAATGCTGAAACGATCAGAAAGGCCAGCCTGAAGCAGACATCACTCTACCTGCTTGCTGAAAAGCTTGGTCTTGATCCGGAAAAAACGATCGAAAGCTTCATTGCTTATGAAAGGACGGTGAAAGGCGCATGAACAACAGGTTCGTCATCAACTATACACCGGGTCCGACACCCTTTCACAAACTGACGGGATTTACCAAGGTATTCCTGTTCCTCGCAATGATCTGCGCGATCATGTGGACATTCGATATCCGTATCCTGATCCCTCTGCTGCTGATCAACTGCGCAGAGATCGTATCCATGAAGCCCAACTACAAACCGATCCTGATCGTATTCGCGATCACATTCGTAACGGTAACGCTGATCGGCAACGTCATGCTGTTCGCCGTCAGCCCGGAAGCCGGATACAACAATGTCGGCGCTGAACACATCATCTGGCAGGGAAGCGGAAGTCATTATATTTCCAAGGAATTCCTGTGGTATATCTTCGTTGTATTCATCAAGAGAACAGCATCCTTCAGTTCGGTCATGGCATTCGCCCTGTCAACGACACCATCGGAATTTGCTTCGGGACTCAATCACTGCGGACTGCCGTACAAGGTCTGCACCGTTGTTTCACTGGCATACAGGACGATCCCGGACATCGCGAATGACTTTGTCAACATCCGCAACAGCATGATGATGCGCGGCCTGGAACTGAGCGGCAAAAAGGCGGGCATATGGAAACGCCTGAAAAACTACGTGCTGCTGCTGATCCCGCTGATCTTCACAGCATTCGGCAAGGTCGGAAACATCGCCAATGCAATGGACCTGAGAGGCTACGGAAAAAACAAAAAGCGTACCTGGTATGCCGAACGTGAACCCGGAAAACTTGACAGGATCATCCGGACCCTGACAGTACTGCTGTTTGCGGCAGTGATCTATTACGTGATCAGATACCGCATCATCGATCCATGGCCCGCTAAGTTCTGGTGCCCATGGCTCGCAAGGGATGAGGTACAGCATGTGAATACGATCGATACGATCAAAATTCTTCAGTGGTTCAGAAACAGGTAAAGGAAGGAATGATGATATGAAACATGTAGTAATACAGACAGACTTCGGGACCGGATCCGCATCCGTCAGCGCGATGCACGGCGTATGCGCCATGGTCTGTGATGATCTGAAGGTTTCCGACGGCAATAATGCAGTAGATCAGTTCAATGTACTGGACGCCTCGGAATCCCTGATGTACCTGCTGCCTTACTGGCCTACCGGTACAGTCTTTGTCAGCGTTGTTGACCCGGGTGTCGGAACAGCCAGAAAAAGCTGCGCTGCCCTGACCGAGACCGGCCAGTACATCGTCACACCGGACAACGGTACACTGACATATGTCAAAGAACGCCTCGGGATTAAAGAGGTCAGGGAGATCGATGAATCCGTGAACCGTCTGCCCGGTTCCGAATCAGTCCATATTTTCCACGGACGTGACGTATACGCATACTGCGGCGCAAGACTGGCTGCCGGCATCATCGATTTCGAGGGCGTCGGACCTGCCTATGACACAGACAGTATCGTGATGGCTGACTACATCAGACCGGCAAAAGAAGACTACTGTGTGTCAGGCATGATCAACGAAGCATCCGATCACTTCGGCCTGGTCGGTACGAATATTCCGTTCGAATGGCTTGAACAGACGGATATGAAGTACGGAGATGAGCTCCATGTAACCGTCGACCATGCAGGGGAGACAGTCCTTGATGAAATGATCCCGCTGGCGAGATCGTTCGGATTCGTTCCTGTCGGAACACCGCTGCTCTTCAGTTCGGAAATGCAGACGGTCATGCTGGCGATCAACCGCGGCAATGCCGTTACGGAGTACGGCCTGGGATTCGGACCGGAATGGAAGCTGACAGTTGAAAAACTGCAGCCGGCCAAAGGCGCGGTAGTCCTGCACAGCTGCTGCGGACTGGCATCCACCAGAGCCGCCAAGCTGACAGGCATCATTGAAACGGAAGCACCAGGGACCGATGTAGCCGCTGAAAACCTGTGCTATGACAAGAACGATATCCGCATGCTGTCGGCATCACTTTATTCGACAGTCCCGTACTGGCCTGAAGGAACAGTATTCCTGTATGACACCGGAGATGAAGAACTCTGTGCCGTACGGCTCAAGAGCGGACAGATCCTGCTCGGTCCCAATGACGGGTCATGCACGATGAGCGTTTACTCATTCGGACTGGACAGCGTCAGGACGATCGATCCCGACCGCTTCGGATCAGATGAATACAGCATTGCAAGAGCTGCCGCACATCTGGCAGCCGGCAAAGGCTTTGAAAGCCTGGGCGGAAGAATGGAAAGCGCTGAACTGAAACAGTTCCATATCGAACCTGCCGAGATCGGACCGGGTGTGGCGAAAGGACAGGTAGCGGTTCTCCTGAAGACATTCGGAAATATTACATTCAATATCGGCGTTGATGAATTCGAGAAAACAGGCATCGTTCAGAACGATGAGATCGAAGTGACGATCACATACCATGACGCAGTCGTATACCGCGATTCGATGACATATCAGCCTTCCTTCGGATACGTAGAAGAAGGCGCGCCTGTCGTATTCAACGGCAGTTCCGGATATATGGACATCGGCCTGAACAGGGCAAACTTCATAGAAATGTGCCTGCCCAAGATCCTGAGAGAACCTGATCCGGGTGAATTCAAAGTGGTCATCCGCAAAAAGGGGGCATAATATGAAACCCTGCATCGTACTGCAGTCGGATTTCGGCATTTCAACAGGACTGCCGGCATCTATGACTGCCGTGATCGTGAAGACCGATCCGGAGATCCGTATCTACGATCTCTGCCATGAGGTCAGGCAGTTCGATATACAGAGAGGCGGCAAGATCCTTGCCTCGACATTCCCTTACTGGCCGGACGGAACAGTGTTCGTCTCGGTCGTCGATCCGGGTGTCGGCACGCTCAGACGCAGCTGCGCAGCCCTGATGGACAACGGAAGCGTTGTGATCACACCGGACAACGGCACGCTGAGTTATCTCTATGACCGGATCACGGAAGTGCGTCAGATCGATGAAACTGTCAACAGACTGCCGGGCTCGGACAGCCATCATACATTCCACGGACGGGATGTATATGCTTATACCGCTGCCAGACTCGCATCCGGGATCATTGACTTTGCCGGCGTAGGTCCTGTCTATGACAAAGCGGAGATGATCCGCTTCCACGTACCCGAAGCAGCTGTTATAAACGGCAGGGCAGTCGGTGAAGTAACGGATGCCGGGGATCATTTCGGTAATGTAGGCATCTCGATCCCGAATGAAATGATCAAAGGGATCGGCATCAATACAGGCGAGTATGCCCGCGTCATCATTGAGAAACAGGGCTCTGTCCTGTATGACAAAGAAATGATGTTCCACAAATCGTTCGGCTGGGTCAAACCCGGAGAGGCGATCCTCAATGAATGCAGCAACGATTATGTGGAGATTTCCATCAATCAGGGAAGTTTCTGCGAGAAGGAACTGCCGGAACTGCTTTCGGCATATGATTTCTCGGAATACAAGGTAACGATTCTTCCTGCAGGAAAGGAGAAAGAGTGATATGAAACCGGCAGTAGTAATCCAGACGGATTTCGGATACGGCGGCGGCTCCGCAATGCGCGGTGTCATTAAGACGCTGGATCCGGAGGTGTATGTATACGAAGCAAACCACCGTGTTGAAAAATTCAATGTGGTAAAGGCCGCAAGGTCACTGAACCATCTGGTCGGATACTGGCCTGCGGGCACGGTATTTGTCTCGGTGGTCGACCCGGGTGTCGGCACATCCAGACGCGCCAGTGTCGCGCTTCTGAAAAATGGAAGCTATGTGGTATCACCGGACAACGGATCGCTGACATTGCTGCTGGAGAATCCAGGCATTGAAGCAGTCCGTGTGATCGATGAAACAGTCAACCGCCTCAAAGGAACGGAAAAGGTCAGCATTTTCCACGGCCGTGATCTCTTCGCTTACTGCGCGGGAAAACTGGCAGCGGGACTGATCGGCTTCGAGGGGGTCGGAGAAGAGTATCCGGTCTCGGAGATCGTAAAATACCAAAAGCTGAATTATACCAGCAAGCCCGGTGAGGTCAGGGGATATGTCACGGACATGATGTATACCTTCGGCAATCTTGAAACGAATATTCCGATCGAAGCGGCAGAGAACGCCGGCATCGTACCCGGTGATAAGGTGCTCGTCTCGATCAAAAACAAGGACCGTTTCGTACTGTCGCACACCATACCTTTCCATCCTTCATTCGGCTGGGTACCGGAAGGCGAAGAAGTCATCTACAACAGCAGCGACGGCGTGCTCGGCCTGGGCATAAACCGCGGCGACTTCATCCGCAAATACAATATAGGCTTCGGCAAGGACTGGCAGATCATCATCACCAAGGAGGAGCAGTAAGATGGGATATATCGTATTTCAGACTGATTTCGGCGGCCACAGCTCCGGCTCGATGGCAGGTGTCTGCAGGATCGTTGATCCCACGCTGCAGATATTTGAACTGACACACAACGTCCCGAAGTTCGATGTTGAAACAGCAGGCAGAAACCTCTGTGAGGTGATCCCGTTCTGGCCGGCAGGCACCGTATTTGTCAGCGTAGTCGACCCGGGTGTCGGAACCCCCCGCAAAGCCAGCGCTGCAAAAACAAAGAGCGGACATTATATCGTGACGCCCGACAACGGTGTTCTGGATGTGGTGAACAGGGAAATTGAGATCGAAAGCGTGCACGAGATCGACCAGAGCGTCAACCGTTTCAAAGGAAATCACTGGTCAGAAGAATCGGAGATCTTCCACGGACGCGATGTGTTCGCGTATACCGGCGCAAAGCTGGCATCCGGAAAGATCGATATTGACGGGGCCGGTCCTGAATATCCGGTCACGGAGATCGTCGCTTACACAGAATAAAGCATTAAGGGAAACAGATCAGACCTGTTTCCTTTTTTCGTTTATCGGCATATATCAGTGCAGTATCTGCCGGAAACCGGTCAGCAGCGGGGGACCGCTGTTTTTCTTTTGCCCGCCGCACATCCTTTTACGGACCCGAAAACGGACGACGGAAAATGTAACAAATGAAAATTTTTATTTTTCTTGTATGCAGAATATCTTGGTGGTATATTTGTGGTATCAAGTGTCTGAAAGTGGCGGAAAGTGGGGGATTTAGCACATGTTTATGGGTGAATACAGGCATAGCCTGGATGCCAAAAACAGATTGATCATTCCGGCAAAGTTCCGCGACGAGCTTGGCAGCACATTTGTTGTTACAAAAGGACTCGACGGCTGTCTCACGATCTATACAGAAGAACAGTGGGCAGTCATCGTCCAGCAGCTGGAAAAGCTTCCTTCCACAAAAAAGGAAGTCAGACAATATGTCCGCTTCCTGCTGAGTAAAGCAACAGAGTGCGTGTTTGATTCCCAGGGGAGGATACAGCTTCCCCAGGTACTGATCAAAGCGGCAGACATTGACAGGAAATGTGCAGTTATCGGAGCAGCCGATCACATCGAAATATGGTCCGAAGAGAAGTGGGATGCATATGACGAAGAAGCCGGTGAATCCTTCGAAAATGTGGCTGAAAGCCTGACGGAGTTCCTGAGATGATGGAACATCAGAGCGTCATGCTGCATGAAACGATCGATCTGCTGAATGTAAAGCCCGACGGGATCTACATCGACGGAACGCTCGGCAGAGGAGGACACTCAGGACTGCTTGCTTCGAAACTGGAGCACGGACATCTTTACGGAATCGATCAGGACGATCAGGCACTGGCTGAATCAGCTGAACGGCTGAAGGAATACAGTGACAGGATCACATTGATCAAAGGGAACTTCCGTGAAATGAAAGCGCTTTTAGAGCCATATGGTATCCATGAAGCAGACGGTATCATGATGGACCTGGGCGTCAGCTCACCGCAGTTCGATGATCCTGCAAGGGGCTTCAGCTACAGATTTGATTCCCGCCTTGACATGAGGATGGATCAGACGCAGAAACTCGATGCCTGGACAGTCGTCAATACATACAGTGCCAAAGAGTTATCTGATATATTCTTCCGCTACGGGGAAGAAAGAAATGCCGGACGGATCGCAAACGCGATCGTCAAAGCAAGGGAGAACGGACCGGTCGATACAACGTTCCAGCTGAACGACATCATCCGTTCCGCATTACCGGACAAAGTCCTTCGCAAAAAAGGACATCCTGCGAAGCAGACATACCAGGCGCTCAGGATTGAGGTCAATGATGAATTGTCCTCACTGAGGTCAGGACTGCAGGATGCTGTGGATATGCTTGCCCCAGGCGGCAGGCTCGCAGTCATCACATTCCACTCGCTGGAAGACCGTATGGTCAAAAGCCTGTTCAAAGAATTGACTTCTGCTCCATTTGTGGAACCGAAAATTCCTGTTAAAGCTTCACAAATGGAGCAGGCCTCCTTTACAGCAGTTACCAGAAAAGCAGTAACTGCCTCGGAAGAGGAACTGAACGTAAACCACAGATCGCACAGCGCGAAACTCAGAGTGATAGAAAGAAACAAAAAGGGGTAAGGGGAAATGACAAAACAAGCAAAGAAAAAGAACAAAAAAGGTGTAAAGCTCGTTAATTTTACAGCTGTATTTTTTATCATCTCATGCACGTTGTTCCTTGCAAGTTCATTATTTCTGCGTTCATACAACAATGCTCTGAGTACACAGAAACAGGCTGTAGAAGCTAAGATCACGGAGATCCAGCTTGCCAACGCCGCTGCCAAAGTAGAGATCCAGACACTCTCGACCAGAGAAAGGATCGATACGATCGCTTCCGACAACGGACTGAAACTGCATCAGGACAACATTATCACGATTACTACTTCTCAGGATAACGGAGAATAGTATGAGAAAGCGGGTCAGAATTGTCCGCATCCTATTCATCATGACATTAGCGGTAATGTTATTGCTTGCCTCTAATGTTTTTTTGGTATCTATCCGTAAAGTGCATCTTCGTTCCGGCACGGACCTGAGCGCGTATGCAAACAGTGCCAATACGGTCCATGAAACGCTCAAAGCCACCCGCGGCAATATTTATGACCGCAACGGAACAGTGATCGCTCAGGACCGTCAGACATACAATATCGTATGCATACTTTCGCCTGACCGCCCGACAGTAAACGGAAAGATCGTTTATGTACAGGATGTTGAAGGCACCGCAAGGGCTCTGTCAAAGATCCTTGATGCGGACTATGATACATTGTACGGGTACCTGAACCAGTACAATACAAGCGGCCTGTGGCAGACCGAGCTCGGTCCCGCAGGACGAAATCTTTCGAAGGCGACCATGGAAAAGATCCAGGATCTCGGTCTTCCCGGCATCGAATTTACAGACTCTATCCAGCGTGTCTATCCGCTCGGATCATTCGCTTCCAATCTGATCGGTTTTGCCCAGTCGGACGAAAACGGAACGACCATCGGCAAAATGGGAACGGAACTGTATCTTGACAGTTATCTTTCCGGCATAGACGGAAGCAGAACATACCAGGCAGACTCAAACGGCTATATCCTTCCTGGTATGAGAGAAGAGACCGTCAGCCCCGTCAACGGCTATGACGTATACCTGACGATCGACCAGGATCTCCAGGAAGCGCTGGAAGATGCCTTCGTGAAAACAACAGAACGTTTCGACCCGCTGCGTATCTGGGGCTCCGTCATGGATCTGGATACAGGCAAGATCCTTGCCTGGGGCCAGGCACCGTCCTTTGACCCGAACCTTATGGATATTGCAGACTACAATAACTACGGCACACAGCTCCCGTACGAGCCGGGTTCCACACTGAAATCATTTACCTGGGCAGCAGCGGTCGACTATGGCGTCTATGACGGTGATGCTCTGGTATACGGCGGACCGTACTGCTACATCTCAGATGAAAACAACAACCCGCTCCGTGTACAGGAAAGCAGATCCTGCATTTACAATGCCGGACGCGCAAACTACGGCATGACGACATACGATCACGGAATGATCTATTCCGCCAATACGATTGCCCTGGAGATCCAGAACAGTCTGATCACACCTCAGATCCATCTCGACTATCTGAAAAAATTCGGATTCTTCCAGCCTGTCAACAGTGACGGTCTTCCGGAAGAATCAGGCATACTGAACTTCACATATGCGGCTGACCGTGCTTCACTTTCATACGGACAGGGTTCAACAGTAACCATGCTGCAGCTGATGCAGGCATATTCAGCGCTGTTTACAGACGGTACGATGAAGAAACCGTACTATGTTGAATCGATCCGTGACCCGTACGATTCAAACCATATCATCTACCAGGCAGACACAAGGATCACCGGACAGCCTATCACTGAGGAAAGCGCAAAGGAAATGCAGAAGATCATGTGGAAGGTCGTCAATGATGATGAAGGTACTGCAAGATGGTACAGGATCCCTGACTGCGAACTCATGGGAAAGACCGGTACAACACAGGTCGCGATCAACGGAAGCTACGCATCAGGATATACGATCGTATCTCTGATGTGCGCACTTCCCGCCGATGATCCGCAGGTTATGGTTTACTATGCGTTCGAAGCGGCGTATAATCCCAGCGCACACTATTATTCACAGGCACAACAGGATCTGCTTAGAACAGTTGCCCTGAAGATAGGTGTCACGAAAGCCGAAGAGGAAGTGCCGGAAGAAGAACCGACCGAAGAACCGGAAGAACCGGTGATCACCGAGATCGTAACAAATGAAATGCCGAATGTGATCAATCACTCACTGGCATACGCACATGAAAAGCTTGACTGGCTGAATACAGACCTGATCGTTCTTGGGTCAGGGGATACCGTGATCGACCAGTATCCAAGAAGCACCGCGATGGTCGCTACAGGCCAGAAGGTATTCCTGCTGACCGACACAAACAGCTTCATCATGCCGGATATGACTGGATGGACAAGAAAAGACGTTACAGCATTGTGGAGCGTTACGGAATTCGGCATACGCATGTCGGGAGAGGGCAGGGTAACAAGCCAGTCCGTCCCGGCAGGAACCATGGTCAACAGAGGAACAGACATCGAAGTTATATTTGAATGAAGGGGTGGAAGATATGGCAGTTGAAATTCTGATCGCATTTGTAATAAGTCTGGCAGCTGTTGTATATCTGATGCCGAAATGGATCAGTTATCTGAAGATTCTGAGTTTCAATCAGAACGTCAGTGAATACAGCCTGCAGGAATACAAGGAGAAAGCCAAGACACCGATCATGGGCGGCGTACTGTTTATCGTCGTACCGGTGATCGTAACGATCATTGAAACACTGCTCCTTCGTCAGTTCAGGGTCGACACAGCGATCATCCTGATCGTATTCGCCGGCTATGGCCTGATCGGATTCATTGATGATTACCTGATCGTCGTCAAGAAAAACAATGACGGACTGAAACCCGGTCTGAAGTTCCTGATGCAGCTGGCACTGGCAGTCATATTCTTCTGGCTCTACAGAAGCCATGCAGTTCTGGACGTCAGGATCCCGTTCCTGAATAAAACCGTATACTTCGGCGCACTGTACAGCCTGCTGATCCTGTTCATGTTTACAGGCTCAAGCAATGCAGTCAACCTGACGGACGGTATGGATGGCCTGGCAGCAGGGTGCACGGTATTCGCACTCATTCCGTATCTTGTATTCGGCATCATGCAGGCAAATCACGGTGCAGTCATATTCATCGGATCACTGCTCGGCGCACTTTTCGGATACCTGAAATACAATATCAAACCGGCAAAGATCTTTATGGGTGACACAGGTTCCCTGGCCCTGGGTGCCGCACTGGCAGCCCTGGCAATGGTTGAAAAACAGGAACTGACACTGATCCTTGCAGGAGGTGTATTCGTTATAGAAACACTATGCGTACTGATCCAGCAGATCTCCGTCAGAACGATACACAAAAAGGTCTTCATCTATACCCCGATCCATTACGCATTTGTCCTGAAGGGTATGGGTGAAAACCAGGTCGTACATATGCTGTGGGCATGTGCTGCGGTATTTGCAGTCCTGGGATTGATCACAGGTCTGTACTGATCAGCGGAACATTATCGTAATACTGAATAACAGAGATATCATTAAAATATTTCTGTTATTTTTTTATGGAACTGCGCATGAACGTACCGTATATATAAGTGTCAGACATAAAGCGTGTCCGGCACTGAGGAGGTATGATCATGAGCGGATCAAATTTCATCAATTGCGTTTTCACCTGACTGACGGACTGTGTATCAAAGACCGGTAATTTGTTTTAATGAATGAAACGATCATCAGAATGTTCAGCCGCAGATGAAAACCAAATCCCCGGCAGGAACAATGAACTGATGGTATTTCATATCAGTTCCCGCCAAAGAACAACAGACCGGAAAAGATCACCATACATGAATCGGATATGAATGCATCACCAGAAATCAGACAAAATGATCATTACTGTTTAATACCAGTAATACCCGGCTGACAATACGGTGTGTTCCCATCGGAATCGGTCAGCCGCAGCTTCTCAAGCCTGCGGAGTCAGCTCTGACGGGCATTGCCGCCGGCAGTGCAGTTATCTGTCGTTGAAGCAGGAACTAAAGTTTTGCGGGGAATGTGTTGGATCACAGCCCGTGACAGGGGTTTTTCCGCAAATATTTTAGACATACGCTTCTCTTATCATTGCTTTTGCGGTTTGTTTGAGTTAATATTCATACAAAGCTTTGATCAGGACACGTTTCCCTGATAGTTTCTGCCCAGAGAACAGACGGCCGGTGCGAGTCTGTCAGAACGTTTCGGAAATACTACCTGTGAGCCGCGCCCGAAAGGGATCGCCGTAAACCGCGTTAAGGATCAGAGGCAGCGTATGCTGTGAAAAAAGGTGGTACCACGAGTCTTCGTCCTTTGGCGGGACTTTTTTCTTTATGATGGGAGGAATGGAAAAATGAGAGACTTTTTAAACGAAGAAGAACTGCACATGCTGAACCACTCCTGTGCACATGTCATGGCACAGGCAGTGAAGCATCTCTGGCCGCAGGCTAAGTTCTGGGTCGGACCTGTCGTCGAAGAGGGATTCTATTATGATATGGATCTCGGAGACGTCACACTGAACGATTCCGATCTCGACAAGATCGAAAAGGAAATGAAGAAGGTCTGCAAAGACGGCAAAAAGATCGTCAGACATGAAATTTCAAAAGAAGAGGCACTCGCACAGTTTGCGGATGATCCTTACAAAGTTGACCTGATCAGCCGTATGGAAGACGGCGTACAGATCTCCATGTACACACAGGGTGATTTCACGGACCTCTGCCGCGGACCTCATGTAGATAATACAAAGCTCTGCAAAAACTTCAAACTGATCAAACATTCAGGCGCTTACTGGAAGGGCGATAAAAACAACAAAGTTCTGCAGCGTGTATACGGTGTATGCTTCCCGACAGCAGAAGAACTGGAAGAACACCTCCAGTTCCTGGAAGACGCAAAACAGAGAGACCACAGAAAGCTCGGCAAGGAGCTTCAGATGTTCATGTTCTCCGATACAGTCGGAAGCGGTCTTCCGATGTGGCTGCCCAACGGCTTCACTGTCAGACGCCTGCTGTCCGATTACATCATGGACAAGGAACTGCAGCAGGGATATGTACATGTCATGACCCCGTCAGTCGTTTCCACAAAGCTCTATAAGATCTCCGGACACCTGGCACACTATAAGGATGATATGTTCCCGATCATGGAACGCGACAACGAAGAATTCTGCCTGCGTCCGATGAACTGCCCGGAACACATGATCATGTACAGAAGCAGGCTCCATTCCTACCGTGATCTGCCGGTACGTATCGCCGAGATCGCAAATGACTTCCGTTTCGAAGCCAGCGGTGCACTGACAGGTATCGAACGTTCCCGCGCATTTACGCAGAACGACTCCCATATCTTCTGCCGTCCCGACCAGATCGCCGACGAGATCAAGAATGTTACCAAACTGATCCTTGATGTATATCATGACTTCGGTTTCGGTGAATATCAGTTCCGTCTCTCACTGAGAGATCCCGGAAATACGGAGAAGTATTTCGGAAACGATGAACTCTGGGAAAAGAGTGAAGCACAGCTCAGAGAAGTCCTGAAGGAAATGAATGTTCCGTTCTATGAAGCGCTTGGCGAAGCAGCATTCTACGGACCGAAGATCGACGTCCAGGTCAAGAGCGCGATCGGACATGATGTAACACTGTCCACGATCCAGCTTGACTATCAGCTGCCCGAAAGGTTCGAACTGGAATATGTCGACAGCGACGGACAGAAGAAACGCCCTGTCGTTATTCACAGAGCGATCCTCGGATCCATCGACCGCTTCGTAGCCTTCCTGCTGGAAGAAACAAAGGGTATCTTCCCGACATGGCTGGCACCTACACAGATCCATCTGATCCCTGTCAGCATCGAAGCACATGATGACTATGCACAGAAAGTCGCGCTTGATCTCAGAAAAGCAGGCTTCCGCGTACATAACGACAACAGAAACGAAAAACTCGGCTACCGTATCAGGGAAGCGCAGACAAACAAGATCCCGTATTCCCTCGTACTCGGTGACAAGGAAAAGGAAAACAACACTGTCACTTACCGTAAATACGGACAGAAAGAACAGATCACGGTAACAGAAGAAGAGTTCATCACGCTCCTCAAGGAGATCTGTGAAAATCATTCACTGTAATTGTGGAAAAGTGCTTCAGGAATTTGTATTGGAAAAGCGATGATTCTGCTATAATATACAAGTTACCGGGAGAAAAAGATGGGAAGCGAGCGTTTTAATGTGAATCACATTCAGGTGCAGATGGCAATGGTGATCAAACTGCAGTCGCTGCAGAGAGACGGCCTGCCTGCATTGACGTATCGCAATCTGGAAGAGTATATCTGCAGAAATCTCTGGGCCGACAAAACACCCAGGTCTCTGCATGTTGCCGTGAACGATGTCCTGTCTGTCAAAGCGGAGGATATCGTCCGTTTCCTGGCAAAGGAAGCTGCGGCGGCTCGCGGCAGCAGTCTGGAGGAATTCTCAGACGTAATTGGAGGAAAGTAGTATCAATGGAAACAAATAAGAAAAAGGGAGGGCTGACCGGCATATACGCAGTGGCTGCGGTAATTGCGATCCTGATCGCATCCACATTCTCTATGATCCGGAACAACCTGAATCTCGGCCTTGATCTGCAGGGCGGATTCGAAATCTTGTATCAGGTATCGCCGTTGAACGAGAATCAGGATCTGGATATGACCGCTGTCATCAACAGCATCCAGAAGAGAGTCGACGTTCTCGGCGTCAATGAACCGGAAATCACGGTCGAAGGAACAGACCGCGTCAGAGTACAGCTGGCCGGTGTTGCCGATCAGGAAACAGCACGTGAAATGCTCGGCACCACAGCAAACCTGACATTCCGCGATATCAACGACGAACTTCTGTCAGATTCATCGATCGTTCAGGAAGGCGGCGCTTCACTGGCATACCAGGACGGCAGACCGATCGTATCCCTGAAGATCGCTGACGCTTCGAAGTTCGGCGAGATCACCAGACGCGTATCTTCCATGACAAACGGTGAGAACATCATGATCATCTGGCTTGACTGGGAAGAGGGCGACACATACAAAGCAGAACTTCAGAAGTCCGCGCAGGGTGAAGAACCCAAGTACATCTCTGCCGCAAGCGTCAGAAGCGAGATCAACGGAGACTGCATCATCGAAGGCAACTTCACGGAAACAGAAGCCAGAACACTGGCGAACCTGATCAATTCAGGCTCACTGCCCGTCAAGATGACTGAGATCAGCTCCAACGTCGTTTCCGCGCAGTACGGCAACGATGCGCTGCGTACGACCGCTCTGGCCGGTCTGCTCGGCGTACTGGCAGTTATCTGCTTCATGATCTATCAGTACAGGGTACCCGGAATCATCGCCGGAATCATGCTGTTTGCATACATCTGGGCGATCTTCGGAGTATATGCACTGATGGGCGCAGTATTCACACTGCCCGGCATCGGCGCTCTCGTGCTTGGTGTCGGTATGACTGTTGACGCAAACATCATCACCTACGAACGTATCCGTCAGGAACTTTATAAAGGCAGATCTGTCCGTTCCGCAGCAGCGGAAGGCCAGAAGCTGTCCTTCACATCCATCCTTGACGCGCAGCTGACAACACTGATCGCCGGCCTGATCATGTACTGGTTCGGAAACGGCGTTGTCAAAGGCTTCGCAACGATGCTGGTCATCACCGTCATCATGACACTGCTCGTCAACGTAGCACTGTCCAGATGGCTGCTGAACATGTTCATCAATTCCGGCGTAGCTGACAACAAGCCGGGATGGTTCGGTGTCAAGCCGGAACAGATCCCGGATCTCTCCAAGGGTGAAGAACAGTTCTACTACGGCTTCAAGAGACAGGACTTCCTCGGCAAGGCCAAGTATCTGATCCGCACATCACTGATCATCTTCGTAGCAGCTGTTGCACTGTCGATCTTCAATGCAGCAAGCGGCAAAGGCCTCATGAACCTCGGCATCGACTTCGCATCCGGTACCAAACTGACAGTGACAAGCGAAAATGCGATCACAGTCGATGAAGTACGCAGCGAAATGGAAGCGATGGGTTATGACTCATTCTCATATCAGTCTGCAGGCACTACGACCGTCTATGCGACAACAAAAGAATCACTGACAACAGACCAGCTGAGCGAGATCAAGGATACATTCATCCAGCTCTATGGCGAAGAACCCGGCGATAACGTCGTAACACCTGTTGTCGGTAAGGAACTCGTACACAACGCGATCATCCTGACACTGGTTGCCTGGGTTGCAATGCTTGCGTACATCGCATTCCGTTATGAATGGGACTATGCGCTCGGATGCCTCATCGCCCTGGTACATGACGTATTCATCGTACTGAGCGTATTCGCGATCCTGCGCTTTGAAGTCAACACCGAACTGATCTCAGTTCTGCTGACGATCATCGGTTACTCGATCAACAACTCGATCGTCGTATTCGACAGAGTCCGTTCCACAGTGAAGGATTCTGATCACCTCAGCGAAAAGAAGTACAGTGACATCGTCAACGAAGCGCTCAACAGCACATTCAGAATGTCCATCTTCTCATCCATCTCAACATTGCTGCCGGTCATCTTCCTGCTCGTTCTGGGAAGCAGATCGATCTTCACATTCAACTTCGCAATGCTGGTAGGTATGATCGCAGGTACATTCTCCTCACTGTTCGTCGCTCCGACTGTATGGTGGTACATCCGTACACACTACACGCCGAAGGCAAAGGCTAAGCCGAAGAAGAAAGCTGAAAAAGAACAGCTGGACGAATACACGTTCAAGGGAATCAATGCTTAATATTCAGAGCGGCCGGAAACGGCCGCTCATTGTTTAGAGGTAACAGATCATGACAGAGATCAAAGCTGTATTATTTGACTGCGACGGACTGATGTTCGATACAGAACGCATTTCACAACAGATGTGGACAGATGAGGCCGCACAGTGCGGCGTAACGCTTCCTCCGGATTTCTTTGTGAGGATCACCGGCGGAGCCAGTGACGAAGACCGTGCATATATCCATGCCATACCTGGATTCGACAAACTGTTCAGTGTCCGGTCACGAAGGCGTTTTGACAATGAATACTGGAAACAGTATGCACCGGACGGACTGAACAAGCCGGGGCTGACAGAACTGTTTGCCTGGCTGAATGCGCACGGCTACAAAATTGCCATCTGTTCCTCCAGCAGGAGATCTTATGTGGAAACTCTGATCTCCACTGTAACAGGCGGCCTGAAATATGACGAGATCATATGCGGCGACATGGTCACAAAGACCAAGCCGGACCCGGAAATCTTTCTGACAGCTGCCGGAAAGCTGGGGATCAGTCCTCAAAACTGTCTTGTACTGGAGGACAGCAGACAGGGGATCTTCGCGGCCGATGCCGCAGGCATGCATTCCTGCTTCATACAGGATACGATCATACCTGATGACGCGATGCGGGCAAAAATACAGAATGAGAGGCATGACCTGAAAGAAGTGATCGATCTTCTGGAAGAGTGGAACAGACAGTGCTGAAATGCGGTATACTTTTGGTAATAAACAGCCTACATGAAAAGAGTGTGACATATGAACTATAACGAGCTGAGAAAGCGGCATCAGGTCTTCTATTATCATGATTATGAGATCGTTGAAGAAGAGAATGAAATACAGGTGAGATTCGATTTTGAGATCGAAGACCTGTCACATTTCAATCCTTCTTTCCTGATCCGGAAACCGGCAGGCAGTGACGGTATCACCGAACTGGAACTGTTCAGGGAAACGGCTTTTTCGCTTGGACTTGCAGAACTTGTCAGTTACTGGAAACTGACATGTTCACCGACCGTCGTGATAGAAGCCGGATATCTTGATGAAGCACAGATCAGATGGTGGAAAAAGCTGTATTTCAACGGACTCCGTGATTTCTTCCGTGCCAATGAGATCGTTACGGATACGGAAAGCTTTATGGATCTGAGATCCGCCGGAAGCAGTATCGGCGGAAGACCCGACACACGGACATATCACGGGAACCTGATCCCGGTCGGAGGCGGCAGAGATTCATTTGTGTCACTTGAAGTCCTGTCTTCCATGAAACAGGAGAATCATGCGTTCGTCATCAATCACGTCATGTCAGCGATACACAGCGCTGAAGCGGCGGGCTACAGGGGCGACAGACTGATCGTCGCAGAACGCACGCTGGACGCCAGAATGCTTGATTTCAACAAACAGGGCTATCTGAACGGGACGACGCCTTTCAATGCCCTGACAGCCTTCGCAGCCTACCTGACAGCTGTCGTCTGGGGCAAGAAGTATATCTGCCTGTCCATTGAAGCAGGCAGTGAAGAAGACGGTGATGACGCGCTGAGCCAGATGTATTCCAAAACCATCGGATTCGAAAAGGATTTCCATTCATATACGGAAACATACCTGAGCCGCAGGATCCTCTGCTTCTCTCTGCTGAGACCTTTGAGCGAACTGCAGATCACCGGAATCTTCTCGAATTACCGGCAGTATCACAGAGTATTCCGTTCCTGCAATGTCGGCGCCAAAACAGAGACATGGTGCGCGCACTGCGGAAGATGCCTGTATGTCGGAATCATGCTGTCGGCATTCCTGGATGATGAACAGCTCAACGCGATCTTCGGAAGGGACATGCTGAATGATCCGGATATGATGAGTCTTTTTGAACAGCAGACCGGAATATGCGAAGGACAGTCACAAGGCTTGCCCGGCAGTTCCAGGGAAGAGATCAATACCGCCGTATGCATGTCCGTAAAGGCACATCAGAAGGCAGGAAAGGAACTGCCGCTGCTGTACCGTCAATATATTTCAACACCGAATTATGAATACTACCGTGACCGTACCGGCATCCTGAAAGCATGGAATGATGATAATCTCGTGCCGGAAGAATACCGGAAGCTGGTCAGGGAAAAACTGGAGGAAATTCATTATGAATCTGAAAGCATGGACTGATGAGTTCGCAGGACGCAGGATCCTGATCTGGGGATACGGGCGGGAAGGAAGGTCCACATACGAGTGGATCCGTCATCTGTGCCCTGATCTGCCGCTCGATATCACGGACGGAGGAAAGGGCCTCGATGACGCAAGAAGGTCGACCGTCGGAACAAGGTGCATTCCTGAGAATGAGACTGATTTCAGCAGCTATGACCTGATCATGAAATCTCCGGGCATCGTCCTGAGACCGGGCATGGGAACAGACAACATCTGTTCACAGACGGAGCTGTTCCTCAAGCATCTGGGTGACCGTACGATCGGTATAACCGGCACCAAAGGAAAATCAACGACGACCTCATTGACCGCGGCTGCCCTGGCTAAAAAATACCGCGTCCATCTGGTAGGCAATATCGGCATCCCGTGCTTCAACGCACTTTATGACTTCGAAGATGATGATCTGGCTGTATTCGAGATATCCTGTCACCAGCTCGAGTACACGGAGTACTCCCCGCATGTAGCGGTCTATCTGAACCTCTATCAGGAACATCTTGATCACTACGGAAGCTTTGAAGCATACGGGGAAGCGAAAAACCACATCTACCGTTATCAGAAACCGGGTGACATCGTGATCCTCGGCGACATGCTCGAGCAGCAGAAGAAAGAATGTCCGGACGCTCTGATCATCGGAAAGGATATCTATGCGGAAGGAAACATCCTGCATGCCGGTTCCGCCGTGATCGAGGTAAAGGAAACAAAGCTGATCGGTGCCCACAATTACTCCAACATGGCAGTTGCCTATGAAACAGCACATAATCTGTACGATGTAGAAGATGCAGACTTCCTCGATGCCCTCAGGGACTTTGAACCGCTGGCACACAGGCTGCAGGACCTTGGAGTACACAAAGGGATCCGGTTCGTGGATGACTCGATCTCAACGATCGGCCAGGCATGCATCAAGGCACTGGAATCACTGCCTCTGACAGACAGTGTTCTCATCGGCGGTATGGACCGCGGGATCGATTATACAGACCTGCGGGAATATCTTGCACAGCGCAGAGACCTGCATGTGATCTTCATGTACGCATCCGGCAAACGTGTCTATGACGAAATGCTGGCAGAACATACCGTACATGAACGTATGTACTGTGTCGGGGATCTGCAGGAAGCTGTCAGAAAAGCTGCCGAGGTCACTTCGGAAGGGCATATCTGCCTGCTCTCACCGGCTGCAAGCAGTTACGATCATTTCAAGAACTTCGAAGAACGTGGAGATGTTTTCAGAAAGCTGGCGTTTGAACTATGACAAAAAAAATACTGAATATAGACAGCAGGGAATTTGAAGAAAAGTACGGCATTTCATCGCCTGCCGCAAAACTGATCTGTGCAGCAGGCCTGAACGATGAACAGATCAGCGATCTGCTTTCCCACGATATGGAGATCCTGACTTCACAGAGTGAATGTGTCAGAAAATGCTGTGAGATCCTGATGGAATGCAGGAAGAACAAAACAAAGGTATTTGTCGGCGGAGACTATGACGCGGACGGCATCACGTCCACCGCGATCATGAAAGACATCCTGGACAGACTCGGCATCGAAAACGGCTATTATATCCCGGACCGCTTCAAAGAAGGCTACGGTCTCAAACCGGAGACAGTCGAGCTGGCCGTACGAAAGGGATACGGTCTGATCATAACGGTCGACAACGGTGTCAGTGCATTTGATGCGATCGAAAAATGCCATGAGCTCGGTGTTCCCGTGATCGTCACAGACCACCACAGGATCGAACAGGAAGTCAAAGCAGATCTGGTCGTCCACCCGGATTACATGGAAGAAGAATTCGCCTATCTGTCCGGAGCAGGAGTAGCACTGCAGATCTCAAGGACACTGCTGGGTGAAGTAGACAGACATACGGCATTATGCGCGATCGCGCTGCTGGGCGATGTCATGCCCCTGTGGCGTCAGACACGCCGTATCGTCCGCAAGGGACTGGATCTGCTGAACCAGGGCATCCTGCCTTCAGTCACCGCAATGCTGTACAACGGTTCCTATGTAACGCGTACGAGCGTTGCGTTCCAGATCGTTCCGAAACTCAACAGTGTCGGACGGATGAATGATATGTCAAACGTCAATACACTGGTTCCGTTCCTGTTAAGCACAGACCACCAGCAGATCGACAATTATGCCCGTCAGCTGGATAACGTCAACCAGGTCAGAAAGAACCTGTCCGCAGTCATGACGCGGCAGTGTGAAGATATGATTGATGATTCCCTGATGCCGATCCTGTTCCGTGATGATTTCCATGAAGGAATCTGCGGCCTTGCGGCAGGAAAGATCGCCAACAAGGAACACAGACCTGTACTGGTCATGGCGAAAAGCGGCGGTATGATCAAGGGAAGCGGACGCTCCGTACCTGGATTTGATATGTTTGAATTCTTCTCGGATTTCGAAGAACTGGAAAGCTTCGGCGGCCACGAACAGGCTGTCGGACTGTCCGTCAGGGAAGAATCATTTGATTCATTCCGCAGACACGTTCAGGATAAAATGGCCGCTGCCGGCTTTGCATTCCAAGAACTGGAAGAAACAGCCATCCGGATCGGCTCAGATGATATGACGCTGGAAAACGTGCTCGATGTAGAAGCGCTCGAACCGCTGCCCAAAGAACTTGGAGATGCGCTGTTTGCGATCGAAGATCTTGTCGTACGTGACATTTACGAATCACCGAAGATCACACGCTATCATTTCCTGAACCAGAGCGGCGGATTTGACGGTCTGCTGTTTGCCTCGGTATCTCCCGCAGTAAGCCAGCCGCGCTGCATCTTCGGCCGTCTTTCCGTCAACAGATGGAAAACAAATGTCATTCCGCAGGTTGAAATTACCGATCTGCTGTAAACAAAAATATAAAAAAGTGTATAATACTTTTATTCATTCGTTCTAAAAGGAGGAACATATGTCTCTCGATCTTACACAGTATATTGCTTCCATCAAAGATTTCCCGACAGAAGGAATCATGTTCCGCGATGTTACACCGATTGTAGAGAGTCCTGAAGCATATCACGAGGCGATCCGTTTGCTCGCAGAATATGCAAGGGAAAGAAAAGCTGACCTGATCTGCGGTCCGGAAAGCCGCGGCTTTGTATTCGGATGTCCGACTGCTTATGAACTGGGACTTGGCTTTGCCATGGTCAGAAAACCCGGCAAGCTTCCGAGGGAGACAGTTTCCTGCAAATATGATCTGGAATACGGATCAAATGAACTGTTCATGCACAAGGATTCCGTCAAGCCCGGGCAGCGTGTTGTGATCATTGACGACCTGCTCGCTACAGGCGGTACAGCGATGGCTACTGCCAAGATGATCGAAGAACTTGGCGGTGTTGTTGCCGGTTTTGCATTCATTATCGAACTGGAAGGTCTGCCCGGGAGGGAAAACCTGAAAGACTATGATGTATTCGCTGCAACGGTGATGTCAGACAAGTAACAGATGTCCTGAACCGGGGAGCGATCTCCGGTTCTTTTATGAACCGCATTCAGAAAGGAGGGGATGCTCAGTGGCTGCAAAGAAATCTATGACACGTGACGATGTCATGAATGAAGTCAGTAAATATATCACAAATCCTGAAAGTATCGCGCTGATCACAAAAGCGGCTGACTATGCCTATGAGCATCACGCAGGTCAGTTCCGCAAGAGCGGGGATCCGTATACGATCCATCTGGACAATGTGGCATATATCCTGGCTGAACTGCGATGCGGGCCGAAAACAGTCGCGGCCGGTTTTCTTCATGACACGATCGAAGATACAGGCATAACAAAAGAAGAACTGACAGAGGAATTTGATGAAGAGATCGCCGAACTGGTAGAAGCGGTCACAAAGATCGGTGCCCTGAAGTTCCGTGACAAAAACGATCCCGAATACCAGGCAGCCAACCACCGCAAGATCTTCATTGCGATGGCAAAAGATGTCCGCGTCATTCTGATCAAGCTGGCAGACCGTCTTCATAATATGAGGACACTGGAATTCCAGCCGGAAGCCTCACAGAAGCGTATCTCACAGGAAACACTGGATGTATACGCTCCGATCGCGCACCGTCTTGGTATCAGTGCCATCAAAAACGAGCTTGAAGATCTCTGCTTCCTGTACCTGAATCCTGAAGAATATCACCGCATCGCACATCTTGTCGAAGCCAAAAAAGCGGAACGTGATGAAAGCGTACAGAAGATGATCTCTGATATCACAAAGCTTCTGACAGAGCATCATCTCGAGTTCCGCATATTCGGAAGATCAAAGCATCTGTATTCCATCTATCACAAGATGGTATCCAAACAGAAGCGGTTTGATGAGATCCTGGACCTGCTGGCGATCAGGATCGTAACCAAAACAGAACTCAACTGCTATGAGATCCTCGGATATATCCATGCGACATATCCGCCGATCCAGGGCAGACTGAAGGATTATATTGCAGTACCGAAACAGAACATGTACCAGTCGATCCACACTACGATCATCGGCGTCAACGGAAAGATCTTTGAAGTACAGATCCGTACAGAAGATATGGACGATGTCGCTGAACGAGGTGTCGCAGCGCACTGGAGATACAAAGAAGGCAACCGTTACGATGCCAGGGCAGAACAGAAAGAGATCGAAGAGAAGCTCTCCTGGTTCCGTGATTTCTCTGATTTTGCGGAAGATAACGAATCCGCCAGTGAATACATGGATTCCCTGCGGCGTGACGTATTTGAAACAAGCGTCTATGTCATGACGCCGATGGGCAGGGTCATCGACCTGCCGACCGGCGCAACACCGATCGATTTTGCCTACCGCGTACATACGGAAGTCGGACATACGGCAGTCGGTGCGATCGTCAATGACGCAATGGTCCCGCTGAATACCGAACTCCATACCGGTGACATCGTCCAGATCAGGACGATGAAGGGGACAGGACCGTCCGAAGACTGGCTGAAGATCGTCAAGACCAATCAGGCCAGGAACAAGATCCGTGCCTACCTCCAGCATAAAGAAAACGAGAAGAAAGCAGAAAAGATACCGACCGGCGAAAAAATGCTGATCGAAGAACTGAAGAAGCGCAACTTTGATCCTGATGAGTACGTGGAAAAAAGACGTCTGGAAGCAGCGCTTCCGGAGTTCAAGCTCAAGGATATCAATGACCTCTTCTATGCGATCGCCGTCAAATCGGTCAACCCGGTCAAGGTCGTTGAAAAACTGACAAATGAAAAACGCAGCGCGCCTGAGGAAATGCTGTCAAGGATCCTCGCACGCGAGGCACCGAAGAAAAAGCAGACATCTGCCAACGGCATCATCGTGCCCGGCATCGAGTCGATGAAGCTCACCCTGGCACAGTGCTGCTGTCCGGTATACGGGGATGAGATCCGCGGTTATATTACAAAGACCGAAGGCGTCAAAGTCCATCGGGCAGACTGCCAGAATATCTCCGGCATGAAGCAGAGAATGATCGATGTCCAATGGGATGCTGAGGACAGGGAACGCCAGTACGAAAGCAACCTGACGATCATCGCCCATGACAGAAACTTCCTGCTGACCGATATCGTTACCTGTACATCACAGTTCAAAACACCCATGAATACCGTTAATGCGGCAGTCAACCGTGAAAACCTGACGACAACGATCAAGATGAATGTTTCCGTTCATAACCTGGAACAGCTCCAGAACCTGATCGCGAATCTCAGAAAGGTAGAATCCGTGATCACTGTGGAAAGGAATTCGCATTAACACTTGAGCAAATCGGCTCATAAGGGTATAATTCCTGTTGTAAATTTGATGACAAAGAGATCTCCGACGGATGACGGAAAAGCGACGGTGGCATGGTGAAAGCACCGGTCTGAACCCGGAGAAAGACACTTTCGAGAAGATGTCCTGAACACACAGTAGGGACGTCCGCAGACCTGCGTTAAAGGCTTAAGCGCATGACTCAGTCATGAACTAAGGTGGTACCGCGCCAACAGCGTCCTTGGATAAGAGGGCGCTTTTTTTACCAGAAGAGGAGGAATGAAATGAGTTATCAGACAGCCCGTGGAACATATGATATTCTGCCCGATGAGATCGGTGCATGGCACGAGATGGAAGACATCATCCGTGATGTGACCGAGAAGTACCGTTATCGGGAGATCCGCACACCTTACTTCGAAGATACAGCCGTCTTTGCCAGAGAGAACGATTCTTCGGATATGGTCAATAAAGAAATGTACACATTTACTCCGGGATCAGATTCCTATACGCTCCGTCCGGAAGGAACAGCCGGAGTGATCCGTGCTTTTGACCAGCATAAGCTGTACGGATCCATGGAGCTTCCCGCCAAGTTCTATTACATCGGACCGATGTTCCGTCACGAACGTCCCCAAAAGGGCAGACAGAGACAGTTCACACAGTTCGGTGTAGAAACGATCGGCGTCAAGAGTCCGCTGGTCGATGCAGAGACGATCGCTCTGGGAATCGATATCGTAAAGCGTATGGGCATTTCCAGCGTCAAGGTACAGATCAATACGCTCGGTGATGATGCAAGCCGTGCTGCGTACAGGGAAGCGCTCCTAGCGCACTTTGCGCCTCATCTGGAGGAACTCTGTCCGGACTGCAGCAGACGCTATCATCAGAATCCTCTGCGTATCCTGGACTGCAAAGTCGACCATGACAAACCTGCCCTGAAAGAAGCACCGCGTCTGAGCGATTACCTGAATGAAGAATCCAGGGAATACTTCAGACAGGTACTGGAAGCACTTGACGGAATGGGCATCGAATATGAAGTCGATGACAGGCTGGTCAGAGGTCTGGACTACTATACACACACAGTATTTGAGGTACAGTCCACAAGACCCGACTCCGGCGCCCAGGCAACGATCTTTGCCGGCGGCAGATACGATCACCTGGTCGAGTACTTCGGCGGTCCCGAAATGTCCGGCATGGGCTTTGCGATCGGACTTGAGCGTCTGCTCGATCTTGCAAAAAAAGACGGATTCACTCCGAAAGAGACCAATAACGCCGATATTTATGTAATTTCACTCGGAAATACAGGCAGCACACCGCTGCAGGTCGTTCAGCAGCTGAGACATGACGGCTTTGTTGCTGAAGCAAACCTTACGCCGAGATCCCTCAAGGCACAGTTCAAGAGCTCCGACAGGGCAAATGCAAAGTACACAGTCATTATCGGTGAAGAGGAACTGAAAAACGGCGCAGTCAATGTCAAATGCGCAGCAGATAAAACACAGAAAACAGTCAGGCTGGAAGAACTGACGGAAACAATCAGAGAATGGGAGAAAAACTGATGGAAAGAACATGCAGAAACGGGACCCTGCGTCTGAGCGATGCAGGGAAACAGGTAACACTGATCGGATGGGTCAGCAGAAGAAGAAACCTGGGAGCGCTGGTATTCGTTGACCTGCGCGACAGAAGCGGGATCGTACAGATCGTCTTTGACGAGAATCTGAGCCCGCAGGTAAAGGAAGTCAGAAGCGAGTATATCCTGCAGGTAACAGGTACCGTACAGGAACGCGGACAGCACAACCCGAAGCTGGCGACAGGTGAGATCGAAGTTCATGCCGAAAGCGTGAAGATCATCAACTCCGCGGAAACTCCGCCGATCACGATCGCAGACGACACGGATACACTGGAAGACACCAGACTGAAATACAGATACCTGGATCTGAGAAGACCGGTACTGCAGAACAACATGATCCTGCGTCACAAGATCTGCATGATCGCCAGAAACACACTGGACGCGGAAGGTTTTGTCGAAGTCGAAACACCGATCCTTGCAAGAAGTACACCGGAAGGCGCAAGAGACTATCTGGTTCCTTCCCGTATTTACAACGGAAAATTCTGGGCTCTTCCTCAGTCACCGCAGATCTACAAGCAGCTTCTCATGATCGGCGGACTGGAACGTTATTTCCAGATCGCAAGATGCTTCCGTGACGAAGACCTGCGTGCCGACAGACAGCCGGAATTCACACAGATCGATATCGAAATGAGCTTCGTTGATGAAGAAGATGTATGGCATATCGTTGAAAAACTGATGCAGGATATCTTCAGAGGCGTCAAGGGAGTTGAACTGGAAGATAAATTCGTACGCATGCCCTGGGCAGAATGCATGAAGAAATATGGAACAGACAAGCCCGACCTGCGTTTCGGAAATGAGATCCATGACATTACAGACCTGTTTGAAAACACAGAATTCCAGGTGTTCAAAGCTGTCAGGGAAAACGGCGGCGAAATCGACGCACTGAAATTCGAACATGCTGCTGCGCTGTATTCCAGGAAAAAGCTGGATCAGCTGCAGGATTTCATCAAGCACGGCTTCAAGGCAAAGGCACTGGCATATCTGAAGATGGAAAAAGGAGAGATCTCCGGCTCCATCGCAAAAGCGCTCAGTGAAAGCGAGAAGGAAGCTCTGAAAGAGCGTCTCTGCATGCAGGATGATGATCTTGTTCTGATCGTAGCCGACAAGGCAAAGATCGCCGAAGCAGCTCTCGGTGCTCTGCGTGTCAGACTCGGCCGTGAACTGAACCTGATCCCTGAGAATGTATACAAATTCCTCTGGGTTACCGACTTCCCGATGTTTGAATGGAGTGAAGATGAAAACCGCTGGGTCGCACAGCACCACCCGTTCACAGCACCGAAGGCAGAAGATGTTGACAAGCTGTTCAGTGATCCCGCACATGTCAGCTCCCGTGCATATGACCTTGTCCTGAACGGATACGAACTGCTGAGCGGTTCCATCCGTATCCACGACCAGGAACTTCAGGCAAAAGTATTCGAATCCATCGGACTGACGATGGAACAGGCAAAAGCCCGTTTCGGATTCTTCCTGGATGCTTTCAGATATGGAACTCCTCCGCACGGCGGTGTCGGTATCGGTCTTGAAAGACTGACGATGGTGCTTGCGGGAACAGAAAATATCAGAGACGTTGTTGCCTTCCCGACGACCAACAGCTCCATGGATCTGATGAGCGAATCACCGAATGTCGTTGATAAAGCACAGCTCGACATCCTCGGAATTGAAATCAAAGATGAAGTGAAAAAAGCATAATTGTCAAGACTGTACAGTGTGTATTCTGTATGATATGTTTTAGTCACAGAGAGGTCCATTATTTTTCCTACATAGTGATATAAGGGAGCTCTGACTGGAGACATCCGTGTTGAAAGCCCGGTACGGCTGGGAATCCTGACGATCGACCAAGGGCACCCACCTCTACATAAGAGGGAACATATCAAGCCTCTCTGTTATCAATCAAAATAAGCCGCATGCGTGAACATGCGGCTTTAATAATGGTGTACTCGGCATGGGTGACAGCTAGACGGTGAAAGTCCGTTGCGTGCTTGACAGTGGGGAACGCTAGCCGAAGGCAAGGGTGTCCATCGTGAGGTGGAATCTGAAGGAAGCCGGATGTTTCGTGGGAAAAGACTAACCCGAAGCGGGCAAA
>JAILLA010000071.1 GCA_024693325.1 Solobacterium sp.
TGAAATAACCTGGGCATGTGCTATGAAGTATTCTGACGGGTTTACGGTACTGCTTCCATCGGTAATTACCGTGATCGGTTACATCGGCAGTGCGGTATTTCTGTCGATGGCGTTAAAACATCTTCCGCTGGGGACGGCGTATGCTATGTGGACGGGTTTCGGGATCGTGGGCACATCAGTTTTAGGAATTCTGCTCTTTCATGAGAGACTGTCCATTCCTCAGATTGTATGTGTCATTCTCATAGTTGCAGGAATAGTCGGACTGAAGATTCTTGCAAAGCAGTAAGAATACCGTTTTGCGCTGCCGGCTGCTCTGCTGGAGAAAAAATATCAGAGCAACGGGCTGACTCTTCTCATTGCGGACCGGTCAATAAGCGGTGATGAACAGCAGCAGATTGCTTGTGAAATAAAGAGGAACTAAAGCGACTGCGGAATATTTTCGTTAAAAATTACCACATGAAATTCAGCGTTTTTTCATCTATACTTAATACATGCAACGTGTGGCATTTCAACTGCGTAAGTCCGGTTGGAATCCGCACGTTTTTTTATTTAAAAAAGAGGAGGCAAAGCGAAATGAAACGAGTGAAAGCCGCTTGTATCTGTCAGACACTCCACTTCATGTTAAAGGATGGGGTTGGACACGATTACGCTGTGAAGATGGTCAAGGAAGAGGTTCAGAAATACAAGTACTCGCTGGAAAGAAACCAGATGATGTACAAAATCGTCAGTGAGGAAACACAGGACGACGGCTCCGTGATGATCAAAATCATTAAGCAGTACAACACGAGTCCCGTTGGTGATTATCTGGACTGAAAAGAATATCGTTACGACACAGAATAGCGTGTAGCCATTGGCGTAAAACCAGCTGATGGATACACGCTGTCTTTTTGAAAGGATGAGATTACAGTGGAACAGGAAATCAATCAGTTTTTAGGGGAAGCGCATATCGGCAGGCTGATGCGGAAATATGCGATTCCCTGTGTCATCTCGCTTCTGGTAGGCGCACTCTACAACATCGTTGATCAGATTTTTATCGCAAACGCAGCATATCTTGGCTCATACGGCAATGCGGCTAATACAGTTGTGTTCCCGCTTACCGTTATTGCTCTGGCGATTGCCGTTATGATTGGGGACGGCTGCTGCGCGTTCGTCAGTCTCAGCCTTGGAGGAAATGACCCTGAAACCGCCAAGAAAAGCGTCGGCAATTCGATCATGATGATAATCGCAAGCGGCTTGGTGCTTTGCGCGGTGTACCTGATCTTCAGCGATCAGATCATTGCCATGTTCGGGGGAACCGTGAATGCAGAGACCTTTAGACATTCCCAGGAGTATTTCTTCTATATTACGCTTGGTGTACCTTTCTATATGTTCGGCCAGGCGATGAATCCAATCATCAGAGCGGATGGAAGTCCTCGGTTTGCTATGGCATCAACCCTTGCCGGTGCTGTGATCAACATCATTCTTGATCCGGTTTTTATCTTTGTATTCAAATGGGGCATGATGGTTGCTGCGGTTGCTACTTTTCTCGTACAGGTTTTGACTGCTGTCCTTGCGATATGGTATATCGTCCATATGAAACTGGTGAAGCCCACAAAAGCAGACTTTAAAGTGAAAGGCCGCATCTGCCGAAAGACTCTTACCCTCGGTATTACCAGCCTGATCTCACAGCTCTCTCTGGTCGCTGCAATGGCAGCTATTAACAATATGATCAGAAAGTATGGTGCTCTCGATCCTGTTTTCGGTCAGGAGCAGTATGCGCAGATCCCCATGGCGGTCGTTGGCATTGTAATGAAATTTTTCCAGATCGTCATCTCTGTTGTTGTGGGTATGGCAGCAGGGTGTATTCCGGTGGTCGGTTTCAACATGGGCGCCGGGAAGAAAACCAGGGTAAAGGAACTGTTCACAAAACTTCTGATCGCGGAAGCGACTGTCGGAGCGGTGGCACTGATCATAGTAGAGTTGTTCCCGCAGGCGCTGATCAATATTTTCGGCGCTGCGAATGAAAGTGCCTATTATACGGAATTCGCCATAAAGGCTTTCCGGACCTATCTCTGTATGATGATCTTTGCCTGCGTGAATAAAGCCAGTTTTATCTTTTTACAGGCAATGGGAAAAGCAGTTGCTTCCACAGTATTATCTATGATTCGTGAGATCGTGTTCGGTGTAGGCTTTGCATTGCTGCTGCCGCTGTTTTTCGGACTGAATGGAGTGCTGTACTCGATGCCCTTATCCGATATCCTTACCTTTTTCATTTCAGTGATTCTGATCATACAGACATACAAACAATTGAATCAGTAGGAGGTCACCCTGTTTAACAGAGTGATTAACATGAGTTGTGAGTTTAGAAACGGTAGCTGTACGAACGAGAAAGAGCGGAGGCAACCCCGGGGTTTCCCGTTCCGGTGCTGTGATGTTCCAAATGCTTGCCGAGGATAGTGTTTCTGACCTTGCTGACTGACAGAGCAGGATCCAAGATCGACGTTTGAAAGAGGCAGGCAAGAGACTTGGGAACATGATGTATTGCTTCGTTTTGTTGACAACCTTGACAAAGTCTGATATTTTAATTTCAGGAGAGTTTCCCGTGAGCAACCTTATGTGTATGCTCTTGTAGCAGTGCGGGAACCTCCTTTTTTATCCTTTTCGGCTGTATCCCAAAGCATTCTTCCATTGATTGTATGGGTCACATCTTTCAGGAAGACCGTGCACCATTCAGGATGGTACCGGAGAAGTGCGGACTGGCGGTTACATCCCTTGCATCAATGCTGGAGCGGATGGAGAATGCCGGTCTTATTATTCGCAGGCAGGATCCAGCGGCTAAGAGGAAAACATGATGCAGGTACTTCCTTGCGATTATAAGAGTATGGGAGGAACAGTAGAAATGGAACAGCCTGAGATCAAGGTAGGCTATACTGAAACAAAGAGTGTGATGACCAAGTCAAAAGCACCACTGGGCGGTTATTCAGTCAATCCCTATGTAGGATGTCCCCACGCCTGTAAATATTGCTACGCCTCTTTTATGAAGCGCTTTACCGGCCATACAGAGGAGTGGGGAACCTTCATGGATGTGAAGGAGTGGCCTGCGATCAGGAATCCCAGAAAATATGCCGGACAGAAAGTAATCATCGGCACAGTCACAGACGGTTACAACCCGCTGGAAGAGACTTATGGAAGGACCAGAAAAATTCTGGAAGAACTGAAGGACAGTGGGGCTGATATCGTGATATGTACGAAGTCGGACCTCGTTCTCCGGGATA
>JAILLA010000082.1 GCA_024693325.1 Solobacterium sp.
TACGGTAAAGTCGTTCGCTTCAGATCTGTGTGTAGCAGATTCTGATGTCGGTACGGACCGGGTAGCAATGGATGCCTTAAGCGGAGGGCTTTTTGACCTTACTTCGCATGAAGTGATCTATGGGAAGGATATGTTTACGACCCGTTCCCCTGCAAGCCTGACAAAGGTGATGACAGCCCTGGTCGCTCTGAAATACGGACGTCTGGACGATATGGTCACCGTGACTGAGACAGCGAAGAATGTTGAATTTGGTTCTTCCGTCTGTGATATCAAGACCGGTGATGTTCTGTCCCTGAAGCAGCTTTTGTATGGTATGATCATTGCTTCAGGAAACGATGCAGCCCTGATGGTCGCAGAACATGTCGGAGGATCAGTGGAACGCTTTGTTGAGATGATGAATGAAGAGGCACTCTCGATCGGAGCAACCAGGACACATTTTGTCAATCCCCATGGTCTTACGGCAGACGATCATTATACATGTATCTATGACATGTACCTGATTTTCCAGAAAGCAATGTCATATGACACATTTCTTGATATGATCAACAGGAAGAATTTCTATGCTGAATATCGAAATGTCGAAGACGGAGCTGTGGCTGTTACCTGGGAAACGACGAATCATTATTTTCTCGGAACAAGCACGCCCCCGGATCAGGTCGTGATTTCGGGAGGAAAAACCGGTACAACGGAGGATGCCGGCGGCTGCCTGTGTCTTCTTGCAAAGGATCTGTATGGGAATCCTTATATAGCCGTGGTCATGCATTCGGCAGACCGTGATACGGTCTACTCGGATATGAACCGTGTTCTTGGAGCCATCCCGTCAGCCTGAAAGAGAAAAGAAGTATTTTAGCACTGTCAGAGTTGAGTTTTGCAGGTGAATAGTATACAATAAAGCAACAGAGAAACCGTAAGGCTCTGTTCGAAAAGGGAACAGGCCCGTTTCAAAAAGGAGGTTTTTTACCTATGATACAGTTGATTATCGGCGAGAAGGGAAAAGGTAAGACGAAGATCCTGCTTGATAAAGCAAATCAGGCAATTAAAGAAGCTAACGGAAACATTGTTTATCTCGACAAGAGCAAACAGCATATGTATGAGCTGAACAACCGCATACGTCTTATTGATGTGACCAACTTTCCTATAAGTAACTGTGATGTGCTCATTGGCTTTCTGTGCGGGCTGATCTCCCGCGACAATGATCTTGAACAGATCTTTCTGGACAGCTTCCTGAAGATCTCACGGCTTGAAGGCGAAGACATAAACCCGATGCTCGACAAGATCGACAAATTAAGTGAAACCTATCATGTGGATTTTATCATCAGTATTTCTACGACCAGAGAGTTTCTTTCCGCAGCTCATCAGGAACAGGTGATCTTTGAGTAAGTTTTGCTTATTTCACGGACATCCCCCATGCAGCTGCATTGATTTGCATTGAAAGGGCCGCTGATGGCCCTTTTATTATCTTTTTCGGAGGCGGTATCGTTGGCAGCAGACAATAGATCCGGTTCAAAGATCACACCGTACAGAAGACATTCGTGGCTGAATATCGGCACGATTCTGTTCGGGGCTATATTTGTCTATATGGTCATCACCGTCCTCATTTATCTGACCGCGAGGCACGTGACGACCTATGAAGTGACGTCCGGTTCCATCTCAGGCAATTACCGTTATACCGCGCTTGCGGTCAAGACGGAACAGATCGTTCCTGCCGACTATTCAGGATATGTTACCTACTATGCAAGGAATGGGGCAAGGACCGGCGCAGGGACTACGGTTTGTTCCATTGATGAAACTGCCGCAGTGCATCCGCCGACAGTGCTGAATCTCACAGATGATGAGTACAGTGATCTGAATGCAGATATCTCTTCTTTCTCAAGGAATTTTTCTCCGAGTTCTTTCCAGAGTGTCTATAATTTCAAAGCTGATATGGAAAGCTATCTTCTCCAGGCCGGAGGACAGGAAGATTCATATGACGGTCTGCTCAATCAGGTCAAGGCTCCTGTGTCCGGTTTTGTTTCCTACACGATCGATGATATGGAAACGATCACGGAAGCGGATCTTTCCCCTTCCCTGTTCAACCGTACAGGATACGAGACAAGAAACCTCAGGCTCAATGAAAAAGTCCGAATGGGGGATGATCTCTATAAACTGATCCTTGGAGAAGACTGGTGTCTGTATTTCCCGGTCAATTCTCATCTTGCCACAGAGCTTGAAGACCGCAATACGATCCGTTTCCGTTTTTTAAAGGACGATACA
>JAILLA010000017.1 GCA_024693325.1 Solobacterium sp.
AACGATTTCCCTTGAAGCAGGAACATCCAAATCACTGAAGTAACAGCTATCAGCTGCACTGATGTATTGGTCTTTTTAATTGATCAAAGTTTGGCCCTTTTGAATGAGCGCGGAATGGCCTAAATCGACGAGCGCCAACATCATTGCTACCAACAGCGGTGGCACGGAGTTGACGTTCACTAGGGGTGGTGGAACTGATATTTTGTTCACGATGAGTGTAAACACTTCAACAGAAACAGTCACAGTTACAAGCGATAAGACATATAGTGAATTAGTAAACTACTTAAACGTTCCAATAATTATCGACTTGTACGTAGATGGTGAACACAGTGATTACTTGCCGGGACGATCGTATATGACATACGCTGACCATAAAACATTTGACGTATATGGTGGTGGCAGTTCAATCATGGCAATAGAGTATTATTCAAACGGAAATATTGTTTTCCTTGAAAAATCTCCGATGATGATCACGCTGACTGCAACACAAAACGGAACATATACACCTACGGCAAATTTAAATTTATATGATGAGGTAATTGTTACTGTGCCAACAGGTACACCGAGAACTGCATCAGATCTGACAGTTTCAGGTGCAACTGTTACTGTTCCTGCAGGATTATATTCTGCACAGGCAAGTAAAGCCGTTGCGAGTGGAACAGCAGGAACACCTACTGCTACCAAAGGTACAGCGAGCAATCACTCAGTAACTGTCACGCCATCGGTCACGAACACAACAGGTTACATAACAGGCAGTACCAAAACAGGTACAGCCGTGACAGTATCGGCTAGTGAACTTGTTAGCGGTAGTGAAACCAAGACAGCAAACGGCACTTACGATGTGACTAACCTTGCTGAACTTGTAGTCAATGTCAGCGGTGGCTCTTCCAAAAATGTTCAAACTGCACAATCCACAACGAGAGCAACGTCGTCAACATATACAGAAGTTATCACGCTTACATGTACAAAAGCAGGCACATACCATGTCTATTGGTCAACCTTCAGATCATCAACGAGTGGAACATGGGGGTCGCAGTTGTACCTAAATGACACGGCATACGGCACGGCAGAGACTGGTTCATGGTCTAACCACATTCAAAACATCCATCTGACAAATGTGCAGATTACTGCCAACGCTGAAGTTGCTGTGAGAGTACGAACAAGAGGTAGCAATTACTACGGATATGTCGGTACGCTGACAATCATTGAAGCGTAAAGGAGAAAAGAAATGGCATACAACAAAATCGTTTACGGTGGCAACACACTGATTGATCTGACTGGTGATAATGTCACAGCATCAGATGTCTTGAGTGGAATAACATTTCATGGCAGAGATGGTGAAGAGGCTGTTGGCTCGATGGTCAATCGTGGTGCTGTCACTGGCACAATCGCAACAAAGGCAGGAACGTACACAATCCAACAGGGTTACCACAACGGAAGTGGCTCAGTTGCTATCAGTTCGGTCGAACAGGCGAAAATCATTGCTGATAACATCAAGAGTGGTGTGACTATTCTTGGTGTGGTCGGAAGTTATGCAGGAGAGGATATCCATCTCCAGTCAAAAACTGCCAATCCGAGTACATCACAGCAGACAATTACTGCTGACAGTGGATATGACGGACTGTCCAGTGTAACTGTCAACGCAATGCCGAGTGGCACAATCAACAATCCTGTTGCGACAAAAGGTACAGTCAGCAATCACTCAATCACTGTAACTCCGAGCGTTACAAACACCGCAGGATATGTTACGGCAGGAACAAAGAATGGTACGGCAGTAACAGTCACAGCGAGTGAACTTGTTAGCGGAACGAAGTCCATTTCTCAGAATGGTACAGGTGTCGATGTCACGAATTATGCCAGTGTTGATGTCAGTGTTTCAACTGTACTTGATGTAATTATGACAGTTGGTGGCTCTGATCCTAACATCACGTTAACTGCAAACAAAACATTTGCAGAAGTAAAAGCAATCCTTGATGCTGGTGGTGCATTGAATTTGCTTGGTGACGCCTATGGAAACAGCATATCATGCACATACGACTACTATCCCGAATATACTCCTGCAACTATTGTGTTGACTTATTATCGAGTTAATCCCAATCTTGATGGATTTTCCTATATATATTATTACAACTGGACATCAACAGGAATTGCAGGATATTTGTGCGATCCATACATCGAAGCACCGCAGAACACTATCCAAATTACTCAGAATGGTACTAACATTGATGTTCTGCATTATGCGAATGCAACAGTCAATGTTCAGCCGTCTTTGCAGAGCAAATCAGCGACTCCTGCTGTATCTGCACAGACAGTTACAGCAGACAGTGGCTACTATGGTCTGAGTTCAGTTTCGGTGGGTGCGATTCCATATACGGAAACTCAGAACACATACGGCATAACGGTGACGATCGGATAAATCCGTGATGTGAAGCAATTCTTATGTTGTATAACCTGCTTGCTGATGATCTTGTTGTGGATCGCAATGGTCTCCATGGTAAACATCACTGGTGGTGGATATCCGTAAAGAGTAAAATAATAGTGCAGATTGTTGCCGAAAAGGCACAAGCAAGGCACTCCTTCCGGAAAGGGGTGCCTTCCTGTATTTCTGCAAAGTCTTCGGAAATTTAGCAAAATGCCAAATTTTGCATTTTGATTGGCGATTTTGCTAAATATTCTGCAGATCAGACAGTTTAACACGCATTTAACGTGTTGAAGACGAGCCGTTTAACGCAGAGATGTGTTAAAAATGCGTTAATGATGCGATAAATCTAACTTGCTGGCAAGTTGCATAAGACGAGAACAAGACGAGAAAGAGGTTGATCATGTCGATCATCATACATGACCAGTTTGCAGGTCAGGACATTATCGTAAGAACACAGGGAGATGGTGAATCCATTTCCCTTTTTTCAGCAAAGACAGACGGATCCGTGACAGGGTATTCCGTTCAGTTGCTGCAGAACATCAAGTCAGACAGTGTGAACATCACTGCCAAGATGAATGCCAACTATTTCGTGATGGCATCCGGAATGGCTTTAGGTGTACGGTGCGGAATAGATGAATGGTCAGTGCCAAGGCAGTACGCGTGGTACTACTATGCGCTGCGTAAGGATGGAAGCTCGGAAGTCGGCATGGATACCAGCTTCTGGTATACCGACAGGGAAGTACAGTTTGCCTGCTCTCCTGCGATGATCCTGCTGTATCATGGTGAAACCGTTAACTGGACATCACCTGCCGCAGTCGGAACAAAGAACGGATCCAATACACAGAGCATGCTGCTGCGTACAAAAGGCGGCAGATTTATGCTTGCTGTCTGCAAAGGCAGACTGACACCGGCCCAGTGCAGAGCTTGGGCTTTTGGCATGGAAGCCGAGGATCTGATCCTAATGGACAGCGGCGGATCCACATGTCTGGAGTCCGAAGGCGAGTTGCTGATGAGCACCACGCGTGAGGTCAGCAATGCTATCGGTTTCTACAGAAAGAAAGAAGATCCTATTATGGCAAAACAGAGAATACAGGGAGCGGACAGTGATCTGGTGGACATTGTCCAGTTCTCTCCTAATTTCACTCCGATGACGAACAAGAAGATCGATCGCATCGTGATCCACCATACAGCTGGAGTGAACACTACCAAGAAGTATCTGGATCAGTTTATGCTAAGCTCACGGAGGGCTGCACCGAATTACGTGATCGGTGTGGACGGCAAGATCGGTCAGTCAGTTCCGGAGAGGCACAGGGCGTGGACAACATCCAGCTATACGATCGACAGCCGAGCTGTGACCATTGAGGTAAGCAATGACAAGGTTGGCGGCAGCTGGCATGTGTCCGATCTGTGCCTGCAGCGCACTATAGATCTCTGTGTGGATATCTGCAGGCGGAACGGGATCAGCCGTGTCACATTCATTGATGGGGACAAGGAGAAAAGCGTACTCCAGATGCATCGCTGGTGGGCTGCTACAGCCTGTCCTGGGCAGTATCTTGGAAGCATGTTCCCGTATATCGCCGAAAAGATAAATGCGGCGCTGATAGATCCGGATGAGCCTCAGGGAAAGGTTATGTACTGTGTTCAGGTCGGTGCATTCACCAAATACCAGAATGCAGTGAACATGAGGAAAACCTTAGCCGATAAAGGCTTTAACGGTTACATAACAAAAGATGCTGCATCCAGTCTGTACCGCGTCCAGATAGGTGCATTCAGTGTCAAAGCAAACGCATCCAATTATGCACTTGAACTCAGCACAAAAGGGTTTGACTGTTACGTCAAAGAAAAGGAGATCACGAAATGAACGAATTGTTTTCAAAAGAATGGTTTAAGGCTGCAGGCCTCAGAGCGCTTCGTACTGTTGCTCAGACCGCCTTAGGTATGTTTACGGTAGGGATGGCAGCCGATGAGGTCGAATGGTCCTATGTTGCTTCTGTATCTGTTGTGGCAGGCATTTATAGCCTTCTGACAAGTCTTGCCGGGCTTCCGGAGGTCGGCGCCAAAGATGAATAACTGGTGGGTATATCTGTCGCCAATATACACCAGTATCATCAGCATTGTTGTCGGCTATCTTGTGGCGCTCATCAAAAAGGGGAAGACGACAGACAAGTCGATCAAGATCGCCCTGGGAGCCCTGCTCAGATCCGACATGTACACCATCTACGAAGACTACCGGGATGCAGATGAGATCCCGGAATCTGCTCAGAAGGAGATGGATGAACTGTGGCAGGCTTACCATGGGCTGGGATTCAACCACATGGGTGATAAGGTGCATGATGAGATCATGCGAAAGAAGACGAAAGTCATTTGACCGTTCCGTAAAAGGAGCGGTCTTTTTTAATCTATATATAAATATAAGGATGGAAATGTTGCCAAAATGTTGCCACGGACCAAAAAAGCCGCATATTTAGCGGCTTTTTTTAATATGGAGCGAGTGAGGAGAATCGGACTCCCATATACAGCTTGGAAGGCTGTCGTTCTACCACTGAACTACACTCGCAGCATTGATAAGTGGTGTCCCGGAGGCGAATCGAACGCCCGACCCACTGATTAAAAGTCAGTTGCTCTACCACCTGAGCTACCAGGACATTGGTGGTACTATTCAATATCCGCTTAAGGGATGAAATATCACAATGGTGGAGAAGGGCGGTTTCGAACCACCGAACCCGGAGGGATCTGATTTACAGTCAGACGCGTTTAGCCACTTCGCTACTTCTCCACAAATGGTGCCGACGATAGGAATCGAACCTACAACCTACGGATTACAAATCAGTTGCGCTGCCAATTGAGCTAAGTCGGCACATGGTGGAGGTTAACGGGCTGGAACGGCTGACCCTCTGCTTGTAAGGCAGATGCTCTCCCAACTGAGCTAAACCTCCATCGCACTGAGTGCCTAATTAATATAGCATAGCCAATTTTTGCCGTCAACAAAAAAAGGAAAAATACTTTATGTGAAATTTATATCAAAGTTTTGGCCGGCGATATGATTGTTCCCGAGGGTCATTTATACCTATGAGCATTTACTTATGTTATCAGACAATAAATACTGGCTGGATGGGTTTGACGAATCATTATGATTAACATAGAATTTATTTAATGTATTTTGCTGAAAAAGCAGGGGGATAACAATTATGCGCAGAGCAGGTATCTTAATGCCGATCACATCACTTCCGTCAGAATATGGTGTAGGAACCATGGGAAAAGCAGCTTTTGAATTTATTGACTTTCTTGCGGATGCAGGACAGAGCTGCTGGCAGATTCTTCCGATCGGTCCGACAGGATTCGGTGATTCACCGTATCAATCATATTCAAGTTTCGCCGGAAATCCGTATATGATCGATCTTGATCTTCTCAAGGAGGACGGCCTGCTGGAAGCGGATGAATATCAGGATGACAACTGGGGCGATGATCCCGAAAAGGTCGACTATGGTCTGCTTTACAATAAACGGTTCGCTGTTTTGCGTAAGGCTGCTGACCGTCTGCCTTCCAAAGCACCGAAAGCATATCTGGAATTTCTTACAAAAGAAAAGAAGTGGGTCTATGACTATGCTGTTTTCATGGCTGCAAAGCAGGACCAGAAGGGCAAGTCCTGGAGACAGTGGCCGGAAGAGATCCAGAAAAAAGAACGTAAGGCAATGGAAAAAGTTCAGGTAGATCTGAAAGATGAGATCCTGTTCTGGATCAGAGTTCAGTATCTGTTCTTTAAGCAGTTTACAGCCATGAAGAAATACGCCAATGACAAGGGTATCAGAATTATCGGCGATCTTCCGATCTATGTCGCTTCAGACAGTATCGATGCATGGTCATTCCGTGATGAATTCCAGCTTGATGGCAAAGGTGACCCGAAGGATGTTGCCGGTTGTCCGCCTGATGCATTCTCTGCTGACGGGCAGCTTTGGGGAAATCCGCTTTATGACTGGGAAAAGATGAAAAAGGATCATTATGCATGGTGGACGGAAAGGATCGGTCATCAGCTTTGCTTCTATGATATTCTCCGTCTGGATCACTTCCGCGGTTTCTCAACGTATTATGCGATTCCTGCCGGTGATAAAACAGCTAAGAACGGTGAATGGAGAAGAGGCCCCGGTATTGACTTCTTTAAGCATATGGAGAACAAATTCGGGAAGATCGATCTGATCGCAGAGGACCTGGGAGATCTGACGCCTGATGTGTTTGAACTTGTCAAGGCAACGGGATATCCGGGCATGAAAGTACTGGAGTTTGCATTTGGCGGGTCTGATTCTGATTATCTGCCGCATAATTATACGAAGAACTGTGTTGTTTATGCCGGAACTCATGATAATGATACGATCATGGGATGGTTCAAAACATCTGACAAAGAAACTGTTAAACGTGCCATCGATTACTTCCATATGGATAAAACAGAAGGTTATAACTGGGGCATGATGAGAGGTGCATGGGCCAGCACGGCTGACCTTGCGGTTATCCAAATGCAGGATGTTCTCGGACTTGGATCAGAAGCGAGGATCAATACTCCTGCAACAACCGGAGGCAACTGGACATGGCGTATGAAGGGCGGTCAGCTCAAGCCTGAACTTGCTGAAAAACTGAGTACGCTGATGAAGCGTTACGGCAGATATCATAAGCCGGAACCTGTTAAATAATTGAGACATAATAAACCGCAGGGATCAAATGATTCCTGCGGGATTTTTATGCCTGCTGTATCAGATTGGCATCAGAATGATACGTGCATGTATTCCTGGTGGTCAGCTGTATAAACGGTAAATCCATTCTCATCAAGAACAGCATAGGATCTCGGATGATCCTGCTTCGGCAGAGCGGAGGATCCCGGATTTAAAAGATAGATCCCGTCTTTATGCAGTACGGTAGGAACATGTGTATGCCCTGACAGGAAGATGTCTCCTTCTTCCATCTTCGGCAGATGATCCGGCCCGTAGACATGCCCGTGACTCATAAATACACGCCTGCTGCCAAGCTGGAACACCTGATAGTCCGCAGTCAATGCGAACTGAAGAACCATTTGGTCTACTTCCGCATCGCAGTTTCCCCGTACGGCACAAATGTCATGCCATTTGGAGTTCATGATATCAATGACTTTTTTCGGTGCATAGTCTTCCGGCAGATCATTTCTCGGCCCATGGTACAGGACATCTCCCAGGCAGAGGATCTGCCCGCATTTCTGGTGGTCATAGGCGTCGATCATGCATTGAGCACCGCTCAGGGAGCCGTGGATATCTGATATGACTAGGTATTTCATAGTAACAGTCTCCTTAATCAAAATGATAGCAGATATTCTTTGCTGATCTTCAGGAAAATGAGATATGAAAGCCAGTCATTCCACTGAGTGCATACGTTTTTGTTATAATAATTTCGGGAATTATCGTATTTTATATAAACAGAAAGCAGGTAAATATGGCAGAAAATAAATGTATTCTTGTCGGAGTGACAGGCGGGATCGCGGCATATAAGATTTGCTCGCTTGTTTCATCCTTAAAAAAGCAGAATTATGAAGTACATGTTCTGATGACGAAGGCAGCAATGGAATTCGTGACACCGCTGACTTTCCAGACACTCAGTGCCCAGAAGGTCGTTACAGATATGTTTACGATCGATTACACACCTGATGTACATCATGTTTCACTTGCTAAGAAAGCGGATCTCTTTGTGATCGCGCCGGCCAGTGCGAATATCATTGCTAAAGTAGCCAACGGGATCGCAGACGATATGCTGACGACAACATTTTTGGCAAGTGCGTGTCCGAAACTGATCGTGCCGGCAATGAATGTGAATATGCTGGAAAATCCTATCACGCAGGATAATATCGCAAAATGCAGGAAGTACGGCATGGAAGTACTGGATAGTGCTGATGGTTATCTTGCATGCGGTGATGTCGGAAAAGGCAGAATGCCTGAACCTGCGGAGATCGAAGATAAGATCAAACTGATGCTGGTACAGGATAAATATATGGCAGGAAAGAAAGTCCTGATCACTGCAGGACCGACACAGGAAGCGCTTGATCCTGTCCGTTATCTGACGAACCACAGTTCCGGGAAAATGGGCTTTGCGCTCGCAAAGGCAGCCAGAAATGCCGGCGCGGATGTAACGATCGTGGCAGGTGTCAACCATCTGGATCCGCTGAACGGAGTGACAACGATTCCTGTTGTATCTGCAGAGGATATGTATCAGGCAGTCATGGAACGTGCAGAGGATATGGATATTATGATCCTTTCGGCAGCTGTTGCGGATTACAGACCGAAGAACGTAGCGGATAATAAGATGCATAAGAAAGACGGAGATCTTTCTATTGAACTGGAACGTACAAAGGATATCCTCGCATCTTTGGGCAAACAGAAGAAACCCGGACAGATCCTGATCGGATTCACTATGGAAACGGAAAACCTGATCTCACGTGCCAGGGAAAAGATGGTGAAAAAGAACTGCGATTATATGATCGCGAACAACCTCAAAGTAGACGGTGCAGGATTCCAGGTCGATACCAATGTTGTGACGATCATATCTGCTAACGGAGAAAATGATTGTGATCTGGGACTGCTGTCCAAGGATGATACTGCTGTAGAGATCTTCAGACATTGTGTCAAAGGAGAATAAAAGACATGCTGTTGACAATTGATGTAGGCAATACAAATATTGCCATGGGTTTCATGAATGGTGACGATGTGATCGGAAGCTTCCGTATTACTACAAAAACACCTCGTACCAGTGATGAGTTCGGAATGTGTTTCCGGACATTCCTGCATAGCTGCAATGTAAAAGAAGAAGAGATCGAGGGTGTTGTGATCTCGTCGGTTGTTCCGAAGATCAATTATTCGCTGAACAGTGCAGTTATCAAATATATCGGGAAAGAACCGCTGATGATCAATCATGAAACAGTTACCGGTATTCAGGTGAAAACAGATTATCCGAGCCAGGTCGGTGCAGACCGTCTTGTTGATACGACTGCGGCTTATTACACGAAAAAACGTTCCTGCATCATTGTAGACTTCGGAACAGCTACGACATTTGATTATGTGTCCAATGAAGGTGTGTTTGAGTATACAGTTATCGCACCGGGTCTTGGAATCAGTGCCAACGCATTGACAGGCCAGACAGCAAAACTCCCCGAAGTTGAGATCAAAAAACCGGCATCGGTTCTCGGAAGAAATACTGTTTCAGGAATACAGGCTGGCGTAGTTTACGGCTATATCGGTGCTGTGGAATACATCATCAAACAGATGAAAAAAGAACTGAATGATCCGGACTGCTATGTGATCGCAACAGGCGGACTTGGGAGAGTTATCTCAGGTGAGACGGATGAGATCGATGAGTATGATCCGAATATCGCATACAAAGGCATGAATATAATTTACAGGCAGTATCTTCAGAAACTGGCTGAAGAATCAGATTATTGATAGATAAGAGCTGATTGCCTGCGTAATAGCAGGAATACTGACATCTAGAAACAGGAGAATTTATGAAGCAAAGTGTTGATCAGAATCTGTTGGCGGCTAATATTGATACGATCAGATCTGTTTTCAAAATGGATTACCAGCATATGCAGATCATGGGTGCTTTTATCTGCACTGTGTATAAGGTCGTCGCAGAAGAGGAGCATATCAGAGCGTGCAGGAAGATCCTGAAATCCCGGTTCGGCATCTTTTCCGAGTTCCGGGGCCATCTGGAACTGCTGATTGTTATAAAGATGTCTCTTGCTGAAGATCCTGAGGAATATCTGGAAGGAATCATCAGTACATACGATTCTTTGAGTTCCTCATTTGTTCTGGGAAATGAATCCCGGATCCTGACAGCGATCATCCTTTATGACAATATCAGGCCGGAGTACCTGGATGCGCTTTGTGATCAGACAGTCAATATTTATCAGATTATGAAGGAAAACCATCCGTTCCTGACGGATCAGTATGATATGCCTTTTGCGGCTTTGATGGCAATTAAAGGTGATGTCATTGATTTTCAGATCGAAGATATTGAAGCATGCTATGAACTCATATCACCGGGTTTCATGCTGTCCAAGAATGAAACCCAGACTGTCAGCCATATCCTCTCATTGAGTGATCTGCCTGCTGATCAGAAGAGCGGTATGTTTATGGAAATGTATGATGCGTTCAAAGAGAATAAGATCGGAATGTCCACCAGATGCATGCCGATTCTGGCTGTTTTGATCTATGCGGGAATTTCCGTAGAGCAGGCTGTTCTTCAGACAATAGACAACGATCTGATACTGAAACAGATCAAAGGATTCGGCAGCGTGTTTGGCGTCGGGTCTGAAACAAGAAGAATGTTCGCGGCCGCAATGACAGTTCTTGATAACATTCCGGATGATACTGCAGTGGAAGGTGCTGTCATCAGTTCGATCCTGTCACTGATCATCTCCATTGAAACGATGGCTGTTGTTGCGGCTACGACCACTACTTCCAGCCATTGATGTAATATCGTTAAATAAGAAGATACGATACGAACCCGGCGCTGCCGGGTTTTTTGGTGGACCGTTGAACAGAATCCATTAAATGGTTTATGAGCTTTGCCGCAAAGTACGGATGCATGCATATTATGAGCGATATCATACTGTAACTAAAATTCTGTATATTTTTTTGCAATTGCTTGTTTTTTCGATAAGCAGGTGTTAGTATACACAGTAGTTAGTTATTCTAAACTAACTGTTGAATGAACTTCAAAACAAAAGAAGAAGCACCTTAGTCAATAAATGTTGTTAATGATTTCCGGTTTGCTGCTTATTTGGGAAGAAATGGCATCCGGTCTGATTGAAAGGAGAACAATCGTATGAATCTTATGGAAGGCGAAGTCGGAAAGACGTATCTGATCAAAGAGATCGTTACTGATGATGATGAACTGAATGCATTCCTTTTCCGCCTTGGCTGTTATAGTGGGGAGCCTATTACAGTCGTATCAAAGGGAAAGAAAAACTGCGTCGTAGTGATCAAAGACGGAAGATACAGCCTGGATAATCTGTTATCCGAAGCTATCAGGATCTAGTTTTTGACTGCTTGAATATTATCAGAGGAGGAAAAATTATGAGAATCGCGTTTGCAGGTAATCCAAACAGCGGAAAAACGACGATGTACAATGCCTTGACAGGCAGAAGTGAAAAGGTAGGTAACTGGGGAGGCGTTACAGTCGGACGCAAGGAATATCCCATCAAGGGCCAGTTTACAAATGGTGTAGAAGCCATTGCAGTTGACCTTCCGGGAGCTTATTCAATGTCTCCGTTTACTCCGGAAGAAGGTATTACAAGTGAATATGTCCGTGATGAACATCCGGATGCGATCATCAATATCGTTGACGCTACAAACCTGAGCAGAAGCCTGTTCTTTACCACACAGCTTCTGGAATTAGGTATTCCTGTAGTTGTTGCATTGAACAAAGAAGATATCAACCTGAAGGAAGGCACAAAGATCGATGCAGCCAAACTTGAGAAACTTCTTGGATGTCCTGTTGTTAATACAACAGCGATTGAAAACAAGGGATTAGGTGAGGTCGTTGCGAAAGCTGTTGCACTGAACGGAAAGGGACAGAAAGCACCTTATTTACAGGCAGATATCGATCTTCAGAACAAAGAAGCTGTTGATGCTGAAGACCGTAAGCGTTTTGACTACGTGAATGGAATCGTTAAACAGGTCGAAAAGAGAACAGTTCAGTCCGCAGAAGTCAATAAGCAGGATGCTTTGGATAAAATCCTGCTGAATCCGATTCTTGGTATCCTGATCTTTGCACTGGTCATGTGGTTTGTTTTCTGGGTATCCCAGGCATGGCTTGGACCGCTGGTTGCTGACTGGCTGGTAGGCTATATTGAAATGTTCCAGGAATGGGTCGCGGGCCAGCTTGAAAACAGCCCTCCGATCCTGTCAGCGCTTCTTGCGGATGGTATTGTCGGCGGTGTCGGTGCCGTTGTTGGTTTCCTGCCGCTGGTAATGGTTATGTATTTCCTGATCGCGCTTCTGGAAGACTGCGGTTATATGGCACGTGTCAGTGCTGTAATGGATCCTATTTTCAAGAGAGTAGGTTTGTCAGGTAAATCTGTTATTCCTGTCGTTATCGGTACAGGATGCGGTATTCCGGCTATTATGGCCTGCCGTACGATTCGTGATGAAAGAGAAAGAAGAGCTACTTCCATGCTTGCAACATTCATCCCGTGCGGCGCTAAAATTCCGGTCATCGCATTATTTGCCGGTGCGTTCTTCAATGGCGCAGGCTGGGTAAGTACGCTGAGTTATTTCTTCGGACTTGTCCTGATCTTCCTCGGCGCTCTTCTGATCAAAGCAATCACCGGTTATAAGTACAGAAAATCATTCTTCATTATTGAACTTCCGAAGTTTAAGGTTCCCAGCCTGAAGTTTGCGTTCAAGTCAATGATGGAACGTGCTAAGGCATATATCCTGAAAGCAGCTACGATCATCCTGATCTGCAACACTGTTGTTCAGGTCATGCAGACATTCAACTGGTCATTCCAGGTCGTTGAAGAAGGAATGGAAAATACATCCATCCTTGCGTCGATTGCGAATCCGTTTGCTCTTCTGCTTATTCCGCTTGGATTCGGTGTATGGCAGCTTGCGGCAGCAGCAATCACAGGTTTTATTGCAAAGGAAAATGTTGTTGGTACATTAGCAGTCGTTTATGGACTGACAGCGTTCATTGATGTCGATGAACTTGCTCTGACAGGCGGCGCAAATGAAGTCGCACTGACAATGGGCCTGACATCTGTTACAGCACTTGCTTATCTGTTCTTCAACTTGTACACTCCGCCGTGCTTCGCAGCGATCGGTGCAATGAACTCTGAAATGAAGAGCAGGGCATGGCTGTGGGGTGCTATCGGACTGCAGCTTGGTACAGGTTATACAGTTGCATTCCTGATCTATCAGTTCGGTACTCTGTTCACGGAAGGACATCTTGGAACAGCCTTCGTACCGGGATTGATCGCTGTAGCATTGATGGTGCTTGCAGTTGTTATGATCGGTAAGAGGACAAGGGCGCACTTTGATGCGCAGTATAGTCTGCATCAGAAGTAATTTGCTAAAAAAAGGTATAATGTATCTGGAGGGAGGCTTGTATGAACTTAGCTACATTCATTGCTGTGGCAGCTCTTGCGGTCATAATCTCTCTTGCGGTTGCATATATTGTTCGTGAAAAAAGACGTGGTGTTAAGTGTATTGGCTGTCCGTTGGCGGATTCATGTACAAAATACGGCAGCCCAAAGAGAAAAATGCATCACAGCAAAACACAAAGTCAGTAAAAGAGGCGGACACCGCCTCTTTTATAAACAGCCTTATTTGGTGTAGGAAAGGATCAAAAATGGATAAGATTATCATTGCAGCAGGGTTCCTGCTGATCATATATGCATTCTGGCAGACAGTTCAGAAATTTCGCGGCAAGGCAAAAAATACCTGCTGCGGCACTGCAGAAGCTGTCTCTGTGAAAAAAGTTGAGGATACGGATCCGTCACATTATCCATACAAATATACTCTTCAAATCGATCATATGAAGTGCAGCAACTGTGCACGGATCGTAGAAAACCTGCTGAACAGTATGCCGGGAGTTTGGGGCAGAGTTGATCTTGGAAAGCAGGAAGCGAATGTACTGGCAAAAAATCCTGTAAGTGATGAAGCGTTTCAGGCAGTGTTCAGGGATTCTGCTTATACACTGAAGAGCTGCACGCTCGTGTCAGATTACCGTTCATAACAGCATAGTTTTGGTGCGCTGATCAAAAAATCATTAATTAAATATCATTAGAAATATAACTGAAAAAAGATGTAATTCACAGAATTGTTTGATCTGTGAGTTACATCTGTTTTTTGATCAGGAGTTACTGAGTTGAAGCGGATGTTTTATTCTTCCTCATCTTTTCGGAGGAGAACCAGACATGTGCCGATACCTGCTGCTCCTAGTCCTGCAACAGTGATCCAAACCCAGGTCATTGGTTTCTTTTCGGGTTCAGAAGGCTGAATGGTTTCGGAAACCATCTCTTCCGGTTTTTCTTTCCACTTGGCATAAATGATCAGATTTTCATTTACAGGTAATTGGAAGTCAAAGGGCTCGGTGAATTCCGGGTCTTTATACCATCCATCAAAGAGGAAACCTTCTTTTTTAGGGTCATTTGGCCTTGCGATTTTGTAACCGTTATTGATCGTTTGTGTTTTGATCTCAGGACCGCCATTGGTTTCGAACTGAACTGTATGGGATGTAACTGCTGCCGGCTGCGGTTTATCATTGGTTATATATGTGATGGGAGGTGTATAGTTATTGGTTCTGTTTTCTGTCTGTATCCTGGAAGTATCAACCGCTGCGTATTCTGTAACGGTATTGCCCGGTTCTTCTGTGTAGCTGTCATGATCGTTTGTGGTATTGTTTGGCTTTGAAGGTTTCGGAGTAGGTTCAGCCGGTTCCGGAGTTGGTTCAACAGGTTCAGGAGTGACCGGTACAGGATCAACAGGCTCTCCTGAGTTTTGTTCTCCATATATGGTTTTGCCGTTTCCGGTTTGAAGTGAATCAGGATCAAGAACGCCGATCTGACCATTTCCGGTAAATGACGTATTGGTGTTTGTTGATGAACTGCCTCCTTGACCTCCCTGGCTGGTAATATGCAATATCCTGATCAGGATAGCATCCTCCAGAGAGAAGGTCCACGGGTCTTTGAGACTGAAAAGCCTGCGAGTCAATTCCGCGCCAATAACTTCAACAGCGATCGTCGGAGGTACAAAACTGATTTCATTTTCGCCTGAAGGCTCAGTGTTGAAATCCGGTGCATATGTTTCCAAAAAAGAAGCACAGGTAAATTCCTGACCGGTAACTCTGGTAATAGGCTCATAAAAGTAAGCGCCTAAAGCAAGCCATTCACGGGCTTTGATATCATATGAAACCAGTGAATCAATGACTGAGAGCGTTGATATTGGAATTTGATCTTGTTCTGAACGGGTTATACTTTCTTGTTGTGTCATGTTTAAAGGCTGTAAAGTGGAAGTGATCTCATCAGTACCGTTAACATACAATACTCTGGAAGCATATCCGTCCGGTACAGCAGGCAGATTATTCATGTTCGTTCCTGTGTATGTGACGATTCCGGCAAGTACGGAAACCGTACCGCCGGTAATAGAACCGCTGATCGTCAGAGAACAGTCATCCACACGGATGCCGACGTCTAAATATTCATGTTCATTTGCTATGATACTCAGTGTATCCCCATCCCTGACATTGATATTGCCTATTTCATGAAAAGCAAACTCTGAAGAACCGTTTTTATGAAAACGACCGATACCCACATAGGAATTACCTGCAGCATTCAGCTCCGGAATGTTAATGTATGTTCCCGTTAAATAGACAGCACTGTCTTCGATGTTTACGGAAGCAGTGTTTTGATGTCCGGTAATTACGAGACTGCTGTTTTTCAGCAGCAGGTCTTTCTGAAGGGTTCCGCCGGGATTCAGATTGATTTCAGCAGACAGGAGCATACCTCCTTGAGTTGAGGAATCGTTCTCATTGACATCTGTTAGTTTACCGCCGTCAATGATATCCAGATAACCGCCTTCCAGTGTTCCATTGATGTTCAGAATACCCTGTATTTCGATCACGGCTTTAACAGTCAGTGGAAACCCGTATATGCTGCTGCTTTCGATCTCATTAAGCTTTAGAGAAGCACCGTCTTCAACAGTAAGTGAACTGTTCTTTCCCAAAACCAGTCTTGATGCATAATCCTGCAATTCGACAGTCCCATTTGCATGGGTTGGATCCAAAACATCAATTGGCAGATCTTCCGTATAGCGTGTGATATTTGTCTCGGGTTCTTCGGAATCTTCCGGAGTCCAGGTTTCTGTACGTACGCTCATTACACTAAGAGTCAGGGATGAGTTTTTCGGTATTCTGAGATGAATATTATCAAGGTGATATTCTTCATCGAGAATGCCGGTAATACCGCCGTTTATGAGCAGGTAACTGTCATCATCCTGCTTCAGGAAAACAGCAGCGCTTCCTTCGGTATAGAGAGCTGTGTTTGTATACAGCGTAATAGTGTTTCCGTCTGCGATGTCTATGCTGTTGATCAGGACGATACCGGTACCGACGATTCGGTATGAACAGTCTCCTGTCAATGCACCGATTCTGTTGATGCCTGCAACAGCCAGCGTCAGGACATCAGTGTTTGAAGTGATCGATTCCCCGCTGCCATCATAATTCACCATGGCAACATACTGTCCCGCTATATTCATCCATCCGCTGCCATTTGACCAGCATGATATTTCGTCATCTTCAGGATTGAATGTTGTTTTTCCGATCGTAACGGCTGAGATTTCATCCTGTGCAGTTGTTTCATCGTCTGCTTCTTCGGCATCCAGGAAGTCTTCTTCAGCTTCAGCTAACAGTTCCTGAGGTTCACTTTCTTCGTTATCCTCCGGTTCTTCAAAAATGACAGCCGGATCCAGTGTCTGTTCTATCTCTGTTTCCGGAACTTCTTCCTCCATATACGCTGAAAATTCCCCGGGTTCGGGGCTTGGATTTTCTTCATTTGTAATTGTTTCCTGTAATGCACCAGGATCTGTTGTTTCTGTAGAGGTTGGCTCCGGGAATGTTTCCGGTGAAGTAGTGGGAACTGCTTCGGTAATTGGTTCCGGAGAAGGTGATGTTGGTACCGCGGTTTCCTCACAAGTCTCTGTTTCGGTCTCACGGTGGATTTCGGAAAATTGTTCTTCCGGACTATCTTCCACGCCGGACACGGGAATCGTATTGAACTGGACCAGGGCCAGGATCAGGCCGGAATACAAGAAGAGTCTGAGAATTGATTGAAAGGAATGCTTTTCCATAATACTCATCTCCATGTATTTATCAGTTTATTGTATTATAGCAAACCATCACGTGTAATCCTATGGTTCCTGGTAATCTGTGTGATCTTAATAATTACGAAACTCTTTGAAAAAAACGATATTTTCATTGTGACGATAGATGCCGGACATGCCGGATAATAATATGTATTGAACCGGATATCCGGATATATTATTTTTAACACAGAGTCAGTGCGGAGTCACAAATATATAAAAATCCGCAATTATGCGGATTTGCCTTCATGGTGCCGCTTGGCAGACCCTAAAACATCGATTTGTTTTCTTCTATACAATCGCAAGAACGGCTATTTTACGTTGTTTTTATCAGTTTTTATTTATTGTTTCCAATATGTTTTCTGAGCTTTTTGTAAAAACCCCACTCAAAATCCCACTGATGATGTTATGTAACTGGAGTATGAGAGCAATCTATCAGAACAATTTGTTAATCCAGCTTTGTAAAGCAACCTCAAGCTTCCCTTGCATCAACGCTACTGTAGATTCCATTGAGAACCCCTTATCATTACGGTCACAACTCATTTGATTGATACCATCCATTCATCTCCTGATACCAAATACTGAAACTCCATCAAGTCAGATGTATTTATTACCTTCAGAAGGGCATCAAAATCATCAACTGTATTGATTGTTGACAGCCTGCTGTATTCTATCCATTCCATCTGTCGGTTTCCTAGTAGGATAGTTTTATTTCCTTCTAGGAAACTTTTTTTGCTTCTGTGTATCGAATAGTAGGCAATGTAATAAGAAAAGATGCGGTGATCGCTTTTTTCCTCCATAATAGAGATTGTAAATGCTCGATAAATCGGAATTGACTGAAAAGTGTCTTGATAATAAAAAATCTTGTGATATAGTTTGTTCAGTCAAAAGGGGATGAAGTCCTCCCTGAGTAGTTTACTCGAACCGCTGTAAATGGCTGATGACTTCTGTGATATGTTTTCGCAGAGGAAATCAGCTTTTTTCTGCGAGAAGGAGGAGGGATAAATATGCTGCTGAGTATTGCGTTGATTCTCATCTTTGGAATGCTTACTGGATGGATCTGTCAGAAAATGAAACTGCCGAACCTGATTGGATTGTTAATTACAGGAGCTGTTCTTGGGCCGTATATGCTCAATATACTAGATGACAGTATTCTGGGAATCTCCGCTGATCTCAGAAAGATTGCATTGATCATCATTCTTACAAGAGCTGGTCTTGGACTTGATATCTCAGGATTGAAAAAACTTGGAAGACCTGCATTGCTTATGTGTTTCTTGCCTGCATCCTTTGAACTGGCAGGGGTAATTTTGCTTGCACCGTTATGCATGGGTATGACAGTACTTGAAGCAGCCATCATGGGATCCGTTCTGGCGGCGGTTTCTCCTGCCGTTGTTGTCCCGAGAATGGTGAAACTGATGGAAGAGGGATACGGAACGAAAGAAGGAATACCGCAGTTGATTCTTGCTGGAGCGTCTGTGGATGATGTTTATGTCATTGTTCTGTTTTCGACATTCATATCCATGATGCAGGGTAACGGAGCGTCAGTAATCAGTTTTATCAATATTCCTGTTTCAATTCTGCTTGGCATCGGAATCGGTCTTCTGATCGGGATTCTGCTTGCGTCTTTTTTTAAGAGATTTCATATCAGGGATACCGCAAAAGTACTGATAATCCTTAGTATTTCCTTTCTGCTGGTTGTAATTGAAGATGCATTGCCCGGTCCGATCACTTTTTCCGCATTAATTGCAATCATGTGCATTGGCATTGGCTTACAGGAGAAAAGAGAAATTGTCGCGAAGCGATTGTCTCTGAAGTATGGAAAGCTCTGGGTTGCCGCAGAAGTGTTTTTGTTTGTACTGGTTGGTGCTGCCGTAGATCTGGGATATCTCGGTAATGTTGGTTTAAGAGCACTTGTCCTAATAATCGGAGCACTCGGATTCCGGATGATTGGAGTTCTGCTTTGTCTCCTGAAAACAGGACTGAACTGGAAAGAACGGCTGTTTTGTGTGTTTGCATATATGCCAAAAGCAACTGTTCAGGCTGCAATCGGAGGGATTCCGCTTTCCCTTGGTTTTTCCTGCGGATCAACAGTCCTCTCTGTGGCTGTTCTTGCAATTGTACTCACCGCCCCTCTGGGTGCATTTGCGATAGACTTTTCTTATAGCAGATTATTGAAAAAGTAATATAAGCACGTGATGATAAGAAACAAATTCCAGTTGTGCGCCCAGCCAAGGGTGTGTAGCCTAGCCGGTGGGAGTCCGGTATATCCAAGGCCTAACCAGCCAGATATTAGCGAGTCTTGGGATGGTATCAGCAATGGTGCCTGACAAGCGTAGACAGCAAG
>JAILLA010000059.1 GCA_024693325.1 Solobacterium sp.
CTGCTGTACTCATAGCTGCTCAGTTCCTTAAATTCTTCCATATGCATTCCTCCCAAATGGCCTCTTTTCCGGATAGAAAAAGGCCCTCGTAAGGACCGTCAGAACTGTCATTGTTCTGTACGTCTTACGGGGACCAGTTTAGAGACTGTCAGTTTTTCTGTATGATGCTGAGACGAAATCATGAATATGAGAGTGTAAGGATAAGGCAGGACCGCAATGCTATAATGGCCATATACGCATGTGAGGAAGTATTATGAGCACCACTGACAAAGAACCGATCTGGACAGTAAAATTCATTCTTGTCATCATCATGGCTATGTTCTCGGGACTTGCCGCCCAGCTGACGTATCCGCTGGTAGCCAGGTTTTCACTGACACTGAACCCGGATATCACACTGGCAGGTACGATCGCCGGTCTGATGTCCCTGATGTCCCTGTTCGTTTGTCCCTTTGCCGGACTGCTGTCGGACCGCTTCAGCAGGAAGCGCATCCTGCAGGTCTCCTCGATCTGCTACGCTGCTGTACTGATGATGCACGCACTGATCAGAACGATCCCGGGACTGATCATCCTCCGCCTGCTAGTAGGTGTATTCTTCTCGATCAACAGTGTTACAGTCGTGGCATTCTCGACTGCTTTCATTCCGCCCAGCAGGATCGGTGAAGGGCTTGGTTATACAGCGCTTGCGAATGTCCTGGCCCAGGCTGCAGGTCCTGCGATCGGACTGAAGATCGTCGAGGTATCAGGTTATCCCGCAGTGTTCATCCTGGCATCGGTATCAGCTCTGCTCTGCGCGATCGTGATCACGATCCTTCCGTACCGGGAAGAACCGTTCAAAGAAAAAAAGAAGTTCAGCTTCAATGATCTGTTTGCGGCAGAGTTTACCGGGTTCATGCTGCTGAGCGCGCTGTTCTCAGGATGCAGCGGACTGGTGGCGACATATCTTGCCATCCTGGCTGATCAGAGAGGGATCGCAAACATTGCATTGTTCTTTACGGTCTACTCTTTATGCATGGTCGTATTCCGTCCGTATTCCGGCAAGGTGTATGACCGGAAGGGCGTATATTTTGTCCTGATCCCGGCGATCATCAGCACAGCCTGCGCGATGGTATTGATCGGTTTCGGCAAAACACTTGCGGTCATGATCGCCGCGAGCCTGTTCAACGCGCTGGGGCAGGGGGCAGGTGTTCCCACCCTGCAGGCAGACGTGATCCGGAAACTGGATAAAAGCAGGACCGGTGTAGCGACTTCCACGATCCAGATCGGCCAGAATATCGGCAATGCCCTGGCACCGATGGCAGGAAGCTTTATGGTAAAGGCACTGGGCTATCAGGCTATGTACCTGTCCGCAGCAGCCCTGATCACACTGGCCGGCTTCTTCCTGCTGTTTCTGCAGCGTATGAAAGAGACCGGACACTGATTTGAAAACAGGACTGCATCAGCCGCAGTCCTGCAGTTCAGGATAACCGTTTTATTCCGGAGTGCCGAAATAGATCTTCCGGAGGGATTCCGGCATGGAAGCGAACATCATGCGGATCGCTGTTTCCGCTGAAGTAATGTTGTCTTCCAGGATCCATTCTTTTGACATCCCGACAGCTCCATAACAATACAGCCGGATACTGTATGCAAGCTGCACATCCAGAACATCTGTGTGCAGTTTTTCTTTGGCAATACGGGAGTATCCTTCCACAAAGTACTCCAGCATATGTTCCCACAGCGCGTTCTGCGTAGTCTGTTCATAAGCTCTTTTGTAAAAGAGAATATCGTTTTTCATACGCTTCATGGAATCTGCTGCTTCCTGCATATCAAGGATATTGATGTCAGCCAGTGTATGGTAAAAGATCCACGCTACCAAAGCGTATTTGTCCTCGAAATGATAATAGAACGTAGACCGGTCGATACCTGCAGCACTGCAGATCTCTGTAATGCGGATCTGATCGATCGGTTTTTTCTTCATGAGTTCTCTCATCTGTTCAGCGATCCAGAGTTTTGTCCTGTCAGCCATCGTAACGCCTCCTGTTTCCATCATAATGCAGAATATGTAGGAAAATCCAACATAATCATACTTTTGTGTGATTACATCATACAGCAGCTGTCTCATGATGAAACTGAAAAGAGGAAAAGATCATGGATTTTTTGGAACTTGCAGTCAACCGCTATTCGGAACGGTTTTTCGATACAAGACCTGTAGAGCAGGAGAAACTGGACCGGATCCTGGAAGCCGGCAGAGTCGTACCGACAGCCTGCAATTACCAGCCGCAGAGATTTTATGTCATACGAAGTGAAGAAGGACTTGAAAAGCTGAAGAGCGTTACGGCTTTTCACTATAATGTGCCGCTGATGATCCTGGTCTGCTATGACCTCAGAACAGTATGGCGCAATCCGGGAGACAGGTATTACCGGAACTATAATTCCGGCGAACAGGATGCCAGCATCGCTGCGACGACCATGATGTATGAAGCGGAGGAACTGGGCGTTCATACGATCTGGATCCGCGGCTTTGATTCCAAAACCGTCGCGGATACGTATGGACTGCCGGAATACATGATCCCGGTCATGATGCTGGGACTTGGCTATCCGAATGAAAAGGCACATGCGAATGCATGGCACTACAAGAGAAACCCGATCGAAGAATTTGTAACAGAGCTTTAAGAGATAACGGAGGAAGATGAAATGAACAGAGTATGTGAGATCCTCGGGATCACAAAACCCGTTGTACAGGCACCGATGACCTGGATCACCTCACCCGAACTGGCTGCTGCCGTATCAAATGCCGGCGGACTGGGCATCCTGGGCTTCAATGCCGGATTTGAAACAGGTAAAGCGACACCGGAAGAAACAGCAGAAGAAATGAGAAAGATGGTACGCCGTACAAAGGAACTGACAGACAAACCGTTCGGCATGAATGTCATGACATCAGCGTTCGACGCAGCAGGTTTCTCCAAAGCAACCATCAGAATGTGCAAAGAAGAAGGCGTAGCAGTACTGGCTGCGATCGGTACGCTTGACAAAGATCAGATCAGGGAATGGAAAGAAGCAGGCTTCAAGGTGATCTATCGGGACATGTCCCCGACAGTTGCTTCCGCAAAGGCCGCAGAAGAAGCAGGCGTGGATATCCTTGTCGCGACAGGGTGTGATGAGGGAGGCGGCATGCCCATAGAGGAAACAGGCACGATCGTCAAGACAGCCATCATCGCAGACGCTGTCAATATTCCCGTCCTTGCGGCAGGCGGCATCGTCAATGAGGCGATGGCCAGGGCCAGTGCCTGCGTAGGCGCGGAAGGCGCATATGCGGGAACACGCTTTATTCTTTCCGAAGAATGCCGTGCAGCACTGTCAGTCAAGGAGGATATCCTGAATACCGGTGCAGATGATTATGTCGTCCTGACAGAGGGAGACGGCTATCTGAAATGGCGTTCCACGCCTCACAAGACAGCCCTGGAAGCCATCGAAGAGAACCGGAAGGGAAACCTCCGTCCATCCACGGGAAGCTTCTATGCAGGCATGCTTAAGGGTGATCTGGAAGCCGGCATCAATACCGTTTCCAGTGCCGCATGCCTGATCAAGGGGATCGATCCCTGCGAAGTGATCGTTAACGAACTTGCCCGCGGCTACGGCTGCTGAGAGAGGAAACGATGCATTTTACTGACACTGTTTACCGCAATCCATACTGGCCGGCGTTCCCGCTGCTGCAGATCACGCAGGGATGTACGCATAACCGCTGCAAATTCTGTACCATGTACAGAAATGTCAGCTTCGGGATGCAGCCGGAGGAATGGATCGAAGAAGATCTTCAGGAACTTGCAGCGATCGACCCGCATGCCGAAACGATACAGCTCCTGTCCGCCAATCCGCTGTGCCTGAGCTACGACAGGCTTGTGCCGGTCCTGGAAATGATCAACAGCTATCTTCCGGATATGAAGTACATTTACGCCGCTACCCGTGTCACCGACATCCAAAACAAATCCGTGGACCAGCTGAAAAAGCTGAAGGCTCTCGGGATGAAAGAGATCTCACTCGGCGTGGAAAGCGGGGATGACCTGACACTGGACAGGATCAATAAGGGCTATCACGCAGAGGATATCCTGGAGCAGTGCGGCAAGTTGAATGAAGCAGGCGTCAGGTTCTGGATGACATTTCTCAACGGCGTCGCAGGCAAAGAACGCAGTGAAGAGCACGCCATCCATTCCGCTGAGATATTCAGTCAATGTCATCCCATGGTGGTCGGTACCGGCGGGCTGACGCTGTTCCCGGGAACCCCGCTGCTGGAAGAGGCAGAGCGGGGTGAATTCATACCGCTGTCCGAACGGGAGATGCTGACGGAACTGAAGCTGTTCGCCGAACATTTGGAATGTGACTGCACGTTTATCACGCACCATACGATCTCCGGAATTGATCTGAGCGGACCGGACTTCCTGAAAAGAAAAGACCGGATCATTTCCGTGCTTGAACACGAGATCGGCCATGGAAACATGGACCTGCTTGCGGCAGTCCGCAGGCACAAGAAAACACTGTAAAAAACAAACAATGATCGAAGGATACAGAACCGGAAAAAAGGAGAAAAGAAATGGCTTTCGAAAAATTATTGAGTTCCATTCAGATCGGCAATGTTACAGTCAAAAACCGCGTAGTGATGGCACCGATGGGTGTCGGTTTCGCACCGGGAGAAAACCGGATCAACGATGCGTATGTGAAGTACTTTGAAGCCAGGGCAAAAGGCGGCCAGGGACTGATCACAACACCTGTCGCAACCATTGACGACACGACCTGCGGCATCGCGGAACCCGGCGCGTTCAACCTGACAAAAGAAGAGGATGCTGAGGGTATCCGCAGGATCACAGATGCCTGCCATCAGTACGGAGCGAAAGTATCCGTACAGCTCTGCCATCCCGGACGCCAGTCAATGACCTTCTGGAACCATGACCAGCAGCCGGTCGCGCCGAGCGCTGTCAAAGAAAACGAATTCCTGCAGATGCCCAGGGAATTAAGCACCGAGGAAGTCCGTTCGATCATTCATAAATTCGCAAAGTCCGCTTCCTATGCTGTAAAGGGAGGCGCAGACGGCATTGAACTGCATGCGGCGCATGGATACCTGATCAACGAATTCCTGAGTCCCCGTGCCAATCACCGTACAGACGAATACGGCGGGTCATTTGAGAACCGTATGCGTTTCCTCAAAGAGATCATAGAGGAAGTCAAAGCAGTACTGCCTGAGAACGTATTCCTTGCGGTGCGCATGAACGTCATGGATGACGTAGAAGGCGGGATCACACTCGAAGAAGGAAAGCAGATGGCAAAGTGCATCGAAAGCCTCGGAGCGGATGCCATCAGCTACAGCGCAGGCACCTATTCCTGCAAGTTCACCCTCATTGAACCGCAGCTCTTTGAAGAAGGCTGCCGTACATCCTGGCTGAAAGAGATGAAGGGGACCGTCAGTATTCCCGTGATCGCAGTCAACCATGTCAAGAATCCCGCCATGGCGGAATACATGCTTGAGGAAGGACTGTGCGATCTGGTCGGACTCGGCAGACAGATGATGGCTGATCCGGAATGGACGAACAAAGTGTCCGCCGGAAAAGCAGACCAGATCCGCTACTGCATTTCCTGCGGAGCATGCATCGACTGCAGCGGCAGAGGGGAAATGCTGAGATGTTCCGTCAACCCGGAAATGTCCAAAGAGACCGTATATACCGAAGAGTCATTTAAAAAAGACGGAAACGGACGCAGGGTAGTCGTGATCGGCGGCGGTCCGGCCGGACTGGAAGCTGCTGCACTGGCTGCACGCAGAGGATTCTCCGTTACTCTGTTTGAAAAAGAAGGAAGGACCGGCGGATGCTTCGACCTGCCGAGAACCGCTCCCGGTATGGACAAGATGGGACGTTCCGTTGACGCGTTTACCGCAAGGGCACTTGCGGAAGGCGTACGGATCCTCGTCAACCATGAAGTACGTGATACCAAAGAGATCGAAGAGCTCCATCCTTACGCAGTCATCATCGCTGCAGGCGGAAAGCAGATCTCTTTGAAGCTGAAAGGTATTGAGCAGCCTCATGTTGTCCACGCGGCGGATGTCTTCCGTACACCGGACCGCTATAACGGCAGGAACGCAGTCGTGATCGGTTCCGGCTTCACGGGACTTGAAGCGGCAGAACTGCTGGCTGAAAACAACAATGTGCGTGTCTTTGAACTGGATGATGAGATCGGAAAACGGATCAAGGGAGACGGCGCAAATAAAAACAAAGCTGCGCTCCTGGAACACCTGGAAGCGAAGAACGTCCGCCTGCATCCATCCATGAATACACTTGAGATCAGGGATAACACTGTGATCGCGGAAAACCTGGTCACGCATGAGACGGAAACATACGAAGCCGACCTGGTCGTACAGGCACTTGGCTACCGTCCGGACAGGTCACTTTCCGAAGTCCTCAATGGATGCGCGGAAAAGGTCATCGAGATCGGTGACTGCACAGGCATCGGAAACATCATCGGTGCGACCACTGATGCGTACGAAGCCGTCTGGAATCTCTGAGCATCAGACAAAAGATATCGATCAGAAACCGATTGAGGAGACAGCCGCTAAACTGTCTCCTCTTTTATCATTCCGCATGTTTGTTCTGTTAAGTCAGCCATTCGCTTTCCTGTAGGTATTCGGTGTCATACTGGTATTTCTGCGGAATACGGCAATGAAATAGCTCTGATCACAGAATCTCAGAAGCTGGGCGATCTCCGCAATACTCTTATCCGTTAATACAAGCAGTTCTTTCGCTGCCGAGATCCGTTCATCTCTCAGATACTCAACGATGGTCTTTCCGGATCTTTCACGGAACAGCCTGCTGAGGTGATAGCGGCTGATGCCGGCAGCTTCCGCAATGTCCTCAATACTGATGTCCTGCGTCAGATGTGTCTGTATAAATCTCCTGGCTTTTTCAACATGGACATTTCCGGTGTCTTCTGATCTTGCCGCTCTAACCTTTTCACAGAACAGATACGCAGCTTCTCTGATAATATCGGAAGCTTTGGAAATATCACCGCAGTCTGCGATCTTCTGAAGCTGCCTGTCCGCGATCCAGTTCGCTTCCTGTGGAAATACGCCTCCCTGGATCGCCGCGATCATAAATGTATTGACCAGGGATACCGCCATGTATTCCAGTTCTTTTTTCCGGTCTTTCCCGATCTTTCTCTGATATTCCGAACGGTCCAGCCGGATATCCAGTGTATTCATGAGCTGCTCTGTTTCTCCGTTTTGGATCATATGGAAGTAGGGAAAGATATCCTGATGGGAAGTATTGAAGCTGTCGTTTTCCGAATCACGTACGATCTGATGAACTGCTGTTTCCATGGAATCATTCCTTTCCTCAATCAGCATGAATTTCATATATTCAGCATAAAAATTATATAATCACGAATCGTTGTTTTCTATACTTTGCTTGAACAAATCAGATATTGCAGGAGGTGAGTCATATGTCAAAAATCGGTGTATTGATCTGGAGGCACGTATTTGAATCAGGAGATGAGAAGCGCATTGCGCTCCAGCATCCCGATATTTCCGAACTGGAAATGATCACGGATATTCCCTATATCGATGACGGTGAACGCGGTCATCTGCTGGATATTTACCGCAGAAAAGATCATTCCTCATCTGATCCCGTCATGATCAATATCCATGGGGGAGGATTGTTCGCCTCCTATAAGGAAGTCAACAAACACTTCAACTATGAGATCGCAAAGATGGGATACCAGGTGATCAGTATCTCCTACAGGAGGATACCGGAAACGACATTATGGCATCAGATCGATGATGTGATGAACGCGCTGAGATTCATTGAAATACATCTTTCAGAATGGGGAATGTCTCCGGACAGAGTGTATATCTCGGGAGACTCCGCAGGGGCTCTGCTGTCGCTGTTTGCCTTATCGCTTAACAGCAGTCAGGAACTGCAGACGGAGTTCAACATTGCCGGTACAGGCCTGAGATTCCGGGCTGCCGCAATGATCTTCATCATGCTGGATACACAGAGAAAAGACCTGATGATGGCCCTCAGCAACCAGGTATGCAGCAGAAAAGACAAAGGTACACCGTACCGGAAATACCTGCTGGATCCTTCCGCACTGCTGGAAAAGGCAGTACTTCCTCCGGTGATCCAGTTCACCAGTGAAGAAGACCTGATACAAAAAGACTCCTTGAAATTCTGCGGTCTTCTGGAAGAATACGATATTGTACATGAATTCCATAACTATTCGAAGGGAACAGAACATGAACTGGTCCATGTATTCCCGGTCATGTATCCGGATTATGCGGAAAGCAGGGAAGTGTATTCCCTCATGGATGCGTTCTATCAGGCACACTGAACAGGAGAAACTGTATGTACCGCAAATACTTTGTATGGAGCTTCGATGACGGACTGGAGCAGGATAAAAGGATCGTTGAGATCCTGAAAAAATACAATATGGGTGCCACATTCAACCTGAACTCGGGACTGTATGGTGAAAAGACATGGGAAGGACGGATCGGAAACCTCGGAATGAGGGAGGTTCCTTATGATACATTTGATTCTCACAAAAGGCACCTGCTGAAATACGCGCCGCATTTCCGCATTCCAGAGGATGAAGTTAAGAAAGTGTACGAAGGCTTTGAGATCGCGTCTCATACCCTGACTCATCAAAACCTGAAGAAATGCTCAGGGGAAGAAATGAAGCGTCAGATCATTGATGATGTTAATAACCTTGAACAGCTGTTCGGACAGAAGATCACCGGCTTTGCCTACCCGTACGGCATGAGCAGTGAAGCCTGTATCCCAGTACTCAAAGAAGCAGGGATCCGGTACGCAAGAACGGTCGGTAAGAATACAGACTTCCGTTTTCCGGAAGACCCGTATCATCTGCCGATGACCTGCTGGCACATTTCCAGAAACGTGTTCAAGGAACTGGAACGCTTCAACAGCGCAAAGGCTGAGGAAGATGATCTGCTGTTCCTGATGTTCGCACATGGCTACGAATTTGATTTCAACACAAAAGAAAGCAACTGGAATAAACTGGACAAGATATGCAGGAGCGTTGCTGAACACAGCGATATTATATGCTGTTCAACAGCAGACGCATTCGCTGCGCATAAAGGAGGCAAAGCATGAATAATTGGACACCTGTATGGCATCAGGCACTCACAGGCTCATTGAACAAAGGAAAGCCATGCGGCAAAAACAATACCGTTGTACTGCCGCTGCATATCCCTGTCAAAGCTTCCGGTATCCGCATGCGGTTCAACAACCTGTTCGGCAGTACTGCTTATCCGGTCGGCGCAGTGACTGTCAGAACAGCAGATGGCATTTATCCGGTGACTGTTGAAGGAAAACAGTCATTCGAGATCGCCTGCGGCAGCAGGATCTTTACTGATAACATTGCAGTGAACATTCCGAAAGGGTCCGATATCGAGATTCGCATCTTCTATGCCGGCTACATCAATGACATGAATATGATCGAAGAAGGGGCTAAGTGGCTCAAAGGCAACCGGACTGCTTCAAAAACGATCCCCGTCAGGATCAGGAAGCCGCTGCCCGTCAGGATCTTAGGCGCATACAACCCGGTACCTTCCATTGATCTCATTGAGATCGAAATAGAAGAAGAAACAAAACAGATCGTGGCATTCGGTGACAGTATCACCGCCCTCGGCAAATGGACGAAACCGCTCTCTGCAATGCTGGAACAGGAATATGACGGGAAATGCATCCTGCTGAATTCCGGGATCGCCGGCAACTGTCTGCTGTATGAGCCGGAAGGCATGTTCAGCAGTGTCTTCGGTCAGAAGGGCACAGACCGCTTCGAACGGGATGTACTGGAGCTGCCTGATATTGATGCGGTGATCTTTGCGTTAGGCGTCAATGACGTGTCCTACCTGAACGAAAAGACAAAGGACATCATCTCCTATGAGAATTACATCCGTACTGTTGAAGAGATGACAGCGGAACTGAAGAAGCGGAACATCAGGGTCATTGCCCAGACGATCACTCCGCGCCTGAAATGCGCAAGGACCATGGGTGTCTTCACACAGGAAATGGAAGAACTGCGCCTTTCCCTCAATGACTGGATCAGGAACTGTGATCTGTTTGATGCTGTGGCGGACCAGGAAGTGACTGTTCGTGACAGGGATGAACACGGGTACTTCTTCCGGGAGGGGCTGCATATGGGGGATCATCTGCACCCGAATGAAAAGGGTGGAAGACTGATGGCTGAAGCATATCTGTCCTGTCTGAAACAATTGATAAATAACTGACGCATATGAGATCCCGGGAATGAATGAATCCTCCGGGTTCTTTTAATGACTGCAGTTTTCGTTTGCAGTGATATGATTGTTCTGTACATGTATCTTTACGGAGAAGATCCGTGCAGATGTCGCTTTTCTGTTATACAGCAATCGCCAAAATGGCTGAATCAGATCCGAAAACAGCATATTTTTATGATGTACCGGTCTGCAAATATCCGGGCCATCGGAGTAATCAATGGAAGCAGAGACAAAAAACAAAAGAACAGTTTCCGTCAGAATGCAGATCCTGACCGCAGTAACGCTGGTTCAGATCCCTGTTATCATTCTGTATTTTTTCATAGTGAATAACTTTGTATCCAGATTCCAAAAAGAACAGTGGTCTTATCAGGAAACCGAACTGAACCGGTTTGTGTCCAGTCTGCAGGATGAGATCAAAGAGGTCGATGAGTTCCTGTTTTATCACTGCTATAACAGTTTTCAGTCGGATGATCAGGATGGATCCTTAAGGGAAGTTGAATACTTTACACAGGATATACTGAGCCATACCGGTTATATCTATTCAATTGAAGTTCTTGATGAGAATGGTACTGTCCTTTATGAGGCAGGGACAAACGCTGACGATATCGTCAAGGATATTATCACAAACGGGGACAGTGTGAACCGCGGCTGGATCATCAGGAAATATGATGACAGCAATTACCTGATCCGTGTGATCAATGCAAATGAGAAGTATGCATCGGTCATCATATCGGTGAAACAGCTTGCCGCAGCGGCAATGGATGTGTATCATCTCAGCGGCAGTGTTCTGCTTCAGAAAGCAGGGGAGAACCTGACCTCAAATCTCTGGGTCCGTCAGGCAGAAGAACCTATACCGGCTTCCATCAAAGAACCGTATCTGCTGATGTCCAACAGGCGTCAGTATATGCTGAGCGAGTCAACACTGATCGGCATGAGAGTTGTCTATGGCGTACCTTATCAGTATGACTTCCGCTGGCTGTATATGTTCGGATACCTGATGGTCGGTCTGGCAGTGCTGTCGCTTGCCGTAACGATGTTTTATCTGAGACAGTCGATCCTGAAACCGCTGACCGAGATGACCGGGTTCATGAAGCGGATCGGTTCAGGTGAAATGGACCTGCGTCTTCCTGACAGGAAGAGTACGGAACTGATGCAGATATCCGGAACATTCAATGACATGATGGACGATCTCAAAGACGCGAAGATCAGTTCCTATGAAAACCAGCTGACCGCAAGGCGTGCCAAGATGGATGCGCTGCGTCTGCAGATCCGACGTCATTTCTTCCTGAACTGCCTGAAAAACATCTACGCGATGGCAACGACAGGCGACTATGACGGCGTCAAACAGACAGCGTTCCTGCTGTCCGGAAACCTCCGGTATACATTGAACTTTGATGAAGACAGTGTTCCGATGCGGAAGGAACTGGATATGTGTGAAGACTACATCAAACTGCAGGGTGTCGGACAGGTACTGAAACCGATGCTGATAACGGATTGCGATGAGAATCTGGATGCATTTGAGATTCCTCCGGTCAGTCTGCTGACGATCCTGGAAAACTCATGCAAATACGGAACCAAACAGAACGGGCCGCTGCTGATCCGTATCACAGGAAAGATCAGGGAACTGGATGAAAAGAAATACGCGATGATCACGGTCCAGGACAACGGACCGGGATTTGACCCAGGTATGCTGAAACTGCTGAACCAGGATCTGAATAAAGTACAGGAAAATAATCACATCGGAATGGCGAATACACTGCTGAGGTTCAGAATGCTTTACGGTCCGGAGTGCTCGGTCCTGTTCTCCAACAGCAGCGGTGCGAAAGTCGATCTGACGATCCCGATGGAACGGGTTAATAATGAGGTGCAGGCATGAAATTACTGATCGTAGATGACCAGCTGGCAACACTGACCGGACTGACACAGGGTATTGACTGGAAAAGTGCCGGGTTTACCGAAGTCGATACAGCACAGAACGCCATGGAGGCACGTATTTCCTATGCCAAAGGCATTCCGGATGTGATGCTGTGCGATATTGAAATGCCGGTGGAGACCGGGATCGATCTCTGCACATGGGTAAGGGCACAGGAATACAAGACGAAAATACTGTTTCTGACATGCCATTCCGATTTTACCTATGCCCAGGAAGCGATCCGCCTTGGTGTTTCCGACTATATCGTCCAGCCGGCGCCGTATCACCGCATCCGTGAGAAGGTTGAAAAGGCGATTCATGAGATCGCAATGGAAAGCTCTCATTCCAGAATGGCGGATCTCGGAAAGACGTATACCAGCAGGCAGACGGAGATCCATGCTGCGATGCTGAGAGATCTCCTGACCGGCACGATCGATGCCGCAACACTGCAGGAACTGCCGGATTTCCCGGACTTCAGCAGTGACAGTTTTCTGGTGCTGATCCAGCTTGTCCAGCAGACGGAAAAGATGCGTGACTGGAATGAAAATACACTGATGACAGCGCTGCGCAATACGATCCAGGATACATTTGAAAAGAAGACTTACTCTTCGGTCGTGACATTCATGGATCATCATATTTACGCATTGGCTGTCAGGAAGATCAGCGGTGTGCTGGACAGGAATGAACTGGTATCCAGGCTGCACTATCTGGAAAGCATGTTTGATATGTATATGCCGTGTTCACTGGCATTTTATATCCGGAGCTTCAGCAGTGCCCGGGAATCCGGAACTGTATGGCTGGACCTGCTCAGGATCCAGACAACAAATGTGACGGGCAAAAAGGGCGTTTATGCGGAACAGAACGCGAATGATAAAGACAGCCAGTATAAGGAACAGTTCTACAGATGGAACCTGATCCTGACGAACTCCGGAGCAGAAGCCTATGAAAAAGACGCGTTATCCATCCTGCACAGCTACGCGGATGCCGGTCTCTTAAACAATACGGTCCTGTTGGCATTCCACAGGGATTTTACCAGATTGATGCTGTCGGTCAGGGATACCGTGGATACCGACAGTATATTTGAACAGGCATCTCTCCTTTATACGGAAGCCATGCATTCCCAGAAAGCGATGGAGGAAATGCTGCATGTATTCTGCGAAGCGTACGCATCACAGCATGATGGCGACAATTCATCCAGTGTTGCCATGACGATCCAGAATTACATCCAGGAACACCTGAGCGACAATATCCGCAAAGAAGACCTTGCAGAACTGATGCACCTGAATGAAGATTACCTGACCAGGATCTTCAAGAAAGAGACAGGCATGTCCATCAAAGCCTATATCATCCAGCAGAAGATGAATGCCGCAAGAGAACTCCTGCAGACAACATCCCTGTCAGTTTCCAGTGTGGCGGTCCAGCTGGGCTATACCAATTTCTCGCATTTCTCTGCTTCTTATAAAAAGGAGTTCGGCATTACACCTGCGGAAGAGAAGGAAAAGAACAAATGAAGCTGCTGGTCCAGTCTGATGATTACGGTATTACAAGGGGCACGGCCCGCGGTACGATCAGGGCAATACAGAACGGTCCGGTGAGAAACACCGGACTGTTTGCCAACATGCCATGGGCTGAAGAAGTGACCGGGTGGATCAGTCCTTATTTTGAACGCATCGCATTCGGCATCGATCTGAATATGGTTAACGGACCGTCTGTGCTCGGATACGGGGAAGTTCCGGCGTTATGCCATGAAGACGGGACATTCCTGAGCATCAAAGAGAACAGGGCGCTGGATAACGGATCAGACGGGAATGATCATGTTGACAGTGAACAGCTTTACAGGGAATTCCGTGCCCAGATCGAACACTTTATCAGGCTGGTCGGAAAACTTCCCGATTACGTGCATCCGCATGCATATCAGACAAAGAAAACAGAAGCAGTCATACGCAGGCTGGCTGCAGAATACCGCATTCCGTATTCCATGGAATTTGCAAAGCTGAACGACGCGGTCATGCCTTCCATGGGCTGGTATACGTACGGAACGATGGAACAGCAGCTGAATGAAGATCCATTGCGTTATCTCCTGGAAGACAGAACAGGATACCTGAAACATGAATACGGTTATCTGATTACGCATTGCGGTGAACTGGATTCGGATACGCTGCGTCTGCCGTTCAATATCTGCCGGCTGAGGGATCTTGAAGCGATGACGGATCCGCGTCTGAAACAGTGGATCGATCATAACGGGATCGAGCTGATCACGTTCCGGGATATCAGAAATCAGATCATATAAAAGTAGAAAAAAGACCGGATCTCCATACTTTATTGCTCATAACGGCATGGTTTTCCGTTAGAACAGGACAAATATGAAAGCACTTACGATTTTCCGATACAGGAAAGTCGTTTTTTTGTTAACAGTTTTTTAAGTAGTCGAAAAAGTGGTGCTGATGTATCGAGAAAGAGGTAGTGAGGGTATGCTCCGGAAAGCTATCTTATAGGTGCAAGGAAGCAATAAGCTTCAGACAAACTCAGGAGGTGCTGCGTATGGCTGAAAAAGGAGAAGTTCTGGTAGAGGTAAAAGACCTGAATAAGAACTTCGGCGTAACTGTTGCCCTGCACAACGTTAACATGACCATCAAGCGCGGAGAGATCCGCGGCCTGATCGGTGAAAACGGTTCGGGAAAATCAACAGTCACATCCATCATCGCCGGGATCCAGCCGGCAACAAGCGGGGAAATGTTCTACAAGGGACAGCCCTGGAAACCGAAGGATTCACTGGAAGCACTGCATAACGGTATCGGTATCATCGTTCAGGAAATGGGCACGGTCCCGACGATCTCGGTTGCAGAAAATATCTTCATCGGTGACTATGACAGATTCAAGGTCGGCCCGATCATTTCCAAAAGAAAGATGGTCGAAGAAGCCCAGAAAGCTCTTGAGAACATCGGAGTTACGGATATCAACGCCGCAAGGGTGACAAGAAACTACAACATGGAACAGCGCAAGCTGATCGAGATCGCCAAGACGATGGCACACGATCCTGAAATGTTCGTAGTAGACGAAACAACAACAGCGCTCTCAGAAAGCGGACGTGAGATCCTCTACAGACTGATGAGAAAGGCGGCGGATGACAACAAAGCAGTCGTATTCATCAGCCATGACCTGGAAGAGATCATGGACAAGTGCGATACGCTGACAGTCCTGAGAGACGGCGATATCATCGGCTCCCTCGAAAAAGAAGAATACGATCCGGACCTGATCAAAAAGATGATGATCGGCCGTGATGTCAAAGGCGACTACTACCGTTCCGATATGGAAGGCTACAGCGACGAGGTGGTCCTGAAAGCGGAAAACTTGACAACGATGCAGGATCTGCTCTGCTTCGATCTGGAACTTCATAAGGGTGAGATCCTCGGGATCGGCGGCCTGTCAGAATGCGGAATGCATACACTGGGAAGAGCGCTGTACGGTCTGGAAGACATCGTCACAGGAAGTGTCACGCTGACAAAGTCCGGAACGAAGGTCACTTCACCGGAAATTGCCTTCAACCAGAGAATGGGTTATGTCTCAAAGAACAGAGACCTGGAATCACTGGTCCTGAACGGATCGATCGCAGTCAATATCCAGTCCACCGGTTATAAAGCAAACAGGGGTCTCGGGTTCTTTATCTCAGATAAAAAAGAAAGAGATTACGCACAGCTGCAGATCGACAATCTGGCGATCAAATGCAACGACATGTTCCAGCCTGTCAGTGCAATGTCAGGCGGCAACAAGCAGAAGGTCGTCTTCGGCAAATGGCTGGCAGCGGACGCGGAGGTCCTGATCCTGGACTGCCCGACACGAGGCGTTGACATCGGTGTCAAGGCTTCCATGTACAAGCTGATCAACGATATGAAACAGGCAGGGAAATCGATCGTACTGATCTCGGAAGAACTTCCCGAGCTCTGCGGTATGGCCGACAGACTGCTGATCATGAAAGACGGCAAGGTAACAGGTGAATTCCTGAGACCTGACGGCTACGACAATACAGAACTGATCGACTGCATGATCTGAGAAGGAGGGGAAAACGATGACAGTAAAAGATTTATCAAATGAAGAACGTGCTCCCAAGCTGACGCTCGGTGACCGTATCAACATCATCAAGAACCACCGCTTCTTCCCGATCATTTTCCCGCTCACGATGCTGGTAGTACTCTTCTTCCTCTTCGTGGCACTGACCGGAGGAAAGTTCCTCAGCACAACGGTGATCAAAGGTATCTTCAACCAGTCGCTGATCATCGGTACACTGGCAACCGGTGTGGCATTCATCTACACGACCGGCAACGTCGACTTCTCGGTAGGATCGGTCATGGGACTTGCCTGCGTCATCGGCGCACTGGTCTACCAGTCAACCGGAAGCATGGTGCTGCTGATCATTGTAACCATCATCTGCGGTATCCTGCTGATGATGGTCAACTGCACGATGGGCGTGACATTCCACATCATGCCGGCAATGGTCGCGATCGTCGCACAGTCCATCTACAGCGCTCTCTGCCAGACACTGGTAGGTGCCAACCCCCTGAAAGTTGACTTCAAAACCTGCCAGGCACTGGAAGGAAATCTCAGATATGTATTATTCGGAGCATACTTCATTGCCTGCCTGATCCTGTATCACAGAACAGAGATCGGCCGCAAGCTCCGCTTCATCGGCGGCAACGAAAACTGCGCAGTACAGACAGGTATCAATAAATCCAAGACACTGTATCTTGCATTCCTGTTCGCAGGGATCGGCGTCGGGATCGCCGGTGTCTTCCAGACGCTCAGAACAGCAAACGTCGCACAGAATGTCGGAAACGGCATGGGCATGAACGTCATGCTGGCGACAGTTCTCGGCGGCATGTCGATCTTCGGCGGTACAAAATCCAACTGCTACGCCGGCCTGATCGGTGCAATCACAGTAACGATCCTCGACAAGGGACTTCTCATGATGGGTGTCTCTTCCACAATGATCCAGGGTGTACGCGGCATCATCTTCCTGCTGCTGGTATTCCTGAACAGTGAACGTCCGAAGACACTGCCGACAAAACAGCAGTTCTGATAAACAAAATGGAATCAAGTGTACATAATAGAAAAAGGAGAAAGAAAATGTCACTGAAAAATTTGATGAAGAAAGCATTAAGCTTCGGCCTCGCAGCAGCAATGCTCACAGCATGCAGCGGCGGCGGATCTGCATCCGGCGGAGAATCCGGCGGTTCTGAAGGCGGTTCTTCCGCTTCCGGCGAAAAATTCAAGATCGGTATTCTTGAAGTTCAGCTGAACGACGAAAGCACGAACCGTGCTGAATACTTCCGCAACTACATCGGACCTGAATACAATGTTGAATTCATGTTCTCCGAAGCGATCTCCGATTTGGATGCAGCACTGTCATTCCTGGAGAACGCAGCAGACGCAGGATGCAACGCAATCATCAACTACTATCCGGTTAAGGACAATACAGAACAGCTCGTTCAGAAGGCAGCTGAACTTGGCATGGTATTTGTTGAAAACGGCGGCCGCGGAAAGGCAAATGACGATACTTATGCAGCAAAATATGACAACTTCGCAGGCGGCTTCCAGGCTGACCAGCCCAACACAGGTGCTCTCTTCAAGGAGTGGATGGAAGAAAACATCGACACATCCGGAGAACATGGTTATCTGATCGCTACCGGCGGCGCTTACCAGGGCAACGACCAGCAGACACAGATCTCCGCAAACATGCTCTCCGCTCTCGAAGAACTCTATGGCCTGAAGTTCGATCTGACAAAAGAAGAACTCTATCAGTCCTCTTCCCCGATCGACGGAACAAATGACAAGGGTATCGAAGTTTACTGCTATCCCGGCATGCCGACAGCGAACGGCTGGCTCGAAGGTCTCACAGCAGCTCTTCAGACAGGCAAATATGACTACATCCTGACAGCACCGAACGTAATCGGCAGTATCGGTACAGCAGTCAACGAACTCGAAACAGCAATGAACAAAGACTTTACATGGATCGGCTTCGGCACATTCGGCGACGCTCTGAAGACAGCTATTTCCACAAAGGATTCCTTCGGCAACCAGACAGTAGCCATGTCCACAGTCAAGTTCACATCCATCGTTTCCGCAATGGCATTCGCAAAGGTTTACAACACACTGACAGGACATCATGATGTCAACCTCGTCAGCGACGGCACATCAGTCAACCTGTTCCGTATGAACGCAGTTACAAGCCCTGAGCAGCTCGAAGCAATGTCCTCCTGGGACCAGCCGGGCAGATGGGTAGCTGATATCGACTTCGTCAACAGCCTGATCACAGAAAGAGGCGGAGCGACAACAAACGAAGAATTCCAGAACAACATTTACAAGCTCGACTACGATGCGATCTACGCTAGACTCGGCAAATAATCAGTAAAAAACATGAAGTGTCAGTGATGAGGAGGAATGGTTATGAATAACAGTAATATGAAGGATACACTGATCCATCTGGCAAAGGCGATCGCCGTACCCCTGGTGGTATGGGCAATCATGGAACTTATCGACAGATCCATGGTCGGCATGGGTGTCATCAATAACGCAGCGGACTTCAAAACACTGTTCCGTAATCTGATCTCATCACTGGCATTTGCCCTGGCGATCAGTACGAACCTGCAGTGCGGAAGAATGGACCTCTCAATGGGTGCCCAGATGTACGCAGGCGTGATCTTCGGCGGAAACATCGCAATGATGCTGGGCTTCGGCGGCGTCGGTGTCCTGATCATCTCAATGATCATCGGCGGTCTGTGCGGACTGCTGATCGGAACGGTCTTCGTCAATCTGAGGATCCTGCCGATGGTACTTGGTCTCGGTATGACGCTCGTCTTCGAATGCATCTGCTTTGCGATCAACAACCAGCAGGGTGTCATCCTCTTCGGTCAGAAGGGAATGGAGATCCTCTCAAATGTAACATTCATCATCATCGTTACAGTAATTGTCATCGCCGCAGCACACTACCTGTTCCAGTTCTCAAGATTCGGATTCCGCTACAGAGCGATCCAGGGCAGCCAGAAGCTCGCTGCTGACGCCGGAATCAACATCTTCCTGAACTGCATCCTCAGCTACGTGATCGCCGGTGTCCTGGTCGCCTGTGCAGGTGTCTTCACCACAGCATACAGCGGAAGCCTTGCTCCGGTACTCGGCATGAGCTCCAACGCGAAAGTGTTCTCCAACATGTTCCCGATGGTACTCGGTGCCTGGATCGGCGGTATGTGCAATAACCGTGAGATCGGTGTCCTGATGGGTGCTGTATCCGTCAACTTCCTGCTGATGGGACTCGCAAAGCTCGGTCTCTCCGCAAGCGTTCAGAACGTCATCACATACACACTCTTCCTGGTCTTCATGATCTACAACATGAACAAGCACAAGATCGCTTACGCGAAAGCAAGAAAAGCACGCCTTGCGCTGGCCCAGAAAGTAATGGCTGAAAAAGCAGCTGCATAAACAATAACCCCTTCAAACAATCAGAAACAGCCTTCCGCGCGATGCAAATGACGGGGAGGCTGTTTTCCGTAAATAATGAACACAAGGAGATGACCAAAATGAAAGCAGTCATGGTAATGTATGATTCACTCCGCCGCATGGATCTTCCCAGCTACGGCGGCAAAGAGATCGAACTTCCGAATTTCAAACGTCTGGCAGAACATACTGTAGTGTTTGACAACAGCTATGTATGTTCCATGCCCTGCATGCCTGCCAGAAGAGAGATCCATACCGGCAGGGCAAACTTCCTGCACAGGAGCTGGGGACCGCTGGAACCGTTTGATGATTCCATGCCGGAGATCCTGAAGCAGAACGGTATATACACAAGGATCGTTACCGACCATAACCACTATGTGGAAGACGGCGGCGCGACCTACCTGACCCGTTATAATACATGGGAATGCAACAGGGGACAGGAAGGCGATCCCTGGCAGGCAAGTGCCGGACCGCTTCCGGTATCCACCCACAGCAATCCCATTTCCGAAAACGCTCCGGAGGCATTCAAGAAGATGCATTCAAAAATGCACGGACAGGACATGCTGAACAGAGCAAGCTATCACTTAGTTTCCGACTATCCCCAGGCCAGGACATTTGCCCAGGGTGTGGATTTCATTAATAAAAATCATCAGTATGACAACTGGTATATCCAGATTGAAACATTCGATCCGCATGAACCGTTCGATACACCGGATTCCTATATCAGCAGGATCTGTGATCCCGATACCATCGGGGAACTCGACTGGCCGCCGTACGCTCCGGTAACGGAAACGGAAGAAGAGATCCGTTCCTTCCGCATGCACTATCTTGCGCTGCTGGGATTCTGCGATGATTCTCTGGGAAAAGTACTGGACTGCTTTGACAAATATGATCTCTGGAAAGATACGATGCTGATCGTCAACACAGACCACGGCTATATGCTGGGTGAACATGACTGGTGGTCCAAAGGCTCCATGCCCGACTATCAGGAAGTCATGCATACACCGCTGTACATCTGGGATCCCAGATCACAGGCCCGGAATGAGCGCCGTCAGGCACTGGTGCAGACGATCGACCTGGCTCCTACGATCCTGGATTTCTTCGGCGTGGATGTACCGAAGGATATGATCGGAAGACCGCTCGGAAAGACAGTAGAATGCGATGAAGCAGTCCGTGAATACGCGCTGTTCGGTTATCACGGCGGCACGCTGAATGTTACCGACGGCAGATACAAGCTCATGCTTGCCGCAAAGAAAGACGCTCCGCAGGGATATGACTATACGCTGATGCCGACCCATATGAGGGCAAGATTCAGCGTACAGGAGCTGCAGAAGGCTGAATGGAGAGAACCGTTCAGCTTCACTAAGGGCTGCAATGTCATCGCTGTCCCGACACAGAACAAATACCCGGCAGGCAGTGTCCTCAGACCCGGCTGTGAACTGCTGTTCGATCTGGAAAATGATCCGGAAGAAATGCATCCGATCAATGATGAAGCGGTCACAAAGCGTCTGAAGCAGGCGATCCTCGATCTTCTGAAGGAGAACGACGCGCCGGCTGAACTGTACGATTCCTATAACTTCTGAGGTGATACGATGGCGAAACGACCGAATATTATTATTTTCAATCCCGATGAAATGCGGACCGACACCATGTCGCACATGGGCAATCCGGCAGCTGTGACACCGTTCCTGGATGAATTCCAGGAGACGGAGGCAGTGTCGTTCCGCAATGCATACTGCCAGAACCCTGTCTGTGTGCCGAGCCGGTGCAGTTTCTTTACCGGACTGTATCCGCATGTACACGGACACCGCACGATGGCACACCTGCTGAGACCGGGTGAAAGCTCTCTGTTCCTGGAACTGAAAAACAGCGGCTATTATGTCTGGATGAACTCCCGCAACGATCTCTATGCGGCACAGTATGAAGGCTGGATCGAAGAGAACTGCAGCGAGATATTCTATGGCGGAAATACAAAACCCGCACCCGGACCTGAGGATCCGGGTATCCGCGGGCCTATGGACGGAAAACAGTTCTATTCCCATTTCGGCGGAAAGCTGAAGCTGGATGAAAACGGCAGGAATTATAACCGTGATGATGAAGCTGTTGATGCGCTGATCGAGCGCATCAGGAATCCGAAGAGCGACGCCCCGCTGTGCGCATTCGTCGGACTGATGTATCCGCATACCCCGTACCAGGTAGAGGAACCATACTTCTCTGCAATCGACCGCACGAAGCTTCCGAAGCGCGTCAGACCGGAAGAATGCTCAGGCAAGCCTCTGATGGAAGAGCGGCTGAGACATTTCCAGCATATGCAGGATTATACCGAAGAAGAATGGGATGAACTCAGGGCAGTATATCTGGGTATGTGCATGAAGGTAGATGAACAGTTCCGCAGGGTCTGCGACGCGCTGAAAGAAGCTGGCGAATACGATAATTCTGCGATCTTCTTCCTGAGTGACCACGGTGACTTTGACGGAGACTACAGTATTCCCGAAAAGGCACAGAACTGCTTTGAAGACTGCCTGACAAAGGTACCGTTCCTGGTAAAGCCTCCCAAAGGAGAAGCAATCGATCCGGGCATCTCGGATTCCCTGGTGGAACTTGTAGACTTCTATGCAACAGCTATGGACTATGCCGGAGTGACACCGGATCACACCCAGTTCGGAAAGAGCCTGAGACCGGTGCTTGCCGACAGGAATGCAAAGATCCGTAATTATGTTTTCTCGGAAGGCGGCAGGATGCCGGGTGAAGAACATTGCGACGAAAGCCACATCAACGGTCCGCAGGGATCTCCGAAAAACAATGTGTACTGGCCGCGCCAGACAGCCCAGAGAGAAGATGATGCGCATATCAAAGGTACAATGGTCTTTGACGGCAGATATAAGTACATCATGCGTCAGGATGATACCGATGAATTCTATGACCTTGAAAAAGATCCGGGTGAACGTACAAACCGAATCAATGAAGCGGAATATGCCGGCGATATCCGCCGTCTTGAGCGTGAACTGCTGAGATGGTACCAGGGAACATGCGATATCGTACCGCTGGATTTTGACAAGCGGTTCAATGCAGAGATGCTGTGGTCCATGATGAAGGGAAACTGCCGCAATGCCGAAGAGGAAGCGGTCGTCCGGGAAGCAATCATGTCCGGAAAACCGATTGTCATGGTGACGGAAATGCTGCGGAAATACCGCGAAGGAAAATGATCCGCGGGAACTGCAGAAAGAACCAATGAAAGAAAGAGGGCTTCACATCAGTCCTCTTTTGTTTTGGGGGATTCTAACATCCGTGGTGGTGCCGGCTATAACAAGTGGTGGCTAAGCTTTAACATATGGTGGTGAAGCTATAACAACGGGTGCCCAACCTATAACAGTAAGGTGGTTTATGGAAAAAGCAGAAACCAATTAAGTTTCTGCCAACATCCATAAACCACTTTTCATTTTGTTTAAATTTTAAATGTATCGTTCTTGTTAAGACAGTACAGAATGCGATTACGTGTACGTTTAAAATTAGTATAGCCATTTGCGTTCAGTATCAGCTTCTCTATCTGATTATTACGGCTTTCAATGTAGCTGTTGTTAATGCGCTTATTATCAACGATAGAGAACGAATTGACGATCTCATCAGACCAATTAACCATGAGGTTATAAAACTCAATAAATTCTTCAATACCGCTCTCGGCAAATAACTTGATCTGTTCAGCGAGCAGCTGACGGGCATTGTCAGAGTTTGCAGTCTGGTTAAATGTAATATAGCTTTCTTTAAGATCATAGGCTGCCTTGAGCTCCGGAAAACGATTAAAGAGGATATTGATGATATCACGATAGTTCATATATCTCCGGAAGCGCTTGTTATATTTGCCTTTATTGTCCAGATCCCTGCAGTGATCAAAGACAAACTTGAATTTCGTCAGAAGGTACTTAAGATCTTCATCTTCCGTGTTTCTCCTACATTTGAGACGGACTGCACGAAAGTCATTGGTAAGATGCTCAAGGGCATGAAAACTGTCTCCGCAGATAACTGCATGAGGGAAATAAATCTTTGCAATTTCCTTATAAGGTTCCCAGAAGTCAATTGAAATGTATTTTACATTGTCCAGCTCACTTTTATGAGTTTTGTCATCAAGAGTAGTGTTGCGGACAGACATAAAATAGTAAAGGTCTTTTTTATTTCTGCTATACTGAGAATTAGATATCAGACTGTTGAAACAGTATCTTCGCAGTCAGATGGATTTGGAGGAATCATGCTGAAAAGAAAGAATAAATACACATCATGGCTGCTGGCTATTTTACTGTGCTTCAGTCATTCATTTACGGTGATAAACGGAGAAGAAGAGGTACAGGCTGAAGAATCAGAGACCTATGAGGTGACAGAAGAAGAACAGGCTGAAGAAATAGCGGAAGTACCAGAGGCAGAACAAGTAATTGAAGAATCATCCGAGGAAGGATCTGCAGAAGAAGAGGAAACACCTGAGGTAAGGGAAGAAGCCATTGAAGAGCAGGCGGAAGAAGAAATAACTGAAGAAGAGGGTTATGAAGAAGAAAAAAGCGAAGAAGAGGTGAAAGAGGAAGAAGAACCTAAAGAAGAAATGACAGAAGAAACGGAAGAGGGAGATCCGGAAGAAATTGAAGAGACAGAGTCAGACACAGATATAGAAGAAGAGATAGAAGAGATCGAAGAAAGTGAAGTGTATGCGGCATCCTCAGAAGATTTCATCTATGCAGAGAACTCTGACGGTACAATAACGATCACAAAATACACAGGAACAGAATCTGAAGTAGAGATACCTTCAGAGATCGACGGATACAGTGTGACAGTGATCGGCAGCGGCTCATTTTCGTACTGTACGAGTCTTGAGACAGTCGAGATCCCTTCAAGTGTGACGACTCTGGAAGACAGTGCGTTTGCGTATGACAGCGGACTGCTTAGCATTGTGATCCCCTCAAGCGTAACGAGTATTGGGACTTACGCATTCTACCAGTGCAAGAAACTGTCGCATATTGAGATACCTGCGAGTGTGACG
>JAILLA010000087.1 GCA_024693325.1 Solobacterium sp.
TACGACGGCAACGAGGAAGAGATTACCCTCCGCTGCAGACACAAGATTCTGGATCAGGTGATTGACCGCTTCGGTGAGGGGATCGAGCTGAAGAACGTCACCCGGCAGACTTTTGACGTCACCGTCCCGGTCTGCATCAGCGGCACCTTCTATGCCTGGGTGACCCAGTTTGTCGGGGAAATGACGATCATTGCTCCCGGAAATGTAAAGGATGCCTACCCTCCTTCGAAGAAATCGTCCGTTGTGTACTGACAGAGGGGACGTTAGACGAGAACTCTATCCTGGCTGAATTTGAAAAATATGATCTGCTGAAATCCTTCTGGCAGCAATGCAGCCTGGTGTTTGGATATACGGAAGAGGAGCCGTCTCTGCTGCATTTGCTGATGACGATGTTTGCGACATATGCCCAGCGGTCGATTCACGATGAGTTTCCGAAGGCCTGGGAACCCTTTGTGTCCTTTAAGAGTGGCACGATCGTGGCATTTCTGGACAACATGATGAACTCTGTCCTGTACCAAGACAAGTTTGATGTACTTTCCGAAAAGATGTACAAGACCATGGATGGAGCCGGTCAGCTAGCTTCTTTATCCGTTGATGCTCTGGCAGATTGTAATCTTTTCGCTTCGGTGGATGAGCTGATCCTTGGATGGATTGCTGATCGGCTTGTGAATGAAGATACGGAAGCAAGACTGTATGGAAAAGCGATTCCCAAGGTATGTAACGAGCGCAGGAAGCTACACTTCGGAGATAGGTATCTGCCTGAATATGCCATGATGGAACATGCCTGGAACCTGGTGAAACCAGGGCTTTATGTGCATGAACAGAGCTTGAAAGAGATCGTTGAACTGTACACTTCCCGGTACTACAAGGTGGATCAGCATTATCGATTGTTTTATCGTGCCTATGACCAGCTGGAGAACAATGGACCGTATGAAGCGCTGCGCAGCCTTGTGGAAAGAATTTACACCAATGATTATCTGAACCCGCTGCTGGTGGATTACGCGACGGCATATGCCGCTGATAAGAATGCGGCAGAGATTCCGCAACAGGCACAGTTTTACAGCAACCGTGTTCGTATAGCCAGGGATCGGGTTGTTGTAATTATTTCTGATGCGATGCGATATGAAGTGGGCGTCTCTCTCTTTGAACAATTGCAGGCGGATGAAAAGTGTGCTGCAGCACTGTCTGTGATGCAGACGGCGCTGCCCAGCGTTACCCGGGTTGGTATGGCAGAATTGCTGCCGCATTTGAATCTAAAGATCATCGATGAGGATAACGTTTTTGTGGATGATCTTCCAACGATCGATCTGAAGCAACGAGAAGCGGTACTTCAAAAGACAAATCCGAAAAGTCGCGCTGTTCAGTATGATACTTTGAAGGGAATGTCAATCGACGAACTGCGGACGGTCTTTACTGGGCAGGAGGTCGTGTATGTCTATCATGATCAGATCGATGCCCGGGGAGATAAATACAAAACTGAAAACGAAGTGTTTATTGCATGTGAAGAGGCCGTTGATGAGATCGCCCGATTGATTCGCAGGCTGACCACCTCGGCGAACACGGTTCATTTCATTGTAACCAGTGATCACGGTTTTATCTATAAACGGGACAAACTGACCGGAAGCGATAAGATTAATGGTATTGCAGGTGCTAGTGACCGATATGTTCTCACAGAAAATCTTGTACAGGAAAGTGGCGTAAGCGCTGTGCCAATGAAACTCTATACAAAGACAGACGATACACGGTTTGTGAACTTCCCCCTGGGTAGTGATCTGTTCCGGGCACCGGGTTCTGGAAAAAACTATGTTCATGGCGGCTGCTCTCCGCAGGAAATGCTGATTCCGGTTATTGAAGTGAATACAAAAAAGGCGAAACAGGAAACGACAAACGCAAGCATCGGATTGGTCAGCATTCTTTCCAAGATTACAAACCTGATTACGACACTGGATTTTATACAGACAGAAGCGGTCAGCGATGTGGTCAAGGCAGCTAATTATCGTGTTTACTTTATGTCCGACACTGGAGAGAAGATCTCGAATGAGAATCTGTATGCGGCGGATAAAAAGGATGCGGATGCTTCGAAACGGATTTTCCGGCTGCGTTTCTCCTTTAAGAATAGAAAATACG
>JAILLA010000090.1 GCA_024693325.1 Solobacterium sp.
TGTTCCTGAATCCTCTGGTACAGCCGGCGGTATCGAATTATATGACATCCGCCGTATATTCAAGGTCATTTGACATTATCGTCAATCCGTTTACACTGGCGTTTCTGGTTGCCAATGTATGCGAAACATTCAAGACAGAAGACCATGTGTGGACAGGACTCCTGAGCATTATCCCGCTTGCGGCGGCTTCCTATTTCTCATATAACCTTGCCACGGTAAATCTTGAAGTGCCGTACACGAACAACCTGATCTTCAAGGAAGACGGATTTGACTGGGAGACCAAGGTAGCACCGGATTCATGGGATCTGTATAACTGGATCGATTACAACATTGACCGCACCAGTAAAAAGAAGCCGGTATTCCTCTCGCAGGATATCGGTCTGAAAGGCTATGTTTCCAATATCGAACTTGCTTTCTCTTCCAGTGATTACCGTGATGCCCTGGACAATAAAGAACTGTTCGAAAAACACAGAAAGATGCTCGGCATCCTCTATCCGGAGAAGAGATACCGTGAGGATGAGATCAACGGTGAAGCGGGTGATTACAACGATCTGCCGGAAGTGCTCATCACATACGATCCGGATTATCTGATCATCCGCAACACGATCGCTCTGTGGGATGAACGCGGATGGTACAACAAGTCCTATCTCTTCGTAAACAACAGCGGACAGGCTTCCGTGATCTATGAAAATGAGACATGGGCCCTGCTGAAGGTGAACCATGACTGGACACCTGAAACAAATGAAGAGGAACAGGCAGAAGAAGGCACAAACGGCTGAAATGACCGGAAACTGAATATGGATACAGGCTGTCGGGATCCGGCAGCCTGTGTTTTCATGCAGTACCTCCGGCTGTCCGGTGACTTCCTTCGGAATCGTAAAACACATACATTTACTGCCCGGCTTCCGCTATAATAATGTGTGTAATGAGGTAAAAAGCTATGAAAGCAGACGAAAGGGTCGCACTGATCATACCGGCTTATGAACCGGATGAGAAACTGCTGAAATTATGCAGGGAACTGAAAGAAAAAGATATTCATAATACGCTGGTCATCGATGACGGCAGCGGTGAAAAATACAGAGATATTTTTGATGAAGCAGAATCGATGGGCTTTCCTGTTTTCCGGCATGCTGTAAATCTCGGCAAAGGAAGGGCTCTGAAAGACGGCTTCAATGAAGTCATTAACCGTCAGGCCGACCTGATCGGATGTGTGACAGCCGATTCGGACGGGCAGCACAGTGTCAAGGACATCATCCGGTGTATGGAAACGCTCTGCGAGAACCCGGATGCCCTGATCCTCGGATGCCGTGATTTCAACGACGAAAATGTTCCGCGGAAATCGGAGCTGGGAAATAAGATCACGAGAAATGTGTTTAAATACCTGATCGGTGAATCTGTCACTGATACACAGACCGGACTGCGGGCGATCCCTGTCGGATTTATGAAGCACCTGATGGGCGTTGCCGGTGAACGGTATGAGTTTGAAACAAATATGCTGATAGAATGCAAGTCGATGGATGTGCCGATCAAGGAGATCGTGATCGATACGATCTATCTGGAGAACAATGCGTCCAGTCACTTCAATCCTCTCAGGGATTCGATTATGATCTACAAGACATTCGGAAAATTCCTGTTTGCGTCTTTGTCTTCCAGTGTGATCGACATCTTCCTGTTTGCGGTATTCTGCAGACTGTTCAAAACATTCCCGTATTACATTATCATCTCCACTGTTGCCGCAAGGATCATCAGTGCTGTATATAACTACCTGGTCAATTACAAGGTCGTTTTCAAATCAAAGGATTCCCATCGTTCTTCAGGATTCAAGTATTTCTGCCTGGCAGTTGTCCAGATGGGTGCGAGCGCATTGCTGGTCAACGGGCTCTATTCTGCTGTCGGCGGCAGTGAGGTACTGTGCAAGATCATTGTTGATGTACTGCTGTTTATTGCAAGCTTCTACATCCAGCGGGAATTTGTTTACAAATCGAAATAAAAAGAAAACGCAGCCCGTTTTCTTTTTACTTAAGATCCGTATCTGCCCCGGCTTCGCTCTGAGCAGAAGTCCGGTTTATTCGCCTGTGTAGGAACGGACACCGATAAAATCACCGGGATGATCGGAAACGGTGATCCCGGTCCCGTGTTTTCCGCCGGCGCTCATGGCGGAATAATAGATCCGGTATTCGTCCTTCACCTTGACGATGGAGGAACGGTAAATATCATGGTCCCATCCGTTTTCAGATCCGTGCAGGACCATGACCGGAGATGAATAGTTCTCAAGATCCACAGTGTCCGTAATGAACAGCGGCCACTGTTTTTTTCCTTCCAGCTGTTTGCACATGATCAGGAAAATATACTGTTCATCATCCCTGATCACGTCGATATGCCATGGTTTGAATGCTTCACCGGTATCACTGATGTACTTCAGGCTGATCTCCCCGATCCTCTGAATGGTCTTATCTTCGTTCATTCTGTATCTGACCATGATATTCCGGTCCTCAACGATCTGGATCACCCAGATGTCGTAGTGATCTGTATCCCATATCAGTGCAGGGGAAACAAATTCAACATAGTCACCGGTGCTGTTGTCGATCATGACCTCTTCATCGGACCAGCGGATCCCGTCTGATGATGTCCTGCGGCAGATAAGCTCCCGTACAGGACGTTTGGAGGTATCGGTCACATACCGGTACCAGCACTCCAGAAGTCCGGTATCTTTTCTGTAAACAAGATGCGTATCGGAGTCGTACCCGCTTCCTTTCGGGTCATCGACAGGATTGCCGCCGATGTTCTTCCAAGTATAACCGTCATCCGAATAAGCAATGCACGGGTTTTCGAATCTGTCGATATACCACGGGTACGGGGTATATGCCATCCAGAACTGGTGTCCGCCGAAGCCTTCCTCGATGTAAAGAACTTTCGGATGAATATTCTGGGTGTTTCCGATGAAGGATCTCAGCGGTATCGGATCTGCCGCGTTGGCGTATTCAAGCCTGTAATCAGACCGCATTTCTTCCACGGACAGTGTATTCGTGTTTTCCGGGAAGGTCTCGGGATGGGTCATATCCCTGAGCGAATATATGAGCAGCCATCGGTAAGGACGGTTTGCGGCAATGAATACGGAAAAACCTGCAAGCACAGCCAGCAGAAGCAGCAGGATCACTTTCTTAAGCGTTAATTTCATACGTTATGCCTTTTCCAAAACTCCGGTCGTTCTTGACCGATGTTTATTGTATCATACAAACATCCGTCATATTCGGGCTGAAAGAGACAGACTATGACATGCTATATGGGTAATGCCATGCTAAAATGAAAACAGTGATCTTTTTAGGAAAAGATGCTTCAGATCACGTGATCGGATCAAAGGGGATATATCCATTATGAAACAGGGATTGAACGAATACCGGGACAAATTGAAAACACCGATGGGCATTTCCATGCTGTGTGTGTTTTTTCTGCTGTTTATCCTGAATATCCTGACGGTCCCGACGCTGGATGATCTGGGGTATCAGATCAACAGCGGTCTTTTGGACATCCTGCACCGTGAGTACGTACAGTACATGACGTGGACCGGCAGGACGGTGGCACATCTGATCGCCCGCAGTTTCCTGGCCCTGCCGAAGATCATCTTCAACATATGCAATTCGCTGTGCTTTGTGCATCTCTGCAGTCTTGTCTGCAGTCATGCGGAAGGAAAACGTCATTCCGATAACTGGCAGCTGTTCCTGATCAGCGCTCTGCTGATCTGGCTGTTCGCACCGCTGTTCGGACAGACCTGCCTGTGGGAAACAGGATCATGCAACTATCTGTGGACAACGATGATCGTCATGCAGTTCCTGCTGAACTACCGCCTGGCAGACAGCGGGGAAGAAAACGATCATTCTCTTTTGTGGATGTTCGCGGCGGGCATACCGGCCGGATGGACAAATGAAAATACCGGCGGGGCACTGATCATGATGATCATATTCTTCACTGTCGTGCAGTGGTACAGGAAGAGGCTCAGAGGATGGATGCTGGCGGGACTGGCAGGAACATTCACCGGCTTTGCGGCTCTGCTGCTGGCACCGGGCAATCAGGTCAGGGCGCTGGATTTTGCAAGCACAAACGGAAAAGCATATGATCTGATCCATGATTTTTACGGCATGCTGGAAGTATTCCAGGACGGGCAGACCTGTCTGTGGCTGCTGATCGCAGCCGGGATCGGGCTCATGCTTGTGCAGAAGAAGTATGGGGCTGTAAGAATTTCATTGTTTTATGCTGTTTCCGGTGCTGCCGCAGTAGGGGCGATCATTCTTTCGCCGGTACCGGTCCTGTATGACCGCTCCATGTTCGGATCGGCCATCCTGCTGATCACATCTTTTATGGTCATGCTTGCGGAAACAGAATATGATGTCATGACACGGAAAGTCATATCCGCTTTTACGGTATGCATGCTGTGCTTTGCTGGTTTCAATTATCTCAGAACGCTTGCCGATCTTTCATATACCCTGTATCAGCACCGCGGAAGAGAAGCCTATACGAGAACGCAGAAAATGCTCGGAAACCTGAATCCCACCGTACCGTTGATCTATGACGAATTCCTGACACCGTACAATGCGATGTACGGACTGGGTGACCTGAGTTATTACCGCCTGTTCTGGCCGAACCGGAACTATGCTGAGTCACACGGTCTTGAAAGCGTTCAGGCTACTTCGCTTGAAAAATGGAACCTGCTGTACCGGGACGGAGATCCGGCGCTTATGAATATCACGGATCTTGAGGAATATGTTTCCGCGGTAAAGAAGGGAAACTATACGCTCTTCATCAACTCAAGTGAGATCAGTGCGGAAAAGTACGCGGAACAGCTTGGGGTCCTGAAAGAACTCGGTTTGAAAGCAGAAGGGACAGGCAATATCCACATTGCGGCTGTTTATAACGGTCAGCAGATGGCAGAACAGTCTGTCAGTGAAGCGGAAACATACCTGGACGGTGTGCTGGACAACGGAGACTATTACTATATTTCTTCCAACAATGATGCGTATTATTGCGATATAGCCATCAACGGATGCGATTATACGAATGATAATCTGGGTATCAGCATCGTTGTTTATGATCCTGTGCAGGCAAGAGTCGTGGATTCAGTCACCTGGTACCCGGAAAGTGACCAGGGCGGCATCCGTTATTATGTCGAAAAGTAAGGATAAAGCGGTATGAGCTATACTTCTGTTTATTATTACGCATTGATCGCCCTGACCGTCGGCCTTTACTATGCTCTGAAGAAACAGTACAGATGGATCATCCTGCTGGTCTCCAGCATGATCTTCTATGCGCTGATCATACAGAGTCCTTTCCAGATGGCTTTGTTTGTGTTTGTGATCGTGATCAGCTGGTTCAGCGGAAAACTGATCGCACAGCATCAGAATAAAAAAGCGCTCTGGACAGGACTTGTCCTGTCACTGCTGCCTTTGCTGGCGGTGCGTCTGGACACATGGCAGGTCATGTATCTGCACGGGTCTGCCAGACTGCTTGCACCTGTCGGCATCTCATTCTTCAGCCTGCAGACAGCAGCTTATCTCACCGATATTTACCGCGGGAAAATACAGCCGCAGCAGGACCTGCTGAAATACGCGCTCTTTATTGCATGGTTCCCGCAGATCATACAGGGTCCGATCCCCCGCTATGAGCAGCTGGCTGAGCAGCTGAATGAGGGACATGACTATGATACGGACCGTTTCATGAAAGGGATCCAGCTCATCATATGGGGCTTCTTCCTGAAGTTCATGATCGCCGACAAAGCTGCACCGTACGTCAATACGGTCTTTGCGGACTACAGCGCATATCAGGGTCTTCCCGTACTGCTGGCCGGCATTCTGTACAGCCTGCAGATCTATACGGACTTCCTGGCATGCACAACGATGTCACAGGGTGTTTCCGCGCTGTTCGGGATCACGCTAGCAGACAACTTCAGGCATCCGTATCATGCAGCGTCGATCCGGGAATTCTGGCGCAGATGGCATATCTCCCTGAGCTCATGGCTGAGGGATTACATATACATCCCCCTGGGCGGAAGCCGCAAGGGATCTTTCAGAAGATACGTCAACCTGGTCATCGTATTCCTTGTGAGCGGCATCTGGCACGGCACAGGCCTTACATTTATCACATGGGGCCTGCTGCATGCCTTTTATCAGATCTTCGGATCATTCACGAGCTCAGCCAGGGACGCGTTCTGGCAGAAGACCGGTATCAGCAGCGGTCTGAGGCACATCATTTCCATGGCATGCACGCTGTTCCTGGTCATGACAGGGTGGATCATTTTCCGCGCAACCTCCTTAAGGGCAGCCCTGCGCATGATCCTGAATCTCTTTGTATTCAATCCATGGACACTGACAGACGGCACGCTGCTGCGCTGCGGTCTGGACAGAGCAGACTGGACCGTCCTGCTTGGATCGGCTGCTGTCCTGTTCATGGCGGAACATTTCCAGAAGCGGATGGTGATCCGCGACCGGTTCCAGAAACAGAATACAGCTGTCCGCTGGGCAGTTTATTTCCTTGCGGTCTGGTGCATCTGGCTGCTAGGATCCTACGGATACGGCTTTGACGCAAGTGACTTTATATACGGAGGCTTTTGATGAAACAGCATAGATCAGGAATCATCAGAAGTCTGATATTCATCTCACTTCTGACCATATCACTGCTCGGGATCAACCGTGTTACAAGACCGAAATACGATTATTCCAACAGCAGCTGGCCGACGACATCCACCTATGAACAGTTCTATGACATGTCCCGTGACAGTATCGATGTGCTGTTTCTGGGAAGCAGCGTCATGGTCAATGCAGTATCACCGCAGCAGATCTACCGGACATACGGCATCCGCAGCTATAATCTCGGGAGCGAAAACCAAAGCCCGATCATCAGCTATTACTGGCTGAAGGAAGCGCTCCGATTCCAGTCACCTGAGGCGGTCGTCATGGACTGCCGGTTCCTGTTCAGCCTGCATAAGGAAAATCCCCTGAATATGATCGAAGGCCTGGTCAGGAAGTCCATTGACCCGATGAAATGGTCTTCCGTCAAAATGCAGGCAGTGCATGATATCTGTACGATAGACGAGGGACAGGATGAACTCAGCTACTATCTGACGAACCTCCGTTACCATGAGCGCTGGAAGGTGCTGACGATCGATGATTACGATACATCCATGCAGAGTGCTCCCCTGAAGGGATTCGCACCGATCTATGAAAACGGACCGGAAACATATGAGGCATTTGTACAGTCGGATGCTGGTGCGATGACAGAATTCGATGAACACATGGGTGTCTATCTTGACCGGATCACAGAGCTCTGCAAAGAAAAAGGGATCCGGCTGATCCTGATCGACCTGCCCGGCAACCAGATGAACGACGCGATCAACAACCTGCTGACATCCTATGCCTCAGAACACGATATCGATTATCTGAACTATTGTGAACAAAGTATGTATGAGTCGATCGGCGCATCTCTGCCGGAGGAAAATACGACAGCCCATGCGAATCTCCCGGGTGCCCTGAAGTTCTCGGATGCGATCGGGAAATACCTGCACGAAACATGCGGCATACAGCCTGCAGAGGATGAGCAGTACACGTCATGTGACTCATATCATGAACATTCCATCCGGAATGATAGGCTGAAGAAAACAGAGGATCTTGAAACATATCTCAGCCTGCTGAATGATCCTGCATATACCGTGTTCATCTCCGTCAGCGTAGATGCCGGCGCGGACCAGAGTGACCGCATCAGGCAGCTGTGGAGTGAACTCGGTCTGCAGTACAGCCTGCAGGGAATGTATGAAACGGGCTACACGGCAGTGATTTCTGATGAAGGGATCTATGAAGAAGCCGGTCAGTCATTCCTGTCGCATACAGCGCAGTTCATGAACAGGCACCACACATATACGATCGAAAGCGCCGGCAGATCGGTCGGCAGTTGGTCATCCGTCAGGATCGACAGCACCGAGTATTCCCGCGGAACACCCGGGATCAATATCGTCGTATTTGATGAAATGTTCTCAAAGGTGATCGATTCAGTCACATATGAGACGTATACAGGAACATTTGCCAGAACAGAATAAAGAGGCGGTCCCTCATAAGACAGTTTATAGTTGTCAGGAATGGCATGATCTTCGGGTCATGTCATTTACTTCAAGCACGGTTAATGAAAAAAGATAAGCTGGCGGATCACAGTTGACAAGTGACCTTTCGTTCACTATAATAGGTGAACGAAAGGTCACTCTCATGGTGTACCCGGTATGGGTGACAGCTAGACGGTGAAAGTCCGTTGCGTGCTTGACAGTGGGGAACGCTAGCCGAAGGCAAGGGTGTCCATCGTGAGGTGGAATCTGAAGGAAGCCGGATGTTTCGTGGGAAAAGACTAACCCGAAGCGGGCAAA
>JAILLA010000096.1 GCA_024693325.1 Solobacterium sp.
CACCTGGTCACTGATCCCATTTGCCCAGAGAAACTCTTCAAAATCCAGCGGAAACATTTCTATGATCTCTTCATAGCCGACGGGGATCGACAATTCCTCATCTCCATACCCGCTTACGCCAAGTAAAGAGCCTGTCGCAATTACATCATAGCGGCCATCTGTTCTAAAGAATTTCAAGGAAGTCCTGGCATTCGGGCAATGCTGTATTTCATCAAGAATGATAATAGTCTGCCCTTCTTCAAAAACTGCTCCTGTTCCAAGCAATGCTGACATATACATAACCAGATCATCAACTTTCAAAGACCCGGAAAACAAAGATGCATATTCCGGGTTTTCAAAAAAATTGATATAGATTACATGTGAATAATTCCTGCGTGCAAAATCAATAACGCTGAAAGTCTTTCCACACTGACGAACCCCTTTGATTACCAACGGTTTTTTATGTGGATCGTTCTTCCAGTTATTCAGCCGCTCTGTTATTTTTCGCTTCAGCATACATTTCACCACCCGCAAACTAAGTATATAACTTTTTCAAGCGACTTTATATAATATTATGCGACTTTTTCAAGTGACTTTTAGAACTAATTATGGTAATTCTATTCCCACTCAATTGTCCCGGGAGGTTTGGATGTGATATCCATTGCCACCCTGTTTACAAGAGGAACTTCATTAACGATCCTGGTAGAGATGATATCCAGAACATCATAAGGAATTCTTGCCCAGTCCGCGGTCATTCCATCGATCGACGTAACAGCACGTATGACGACTGTATATTCATATGTTCTCTGGTCTCCCATCACCCCGACTGAACGGATATCCGGCAGACATGTGAAATACTGCCAGATCTCTCTCTGAAGACCTGCTTTCGCGATCTCCTCCCTGAGGATCGCGTCGGATTCCCTGACGATATTCAGCTTTTCCTCAGTCACTTCACCAAGCACCCTGATTCCCAGACCCGGTCCCGGGAACGGCTGTCTCCAGACCATTTCTTCAGGGAGACCAAGTTCGATTCCAAGCTGACGTACTTCATCCTTAAACAGTGTATTGAGCGGTTCGATCAGTTTGAAATTCATATCCTCCGGCAGACCGCCGACATTATGGTGTGATTTGATCGTCTGTGCTGTCTTCGTTCCGCTCTCGATCACATCTGTATAAAGCGTTCCCTGTGCCAGCCATCTGATATCGGTACCCTTCAGCAGATTTCTGACTTCATCACGGAATGTATAGATAAACTCGGAACCAATGATCTTGCGTTTCTGTTCCGGATCCGATACATTCTTCAGACGTTCCAAAAAACGTGCAGACGCATCGATCTTCGTCAGATTCAGATGCATGTTTCTGTCAAACGTTTCCATAACGGATTCCGCCTCACCTTTTCTCAGGAGACCATGGTCAATGAACATGCAGTACAGATTTCTGCCGATCGCTTTATCCAGCAGTGCCGCAACGACAGATGAATCAACACCGCCGGATAATGCAAGCAGCACCTTTTCATCTCCGACTGCGTTTCTGATCTGTTCGACCTGTGTATCGATAAAGCTTTTCATGGACCAGTTATTTTCTGCATGGCATACGTTGAACACAAAGTTGGAGAGGATCTTCAGACCGTATTCCGTATTGCGCACTTCCGGATGAAACTGCAGAGTATAGATCTTTCTTTCATCATTCGCAGATGCCGCAAAAGGACATGTACTGCTGGAAGCAGTCCCATGAAAACCGGCTGCAGGCACTGAGACCTGGTCTCCATGGCTCATCCAGACGATCTGTTTTTCCGGCAGACCGGCAAACAGCGGACATTGTATATCCACAGTGATCTCTGTCCTGCCGTACTCCTTCTTTTCTCCTGCCGAGACAGTTCCGCCCTGCATATAATGCGTCATCTGCATACCATAGCAGATGCCCAGTATCGGAAGCCCCGACGTGAAAATGGCGGGATCGCATTTCGGCGCGCCGTCTTCATAAACACTGTTTGGTCCACCTGAGAAGATAATGCCTTTGACATCCCGGAATGCCAGGATCTGTTCCAATGTCAGATCAGCGGGATGCAGTTCACTGTATACCCCGAATTCCCTGATGCGTCTGGCGATCAGCTGATTATACTGGCTCCCGAAGTCCAGCACGATGATCTTGTCTGTCATAACTGATGCTCCTTAATGCCGTTCCGTGCAGACTTTGACGAATTCACGGAACAGAGGGTGTGCCCTGTTCGGCCTGCTCTTGAACTCCGGATGATATTGTACACCGATAAAGAAACGGTTGTCAGGATATTCCACTGCTTCCACCAGATCCATATCCGGGTTGACGCCGGAAATACGCATACCGTTCAGTTCGAATTCTTCGCGGTATTCATTGTTGAATTCATAGCGGTGGCGGTGACGCTCAGAGATCATGTCTGTCTGATAGCATTTTTCCAGCAGGCTGCCCGGTCTTACTGCGCACGGGAAGGCGCCTAACCGCATCGTTCCGCCCATATCCATTCCTTTATACTGGTCCGGCATGAAGTCGATCACTTTGTGCAGGCTGTTTTCATTGAATTCACCGGAGTCCGCGTCTTCATAGTGCAGGACATGTCTGGCAAATTCGATCACCGCGATCTGCATGCCTAAACATAATCCCAAATACGGGATATCGTTTTCCCTTGCATATTCACAGGCAAGGATCTTGCCTTCGATGCCTCTGTGTCCGAATCCGCCCGGAACCAGGATCCCGTCAACGTCCGCAAACAGCTCCTCCCTGTTTTCTTTTGTAACATCTTCCGAGTCGATCCACCTGATCGATACATGGGAAGCATTTTCATATCCGCCATGCTTCAAAGCTTCCACGACTGACAGGTAGGCGTCGTGCAGGCGGACATACTTTCCGACCAGAGCGACTGTCACTTCACGCTGCCTGCTGTGGATCCTTCCGAGCATCCTGTTCCAGTCATCCAGGTTGATGAGCGTGGAATCGATCCTCAGTTTATTGCATACGATGCGGGAGAAGTTCTGCTTCTCCAGCATGATCGGTGCTTCATACAGATCATCGACCGTTGTATTTTCGATCACGCATTCCGGTCTGACATTGCAGAAATGCGAGATCTTCAGCTTCACATCATCCGGCAGATGACCGTCACACCTTGCCAGGATGATATCAGGTCTGACACCCGAGACCTGCAGTTCCTTGACGGAGTGCTGGGTAGGCTTTGATTTGTACTCATCAGAACCCGGAATGAACGGCACAAGCGTTACATGCAGGAAACAGGTATCTTCCTCCGGCAGTTCAATGCTGATCTGACGGATTGCTTCGATAAAGGGCTGTGATTCAATGTCACCGACTGTACCGCCGATCTCGGTAATGACGATGTCTGCTTTCGCGCGTTCACCTACCGAGTAGATGAAGCGTTTGATCTCATCCGTAACATGCGGGATGATCTGTACCGTCTGGCCCAGGTACTCCCCTTTCCGTTCTTTCTGAAGCACGTTCCAATACACCTTTCCGGTCGTCAGGTTGGAAAAATGATTCATGTTTTCGTCTATGAACCGTTCATAATGGCCAAGGTCCAGATCGGTCTCCGTGCCGTCATCCGTTACAAATACCTCCCCATGCTGTATGGGTGACATCGTGCCCGGATCGACATTGATATACGGATCCAGTTTCTGCGCAATGACTTTCAGACCGCGCTGTTTGAGCAGTCTTCCGAGTGAGGCTGCAGTGATTCCTTTTCCGAGTCCGGAAACAACACCGCCTGTTACAAAGATGTATTTCATACCGTTTTCCCTTCCGCCCCACGAAAAAATGAGGCTAATAAATCCACCGCTGTACTTAAGCGGTTTTTTTTATTGCCTCATTTCAAATACTTGCTAATTATAGCATAAAGCAGATGCCAACGCTATATTTTTTGAATCATTCGTAAGCCATTTCGAGATAATGATCGAGTGCTTCCTTGTCGGCATATCCCGGTACATATCCCAGGAAGTTGCCGTCCGGTTTTACGATGTATGTCGTCGGATATCCGGAGATACCGTATTCCTGCGTGACCTGCAGTGTTTTGTCATACAGGATCTCCATCGTATAGCCGCGCTCGGACATATAGTTTTCGATGTATTCTTCATCTTTTTCATCGCCTGCATTCGGCGCGGCAATGAGCAGGATCTTGACGTCATCACGTGTTTCTTCAAGTTCCTGCAGGTGCGGCAGTTCAAGATTGCAGTATGAGCACCATGTTCCGAAGAAATTCACGACCACAGCCTTGCCGGTATAGTCGGTCAGCCTGATGGTCTCGCCATCTGCGTTGGGAAGCGCAAATCCGTACTTCTCGGCATCCGTTCCTTCAGCTTCCGCAGCAGTATCAGTCTGTTCCGGAGTGACATCGGCAACCGGTTCATTCGTCCTGTTCTGCAGGATACTGATCGTGCCGAACGCCTGATGCAGCATCCAACAGCCCATGCCTACGACAACGGCTCCGCCGAGCTTTTCCGTATACCTGACGATATTCCTGTGCTTCTGGATAAATGCCAGGACTTCTTCCGTAAACAGACCGAGAACCAGGAACATGATGATGAATCCAAGCGTATAGGCGCCGATATACATGTATCCCTGCGCAGCCGTTTCTGCCTGTGCGGCAGTCATGATCGCGCTTGCCAGAAGCGGCCCGATGCAGGGACTCCATGCAAAGCTGAAGAAGAATCCCATCAGCCATGCACCAAGCAGTCCGGTCCGGTCCGGTTTCATGCTGAACCTGCGCTCACGCATCAAGAACGGGACCTGAATGACACCAAACGATGTCAGTCCCATCACGACCAGCACGAAGCCTCCGATCAGCTGCAGCTGCAGATCGTATTTCTGAAAAAAATCATGCACAGCACCTGTTCCTGCAGCCATCAGGAAGAACACACTGCAGATACCGAGGACAAAGAACAGTGTCGACAGGAATGTTTTCTTCCTGTCATAGTGTACCTTTCCCTCTTCATCCGTAGAGATACTGCCTGCTGTCAGATAACCGACATAGAGCGGGATCAGCGGAAGCACACAGGGTGTGAAGAAGGAGAGCAGTCCTTCCAGGAACACTCCCCCCATTGTTACGGTACCGTTCATAGATCAGGCTCCGAAGCCGGTCGGCAGTTTTCCGAGAGCCAGAAGGATCAGGATCAGAATGCCGAATACGATACGGTAGATACCGAATACCTTGAATCCATGCGTACGTACATATTTCATCAGTGACTGGATGCAGATCATGGAAGCCGCGAACGCAGTGATCATACCGACGAGCAGAACGATGATGCCGGCAGCACCCATTGCCATCTTCATTTTGAGCAGTTTGAGCAGAGAAGCGCCGAGCATCGTCGGGATCGCCAGATAGAATGAGAATTCTACGGCAGTCGGACGGTTGAAGCCGAGCAGTGTGGATCCGAGGATCGTAGCGCCGGAACGGGAAGTACCCGGTATCAGCGCCAGTGACTGGAACAGACCTACTCCGAATGCCTTGGGAACTGTGATCATCCCTGTCGATCTGATCACAGGCTTCTTCTGGAACTTCTCAAGCACGATGAACAGCACGCCGTACACTATCAGCATGATCCCGAACACCATCGGACCGGACAGTTTTTCATCAACGATATCTTCAAGCAGAAGACCGATGATCCCGGTAGGGATCGTAGCGATCACTGCCATCAGCCAGAGACGCCATGTCTTTCTCTTTTCATTTGCTGTTTTAGACGGAATGAACGGATTCAGTTTGTTCCAGTACAGTACAAGCACGGCAAGGATGGATCCGAACTGGATCACGACTTTATACATGTTCCAGTATTCCGCATTCATAGCTGCAGAATCATACAGATTCAGCGGCATGAACAGATTCACAAAGTTCAGGTGTCCCGTAGAACTGATCGGAAGCCACTCGGTAATTCCCTGGACGACTCCGAAGACTATGGATTTCAGTATTTCAAGTATCATCGACATATATTTACCCTCTAAAACTCCGTCATTATATCACAATATATTCATGATTTCTGTGCAAGCATGATCGCCGCGAACATCAGTACGCATCCGGTCACTTCACGGATGCTGAGGACCTGGTGCAGGATGACGAATCCTGCCAGCAGGGCGAAGACCGATTCCAGTGAAAGCAGGATGCTGGCGACTGCCGGATCCGCGTGGAGCTGACCTGTGATCTGCAGCGTATACGCCGCTCCGCATGACATCACGCCGGCATACAGGATCGGCACAGCTGCTGCCAGGATATCCGTGAATACAGGCTGTTCCTTCAGGAACATTCCCACACAGCAGATCGCCCCGGCGATATAGAACTGCATGCAGGACAGCCGGATCCCGTCCACGGAAGGACCGAAATGGTCGATGATCATGATGTGCACCGCGAACAGGAACGCGCATCCAAGCAGGAAAGCGTCTCCCTTTGTCAGGCTCTGCACACCGGACATACTGAGCAGATACAGCCCAACCACTGCGATCAGGGCTGCAGCCCAGACATTGCCTTTGATCGTTTTTCCCGTTAAACGGGCAAGAAACGGCACGATCACCACATATAATGCGGTAATGAAGCCTGCTTTCCCTACCGTGGTATACATGATGCCGATCTGCTGCACCATGCTGGCAGCGGCTAAAGCCAGCCCGCAGAACAGGCCTGCCTTGTACAGGCTGGGATTCTTCCATGTCATGCGTTCTGTTTTGCCCCTGATCCTGTCAAGCAGCGGGATCAGCAGCGTCAGGGTAACGCCCCCGATCAGGAAGCGGACGCAGTTGAATGTCCATGGTCCGATATATTCCATGGATACGCTCTGCGCGACAAACGCGCAGCCCCAGATCAGGGCAGCCAGGATCAGCTGAATATTGCTCTTCATGATTCTTCTTTCTCCGTAAAGCCGTAATCAAAATCGATCTGCACCTGCATGTCCGGTGTTACTTCACGGACAGCTTCGATAATGCCTATGGTGACTTCTTCACGGTCTGTTTTATCATTTTCCATCATGACATCCAGTTTCAGGACGTTGTCTTCCAGATGGATATCATGCGCGGTAAGTCCTCTCTTGTCCAGATAAGATGTGACAATGTTTTTGTAATGTTCCAGTACCGGATCATCCAGATCGACCGGATCGGCATGGATCACCATGTGGATCCCGTACTTTTCAAGGATCTCTTCCTCGGCATGTTCCAGGATGGTATGTGCTTCTTTCAGGCTGAGATCACTTCTCATCTCTGCATGGACAGAGCCGAACAGCCTGCCGGGGCCATAGTCATGCAGGATCAGGTCATGAATGCCGTAGATCTCAGGGTAATGGCTGACAGTCTCTTCGATCTCATCTTTCCTGGCTGCTTCACAGGGTCTTCCAACGATCTGTGAGACCAGGTCCTTTGCCATTGAGAAGCCTGTCTTAATGATCAGGACAGCCACGATGATCGTTGTAATGGCATCAAAGGGCACAGCAGGAAACAGTTTGCCAAGGATAAAGGAACCAAGTACAGCAGATGATGTCATGACGTCATTCAGGCTGTCGATGGCTGTTGCCTTCAGGACAGGACTGCCGATCCTGTCAGACAGGTCTTTATTGAACAGATACATCATCAGCTTCGCCCCGATCGAAATAACCAGGATGATCACCGTAACCAGGCGGAAGATGATGTCCTGCGGATGGACGATCTTATCAAAACCTTCATACAGAAGTACGGCGCCTACTCCGAGGATCAGCTCGGATACAGCAAGACCAATGACATATTCCAGTCTTCCGTGCCCGAACGGATGCCCGGAATCTGCCGGCTTCGATGCGGCACGGTATGCCAGTGTCGTCATCAGGCTGGTGACTCCGTCGGTCAGACTGTTGATACTGTCGCCGATCACCGCGGATGAATTGGCGATGATGCCGGCAAACAGCTTCAATGCAAAAAGACCGGCATTGACGGTCATGCCGACGGTACCGGAGAGATTTCCGTACGCCCGTCTGACATTCAGATCGTTGATCCGGTCATAATCGGGAATCAGTTTTTTCAGCAGAAGATCTTTCATGAGACCTATTTTAGCGCAAACGCACCTGCTGTTCCAACGATTTATGCTTCTGAGGTACATGGAGAGGAATACCGTAGTCGATGCAGCACTTCACAGCGTAGGAAATGATGCACGGCATGAAGATCATGGCTGTGAACGCAAGTTCCTGCAGTCTCGTTGCGTATACTGCTCCGGCAAAGAATTCAATGACTCCTGCCGGCAGACCGAGGATGATGATCAGGCAGATGAGGAATCCGGCAGTCATCATACGGACAACGTCATCGATCGCCTTGTAGGAGCTCTGCATCCAGAGATAAACGGTGATGGTATTGCAGACGGTCAGGAAACCCAGAGAGGGCATCATGTCCGCCATCTTCATGACATTGATCAGGATCACCTGCATGAGTGCTGATGCGGGAATGATCAGGATCCCCCTTTTCAATGTTCCGACCGAGTGGGTATATACCGCCATGCCGGCTGCTGCGATGCCGAATGCGCACGATGCCAGGTCGTAGTCACTTAATGCATATGCAAACGCCAGAAGGATGAGTCCCTGGTTGATCATAAACTTTTCTTTCTGATTCATATCCGATGCCTCCGCTTTCTGACCATATCCTAGAACCTTTCAAAGCAATCGATGTACCGTTTATGGTACAATGAATACAAATGAAAGGAACCGGTCAATGAAAGACGCAGGAGAACGTACGATCAGGCTGCTGCAGCTGCTGAAAGAACATACGGACGAGGAACATATTCTGTCCATGCCGCAGATCATTGCCCTGCTTGACGAGGCAGAGATCGAAGCGGACAGACGGTCTGTCTACCGTTCCCTGGACGCTCTTCAGAGATGCGGTTATGACATCCGCTACGTACGCACGCCCTTACAGGGTTATTACCTCAATCATGATCTCAGCGTTGCGGACGCTGTCATCACGGTCAATGCCGTGCGTGATTCCATATCCCTGGATGAGCAGACTTCCATACGGCTCAGCGGATTGATCCTGGATCAGCTCAGCACATACCAGAAGGACAAGGTGTACCTCACGCCCAAACGGGACAACAAAGCTCCCGACAGCGAACTGATGAACAGCCTGTCCGTGCTGCTGGATGCCATCCATCATCAGAATCCCGTTACATTCCGCTATTTTGACTATACCGTTACAAAGCAGAAACGCTACCGCAGGAACAGGCAGAAATATGAGGCCGTACCGTACGCGGTCGTAACGGACAGCGGCAGATATTACTGCGTCATGTATTCACAGACACACAGCAGCTTTGCCTCATACCGCATCGATAAAATGGAGGCTGTTACAGCCATGGCGGAATCTGCCGACCATGTCCCCTTCGATGTCTATTCCTATATGCAGGCAAGCTTCCGGATGTACCGCGGGGAACCGCAGACCGTCGTATGCCGGTTTGACCTCTCACTGTCCAGCATCGTATTTGACCAGTTCGGATACGATATCATGATCACTGCTGTTGACGAAACATCATTTACAGCAGCGATCCGCACAAGCGTATCACCGACCCTGATATCATGGCTGCTGCAGTTCAGCGGCAAGGCTACGGTACTCAGACCGCAGTCCCTGATCACAGAATTATTGAACATCTCAAATGAGATACAGAAAACATACGGAGGATAACACACCATGAATGAAAAGATCGAACAGCTTCAGAACATCATTGACAGCAGCGAACGCATTGTATTCTTCACCGGAGCCGGTGTATCCACCGACAGCGGGATCCCTGACTTCCGTTCCCAGGACGGTCTGTATCATCAGGAATACAAATATCCGCCTGAAACGATCATCAGCCGCAGCTTCTTCGATGCGGACCCGGAAGAATTCTACCGTTTCTATAAAAACAGGATGCTGTTCCCGGACGCACAGCCCAACCGTGTCCATACCTATATGGCAGAGCTGGAGCAGCGCGGCAAGGATGTCAGTGTCGTCACCCAGAACATTGACGGTCTGCATACAAAAGCAGGATCCACGAAGGTCTATGAAGTTCATGGATCCGTATTAAGGAACTACTGCATGAGATGCCATAAATTCTACGGCATAGATGCCGTGATCAATGCGGACGGCATTCCAAGATGCGAGTGCGGCGGGATCATCAAGCCTGATGTCGTGCTCTATGAAGAGGCCCTGAACAACAGGGTAACGGACGGAGCGGTCCGGGCGATCATGAAGGCTGACGCACTGATCGTTCTTGGAACATCGCTGGTCGTTTATCCGGCTGCCGGATTCATCCGCTATTACCAGGGCGATCGTCTTGTCCTGATCAACCGTGACGCTACTCCTTACGACAATATGGCCGATCTGCATATCCAGGATACATTCGATCATATCTTCCCTTATCTGAAGTAAAGCAAAAGAGCTCACCGCTCTTTTGTTTTTATACAAGATGTCTGAAGACTGCTGTCAGGATCGGCTCCGCCATGGACAGCCAGTCAAATACAAAGCGGTTCTGATCATTGTAGCGCTCACCGATATCGATCACTTCCGTCGCACGCCGTAATCTCTTCAAAGGTACTGCCAGCCTGGATGATACAGGTCCCGGCAGTTTTTCATTGAGTTCAAGCAGTGTCAGAAAGACGGTGTCCGCATAGACATGCACCAGGATCTCTGTTCTCAGACTGCTGCCTTTGATCTTGATATCGCGTCTGTACCGCTCCCTGAACATTTCCCGCACTTCCCGTTCTATATGATTCAATGCCTTTCCGGAAGAGCGCAGATATTGTTTCAGTTCGTCGTCAGTATCCAGATGTACTGCCTGATTGCTCAGGCTGATCCTTGGACGGTATGGTTTCAGCTGATATTTCATAATTTCATTATAGCCGCAAATACAAAAAGAAAAAGACAGCCCCTATGCCTGTCTTGCCTGTTTGTCATGCCTCTTCGAGTTTTCTGATCTCTTTTACAAACTCTTCTTTGCATTCGTCATAACTTTTGCCAAGCGCGACAGAGAATTCATTGAACAGATAGCGTTCCGCTTTCTGCATGTACTCCCCGTCGATCGACGCAAGTTTTTTGTGGTTGTCCCTGCGTTCCTTGTTTCTGTAGTAGGAAGTCTTGATGATCCTTACCAGATCCTCCAGGCTGTCGCTCTTGAGCAGAGCTACATACTGGCTTTTCATGTTGGCAGGCTTGTTCTCAAGCATTTCTACATCCGGAACGCTCCGGATCAGTGAGTAGATCTCGTCGCTTGTAGAAAGGTTCCGAAGATGACCGCCGCGGTTAGATACAGGTACCTGCATTCTGCGTCCTCCGCCTACCATGTTGTATGGCTCAAGGACATAGCACTGTTCCCCGGTCATTTCACTTGTTGTTGTGTCAACAATGCGGCAGACATCACGTCTGTAGACAACAATATCATTGATCTGAAACATGTGCCATCACCTCCATGTCCACTTAAATTTTAGCATAAAAGTGACGGATTTCGTACCCCCAAACGCATAACGTACCCTTTTTTAAATGATCTGCAGTATGAAAAATTTCAGATATTCTGTTTCAGGAATGCCCATCATGACAGGATGGTCAAATCCGGCATAACGCTCTTCGATGAGGCGCAGGCTGACACCTGCCTGAAGAGCTGCTTCCGACAGCATTTTCCGGAATGATTCCGTCGGCATGAAATGCGAACAGGAAGCTGTTGCCAGGTATCCGCCCCTTGGCAGGATGCGCATGGCCATCGTGTTCATTCTCAGATATCCCTGATACGCGTTGTCATATGTTTTCCTGCTTTTGGTGAATGCCGGCGGGTCGAGAATGATCATGTCATAGCGTTCATGCTCATCCAGGGCGTTCTTCAGGAAATCGAATACATCCGCCTGAACAAAGTCCATCACATCCGACAGGCCGTTGCGCTCAGCATTTTCCTTTGCGCTTGCGATAGCCGTATCGGATATATCCACCGCCCTGACAGACGCCGCGCCGGCACTTGCGGCATTGAGCGCAAACGTCCCGATATGCGTGCAGCAGTCCAGGACATTCCTTCCCTTTGCAAGTGTCCGGATCGCCCTGCGGTTGTATTTCTGGTCCAGGAAAAAGCCAGTTTTCTGGCCGTTCTCGACATCGACGAGATATCTGATGCCATTCTCCGTGATCTCAAGGACCGGTTCAGCCGGCTGGCCGTACCAGCCTTTGTACTGTTCAAGACCTTCACGCTTCCTCAGCGCGCCTTCATTGCGTTCATAGATGCCGTCGATCCTGACGCCGCAGGAAGCCAGTTCCTTTTTCAGTGCGTTGTAGATCACATCTTTCCGCTGGTCCATTCCGTATGAGAGCACTTCACTGACAAGAACATTTTCATAACGGTCCACCGTCAGTCCGGGCAGTCCGTCCGCTTCCCCGTGGATCAGCCTGCAGGCATTCCAGTCTGCTTCCATGACATCATGCCGGTAGCTGACAGCATACCGGACCCTGCGTTCAAAAAAAGCATCCGTGAATGTTTCATTTGCGTTCCGGGAAAGGATGCGCACTTTGATCTTTGATTCAGCGGAATACAGACCGCTGCCCAGGTACTGTCCCTTTGAACCGAACACATCAACGATCGAACCGTTTTCGATCTGCTCAGACTGCTCTGTGATCTCATCCTCATAGATCCACGGATGACCGGTCTGTACTGTTTTTTCCTGTTTCTTTGTGATCCTGATATACGGAAAACTGCGTTTCATAATTTCACCCTCAATGGCGCTATTCTAACATCCGGAAAGGCGAAAAGAAAGTGCAGGCATGCCTGCACCTTCCTTATCTGGATCCTTTGTCGTAAGGAATTCCCTCTGCCTTAGGCGCAGCGGAGTTCCTCGATGTAAATGCCAGTACGATCAGTGAGATGATGTACGGGAACATGTTGTAGACGGTACTCGGAATGTTGAGCGCAGCCAGGAAAGGGAAGCCTGTATACACGTTTGACAGTGCTCTGAAGAATCCGAAGAGCAGAGCTGCCAGTGCGATACGCTTCGGTTTCCATTGACCGAAGATCATGACTGCCAGGGCCAGGAAGCCGAATCCGGCAACACCGACCTCGAATTTCCATTCCGATACGCCTGCAGTGATATAGACGATTCCGCCCAGTCCGCCCAGAAGGCCTGAGATCAGGACGCCTGCCCAGCGCATCTTGTATACGTTGATGCCTACCGAGTCGGCAGCCTGCGGATTTTCACCGCACGCCATCAGACGGAGACCGAATCTTGTGTAATAAAGCACGATGTTGGAAATGATCAGTGCGCATATCGCGATCAGGATGAACCAGTTGAATTCAAAGTTTCCGAGTCTGACCGTAAATGCGGCACGGGCGCCTGTATAAGTAATGGCTGAGGAGATGTTGTCGGGATTTTCCGCAACGTTGATCGCCTTGACGATGACTGTAGCGGCAGCTGTGGACATGATGTTCATAGCTGTTCCGATCAGTGTCTGGTCAGCTTTGAAATGGATCGCCGCAACACCGAGCAATGCTGAATACAGCATGCCCATGAGAATCGCGCACAGTGATACAACAAAGATCATGACGATCGCAGGAACGGTACTTGGCACATATTTCATGGCCAGTGCCCCGCCCAGGGCACCGAGTACCATGATGCCTTCAAGACCGAGGTTGATGACGCCGGAATGCTCGGAGAAGCATCCGCCGAGCGCTACCAGCAGGAGTACGGAGGCGAAGATCAAAGTGTACTGGATCAGTAATGTCATTGTGCTTTGCCTCCTTTCTTTTCCGTATCATTTGCGTTGTTTATTACCTTGGAGGGACGTCTGCTGTTCATGACTGTCTTGAAGAACAGGACGAAGCCGCACAGATAGATGATCAGCGCGATGATCAGATCGGAGATCTGGGACGGATAGATCGCTTTATCCAGATATGCACCGCCGCTGGTGATGTGCTGGATAAAGTAAGAAGCGAAGATGGTTCCGATCGGGCTCAGACCGCCGAGGAACGTTGCCGCAATACCGTTGAATCCCATGCCCGGAACAGATGACTGTGTGACCGACCATTCTTCAAATCCTGTCAGATAGAGGAATGCCGCGCCGGTTCCTGCAAGGGCACCGCCGATCATGAGCGTAATGATGATGTTGCGCTTTTCACGCATACCGGCATATCTGGAAGCTTCCTTGTTGTAGCCGGTCGCTTTCAGTTCATATCCGAAGGCAGTCTTGTTCAGCACCACCCACAATACGATCGCTGTCAGGATGGAAAGCGGGATCGCGATGGTGACGTACTGGTTCTTTGAGAAGAGACTGCTCAGTCCCATGCTCGGCAGCAGTGCCGCTTTATTGACTGCGGCGACTTTCTGTGTGTACGGGCTTGCCAGTTCCTTGACGGGAGCCAGCGACATGTTGACCAGATACAGACCGATCCAGTTCAGCATGATGCCCGAAATGACTTCGTTGACGTTCAGGTAAGCTTTCAGGGCACCGACGATCATTCCCCACAGGGCACCGATCACGATGCTGAAGAGCAGACATGCGATCCACGGAAGCTTGAGTGAAAGCGCTCCGTAGAGGCAGGCACCTGCACCGACGACATACTGGCCTGCCGCGCCGATGTTGAACAGACCTGCCTTATAGCAGAAGCAGATCGACAGCGCACACATCAGCAGCGGAGCCATTTTAACCAGCGTATTGCCAAGATACTTCATCTGGGCAGGTCTGGTCGGATAGTTCATATAGTTTTTCAGAAGTGTTACGATCCCCGCGGAAGCGCCCTTCGCGTTGATCAGCAGCAGGATGATGTATCCAAGCAGGAGTCCGAACACCACGCAGATGATCGATGACAGGAATGTCTGGACACCCGGGCGCCTGAAGAAGCTGTCTTTTCCGTTCATTTACGCGCCCTCCTTAACCGTATTGCGTTTTGCGCCGGCCATGTAAAGACCGAGCTCTTCAACAGTGATCTGTTTCGGATCAAGGTCACCGACGATCTCTCCTTCATACATAACGAGGATCCTGTCGGCTACGTTCATGACTTCTTCCAGTTCCAGCGAGATCAGCAGGACTGCTTTTCCGCTGTCGCGTTCACGGATCAGATTTCTGTGAACGGTCTCGATCGCACCGACATCCAGGCCTCTGGTCGGCTGTACCGCCAGCAGCAGCTCGTGCTTCTTGTCGATCTCACGGGCGATGATCGCCTTCTGCTGGTTGCCGCCCGACATCGCGCGCGTCGTTGTGATCGCGCCCTGTCCGGAACGGACGTCGTTCTCTTCGATCAGTCTTTCCGCATAGTTTCTGATCGCTTTCTGATCCAGGAAGCCGTTCTTCGTGAATTCAGGCTGCCAGTATCTCTGCAGGACGATGTTGTATTCCAGGGAATAGTCCAGGACCAGGCCATGCTTATGTCTGTCTTCCGGAATATGGCTCATGTCTGCTGCACGCTCACGGATCGTGGCACGTGTGATATCCTTGCCAAGCATCGTGATCGTTCCGCTGACCAGCGGTTCCAGACCGGAAAGTCCGTAAACGAATTCCGTCTGGCCGTTTCCGTCGATACCGGCGATACATACGATCTCGCCTGATCTGACCTGCAGGGAAACGTTCTTGACGGCATTGTTGTTGTGCACCTTGGAAGCGACCGTCATGTTCCTGATATCCAGGACGACTTCGCCCGGATGCGCAGGTCCCTTTTCAACGACCAGCTGTACATCCCTGCCGACCATCATGCGGGACAGTTCTTCCTGCGTCGTATCCTTGATGTCGACCGTACCGATGTACTTGCCGCGTCTTAATACCGTGCACCTGTCGGCAACTTCCATGATCTCGTTCAGCTTATGGGAAATGAACAGGATGGATTTGCCTTCCTTCGCAAGGTTCTTCATGATCTGCATCAGTTCAGCGATCTCCTGCGGTGTCAGAACTGCTGTCGGTTCATCAAAGATCAGGATCTCGTTGTCACGGTAAAGCATCTTCAGGATCTCGGTCCTCTGCTGCATGCCGACGGTGATATCCTGGATCAGCGCGTCGGGGTCTACCATCAGTCCGTACTTCTCGGAAAGTGCCATGACCTTCTTTCTCGCTTCATCCTTCTGCAGGATACCGTTCTTCGTTGTTTCCACACCGAGAATGATATTTTCCAGGACTGTAAAGCACTGTACGAGCTTGACGTACTGATGTACCATTCCGATGCCAAGGTCATTGGCATCATTCGGGTTTTTAATCGATACGACCTTCCCGTCTTTCTTGATAATACCTTCTTCCGCCTGATACAGGCCGAACAGTACCGACATCAAAGTTGACTTGCCGGCACCGTTTTCGCCCAGGAGCGCATGGATCTCCCCTCGTTTCAGCTGAAGGGTTATATTATCGTTTGCGATAATTCCGGGAAAGCGTTTCGTGATATTGAGCATCTCGATAGCATATGGCGTATCCATAAAATTATCGTCCTCCCTCCATGATATTCTCATTAAATTATATTAAAAAAGACCGGCCGTTGAAAGATTGACCGGTCTATTTCATAAAATTTTCAGTGCGCGATTACTTGATGTTGCCCTGGTAGTCAACATTCGCATTTGTTGTTTCAGGTTCAGCTGCTGTATCGTTGGAAACTGTAACTGCTCCGGAGAATACGTCAGCGACCAGCTTGTTGTAATCAGCCTCTGTGAATCCATCAGCCCACTGTGTGCTGGAAGGCAGACCGACATAGTTCACAGCCGGATCTGTACCGGAAACCAGTCCCAGATTCTGGATCTGTCCGCTGTATGTAGCCCAGCTGCCGTCTTTGATAGCAGAAAGAACGGAATTAACTGTAGCTGCCAGACCCTTCATAGCGGATGTAACTGTCATGCCGTCTTCTTCAGCATAAGCCTTGATAACGCCAGCCTGGTCAACGTCAACGCCGATAACCTTAGCGCCGACTTTCTTAGCTGCGTCAACTGCGGATGTGTAGATACCGCCGCCGCATGCGAAGACTACTTCTGTGCCTGCGCCATACCATGTGTCCATAGCTGCTGTGATGTCAGCGTCGCCATAGAACTGGTTGCCGTAAGCATACTTGATGTCAACTGTCTTGCCCAGTTCAGCTGCTGCGTCGTCAGCGCCCTGAACGAAGCCGTAACCGTAACGGATAACTGCAGGAACAGCCATGCCGCCGAGGAATCCGAGTTTTTCATAGCCGAGTTTGACTGCTGCCTGGCCAGCGAAATAACCGGCGATCTCTTCCTGGTATACTGCGGAGAAGAGGTTTTCGGGCATCTCTGTCAGACCATAGCTGTTCAGGTCATATTCTGATACGTCAAGCGCAACATATTTGACATCGGGATACATGTCAACTGTACCGGCAATTGCCTCAGCAAATGCAAAGCCCGGCATAACGAGTACGTTGTATCCGTCAGCGACTGCCTTATCGATCATAGCTTCACGTTCAGCTGTGCTGTCTCCGGCAGGCTTGTAGTATGTGAAGGCCAGGCCGTTGCTGTCGCAGTAAGCCTTGGCTGCTTCATAAGTTGTCTGGTTGAATGACTGGTCGGTAATGTCACCATAGTCAGTGATCATCGCTACTTTGACTTCTGCTGTTTCTTCAGCAGGTGCAGCTTCTGCTGTTTCTTTCGGCGTATTGCCTGCGTCAGGTGCAGGTGTTGCGGATCCGCCGCCGGAAGAGCAGGCTGCCATACTGACTGCTGTAAGACCAGCCAGTAACAGTGAAACGAACTTCTTCATTTCTTTCCTCCTCGCACTGTCAGTGCCTATAAAAATATTTTAATTCCTGAAAACTTTGTTTGCAATACCAGACAGATTTGTATACCAATCAGGTGTGTCAATCAGGGGTTTTACACACTATAAAACTTGATATAATAAGAAGGCTTTGGAGGATCTCTATGGTATTCAGCAGCCTCACATTCCTGTACGCATATCTGCCGGCCGTTCTGCTGGCTTATTTCTGCGTGCCGATGAAATGGCGCAACCTGGTGCTGCTGATCGTGTCATTGTTCTTCTATGGATGGGGCGAGCCGGTATATGTCCTGGTCATGATATCGTCCATCGTGATCAACTGGCTCTTCGGAAAGCAGATCGCCCGTTACAGGGATTCAGACCGTAAACGGTCATTCCTGTGGCTGAAGCTCTGCATCGCGTTCAACCTGGTGCTGCTTGGCTTCTTCAAATACGCCGACTTTGTGATCCGCAACCTGAACCTGCTCGGCCTGAACCTGAGCACGCTCAATATTGCCCTGCCGATCGGCATCAGCTTTTATACATTCCAGACGATGTCCTATCCGATCGATCTGTACAGGAAACAGACAGATCCCCAGAAGAGCCTGGTGAGCTTCGGCGCCTATGTCACGATGTTCCCCCAGCTGATCGCCGGACCGATCGTACGCTATACGGACATCGACAAACAGCTGGACAGCCGTACCATCAGCACAGCAAAGTTTTCCAAGGGCATCCGCAGGTTCCTCTGCGGACTGGCAAAAAAGGTACTGCTCGCCAACAATATCGGTCAGGTCTACGAAGAGATCGCCGTGCTTGCGGACAGCCAGCAGTCAGTATTGACCGCATGGCTCGGCATCATCGCGTTTGCCTTCCAGATCTATTATGACTTCAGCGGATACTCCGATATGGCGATCGGGCTCGGACACATGCTCGGGTTCGACTTCCCGGAAAACTTCGACCACCCCTACACCTCATCATCGGTCACGGAATTCTGGCGCAGATGGCATATGACCCTGTCTTTCTGGTTCCGTGATTACGTATATATTCCCCTCGGCGGCAACCGCCGCGGCCTGTCCCGTCAGATCCTCAATATCCTGATCGTATGGTTTCTGACCGGCATGTGGCACGGGGCATCCTGGAATTTCATTCTCTGGGGTCTCTTCTACGGGATCATCCTGATCATCGAGAAAATGTTCCTGCTTGAGCATCTGCAGAAAGCACCAGGCTGGCTCAGCAGGCTGTATACATGTGTCGTATTCCTGCTTGCCTGGGTACTGTTCGCGTTCACCGATTTCCGGGAACTGTTGAGGTACTTCGGCATGATGTTCGGCGCGTCCGGCAGATTCGCCGACGGCCTGACTGTTTATTACCTCAGGAACAACGCCGTGCTGCTGATCAGCTGCCTGATCGGTTCGACATATCTTCCGAAGAACATCTTCGCGAAGATCCACGCGACAAAGCTGCGCCGTCTCGAACCGCTGCTGATCCTGTTCGTTCTGTTTATCTGTACGGGTTTCATGGTGGACGCCACCTACAATCCGTTCCTGTATTTCCGCTTCTGAAAGGACACTATGAAAGAAAAAACACTGCAGAAGATCTGTATCGCTGTATTCTCCGCGTATATCGGAGTCCTTTCGTGTGCTTCCGTGCTTTCGGAAAAGAAGACGTTCTCCGAAAATGAGAACAGATCGCTCGCCCCGGCCCCAAAGCTCACGATGAGCGCGCTGGTCAACGGCGAATTTGATGAACAGTTTGAGACATGGTTCTCGGATCATTTCATCTTCCGTGATTTCTGGATCGAGTCAAAGGCCGCTTCCAGAAAAGCAGCCGGTTCGATCGAAAACAACGATGTCTATTTCGGGAAACAGGGAAAACTGATCCGCAGGTTCGCCTCCTATCCGCAGAAGACGCTGGCGCAGAATATCAGCGCGGTCAACAAATTTGCCCAGGACAATAACATTACGGCAAATGTCCTGCTGGTACCGACTGCCGCAGATATGGATAAGGACAGCAGACCGGGTGGCGCCTGGGACATTGACCAGACTGCCCTGCTGGATGAGATCGGACAGCAGATGGCTTCACAGAACTTCATCCGGATCGATGAGCAGCTCAGCCAGGCAGACAATGTCTATTTCAGGACAGATCACCACTGGAATCATAACGGCGCGCTGATCGGCTACCGGGCTATCGCGGAAAACGTCCTGCATAAGGAGCCTGAAGCATTCACCTTTGTACAGGTATCGGATTCCTTCAAGGGCACCATGTATTCCCGCTCCGGCGCATTCTGGACAGAAGCAGATGATCTTTACCGGATCGTCCCCTCAGAAGAATATGATGTCCGTGTCGTTTATGACCAGTCTGAAGAGACCGACAGCATTTACAGTGAGAAGCGTCTTTCCGAAAAAGACAAGTACACATACTACGTTGACGGAAACCACGCCTACACGGAGATCAGCGCTGATAACGGCAAAGGCAATACCGCGCTGATCATCAAAGACTCCTACTCCCATATCCTGGTCCCGTTCCTGGTACAGGAATATGAGCATATCATCCTCATCGACCTCCGTTACTGGCATGCGCCGGTATCCGGACTGATCGATGAAAACACAGACCTGTATGTCATATACAGCCTGGACAATTTTGCGCAGGATCCCAGTCCTGTGCTGCTGAGGTAATGCACATGAAAGCGGAATGCATCAAAATGGGGATCAACGGCGAGGGTATCGCCTATATCGATAAAACGCCTGTCTTCATCCCGGGACTGCTTCCCGGTGAGACGGCTGAAATAGAAATAACTGAGGATAACAGATCATTCAAACGCGGCAGGGCCGTACGGATCACCAGACGGTCACCTCACCGCAGGAGGCCTGCCTCTGAAGAGGAATATCTTTCCGGCGGGGCAGAGCTGGCCATTCTGGACTATGAACAGCAGCTTTACTGGAAGACTGCCCTCCTGGAGGAAGCGCTCTGGAAATACGGGCATGTCAACAGGAAGCTCGTCAGGACCATGCATGCGTCCCCTTCACCGACAGCCTACCGCAATGAATGCAAACTGCCGGTTGGACTGCAGGACGGAAAACTCGTCATGGGTCTGTATAAGACAGGCTCCAACCATTTCATTCCGGTCAGTCATTTCAGCACGCATACAAAAGAGCTGGAAGAGATCAGGCTGCAGGTCCTTGAGATCCTGCAGAGATCGAAGCTCAGGCCGTTTGATATCAAGACCGGACACGGTCTGCGTTTTGTCGTCATCCGCTGCATCCAGGGACAGTGCCAGCTGACGCTTGTCACAGGCAAGGACCAGCTTTCCCAGGCACTGATCGACGAGCTTGCCGGGATCCCGCAGATGCGCACGGTAGCCCAAAGCATCAATGACCGCAGAAAGACGACCGGCATCTTCGGTTCCACGAAGATCCTGGCAGGAGACGAGACCATCCGCATTGAACTGCACAGGCTGAAGCTTCAGCTGTCCGTGGAGTCTTTCTTCCAGATGAACACGGAACAGGCTGAGCAGCTGTATGACATGGTCATCCGGAAGCTCGATCCGTGCGATCATCTGTTTGAAGGATACTGCGGCATCGGTACGATGAGCCTGATGGCAAAAGACAAGGCACGCAAGGTAACGGGTGCCGAGTTCTCGCAGCAGGCTGTCATCAACGCAAAGGCTAACGCTGAAATGAACCGTGTCCCGAATGTAACATTTGTCTGCGCGGACAGCGCAGAAGCCTTTCGGAACGCAGGCAAAGCCAGAGCAGTCGACTGCGTACTTGTCGACCCGCCGAGAAGCGGCATGGATGACAACATGATCTCTGCCCTGCTTGATTCAAAGGTTAAACGCATCATTTATGTTTCCTGCAATCCCGCGACGCTCGGGAAGAACCTGAAGGAACTGAAAAAGGCATATGATATCCGTACGGTCATCCCGTATGACATGTTCCCGGATACGCCTCTGGTAGAAGCGGTGTGTGTTCTTGAAAGGACCGGCGGCAGATAATGCGTTATACAGCTAAACCGGGCAGGCTTGAGCTGTTCATGGATGGGTCCATGGAAGGAAAAACGGTCTCCGACTTTCTGGACATGTATCTGGTATCTGCCGGAAACAGACATCTGATGAAAACAGAGGGAACGCTCCTGCTCAACCGTGTGCCTGTCAAAGATGAGCAGACAGTGCTTCACGCAAAGGATAAGGTCACGATCCTGATCAAAGAAGAAGCACCGGGATTTATTCCCGCTGAAGAGGAATGTGAAGTCATCTATGAAGACGACTTTGTATACGTCGTGCACAAGGACGCAGGCATCATCGTCCATGATACGGACAGGAATGATACGCTGGCGTCCATGGCGGCACAATGGCAGATCAGCCATGGCCTGCATGTGCCGGTACGCTACATCCACAGACTGGACAAAGACACATCAGGCCTCGTCCTGTTTGTCAAAGTCCCCTTCTTTCAGGCATGGTTTGACGACCAGCTGCAGAAAAAGAAGATCAGTCGTCACTATATGGCGATCTGCACAGGCAAGGCAAAAAAGGGTCAGAAGTTCACCTTTGACCAGCCGATCGGCAGGGACCGTCATGTCAGCGGGAAATACCGTGTTTCCGATACAGGCAAGCCTGCCCTCACAAGGGCGGAATGCCTGGACGTGAAAAACGGATTCCTCCTGATGGGATGTGAGCTGGAAACGGGCAGGACGCATCAGATCCGCGTTCATCTCAGCAGTTCACGCCATCCGATCGTCAATGATCCGCTGTACGGCGTGCCTTCTGCTTCCTTCAGCCATATGTGCCTCTGGGCAGACAGGATCGGGTTCCGTAACCCCGTCACCGGAGAACTCTGCAGCGTCAGCGACAGGGAAGATCCGGACTTTGCATTTTTCAGAAAATCTTAATGATCAGGAACTGAATTTCAGAGGTTCCTGATCTTTATTCTTCATGTTTCCTGTATAATGCATGTATCAGTACAAGAGGTGAATTACATGAATATCGTTTTTGCTGTGATCGGCCTGCTTGCCGGATGCGCATACTGTTATGCCTGCCATCTGCTGGCCGTCTATAAAGAACCGGATGAAGTATCCGGACCCATGAATATGGTCCATTCCGCATGGGCAACGATACCGGACCTGAATATCGGGATATCGATCCTGCTGGCGCTGGCCGCTTCGATCGGCTATGCGATCGGTCTGGTCTCCATGGCCAACATGATCTCCGAAGCCAGTCCTTCCTTTGCGGTACTGCTGAAAGGCTGCGCATCGGTCTCGTCCGTAGGACTGTTCCTGTGCCACTCGGTATGGTGCGTTATGATCATTCTGTATCAGAAGCTGGAAGACAAGTCCAATATGGACAGCATCCTGTATGAGCTGATCGAATCGTTCAGGATCCCTGTCTCTGCCATTGCGGTGATTGCATTGCTGTGTACGTCAGTCGTAGCTGCGTGCAATATCGTATTCGGTTATATCAATGTTCCTATGGTCTTCGCACTGGGAAACCCGCTGATCACGATGGCTGTCGGGTACGGTCTCTACAAATTCAAACCGGATAAATTCAGGGAGCTTCCGATGATCTACATGCCGGGGCTTGGCATTACGCTGCTTGGCCTGGAAGCACTGCTGGCAAACATCCTGTAAAGATAAAAGAACGGCGCCGGCCGTTCTTTTTACATGTTTAGATGAGGAAGAAGTGTTCCCGTCCTTCACAGAGGAAATCCACATGATCGTTCACGAGCACTACGGATTCTTCGGTAAAGATATAGGTATCCCTTCCGTACATTTCCAGGTACTCGATGATGCTCAGTTCCAGCGCGTAGCTGGTATGTTCATGAACGATGAGTTCACCGGCAGGATAGATCGGGTTCTGGTCCGTCCACAAACCGATGATCGGACCGCAGGAATGTCCGAACAGTCCCAGCGGATGTGTATAGAGGACCGGGCGGAGTCCTTCCGCTTTGCCCTGGGCGATCGAATCCAGGAATACCTCATTGCCTGTCTTTCCGACCTTCATCTGTTCACGGACGATGTCCTGGAAACGGTTGTTGCGCGCCAATGCGGTCCGTAACTCTTCAGGAGCTTCGGTCTCCCCGTCCTTCCTCACATAGCAAAGACGCTGTGTGTCCGTGCGCATATTCATATATTCGATGCCGAAATCGCAGTGCAGCAGGTCGCCCTTCTGTATCACAGTCTCTTCCCCATGCATACCGGTGCTGTTCTGCAGGTCGATATCCGGGTTGAACCATGTTGTGATGCCCAGTTCATTTACCCTGCGGATCATGAAATCCATGACATCACGGCATGTTGTTACAGCGGGATGGATGACCTTAGGTGAGAATGCATCGGAAATGATCTGCAGTGCAAGATCCATGACTTCCGGATAGTACTTCAGCTCGGTCTCAGTCCTTGTCTCCATGAGACGGATGCCTGCCTGGTCATTGGAAGTAAAGCGGGATGTCAGATCCTCAGGCAGTTCCTTCATGAACACCCTGTAAAGTCCGGCAGAGAGCCCGTCTGTATATGCGTAGCTGTCGGAAATATTCAGGGTGATCTTCGCAGGATCAAGTTCGTGCAGCACACGTGCCAGTGCCTGCATCTGGGTCTCTTTTGTCCTGTCAAAGTCATGTCTGTAATAGCGGTCCAGGAACTGGTCCGGGAAGCTGACGCTGATCCTGTCAAGGACATCGTCCTTCATGGAGAAGACCAGGATCGTCATTCTTCTTGCATGGGGATACATAGAAGGAACGATGTGTTTGAACATCGGGTCTTCGTTGTATTCCCTGGATGCGATGACCCAGCATTCCGTGCCGGTCTCACGCATGATCCCGGGAAGAACGGTCTCCAGACGTTCCATCAGGATCTGATCCTGTATCCTGTGCTGTTCAATGATATCGTACATAATTTAAAACCTCTTCTTCTGAAGTATACGTCAGTGCCTGCATAAAATAAACATTGAAAAAGCTCCCTGGCAGGAGCTCTTTCGATTTCGGGGGGGATGTATTTCTACTGGCAAATCAGAAAGGGGGGTTCATTTTTTGCCGTTCTGTATCTCTGATATATTTATACCTTTCTGCAATCGCAGAATTATGAGTATATTATGTGATTTTATGTGATTATATAAACCGCGATACAGACAGCCTGCACGATCAGGATCGCCGGGATCCCCAGGGCAAATTTCGGATGCTTTGTTTTATGACGGAAATGCTTCATGCCAAGCAGTGCCCCTACACTCCCGCCAAGCAGGGCGCTGATGATCAGCGTCTTTTCCGGGATCCTCCACATATCTTTCCTTGCGTACTGCTTGTCCAGCCAGAACATCAGGTACGCCAGCAGGTTCCAGAACATGACCCACACAGCAAACAGGATCATCATCGGATCGTCAGTCATTGTCAGACCTCTCTTCGAACGCTTCGATCTTCGGCAGGTTCAGATGGTATCTTGCCGAAGCGAAGCGGATCAGGATGATGACTGCAGCAGCCGCAACGGCAGCTGTTTTCTGGGATACGCGGTCCAGCAGCAGGATCTCCGTGATACCCCCTGCCATGGATGCCACGGCATAAATATGCCTGGAAAAAATATACGGCAGTTCATTGACGACGATGTCGCGGATCAGTCCGCCCCCGACGCCTGATACGACGCCGGAGAATACGCAGAGATATCCGTTTTCCGGGAACATCTCCCAGGCAATGAGCACGCCCGCTGCCGTGAACACAGCCAGTCCGGCCGTATCCATGATGAACAGCTGTGTTCTGTGCTTGCCGGAATCAAATGCCGTATGATGGTCGGTATTGTTTTTGGCGATGATAAAAATGACTGCGGATGTTACCGCTGCCGCCAGGACGTATTTCGAATCGGTAAAGGCTGAGGGCGGTACATTGCCAAGCAGCAGGTCCCTGATGACGCCCCCGCCTGTAGCAGTGAGGATGCCGAGCATAATGACTCCCAGGAGATCTGTCTTATGCCGCAATGCCGTCAAGGCACCTGACACCGCAAACGCAGCCGTACCGATCATTTCAAGCAGGATCAGCAATTCTTCCATATCCACTCCGTTTCTTACCCTAGTATTATTCCACATTCAGCCGTTTCTTCCAGTAAAATCAGAGGAAAATATTTTCATTTTCAGTAAAGCGCTTACAGCTGTTTTTCCCTTTTTTCCGTTCAATTTCCGCTTTACATACAGGTGCATACCCTGTATGATAGCGGTCAAAAGGGGGCAAAATTATATGAAGCTCATTTACAACGTCAATGACAGACCAGCACCCAGTCAGCTTGTTGTTTTTGCTTTTCAGCAGGTCCTGGCTATCATGGCCGCTACGATTGCTGTTCCGATGATCATCGGTCACGGAATGAGCACAGCAGCTGCTATCTTCGGTGCCGGCATGGGCACTTTCATCTACGTATTCTTTACTAACCGTAAAAGCCCTGTATTCCTGGGCTCTTCTTTTGCATTCATCGGATCAATGAATGCAGCCTTTGCCGGAGCAGTCAGTGCTCAGGCAGGCTATGTCGGACTGCTCTTCGGCGCTGCCTGTGCAGGTCTGGTATATGTGATCCTGTCCTTTGTGATCAAGAGCGTCGGTGTTGACTGGGTCAACAAACTGATGCCGCCGGTCGTCATCGGCCCGACAGTCGCGATCATCGGTCTGTCGCTTGCCGGAAACGCAGTCGGCGACCTGCAGACATCCAGCGCTACAGGCGAAGCCACACAGTGGGCTGTCCTGTGCGGACTGATCGCTCTGTTTGCAACGATGATCGCAAGCACATACGGTAAGAAAAATGCCAAGCTGATCCCGTTCATCATCGGTATCCTGGCAGGTTATGTCGCTGCTGCTGCCCTGACCCTGATCGGCCAGTCCACAGGCAACACTGCAATGATCATCACAAACTTCGAACCTCTGAAGAACATCCACGGACTCTTCGCTCTGCCTGACTTCACATTCCTCAAGGCATTCGGTGCTATGGGAGAAGTCGACGCGGCATACCTCGGAACGATCGCTGTCGCATATATTCCCGTCGCGTTCGTTGTCTTCGCTGAACATATCGCAGACCACAAGAACATTTCTTCCATCATCGAACACGATCTGCTGGAAGATCCGGGCTTGAGCCGTACACTGCTTGGTGACGGTGTCGGTTCCATCGTCGGCGCATTCTTCGGCGGATGCCCGAATACAACATACGGTGAATCCGTTGCCTGCGTTGCCATCACAAGAAACGCATCCGTTACGACGATCATGGTAGCTGCAGCAGAATGTCTGCTGATCTCCTTCATCTCACCGTTCATCGCATTCCTTTCCAGCATCCCCGCATGCGTCATGGGCGGCGTATGTATGGCTCTGTACGGATTCATTTCCGTCTCCGGTCTGAAGATGCTGCAGAAAGTCGATCTGGAAAAGAACAAGAACCTGTTCGTTGTTTCCACGATCCTGATCTCCGGTATCGGCGGACTGTCACTGTCCTTCGGCAAGGTCACGATCACATCGATCGCATGCGCTCTGATCCTGGGCATCATCGTCAACAACATGCTGGCGAACGATCCGGACCTGAAGTAAAAACAGATCAATATAAACGCAGATACAGCCGTACTCACGGCTGTATTTTTTTGTCACTTCCGATATACTTAAAGTAGCAATTCATAAGACATAGGAGGATAAAAGATCATTATGAGTTTTCCTGAGAATTTTTTATGGGGCGGCGCTGTAGCTGCTAACCAGTGGGAAGGCGGCTGGAATCTTGGCGGACGCGGACCTGCTATGACAGACGTCACGACCGGCGGTACGGTCAACACACCGAGACTGATCACTTACATCGATAAAGACGGAAATCACGGCACCCTGACAAGAGGTCAGGCACTTCCGGAAGGCGCGCGCTACGCTGTGCTGGATGAGTATCATTATCCCAACCATGACGCGGTAGACGGCTATCATCATTACAAGGAAGACATTGCCCTCTTCGGGGAAATGGGATTCAAACAGTTCCGTATGTCCATTTCCTGGTCCAGACTGTTCCCGACAGGTCTTGAAAAAGAACCGCTGAAGGAAGGCATTGAATTCTACCGTGACATGTTCAAGGAAATGCACAAGAACGGGATCGAACCGCTCGTTACGATCTGGCATTTCGATACGCCGCTGTATCTGGAAGAACACTGCGGCGGCTGGCTGAACCGTGAGACGATCGAACACTTCGTCAGGTTCGCAACGACCTGCTTCACAGAGTTCAAGGGCCTTGTCCACAACTGGCTGACATTCAATGAGATCAACAATACGATCCAGTTCCTCGGCGTCCGTTCAAACTCTACCGAGAAAGACTATCAGAACGCATACCAGCATCTGCATTATCAGTTCGTTGCCAGTGCCAAGGCAGTCCAGATCGGACATGCGATCGACCCTGCAAACAGGATCGGCTGCATGATCTGCGGCATTACCTGGTATCCCGCAACATGCGACCCGAAGGATATCCTCGCCAACAGATACGCATGGGAAAAGAACATCTTCTACTGCAGTGACGTACAGTGCCTCGGCCAGTACGGCACATACGCAAAGCGTCTGTGGAAGGAACACAATGTCGTTCTTGACTGCACAGAGGAAGACCTCGCCGATCTCAGAAGAGGTACGGTCGACATGTACACATTCTCCTACTACATGTCCAACCTCGTTACGACACATACCGTCAAAGATATGGTCGGCGGCAACTTCTCACTCGGCGCAAGAAATGAATACCTGAAGTACTCTGACTGGGGCTGGGCTACCGACGCTGACGGTCTGCAGTATTATCTGGAAATGATCTATGACAGATATCAGCTGCCGATCATGGTCGTTGAAAACGGTCTTGGCGCATATGACACAGTCGAAGCAGACGGTTCCATCCACGATCCGTTCCGTATCGATTACTACCGCCTGCACATTGAGGCAATGGACAAAGCGATCGAAAACGGTGTTGACCTGATCGGATATACCACATGGGGATGCATCGACGTCGTCTCTGCCGGCACCGGTGAAATGAGAAAACGTTACGGATTCATCTATGTTGATATGGATGATGAAGGAAAAGGATCCATGGCAAGAAGCCGCAAGGATTCCTTCTTCTGGTACAAAAAGGTCATCGCTTCCAACGGAAAAGATCTCGACTGATCACACTCAAAGGTTTCTGCCTGTCACGGCAGGAATCTTTTTTTTGAACTGCTTACCATGAATGGCGGTGCTGCATCAGGTGTGCGGCTGGACCTGTTTCATATAAAAAACTCCTCCAGCAGAATTTGTTCTGTCCAAAAACCACTTCTGCAGAAAGGAGTAAAGACGAATGTCTTTAGAAAATTTTATCACAGATATTCTGAACATGGATCATGACAGAATTGAGAAGATATCCGCTGAACAACACAGATTTCAGGATCCCTTTTTCTGTCAGGCTGAATTCTTTCCGGCCATCAGAAAAGAGCCGCAGCTCCGGGATCTCTCCCCTGCCGCGGCTCTTCATCATTCCGGTTATTCTTCTTCAAACAGGCATGCGCCGTTGCTGGCGATGACATCCTTATACCACCAGAAGCTCTTCTTCGGATAGCGGTTGAATGTACCGTTGCCATAGTCGTCGCAGTCTACATAGATGAAGCCATAGCGCTTGGTCATCTGCTTTGTGCTCTCGGATACCAGGTCAATGCATGCCCAGCTCGTGTAGCCCAGCAGTTCGACGCCGTCTTCATAGATCGCGTCATACATTGCGCGGAAGTGCTCATCATAGTAAGCGATATGCGCGTCGTCATTGACAGTGAAGGAGCCCTTTCCGTCAGGTACGAGTTCTTCCTTTTCACCGATACCGTTCTCAACGATGAACAGCGGCTTTCTGTATCTGTCATACAGATCTACCAGGGAAACACGCAGACCGATCGGGTCTGTCTGCCAGCCCCATTCGGAAGCTGTCAGATACGGGTTCTTGATCGCCGTAACGGTATTTCCTGCTGTTGTCTGCAGACCGTCTGTGTTCTTCGCGACACAGCTTGAGGAATAGTAGGAGAAGGAAATGAAGTCGACAGGATACTTCTTCATAACTTCCAGATCTTCCTCCGTCATGACCAGGTTCAGGCCGTGATTGCGGAATCTTGCGAGCAGGTATGCGGGATATTCGCCGAATACCTGTGTATCGGAATAGCAGTATGTGCTGCGCATTCTCTGCTGTGCTTCCAGGACATCTTCCGGTTTGCATGTGAACGGATAGTATGTCAGCTTGGTGAGCATGCAGCCGACCTTTGCTTCGGGATCGGATTCATGGATGTACTTTGTCGCAAGCGCGCTTGCTACGAACTGATGGTGCATGGACTGGAAGATGACTTCTTCCCACTTGTCATCATCGAATCTGTCCTTCAGCAGACCGCCTGTCGTGTACGGATGGCGGATCATGGAGTCGACTTCGTTGAATGTCAGCCAGTACTTGACTCTGTCCTTATAGCGGTCAACGATGACTCTTGTGAAGTTCATGAAGAAGTCGATCGTCTTTCTGTTGTACCAGCAGTTATATTCCAGAACCAGATGCAGAGGCGGTTCATAGTGTGAGATCGTAACCAGCGGTTCAATGTTGTGCTTCTTCAGCTCTGTAAAGACATTGTCATAGAACTGCAGGCCTTCTTCATTCGGTGTTTCTTCGTCGCCTTTCGGGAAAATACGGCTCCATGCAATGGACATGCGGAATACCTTGAATCCCATTTCTGCGAGCAGACCGATATCTTCCTTCCAATGATGGTAGAAATCGGAACCATGACGCTTCGGATAGTGTACAAGATCTTCGGGATGAGCCATTGCTTCCATGACATCCTTTTCCAGGACTTCATTCTGCTTTGCGTAGTCCTGTACATCTACATCGAGATGTGATCTTGCCGCGTCGGAAACAGACCAGCCCTTGCCGCCTTCGTTCCATCCGCCTTCAAACTGATTTGCTGCTGTTGCGCCTCCCCACAGGAAGCCTTCCGGGAACTGTTTAGCCATTAATTATCCTCCTCTAAATATTCACCGTTTGATTCACATACTTTCTTCATCCATTCATAGGATTCTTTCTTGACTCTTTCGAGTGTACCGTGGCCGTCATTGAATCTGTCGACATAGACGAATCCATAGCGTTTTCTCATTTCACCTGTACCTGCGGAAACAACATCGATCGGTCCCCAGTACAGGTAACCCATGACATCGACGCCGTCCTTGATCGCTTCATTGACCTGGATCAGGTGATCCCTTGTGTATTCCACACGGAACGGGTCCTTGATCTCATGGTTCTCATCCAGGTTTTCATCCAGTCCGATACCATTCTCAACAATGAACAGCGGCATGTTATATCTGTCATACAGGACATTCAGTACATAACGGATGCCTTCCGGATCGATCGGCCAGCACCACGGTTCCGGAGATGTTCCCTTCAGATAAGGGTTCGGTCTGCCGGTAATACCGCCTGTATCCGCACCGTTGGCAATGGTCTTGTCATAGGTGCCGGAACGGTAGTAGCTGAATGCAAAGTAATCGACTGTATAGTCGCGGATCATCTGCAGGTCTTCTTCCGAGAAGTGCGGCGTGCAGTCATTCTCCTTCCACATTCTGTACATGTAGCCGGGTACGATGCCCTTGCAGAACGGATCGCCGAAATAGAAGTTGGCGAGTCTGACAGACTGATATGCGCCGAATACATTTTCCGGATCACAGTTATACGGATATGTTGCGACGGAAGATGATGTGAGCATGCATCCGACTTTGCAGGCAGGATCGATCTCGTGGCCGAGCTTGACTGTCCATGCGTTCGCAACAAGGATGTTTGCGTAAGCCTGCCATCTGTCCTTCTCGGAGATCGCAAGCGGATCGTTTTTGTCTTCCGGTGTGATCGACAGCGCGCCGGCAGCCACAAACGCATTCTTCCAGAGATTGTTGACTTCGTTGAATGTCAGCCAGTACTTTACCTTGCCCTTGTAGCGGGTAAATACGGTCGTTACATATCTCTTCCAGAATTCGATCGTCTTCGGGCATGCCCATCCGCCGTATTCCGTCAGCAGATGCAGCGGTGTTTCATAATGGGAAAGCGTAATGCAGGGTTCCATGCCGAGCTTCAGCATTTCATCGATCAGGTCCTCATAGAATTTCAGGCCTGCTTCATTCGGTTCTTCCTCATCACCGTTGGGGAAGATACGACCCCAGGCGATCGATGTCCTGAAGCAGTTGAAACCCATGCCCGCCATCAATGCGAGGTCTTCCTTGTAGCGATGATAGAAATCGATGCCTTCATGGCTCAGGTACTTCTTGTTCGGGTCCAGGCACATTTCCCATTTGCCCGTCTCTTCATTCCATTTCAGGCCGGGATCCTTTGACCCGATGCCGACCATGACATCGGTAACATTGGGCTGTTTGCCGTCTTCAAGCCATGCGCCTTCAAGCTGGTTTGCCGCTACTGCGCCTCCCCAGAGAAATCCTTTCGGAAAGTCCATACACTCAGTCCTCCTTTTTTCATTTATCGGATGATATTTCAGCTCCATGCCGCTCTGAAAAACGGCATATATGTGCTTCGTTCTATAGAAATTGTTTCATTTGACTCCGACGGTGTCAAGTGTAAAAAGACAATCGGCACAATGGTATCAGATACGGACCGGACAGCTTCATATCTGCCTTTTGCGGCAGGCCAGGCAGGATCATAAAGTCCTGATGTTCTGCTTCTTAAGTGTCAAAAAAACTCCCGGGATCGCTTCGATCTCAGGAGTCCGGCTATATCAGTTTTCCAGGGCTTCCGCGCACTTGACAAGCAGTTCACGGATCGGCAGATGCTGCGGGCATGCATCTTCGCAGGCACCGCACTGGATGCACTCGGAAGCCTTGCCGTGAGGCTCTTTTGTAGCATTGGCATATGCACGCTTGGCAGCTTCTGTCTGTGAGAAGATCATCTCACGGTTCATGGCCGCGAAGATGTCAGGAATGCGGATCTGCATCGGGCAGCCGTCAACACAGTACTTGCATGCTGTGCAGGGGATCTGAGGGATCTCGGAGAGTGCTTTCTGGGCACTGCGGATCGTTTCCTGCTCCATCTCATTCATGCCTTTGAAATCCTTCATATAGGATGTATTGTCAGCCATCTGTTCGATGCTGGACATACCGCTCAGTACGACCATAACATTCGGCAGTGAAGCGATATATCTGATCGCCCAGGATGCCGGTGACATATCCGGTTCAGCCTTTGTCAGGATCTCCTTGACGGGCTGCGGCGGATCTGCCAGTGTGCCGCCCTTGACGGGTTCCATAACAACGACCGGCTTGCCGTATTTCTCGCATACTTCATAGCATTTTCTGGACTGTACCGTAGGGCTCTCCCAGTCAGCGTAGTTCAACTGCAGCTGGACGAATTCAGCTTCCGGATGTGCCTGCAGAATGCTTTCCAGAACATCTGCGGTATCGTGGAAGGAGAAGCCGACGTGCTTGATCAGTCCCTTTGCCTTCTGTTCCTGCGCAAATTCCCAGATATGGTACTCCTCGTACTTATCGATATTGTTCCTGCTGAGTGCATGCAGCAGATAGAAATCAAAATATCCGGCACCTGTGCGTTCCAGGCTGGTGAAGAATTCCTGTTTCGCGGATTCTTCATCTTTGCATGCAAACGCGGAAGCGTTCAGCTTGGTCGCAAGATAATAGGACTCTCTCGGGTAACGGTCTACCAGTGCCAGTTTCGTGGCTGCTTCAGATCCGTTGTATACAAATGCAGTATCGAAATATTTCAATCCTGCTTCAAGGAACATATCGACCATCTTCTTTGTCTGTTCAACATCGATCTCATCTGTTTCCTTGTTGATACGGGGCAGTCTCATCAGACCAAACCCGAGTTTCGGCATGGCTTTAGCAAATTCTTTTTCCATCTTAAATCCTCCTTCGTATATACCTGCTGTTTCCCGTCTGCAGGTATCAACCGTTGTGAATAACGATATCGCAGATGCTGCGGATATCATAGGCGTTGAAGTAGTTCTCCTCCAGAGGGATCCACTTCTCTTTGAATTCGTCGTATTTCGAAATGCCGTCACGCGCAAGAACGCGCTTCAGCTGTTCTTCCGGATCGATGTCCATGAAGATCTTCAGATCGCTGTATTTCTGCAGCAGCGGATGGCAGCTGTACGATCCTTCCAGGATGATGCAGTCCTGCACCTCCGTGCTGACCGGTGCACTCAAGGCCATGATGCCCCTGATGAATCTGCGGTGGCTGATCATCGTACAGCCTTCCCGGAAAGGTTCCAGGACCTCTTCGATCAGGCGCTCACGGTCAACGTTTCCGCCCGGCTCGGCATAGCGTTCGGGCGTTCTCTGATGTACCTGCAGGAAGAAGTCATCCATGTGGAATACCGGTACGTCCAGCAGTTCAGACAGGATACCGGCATATGTAGTCTTTCCGGAAGTGCATCTGCCGTCGATCGCGATCACGATAGGTCTGCCTTCTTCTCTCAGCCGGCCGACCCGTTCCGTGATCATGGATGTTTCCTCAGGAATTCTCTGCAGCATCACTGTTCTCTTTCTGCTTTCTGCAGCTGCAGCACGTCTCGTCGATCTCGTATATCTTTCCGTTTGAGACCTCCAGGCTGTCAGCTTTCATCAGGATCATGTCACCCTCCTGGGCGACCGGTTTGAATCCCCGCTTCTTCATGTACCTGAAGTACGGACTGGTCTGATGCATGCGTACGCTCAGCGTACCCATTCCGTTTATCAGTGCTGCCGACGCGATATGCTTCAGTCCGGAGCTTCCGTAACCGGACTCCCGGTTATCGGCACCAATCAGCAGGTGGATGAGCGCGCTTCCGTCTTCCGCCCGTTCATATCCTGTCTCTCCGACATAGTAGCCGCAGCCATTGCAGTAGATCAGCCTGAAATACCGGTCGGCAGGATCGCATTCGATCCATCTGCCATACCAGCTGTCCCAGACACTTTCATCAAAATCTTCTGTTCCGGTACCGAAATTCATCGTGCGTCTGTTAGACAGAAGCTTCTTCCGGTACGCCAGTTCATCAAGATCCGGTTTTATAAAATCCGGCATATGTGTTTCTCCTTTTACCGTTTTTCTTTTTTGTCCGGCTTATGCATTGCGCGCAGTCTTTTCTTCAGTTTCTCGTGATTCAGGTAATCCAGGCACTGTACGACCATGCCCGGCATCATGTAATGCTTCATGTGCCAGGTGATCTCTAGTTCAGGTATAAATGCCCGGTCGATGTATTTCTCGAGTTCCGCCTGCAGTTCATCGACAAACGGATACTGCCGGCAGTTGATCACGACCTTATCCGGCGCAAGCGTACAGATGATCGCCATCAATGTATCCATCAGAACAGTCCTCAGCGTCAGGCTGTTCAGTCTCCTGTCATCCGGATAAAGATATCTGAAGTAGGAAGACACTTCTCCCGCAAAACCGTTCTTTCCCTTGATGATCTCATTGCGCTGCATGATCCCGACACCCGGTATCAGCATGTTGTCCGGGATATACAGGAATGCCGTGGAAATGTCATCCGGGTGGTCAAGATGATAGCCTGATACTGCCGCATTGGTATCATTGACCAGATAGAAGCGCATCGGGAAGCGCTCCGCGAAGTATTCTTCGATATTGATATGGTGGAAGCCGAGTGCCGGATAATCCAGCTCGCCATAGGCGGCGGTTCCCGGCAGCGCAAGACCGACGATATCGATATTGTTATGGCGGACATAGCACGTCGTGATAATGTCCTCCAGGTCCTGCAGCGTCATATTGGGCTTGATGACCTCGCCGTCCATGACGATCTCACCATGGTCATACACCCTGTATCCGTAGCGTTTTCCGTCACGCCTGTTAATGACCGCAACAACGAGTATCACGGCATCGTTGGCAGTGATCTCGATATTATGTTCCTTGTTTTCGGCAGCACGCTCAGCGATCTGGCTGCGGATCTCTGCGATCAGATCATAAGCATTGTACTGAGCGAACATCTTTGCCGGAATGACCAGAACGACTCTGTGGTGGAAAGCTTCCTTGACCTTTTCCAGTTCAAAGCCGATCTGCGGCGCAAGCAGGATAACATCCGCTTCGCTTCCGACTTCATACAGACGGTTATAGGAAACTGCCTCAAAGCTGTAGTCGAGTCCAAGGGAATCGGCTGCCTGCTGGAGGCTCTCCGCAAAGAATGAGGTCGTGAGGGCGCTGGAGCAGCTCAGCATGACTTTCAGTGTATGATGGCCTTTCAGTCCGATCAGTGCATCCTGCATTTCTTTAAACAGTGACTGCGCGTGTTCTTTTTCATTCAGCTGGAAATGCAGATAAAAATGATTCAGTCCGTCTGATGCGTTCAGGATGATCAGTTCAATGATATTCAGGTCGTGAAAGCTTACCGTCGCTGTGGCATAACCCGCGTCCAAAACGATCTGATGCTCATCTTCTTTGATCTCGTAAAGATCACTTTTCTGTTCCAGTATCCAGTTCCGGAATTCTTCCTGAGAATAAGCTGCCATAAATGCTTCCCCCTCTTACAGAATAACCGATTTTATTCCTCAATGAAACCGAGATGAACAAATGCTTTGTACAATCCGTCATCATCTGTCGCATCTGTTACATGATCCGCCGCATCTTTTGCACTCTGCGCGCCGCTTCCCATTGCTACGGAATAACCGCACAGTTCAAACATCGGGATATCGACCGCTTCATCGCCGAAGGCGACCGTATCGCTCTGATCCGCGCCGAGATATTCCAGCAGCACCCTGATCGCTTTTGCCTTGGAAATGCCCCTTGGTGAAACATCCCCATGCGAGCAGTTCGGGGCGTCCCCGCCCCAGCAGCCAACATGCAGATCAGGGAATTCCTCAACGGCAGCCAGATAGTCCTCCCAGCTGTTCAGGCGGAAGCTGATCTTATTGACATCATTTTGGGCATACAGGTCCGCGTTGTAGATCATCTTCTCAAAGAATGAGCCGTACTGCGGTTCCCTGCCGAATTTCCTGCGGTATGCTTCATAGCTGACTTCCTTGTAGCGGGCGGAAGGATACAGTCCGGAGTTGGCTTCCAGGTACAGCTCCATGTTTCTTGAAGCGCACCAGTCAACAACATGCCTGACCTCTTCCGGCATCAGTTTCTCATGCATGATGACCTTTCCATGGTCCTCCACATAGCAGCCATTGCCGCCGATCATCCCGTCAAGCCCGATATCCCAGATATTCTTGTACACCTCTGCTTTGGAACGTCCGGTACAGATATATGCTTTATGTCCGTTTGCCCTGGCCCTGCGGATCGCTTCAACTGCAGAAGCAGGCGGTTCGTTGTATACCGGAGAGCACAATGTGCCGTCCACATCGATAAACAGTATTTTTCCCATATGCTTCACCTATTGTTTCGCCCGGAATTGTTTCCTGATATTTTTCATCAGCTGCTTGGCGGCAGCAGGATCATTGTCTTCCATATTTCCATATCTGACCGGAAGCCAGAGTTCTCTCAGCTTTTGGGCGTCCTCTGCCGGGATATGCTGTGAGGTCAGCCGCAGCACTTCGTCTGAGGCAAGCGATCCGTCTGCCGGGATCTGGGAAGAGGCACAGAGCTTCAGATACTGGCGGTACGCCTCCCTGACAGGTGTCAGGGGCGGTCTCAGCAGGTCTTTCAATGTCCTGCGCTTCGGACCGTTCTGCGTGATGACTTCCCTCTGGTAGCTGCCTGAAGATGCCGTGGTGATCCCGGTATTGCGCGAGATGCGTCTGATGATGAAGATCACCAGCACCAGCAGCAGGATGGCAGGCAGTGCCTTCCAGATCATATCCAGGATCGGTGAACCTGTCACTTCTTCAACATCGAACATGTCGCTCATGTCCCCGAGGTCTTCGAAGCCCATTTCACTCTCATCGATCGAATGCATGCCAGCCCTTCTCAACAGCCACAATACGGGATACTTCAGGATATTGACGATCACCAGCATGATATAGGCAAATACGACAAGCAGCGGATATACGACATATTCTCCGAACAGTCTCATGACCGTCATGAACAAAGCTCTTGCCGGAGGACTGCTCAGCAGGACAGCCAGCAGTACGGTCAGGATGACCGGAACCAGTGACAGGAGCCTGTATTTTGTCCCGAATGACATCAGCGCCGAATCCCTCTGCAGACGCATGCTGAAAACACTCAGGATGAGGAACAGCGCAAAGAACGGAACCGATGCAGCATTCGTTCCCTTTGCGACATCAGAAGCGTAGATCCACAGGAAGAACAGAAAGATACCGTATACTGCGGATCCCGCTTTCAGCGTTGAGATCACTGCCGGATATCCCGCTTCCCAGTGTCCGTTCCTGATCTTCAGGAACAGGTATCCGATCACAGGTATTGCTGCGGCGACCTGGATACCGGATGTTCCCCTGATGAACATCAGACCGCATGTGACCAGCGGAAGATACTTCAGGAGGGATTCAGGATGGTATTTCTGGCAGATCATACAGCAGAGCACTGCTGTTCCCAGGATCAGCAGGCTTCCCTCCAAGGAGACCATACCAATGGTTATATAGCCGAATGTCGCAAGATACAGGCATATCTCACGGATCACGGAAATGACAGCCATCACATTCATAGGACAGCCTCCTTCGCGCAGTCGACCCGGAACAGTTTCTGGCCTGCTTCTGTTTCATAGTAATTCAGAATATCCCTGTGTTTCGAACTGTCTGCAGAGATATAGATATAGGATCTGCCGTCATTTCTGCCCTTCAGGGTATCCCTCAGCATTTTCCCGGTATCCTGTGAGATGTCACAGGATGCCCTGCCGAGGCATTCCAGTACAGCGTTCAGGTGTACCGGGCCTGTCCCGTCGGGAACATATCCGAACACAGATGATGACGAAAGGATCCAGGCATTGGTCACAAAGCTGAACATGATATGCTTTTCCTCAAGCGTATCTGCGATACTGCGCGTAACGGAAAAGATCTTTTCCGCTTCTTCTTTTGACGCGCCGGAGATATCCATGATCAGGGCAGCTCTCATTTCAGCCGTGTAATCATACTGCTTGACCATCAGGCGGCCTCTGCGCAGTGTTTCGCGCCAGGAGATATCACGCTGCGGTTCAGTGCCCGTGTATTCACGGAAGCCGATCGTATCGATCGGGTCAGGCATGATGAAGCGTCTGACGGAAATATCACCCAGATATCCGCCGTATGCCTGTTTGACATGGCTGATATCTGTTTTCCTGGGATATACAACGATCTCCCTGGCCAGAGGATGCTGGTAGGACCTGCTTTCCAGGCCGAGCAGATCGCCTGCTGTCAGTGTCGCGCCTCTGAGGATATACCTGCCGCGCTTTGAAATGGATACTTCCGTCGTGCGGACTGCCCTCTGGCGGGGCATCAGGTACAGTACCTGCTGCATAGACGCCAGCGGTTCGGTTCCGTATGCTTTCATGACACGGAAATCGATCCCCTTCTCGTGTTCGCCGAGCTGTATGCCGGCAGGCACGGTCTCGTTGAGATGCAGAAAAAACACCGGCAACCGTTTGTTGTTTTCGATCGTCGTAACAAGATGAAAGGGTTCATCCGGTTCGACTGCCCGGCGTTCACTTCTCATATCATATGTCAGGCCGTCCAGCGCATGCATCAGTACAAACTTCTGTATCAGATACGTTACCAGGATCAGGACAGCCAGAGTCAGAAAATTCACAGTTCCTCCAGAGGTACCTTAATGGTTGAAACAAGGCGCGTCACATAAGCTTCTGTTTCTTTGCGTGAAGCGGTGGAAGCACCGATACGGTGCGCAAGGATGCACGGCGCAAGATCACGGATATCCTCCGGGATCACGTAGTCCCTGCCGTTCAAGGCAGCGTATGCCTGGCAGGCCTGATACAGCGCGATGCCTCCGCGTGTGGAAACACCGTTGCTGAGGGATTCGTCGTTTCTGGTCGCTGTAATGATGTCCATCATATAATCCGCGCATGCGTCAGACACCTTTACATCACGCACCATTTCCTTCAGCTTCATGGTCTCTTCTTCACTGACGACCTGTTCCAGTCCGGAAACGATCTGGGAAGCAGGCTTTCTGGAAATAACAGCCAGTTCCTCTTCACGTGACATATAGCCCATGCTTAAGCGCATGAAGAAACGGTCGACCTGTGCTTCCGGAAGCGGGAATGTTCCATAGCTTTCCAGAGGGTTCTCCGTAGCCATGACCATGAACGGTTCCTTCATCTTCCTGGTGACGCCGTCGATCGTGACCTGGCGTTCTTCCATCGCTTCCAGCAGGGATGCCTGTGTACGCGGTGTAGCACGGTTGATCTCGTCAGCCAGGATGATCTGTGAAAAGACAGGACCCGGACGGAATTCGAACTCCTGTGTTTTCATGTTATAGAAGTTGATGCCAGTCAGATCGGAGGGCAGCAGATCAGGCGTGAACTGCACACGCTTGAACTCTCCGCCTACAGACTTTGCAAAAGCCCTCAGCAGCATCGTTTTTCCCGTTCCGGGTACATCCTCCAGCAGGACATGTCCCGAGCAGAGATAGGTCACGATGACTCTCAGGATCATCTCATCCTTGCCGAGGATCATCTTTCCGACATTATTTATGATACGGTCACGATAAGACCTGAACAGTGAAACATCCATACTAATTTCCTCTTTCAATGCAATTATTATCCTCGTCAGAAGGTGAATTTGCAAACAAAATGAGCATTACTTCCCGGCTGCTGTTAAATAACCGGAACATATGATCATATTCTGATAGATCCGTAATTGGACTTTCCGTCAAAAAAACAGGCAGATCAGGACGGCCTGTTCACTGTACGGATATCTTCTGACAGGTCATCATTCCTGCCGGTTCTGCAGATCGATCTGTTCGGTCAGATGAATGTTTCTGCTGTTCCATGGAACGAGCGGATCAGATGTCAGTGATTTTGAGAAGATCAGCATCGGATATTCCATGCATGCCGGATCATCCGGATTCATATACGGTTCGGAAACGTAGTCGTTTTTCCGATAGAACGCGATCGCCGCATCATTATCATTGGCATCGGTATAAAGCCTGGCATAACGGTATCCCCGGGCAGCTGCTTCTGCCTCGAACCTGCGGATCGCTTCTGTACCGAGATGCCTGCGGCGGAAGCTTTCCCTGATCCCGAACCAGCCAAGCCAGGCACTTTCATGATCTTCAGGGTATTCATAGATCCCGATGATGCCGGCAGGAACTCCTTCTTCATAGATCAAGGCATATGCAAAACGTGATCCTTCCCTGAGGGATGCTTCAAAATTCGCTCTTCCGTTTTCATCCGGGAACAGTTCTCTCTGAATGGACGCTGCTTCTTCGATGTTTTCTGCTGTCACTTTCACCAGTTCCATATGTTTCCTCTGTTTCTGCTTTATTATAACGTATCATACATATACAAATTGACCTGTGCTCAGTTTCTGTACATATGTACATATAAAAACACCTCCGTTTCATGGGAGGTGTACATGGATCAATACTGCAGCTTCGAACGGTCAGCTTTCGGTTCTTCGTCCTTCTCAGGTGTTTCTTCTGTCATCCCGGGACATTCTTCTTCCGGCACTGCTTCTCCTGAACGGCTGATCTCAAGCTCGGGACTTTCTTCCTCAGGAGCCGGTCCTTCCGGAGTTTCCGGTCCGGAAGATCCTTCCTGCTGTTTCAGGAATTCCTGGTATTCCGGTGTGTCATATCTTGACTCTGGCATCTCCTGCTGTTCCTCAGCAGGAGCAGGTACAAATGTCAGAGTTACTGTTTCCGCAGGTGTTTCAACAACGGGCAGTTCCTCGGGTGCAGGTTGTTCGGTTTCATGTTTCTTCGAGAATAGATTTTTCAGCCACTTGAACATATTGTACCTCTTTCACTTCTTTCCTATATCATACTTCAATCGCAGGTACTCTGCATACGGAGATCATTTCATTTTCAGATCATCATTGAGCCCGTCCATGCCCAGCAGCGCATTCAGCATTTTCATATCCGCGCTCATATCCAGTTTTTTCTCTTCCGTTTTCCTGCCTGTCTGTTCGATCATCCTTGCCAGGAACATCCTCAGCATGCTTATGGTATTGAAGCGTTCGCTCTCACTGGGTTCTTCCAGTGCCGCATACTGCTCAAGGATCGCCAGGATCGCCGGATAGTCCCTTATATAAAGCCGGGTGTTGAATGTTTCATCCTGTACATCCGTCAGGGTATCAAGCACCTTCTGCTGGGCAAGGATATCCCTGATCAGGTCATGGATCTGTTCATCATTGATCTGCTTATTGTACAGCAGCAGTTCATTCCGGATCTCGTCACGGTCTCTCATCTCATTCATATTGACTTCCACATGTCTGATACGAACCAGCTCATCGCCGCCCATGTTACGAGCGGATAGGGATGGCCGTATACATCGGTGCCCTTTCTCAGCAGCTCAAGCACTTCCTGTCTGGAAGACAGGACAAAGCCTTCAAAGTGTTCGGTCCCTTCCCCGCCTGCCTGTGACAGATGACCATGCCAGTCACTGTTGACAACAACAGAGATCAGGGCAGTGCATTCATCGGTAAAGCCCGGTGAGCAGTAAACAAGAGGATTGATCAGCGCAAGCCGGTCTTTATCCGTGATCTCAATGCCGGTCTCTTCATGCAGTTCACGGATCATTGCGTGAAACAGCGGGTTTTCCCGGGAACTGTCTCCCAGGTCGATCAGTCCGGATGGTATGCTCAGGACATACTGCCCTGTCGGATAGCGGTATTCATAGAACAAAAGCAGCTTCGGTTCCTCACCGTTCAGCACGACAAACGCGCTGACCGCATCAGCCATCTGAGTCTCCTCATGCTCGGCGGCCAGGTCGCCTGTTTTTCTCCTGCTTGCGTCATAATAATGTGTGCCGTCTTCATAGACCAGGTCATATACCCTGATATACGGTGTTTCAAGAAGCTGGTCTGTTCTGATATGTTTCGGTTTTTTCATAACTGCTCCATTTCCAGTATGCTGTCGAATGCGATCATCCCCTGATCTGTATGCAGTACCTGATGATATGCATCAGTCTTTATGATGCGGCAGCTCTCACTGCGTATCCTGCCGCCGTCCTTGAGCTGATCGGCTTCAAACCAGGTGATCAGTACGGTGTCGCCTTTATTGAGGGAGGAAAGTACTGCATTGACTTCTTCCTGCTGCCATTCGGAGAGCTCGGGTTTCTGAGTGGTCAGCCTGCCCCGTTCTTCGATCATATCTCCATATCCCGTCAGTGCCGCAAACGGCATGAACTGCGCAGCTCTGTTTTCCTCGGACATCCTCGGGTGGTTGCGTGACACATGATGCGGAAGCTCCAGCATGTCATCATACTTATGCTTGTCATCCCGCTTCATTTCCGGTGCCCTCCGATCTGGTTGTTTCTCTGTTTCATCGTAGCACCTTTTGTCAGGTTGGTTCCCTTCAGGATGATGTTTTTCCCGTATTTCTTCTGCAGGGAGACCATCGCTTCCTGTGCACGCTTCTCACGTTCAAGGTCTTCCTTCAGGTTCTCTGTTTCCTCCGTCTTCTGATCAGCTGAGGAAAACAGATCGAACTGCTGGACCCTGACCGGACGCGGCGCGTCTTCATCGATCACCTGCGCGCATACGGTGACCCTGCGTATCGTACATGCCGGGTCTGCGATCCTATGATAGATCTGAACTGCAGCGGCACGTATCCGGGAGGACGAAACATTCGGTACATCAAAGCTGACGGAACCATGTGCTCCTTTGGGTACCTTGCGGCCGTACCAGTCATCCGTGATCGTCAATCCGGTCAGGTCTTCGTTCAGGTTCTCCGTATCGTATCCGATCGCCAGTACGAAGCCGACCGCCAGCAGGTGCTTTTCGGTCAGGTCCAGGACGAGCGCGTCCGTCATTTCCTTGACGATGATCTCTGCCTTCTCATATGAATACGGTTCAGCCAGCACCTGGCCGCTGCTGATACTGCTGGACTTCGGTTCATACTTTTTGATCGCAGCGATCGTGCACGGTTCATATCCCCATGCGTGATCGATCAGCAGTTCCGCATTGACGCCGAACATTTTGTACAGCAGGTCTTCGTTTTCAAGGGAACATCTTGCGATATCTCCCATCGTATACATATTCGCTTCTTCCAGCCTTCTGACATAACCCCTGCCGACCCGCCAGAAGTCTCTCAGCGGACGATGATCCCACAGCATTCTCCGGTAGCTCATTTCATCCAGCTCAGCGATGCGTACACCGTCTTCATCCGCATCGATGTGCTTGGCAACGATATCCATCGCAACCTTTGCCAGGTACATATTCGTACCGATCCCGGCTGTCGCGGTAATGCCAGTATTGCGCAGTACATCCCTGATCATCAGGATCGCCAGTTCATGCGCGTCCATCTGATATGTATGCAGGTAGTCTGTTACATCGATGAACACTTCATCGATCGAATAGACATGGATATCCTCCGGGGCGATATATTTCAGGTAGATCCCATAGATCCTTGTGCTGTATTCCATATACAGCGCCATCCTGGGCACAGCCGTATGAAAAGCAAGCTCGTAGTCCGGGTGCTGTTCAAGTTCATATTTATCACATGAACTGCCTGTGAACGCACGGTTCCGGTTTGCGGCCTTCCGCTTCTGATTGATCTTCCTGACTGCTTCATTCACCTCAAACAGTCGGCCTCTTGAAGAGATTCCGTATTCCTTCAGTGAAGGTGATACTGCCAGGCAGATCGTTTTTTCCGTTCTGCTTTCATCCGCCACGACCAGATTCGTCCGCAAAGGATCGAGTCCCCGTTCCTGACATTCCACGGACGCGTAAAAGGATTTCAGATCGATCGCCAGATATGTACGCTGTTTGTCTTCCATACTGAAATTATAAAGGAGAACAAGGCACGGCGTCAGAAAACTTTCCGGTATGAGTGACTGCCGTTACACACGAAACGTACACAATAATCACTGATAATTCCTGTATAATAATGTTGGAAACATTACATAAGCATACAGATAATCAAAAAGGAGGTTTATCGAATGGCTTTTCCCAAAAACTTTTTATGGGGCGGCGCTGTCGCTGCCAATCAGTGCGAAGGCGCATATCTTGAGGACGGCAAAGGACTGAGCGTACCGGATATGCTGCTGGGCGGCAACGTTAAGACGCCCCGTACATTCCTTCCCCAGATCGACGAAACAGCTTTCTACCCTTCCCATGAGTCGATCGATTTCTATCATCATTACAAAGAAGATATCGCCCTGTTCGCAGAGATGGGCTGGAACGTATTCCGTCTCTCCATCAACTGGGGCCGTATCTATCCCAACGGTGATGACGCAGAACCGAATGAAGCAGGTCTCGCCTTCTATGACAGCGTCTTTGACGAGTGCCATAAGTACGGCATGGAACCGCTGGTAACGCTCTGCCACTATGAGATCCCCTGGAACATCGTTACAAAGTATCATGGCTTCTACAACAAGGAGACGATCGATCTCTTCCTGAAGTATGTCAAGACATGCTTTGAACGCTATAAGAACAAGGTCAAGTACTGGCTGACATTCAATGAGATCAACATTGCCATGATGGTCGGCGGCGGTCTGGGTGACCTGTATGGTCTGGGCCTGATGCAGGATGAAGACATCAACAGCACTGAGCGCATTCCGCTGAACAAGCTGAAGCATGATGACCAGCAGACACTGATCGGACTGCACAACCAGTTCGTAGCATCTGCCCTGGCAGTCATTGAAGGCCACAAGATCAATCCTGATTTCATGATCGGCAACATGATCGCTCACGGCACGATGTACCCGCTGACACCGAACCCGAAAGACATGCTGTTTGTTCAGGAAATGGAACACAACAAGAATGACTACTGCGGTGACGTACAGGTCAGAGGTGCATATCCTGTATGGGCAAGAAAGATGGTCCTGGATATGGGCTGCGATCCTTCATTCATGGACAATGAAGAAGACGCGAAGATCCTGAAGGAAGGCGTTGTAGACTTCTACACATTCTCCTACTACCAGACATCCTGCGTCACGACCAGAACAGATGTTGAGATGACAGCAGGCAACATGTCCTACCGTGCAAAGAACCCGTATCTGAAAGCTTCCGACTGGGGCTGGCAGATCGACCCTGACGGACTGCTCTACACGATCAGAGTTCTGTCCGACAGATATCCCGGCACACCGCTCATGATCGTCGAAAACGGTCTCGGTGCGTTCGACAAAGTCGAAGAAGACGGCTCGATCCATGATACATACAGGATCGATTACTTCCGTCCTCATATCCAGGCAATGCAGAAAGCCCTTGATGAGGGTCATAAGCTGATCGGCTACACCACATGGGGCCCGATCGACCTGGTATCCGCAGGTACAGGCGAATTCGCGAAGAGATACGGATTCGTATACGTCAACAAACATGACGACGGAAGCGGCGACTTCTCCAGAAGCAGAAAGGATTCCTTCTTCTGGTACAAGAAAGTCATCGCCAGCAACGGTACGGATCTCGACTGATCAGACTCTGAAGGCTGCTGCGGCTGAAAAGCTGCGGCAGTCTTTTTTCGTTGTCTGACAGGCATAGAAAAAGGATGCAGTTCTGGAAAGTACTGCATTCTTGTATTGATCTTATTTCAGGTGCATGACGATCTCAGGCTGTTCAAACGGTGTTCCGAGCCATATATCATCGCCGTCCTTGAATAATTTCAGCGAAGTCTCGACCGTCTCGATCTGTTCCGGGGTGATGCCGTTTGCGTCAAGTGCGATCGAAGAATCAGTCTTTCGCAGTCCGATCTTCATGACACCGGCCTGACCCGGGGCAATGGTCACGTTATAGTTGTCCTGGGCGTTCTGGAGACCGTTCACAAGCAGATACTTTCCGCTGTCCTTGACACTGATGGTATCCGGGGTGTCGTTGAACACAGTCAGCAGGATATTCCAGAAACTCTTCGTATCTTCAATACCGCTGCGGATGACGCGTATCCCGTTATTGGAATAAAGCTCTTCTCCTTCACGTCCGGAGAGGATTTCGTCTTTGAAGGGGATCATTACAAGCGTCTCTTCACTCAGTGGTTCTTCGTCTGCGTCGATCAGACGGACCGTGAAGAAAGCAGTCGTGATGTCATTGATCCCAAGGGATTCCAATCCTTCCTGACTGATCATATTTACAGGGTCTGCACGGAGTACCGCCCGGCTTCCCGGATCCAGTGTGAGATTGCTTTTCCAGGTCTTCTGCAGGATCAGACCGTTCACGCCGAACTGGCGCCAGCTCAGGTTTCTGATCTCATCCGTGGTGTTTTCCACTTCGAAGAAGACATACGCATTCTTGTTTCTTTCAGCGAGCAGCGCTGAGGTAATATTGACACCATCCTGTGAATATAAGCCGTCTGTTATGAATTCTTTGACATCAGCTTCCCAGGCCTGGGCAAATCGTCCGTCTTTTACCGCTTTTTGGAAGGTATCTTCCTTGAGATCATAAGCGGAAGCGGAGGAAGTGGTGATCTTCAGGGGATCTGTTGCCAGATAAATTTCTTCGGCGTCTTTATCTAATACGATGAAGCGGAATCCGATCTCGGCGATATCCGTGATCCCGAAGAAATTCAAGTCTTCAGCCTGGATATACAGATCATCGGTTTTTGTTTCTCCCGGTTTCACGTCTGCATAAACAGATTCTTCCGACAAAGTCCAGCCGTTGACTGTCAAAGAGGTATCCCAGCGGGACATGCCGCCTCCTCCGTAAAAGACCAGTCTCTTGTCCGTATTGTTTTCAAACGTCAGATCCATCATCGCGGCATATTCGTTATAAGTCAGTTCTGAAGCCGTGATCTTAATATCCGCCTCATCGACCAGAACGGTTTCTGCAGTTGTTCCTTTTCCTGCAAATACCGTGCTTTCTTCCTCCGCCGGAGTTGTTTCAGCAGGTTCCGCTTCAGCAGAAGCTGCCGGTGAGGACGGGACAGATGCGGGTTTATCCGAAGAAGATGAAGAACCGCCGCAGGCAGAAAGGCCGATCAGCAGAAGACTGCTGAGTGTAGTTTTCCAAAACACATGTTTTTTCATTTTCTTACCCCCTGTTAGCTGACCTGATCACAATGTGACCGGGAACCGGTGAATAACAGTTCCATTCATTTCAGCAAGTGTTCGATCTCTGCTTCGGATGTACCCGGCAGGATCTTTCTGAGATGCCGGATGATCCGTTTTTTGGATTCCTCAGGCGTACGGTCATAGACATGGTTCGTAAACTTCTTTCCGAAGAATTCCTCGGGTGTCGTATACCTGGCGATCCCCCATCCGTAGAAGTTCCCGTTTTTATCCATTTCATATTCAAAGTTGGATGTAACGATGTAGCACTGCATCTGCAGACGCGTGATCGTCGTATCGAATCCCTTCCGGGGTTCCCACTGGTCCTGTCCTTTGACCCTGGGCTTGACATATCCTCCGATCACCTTGGCGTCTTTGGAAAGCAGTGAATGCCTGGAAGCGATAATGTTGTACAGGTACTGTTCATTGTATGTTGCGATCCCGTCATCTACCCTTGCGTCAAAGTCATATCCGTCGCGCCGGTAGTTGGCAAAGTCGGGGAACCATTTGCGGGAGATAAATACTGCCTTGTTCCGGAAGAATTTACCATACGCACAGCCGGTTTCCTGGATCACGGGACCTTTCCAGTCCCAGACACCTTCCTCATCTCCGAAATAGACCCTGGGATCGACATTTTCTTCGATCGAGAAGCCTTCGATCTCATTGGAGAAGAACGGGAGAAAACCCAGCCGTTCCACTGTATCGATCACATCCTGTTTTGTTCTGATATAGAAATCTGCCATAAGTACCTCTGAGATATATTTTAGCACTGTGCACAGAAAAACGGCATTTCTGCCGCCTCTTCTGTATTATCCGATCACTGATTCCGTTGTTTCCGTACCTGCGCACATCAGTGCCAGCAGCATTGCGATCTGGCATCCCTTGAAGGCGCCTTCCTCACGGAACTGTTCAGCCAGGGAATGGCATCTGGAATCGTATCCGGAGCCGCCGCCCAGGCATACTGCGGGCAGACCGACTTCGATCGCCCTGGAGCAGTTTGTAGCTCCGCCTTCTGCCAGCTTGGGTTCTTCACAGCCAAGGTATTCGGAGATCGCCATAGCCGCTTCAACGATCGGTGTATGGGAATCCTGTGTTCCGGCATTGATGTCACATACATGCCTGTAATCATATGTGATCGTATCTTTGCCCCATCTGTCTGTTTCCTCTTTGCAGGCTTCTTCAACACATGCAAAGATCTTGTCCTTCAGCTTCAGCAGTTCTGTCTGATCGGAAGAACGGAAGTTCAGCGTAATCGTAGCCTTGTCAACGATGGCGTGGATCGCGGAATAGCTTCCTGCATAAGCGCCGGTCACAGCGAAAGTCGTGCGGGGGCTTTCCGGTACCTGCAGCTCAGCGATCTTCGCGATCGCCCTGCCTGCCGCATGGAGCGGGTTGGCGACCTTTGCGAACGCGCCGCTTGCATGTCCGCCGATGCCGTAGAAATTGAACTCGTATGTATAGATGCCGGTAGCCTGATAGACGATCTGCTGATAGCCGTCGCCATCGATGGAAATGCTGGCTTCCAGTTCGGGATGATGCGTGACATAGTCCTTCATTCCGCCCAGTGCGCCCATGCCTTCTTCACGTGTCGTGCCGACAAAATAGATGTCTCCCTTTGTCTGAATGCCTGCCGCATTCAGTCCTCGGATCGTTGAGAGTACGGAAGCGCATCCTCTTGTGTCATCGACGATGCCCGGGCATCTGATCCAGCCGTCTTCACGGACCATCTTCAGTTCTGTATCCAGCGGGAATACGGTATCCATGTGACCTTCCACAAGAACGGTCTTTCCGCCGCCTGTTCCTTTTCTCAGACCGACAGCGTTGCCGAATTCATCGATGTGACAGTCTTCCAGACCTTCCTCTTTGAACATTTCAAGCAGTCTTGCGGCCTTGTTTTCCTCATGGAAAGTCGGTGCGGGGATCTGTGTCAGTTCCATCTGTCTCTGGATGATGTTTTCCTGATCTGCCTCCATAAAGCTGAGTGCGTCCTGTACATCAGAACGCTCTGTCAGTGTTTTCAGCGTCGCGCTAACTTTTTCCGAAACCTGATAATCCATATGATCTGTTACTCCTTTTTACCTACAGCAACTATTTTAAACACGGTAAAACACGCTTGTATATGTGCATGCATGCAAAAAAGCACAGAACATTGGACATGGCATGAAAAAAACCGGCTGTATTTTCACAGCCGGCAGGATGTTAAGCGTTATTAATATTCAGGCATTGCCGGAGCAGGCATCGGATTCTTTTCGGGAATCTCTGCGATCGCAGCTTCTGTTGTGATGAACAGACCTGAGATGCTTGCGGCATTCAGCAGAGCGGAACGTGTGACCTTGGTCGGATCGATGATACCGTCTTTGAACATATCGACCCATTCACCTGTCTTGGCATTGAAGCCGATGTTCTTTTCCTTAGCCAGCTGTGCTTCATAGATCTCATTTCCGTCATAGCCGGCATTCTCGGCGATCTGCATGATCGGTTCCTTCAGAGCATCGAGAACGATGTTCATACCGCGCTGTACATCAACGATATTGGACTTCAGTGTATCCCTGATATCCATATATGCTTCAACAAGTGCGAGTCCGCCGCCTGTAACGACACCCTCGGCAACTGCAGCCTTGGTAGCGTTCAGAGCGTCTTCGATACGGAGCTTCTTGTCCTTCAGTTCTGTTTCGGTAGTAGCGCCGACCTTGATCAGGGCAACACCGTTCGTCATCTTGCCGAGACGTTCCATCAGCTTCTTCTTGTCATAGTCTGACTTTGTGTTTTCGATCGCTGTACGGATCTCAGCTGCACGCTGTGCAACGAATTCCTTGTTGCCTTTTCCGCCGAGGATCGTTGTCTTGTCCTTGCCGACAACAACTTTAGCGGCAGAACCCATGTCAGCGACCTTCATATCAGCCAGGTTCATGTTCAGGTCTTTTGCATAGAAGTTTGCGCCTGTCATGCATGCGATATCACCAAGCTGGTTCTTTGCGTTGTCACCGAAGCCGGGAGCCTTTGTAGCGACAACATTGAATGTGCCTCTCAGTTTGTTGATGATCAGAGTGCTGAGAACTTCGTTGTCGAAATCATCGGCGATGATCAGCAGCGCACGGTTGGACTTAACGACTTCTTCCAGTACGGGCAGGATATCCTGGATCGTGTTGATCTTCTGGTCTGTGACCATGATCAGCGGATTTTCCAGAGTAACTTCATTCTTTTCACGGTCTGTGACCATGTAAGGGGAAACGAAGCCCTTGTCATACTGCATGCCTTCTGTCATTTCCAGAACTGTTTCGAAGCTTCTGGATTCATCAACGTTGATGACGCCGTCTTTGCCGACCTTGTCCATTGCTTCAGCAATGATCTTGCCGATCTCTTCGTCGCCGGAAGAAACAGTTGCGATGTTCTTGATATCTTCGGAGGAGCTGATCTCGTGAGAATTCTTCAGCAGGGCTTCGGCAACTGCCTTGGCAGCCTTGTCGATGCCTTCTCTCATGAGAACAGGATTCGCTCCCTTATCAACAGCCTTCAAACCGTTTGTGATCATGGACTGTGCGAGGACAGTCGCTGTTGTTGTACCGTCACCGGCACTCTCGTTTGTATTGTTGGCTACTTCGTATACCAGCTTTGCGCCCATGTTTTCGAACTTGTCTTCCAGTTCGACTTCCTTGGCGATCGTGACACCGTCATTTGTGATGAGCGGTGAACCATAGCTCTTTTCCAGAACAACATTGCGTCCCTTGGGGCCGAGTGTTACTTTGACAGCATCAGCCAGTTTATTGACGCCGTCCAGCATGGACTGACGTGCATCTTTTGAATATCTGATTTCCTTTGCCATATTCTGTGATCTCCTTATTCAACAATTGCCAGAATGTCATTTGCGCTGATCAGAAGATAATCCTTCTTTTCATGCTTGACTTCTGTTCCGGAATACTTTTTATAGATGACTTTCTGACCGGGTTCCAGTTCGATCGGAACCAGTGTTCCGTTATCGACTTTGCCGGGTCCTACAGCTGTTACCAGTCCCAGAGACGGTTCATCCTTGGCCTGACCTGTTGTCAGCAGGATACCGCTTTCTGTCTTTACTTCTTCCTTTACTTTTTCCAATACTACATAATCATGCAACGGCTTTAACATCATAACCTCCTGTTTCTGCGCATTAGCACTCATGCGCAACGTTTGCTAACACTGATTATTATACCTATCTTTGTCACTCTGTCAATATGAGTGCTAACATTTCTTTCCGATTCTTTTTGTTCCGCCTCTCATAGGAATACGAAGCCCTGATCTCCCCGGAATCATCCTTACGCACAGGGCGTATGAGAATTGCATTTCCGTCGTATTTTTCCGTATCTCTTTCAGATACAGAGGATCATTTCTGCATGATCACAGCATCGGAAGCAGTCTTATGTTCCGAAAAAACCGCAGGCGTTATCATTGCCTGCGGCTTGATCATCTTGTCGAATCCCTTTCGATCAGGGATACATCAATGGTGTTTTCTTTCTGCACGCTCTTTCCATCGATCAGCCCCAGGATCAGCTCACATGCCTTTGAGGCAAGTTCTGCCGGATTCCGGTCGATCGCTGTGATGGAGGGCGATGCCATCAGGGAATACGGACTGTTGTCAAACGAGATCAGTCTTACGTCTTCCGGTGCATAGTATCCGACCTTTCCGATCGCCTTCAGTGCTCCGAATGCCGCCCGGTCACTGGATGCGATAATGCCGTCCACCTTTGTCCCGTCTCTCAGAATATTCATGACCAGCTCTTCCGTCTCCGTTTCCGAGCTTTTTGTTCCGGTGCGGTTCAGGATGAATTCTTCCCGGTACGGGATCCCGTTTTCTTCCAGTGCTTCCCGGTAGCCTCTCACTCTCGGACTTTCCTGATGTTCTGCCAGATACCCCGGCAGAAGCAGGATATTCCTGCAGCCTTTGCCTGCAAGCAGCTGCACGGCGTCCTTCATTGCCCTAGCGTCATCATTCGCTGCCCAGGGGATCACTCTTTCCGACTCCGGCACACGGTCTACCCATACCAGCGGATAGTCTGCGGGAAGCAGATCCTCAGGGAGCGCGGAGAGTCCTGAGACACAGATAATGCCCAGTGCTCCCTTTTCGCAGAGTGATGTCATGCACTGCTTTTCGGTTCCGGCATCATTATGGGAGTCACATGCAAATACCGTATATCCGTTCTGATTCATCACAGTGCTGACCGCATGAACAAGGCTTGCAAAGAAGCTATTGTCCATGGTCGGCACGATCATTCCGACTGCCTTCATGCCTGTTCACCTCTCAGTTCTCTGATCAATTCCTTGTAGGTTCTTCCTTTTCTGAACAATGCACTAGATCCGAGGATAAATCCATCCGCTCCCATACCGGAAAGATCTTCGATAACTTCAGGGGAGCAGTGTCCGTCGATCATCAGCTTATAGCCGTATTCCTTCTTCAGTCTGACGAGCTGATCGATCTTCTTTTTCGTGAAGTCAATGAAGCCCTGTCCGGCAAATCCCGGATTCACGGTCATGACCATGACATAATCGCAGAGATTCAGGATCTCGGAGATCGATGCGACGCTTGTGTCCGGATTGACGGCGATGCCCGCATACGCTCCCATTTCCTTGATATGAGCAAGGGTCTTGACTACATAGCGTTCGGACTCGGGATGGATGTAGATAATGTCAGCTCCGGCTTTGATGAACCAGTCGACCTTGGATGACGGGTTTTCGATCATCAGATGGCAGTCCACCAGCTTGTCGGTGTATTTCCGTATGGTCTGCACATCCATGACGCCCATTGTAAAGTTCGGTACAAATGTTCCGTCCATGATATCGCAGTGGAAGATGTCCACTCCGGCATCATCCAGTGCCCGTACCTCATCCGCCAGATGTCCGTAGTTGGCGCACATCATGGACGGGCATAACAGACGCTCTGCCATGTTATTCCTCCGCAGCCTTCAGGTGCTGTGTTTCTTCGATCTCTTTCAGCATATCGATTCGTGTCTGATGTCTGCCGCCTTCATATTCTGCCGCAAGCCATTCATCCACGATCATCTTTGCCGTTTCGATGCCGATCACTCTTGCACCGAAGGCAATGATGTTGGAATTGTTGTGCTGCTTTGAAAGTCTTGCCGTATACGGCTCCGAGCAGACACATGCTCTGATTCCGTGCACCTTGTTTGCGGCAAGCGAGATGCCCACACCCGTACCGCAGATCAGCACACCGCAGTCTGCTTCTCCTTCGGCAACCATCTTTGCGGCTTTGTATCCGGATACCGGATAATTGAAGCGCTCCGTGCTGTCGGTTCCGACATTGATCACTTCGTGTCCCTTTGATTCCAGATAGGCTTTGATCTCATTCTTCATGTCCACTGCGACATGATCATTTCCGATTACGATTTTCATTGTTTCAGTCCAGTTCCTTTCCATTGCTTTTGATCACTTTTTTATACCAGAAGAAGGAATCCTTTCTCTTTCTCTCAAATGTTCCTTCACCTTTATCATTCATATCGACATAAATCAGTCCGTAGCGCTTTTCGATCTGTCCTGTGGATGCGGACACAAGATCGATCCCGCCCCAGGTCGTATATCCCATCAGGTCCACGCCTTCATCTGCAGCCTGCAGCAGCTGGCGGATATGCTCACGCAGATAATTGATGCGGTAGCTGTCATGAATGGATCCGTCTTCTTCCACCCTGTCCTTGGCTCCCAGGCCGTTTTCAATTACCAGCAGAGGAATATTGTATCTGTCGTAGATCAGATGCATGAAGTAGCGGAAGCCGACCGGATCGATCTGCCATCCCCATTCACTCTTTTCCAGATACGGATTCTCAACGCCGGTGAATACGTTTCCGCTGACGACCGATGCGTCCTTATGGGTCGTACGGCAGGAAGACATGTAGTAGGAGAAGCCGAGGAACTCAGATGTTCCTTCCTTCATATCCTTTCTGTCCTGTTCCGTGATCTCCAGATGCACGCCTTCCTCATCCCAGAGGCGCTGTGCAAAGGAAGGATAGCTGCCGCGGATCATTGCATCACCGCAGTAGGCAAACAGATCCTGGAATTCCTTATATGTGAACATGACGTCCTCCGGATCCGGTGTGAACGGATAAGAGCACTGTCCGCACAGCATGGTTCCGACTCTGTTTTCCGGATTGATCTCATGGGCGAGCTTTACTGCTCTGGCAGCCGCAACGATCTGATTGTGCAGCTCTTCAAATTTTTCCTGAGCGATCTTCCGGTCATGCGGCAGATTTCTAAACAGCAGCAGAACATTGATCTCGTTGAATGTCATCCACTTGTTCACGAGGTCCTTGTATTCCGTGAAGCAGACCTTTGCAAAGGCAAGGAATTCATCGATCATTGCCCGGTTGGACCAGCCGCCGTATGTCTGCTCGAAATAGACCGGTTCATCATATTTATAGAGCGTGATCACCGGATCGATCCCGTGATCTCTCAGCTCCGTGAATATGCTGCGGTAGAATTCCACACCTTCCTGATTCAGTCCGCCTTCGATGCCGCGAGGATAAATCCTTGCCCAGGAGATCGTGGTATTGAAGGTTGAGAAGCCCATCTCAGCCATCAGGGCGATATCTTCTTTATAGTGATGATAGAAGTCCGAAGCATTGTGATTTGCATAATATACATCGTCAAACAGTTCATATGTTCCGCCTTCGGGAAGATGCGGGAACATCGCATAGGCTCCGGGTACGAAGTCTCTTGTTCCATCAGCTTTCCTGAACAGCAGTCTGCGTCCGCTGCTGGATGCATTTCCGGAATCAGCGTAATCCACCTGTACCGGTGCTCTGCCGCCTTCATTCCATCCGCCTTCTGCCTGGGCTGCACTGATGGATGTACCCCACAGGAAATCTTTTTTCAATACCATATCATCGGCCTCCTTTTTTCTTTACACCTGTATCTTAATCAGATCAGATCATCTGCTCCATATCAGCGTTCGGCACATATTGTGCCGACTGTCTGTTCCGGTTCCGATGTAAAAGAAAACGGCATTTCTGCCGCTGATCATGCTCAATCCAGATCCTCTCCGTTTGAGTGATATACCTTCTGAATATAATAGAAGCTGTCTTTTCTCTTTCTCTCCAGTGTTCCGTGACCCTGATCATCCATATCGACATAGATCATGCCGTATCTTTTTTCCATCTGTCCGGTTCCCGCCGAAACAAGATCAAGACCGCCCCAGGTCGTATACCCGAAAATATTCACACCTTCTTCCACCGCTTCTTTCAGACTGCGCAGATGACTTCTCAGATAGTCAATGCGGTACTGATCATGGATCGAGCCGTCTGCCTCAACTTTATCATAGGCGCCAAGACCGTTCTCCACATCGAACAGCGGCACCTGATATCTGTCATTCAGCACATGCAGGAAGTACTTGTATCCGACGGGATCCATTGCCCATCCCCAGTCCGATACCTGCAGATACGGATTCCTGACAGCATCCTGCATATTGCCTTTTCCGGTTTCAGCGTCCTCATGCGTCGTGATGCAGTTGGAGGAATAATAGGAGAATCCCAGGAAGTCTGCTTTCCCTTCTTTCAGAACAGCTTTGTCTTCCTCACTGATCACCATTTCGACGCCGTCTTCCTGCCGGATCGATTCGGCAAAGGAAGGATATTCACCGCGCACCTGCGTATCGGCGCAGTAGCAGAACATCTTCTGGAAATAACGGTAGTTTTCCATCACATCCGCCGGATCTGGTGTCAGCGGGAAAGCACAGATTCCGGCAATCATTGCACCGACCTTCAGATCCGGATCTGTCTTATGAGCCTCAATGACAGCCTTTGCGGATGCGACCATCTGATGATGCATTTCCAGATACCTTCTTTTCAGATCATTCTGTTTCATTCCCATCATCATGATGATGTTCAGCTCATTGAAGGTCATCCATTTGTTCACCAGACCTTTGTATTCCGTGAAGCAGACTTTTGCAAAGGCAAGAAATTCATCGATCATTGCCCGGTTATCCCAGCCGCCGTATGTTTCCTCGAAATAAACCGGTTCATCATACTTGTACAGCGTGATCACAGGATCCATTCCAAGCTCTCTTGCACGCGTAAATACCTGGCGGTAAAATTCCACGCCTTCCCGGTTCACGCCGCCCTGCACGCCGTACGGATAGATCCTTGACCATGCAATGGATGTGTTGAATGTTGTGAAGCCCATTTCCGCAAACAGATCCAGGTCCTCTTCCCAGTGATGGTAGAAATCACATGCTGTGTGGTTTGTGTAATGGATATCATCGAACAGATGATACTTTGCGCCCTTTGGAAGATGTCCGAATACCGGCACGCTTCCGCGGCTTCCGTCCTCATTCAGAAACCAGATCCTCCTGTTTTCCGATGCGGAGCCGGATGCCGCATAATCGATCTGTACAGGTGATTTGCCGCCTTCATTCCAGGCACCTTCTGCCTGTTCTGCGCTGATGGATGTTCCCCACAGGAAACCTTTTGGAAATGCCATAAGATCTTCCTCCTTCCGATCTTTTATGAAAGCCCTGTATCAGGCTATGACAAGCATTGCGTACACGATCAGCGTAATGATCATATACATTGAAATAAATGATGAGAGGAAACTGCTTTCCTTCTCATTGCGGCAGAGTTTTGAAACGATCATCGGCATTGCAAAGCCGGTCGGGCACATAAAGTAGAGAATTACTGCCTTGCGGAATTCTGTTCCTGCCATCAGGGACGGAAACAGGACGAAGAAGCCCAGGATCACCGCAGCATAGAACAGAACTCTCGTGCACGCCAGCTTCAGCAGCGGTTTCAGCATTTCTCTTTCCGCCTTCAGATCATACCCGAGGGTAAACAGGATCACGCCGCCTACCGGTGCTGTAAGAGCCGATGCCGTATTGGAATAGATCCCGGCAAAAGCAGAAGCGGACAGCATGCGGTACACACCGGCAAGATTCAGGATCAGCCCGGCAATGACGGCGATCACAAAGGAATTGGTGAATACCGTTTTCAGCAATGTTCCAAGGGATACATTGCCTGATGTCTTCTTTGTGACAAGGACCGGTGCACCGATGAACGCAAACAAAGCGCCGGCAAGATCGAATATCACCGGGTAGATCATGAATTCCGGTGCTGCGATCGTCATAAACAGCGGCAGTCCCATATTGCCGCCTTCTGCAGTCGGCAGCATGAACGGCGTTACATTTTCATATTGTTCCCCATGCCATTTTCTGAGCAGAAGACCCAGGACATAGGCACAAACAAACATCAAGGCCGTATAAGCGATCACCAGGATGTATTCCTTCCGGATCACGGAGGTAAAGATCGCATTGAAGATCAGAACGGGAAAGAGAATATTGAAAACCAGACCCTTTGCGCCTTCCTTCTGTTCAGGCGTGACCAGACCGGTGATCCTTGAGATCATCCCCAGCAGGATCATGGCAAATACGGGAATCAGTGTTTCGGCAGCGTTCATATCCAGCCTCCTTGCAGGCAGCCCTGTTTCAGCTGAATCTTAGCGGCCATGCGGATCATGTTCCATACCGGCATGAGGCACAATATGTGACATGATGCGGACACGACCAAAAAAGATCTGCAGTCATTGACTGTCAGATCCTGTTTTATGATCAGATGCTTTCCGGCTGTATCATCCGCCGTGATCCGGGGATCTCAGGCCTCCCGCAGCGACTGCAGAAAAGACATGTAAGTGTCTGAGTCAGTCAGCTTTTCCGGGTGCTGTCGGGCCAGAGCTGCGAGGCTCTTGCGGATATCCGTATATTTATATGTCGTTTTATCTCCGAAGTAGAGAACTGCCATGCGGACCGCTGTGCCTTGGTGATCAAACGGCTGTTCCGGCATAAGCACGCACCATGGTGATCTGAAGCCGTAATTCCGGACTGTCTCAGCGATCAGGACACCGTTGATGATCTCTTCCTGGTAGTCTTTTTCATTCATTTTTGCAAGCTTCAATGCCTTCTCGCCATATACCGTTTCCATACTGTCATCAAAGGCTTTGATCATTTCCTTAAAGCTGCCGAGGGAAACATGCGTACGGAACAGTTCCGGATGGAAGCACATCGGAACAATGGTAAGCGCAAAGTTTTCATGCAAGAAAGAGCCTATTGCGTTCAGATCATCTTCACTGACCCATTGAGAGATGCATATATAAGGAATATCAAGGGGACGATGAATACTGATGGTGGAGATCAGCAGGTCATAATCCTGCAGGTCTTCCTCAAACAGCTGATAATACTGCACTGTTTTTTCGATCTTCATATATCCGGCAAAACGGCTTCCGACTCTGCTTTCGAGAAGATCCTCTCCGACATCCGTGTGGCCGCAGATAAACAATGCCTTCAGGGCGGGCAGACGCAACTGTTCCATCATCACCTGAAATGTTTCAGTCAGATAAACCATGTGGCTGACGCCGGGCTTTTTCCCTGATTCCTCCTGTAGTATTTCCGCCGCAATGCGGGCATGACAATATGCCAGCGGATATCTTGTAAAGGCGGTATTCCACATCTCGGTACGGATCTTTTCCCCGTATTTCAGCTGCCTGAGCAGATGGCAGACTGCCAGCGGCAGGTAATCCTTCTTTGCGGAGAAGCTGTAATCAGTACCTGTTTCCTGCAGGATCCGCTGATGTATTTTTTCGGGGATCTCCGGCGGGAAATCCGCGGGAAGCTCCATATGAACTGCAGAGCATTTGCAGGCGATCTTTACCGCCAGTGCGCGGACCTCGTACTCATTCATATCGCATAATCCCGCCGAACGGATCAGGGAAGAGATCTTGCGGGCAGCCGCATATTCCCGGCCGGATATCAGTTCCGGAATATCCGGATAAGACTCCAGCACATGATTCTGGCTGATCCGTTTCATCTGGATACTGATGGCGATCAGCAGATCGCTCAGAGCGATGTCCGTGAATGCGATCTGATATTCTCTGAAAACATCCATCACCTGATATTCCCATGATTCGCTGTGACTCAGTCCGGTATCCAGAAAGTCATAGAACATGGACGCATCGGAGAGCTCCGTAAAGCTGAAATCACTCAGTGCATGACGCTTGTCCGCTTCTTCTCCGGCGATCCGGATCCCGTAATACGGCTTTTGTTCAATACGCAGCCGGTATTTCTTCAGTATGCCGCGGACTTCCTTCAGCAGAGAACTGATGACCGTACGGCTCAGCAGCATTTCATCCGCAATATCATCGATGCGCAGATAGTCATCGGAATCGATCAGACGGCGCATGATGTAATTGTGACGGCTGATGGAATCCTCGGGCACCGGTGAGGAGGACTTCTGGCTCTCCTCGATCAGATCCGTGAGTTTCTGCCGGGTCATGCTGTTCAGATTTTCGATCCGGTATCCCTTGTTTGCCCTGGATATCAGCCGGATATCATATTCCTCCAGCATATCCTTTATTTCCGGCATCAGTGATCTGACCATTCTTCTGGTTATGCCGGCGGCAGAAGAAATATCATAAGACGAAATATAATCTTCTGCTGACGACAACTGTCTGAGAATCAGAATTTCCGTTTTGGTCAATGTCATATCATTATTACCTTCTGCGCTTCCGCGCCATCCCTACATTATTATCTTAAGCATTTGCGGCGATTTTACAAACCGGAACGGCATAATATGTGCCGGCAATATCCACGGAGTCAAACGGCATAATCAATGCCTTTTTCAGAAATGGAGGATCTGTCTTCCCTGAAGCATACTGTGGGTGTGAAAAAAAGGAGATAGTTATGGAAAACAAACAGTCCTTCATGGATACCCTGGTATCCAAAATCGATGTCATAGCGGAACCTATGACAAAGTTCGCCAATATCCCGTTCATCGCTTCGCTTTCCGAAGGTATGATGGCATCTGTCGGCATCACATTCGTCGGTTCGATCTTCATGGTCGTCTGGCTGTTCTGCGCAGACGGCAACATCACAGCTCAGGCACTGCTCCCCTTCATGAAACCTTGGGCGGGCGATCTGCTTCTGGTCAACCAGCTGACAATGGGCATCATGTCACTCTATATGGTGATCGCGATCGGCAACTGCTATGCAAAGCGCAAGGATATCGATCCGATGACCGGCTCCCTGGCATCCATGCTTGCATTCATCCTGCTGAACTACAATGCCATCGGATCACTGGCTGAAACTGCCGCTGACGGAACAGTCACAGCCGGTGCGAGTGCATTATCCATCGCTTACTGGGGCGGTGCAGGCGTCATCACAGCCATCCTCTCTGTAGCACTTGCGATCAATGTTTTGGACTTCTGCTTCAGAAAGAACATCCGTATTAAAATGCCGGAAATGGTACCGCCTGCAATCAGCCGTACATTCTCCGCAATCCTGCCTTACTTCTTCATCACACTGATCGCCTGGTTCGTCCGCACGATCATGAATATCGATGTTCCGACCGTTATCGGATCCGTCCTTTCCCCGATCGTCGGTGCAGCAGACAATGCCGGTGTATTCACCGCTGCAGCTTTTCTGAAATCCCTGCTGTGGGCATGCGGAATTCACGGTGACAACATCGTCGACTCCGTTACAAACGCATTCACATACGGATGGCTTGCTGAAAACAATGCAGCAGCACTGGCCGGACAGCCTCTGCCGCACGTATGGACACCGAACATTCAGAGGATCTTCATGTGGACATCCTCCTGCTGGCCGATCCTGTTCTACATGTTCCGTTCCGGCAAGAAGCTTCCTCATCTCAAGTCCCTGGCAACAATGAGCGCACCGTCCGCGATCTTCTCCATCGTTGAACCGATCATGTTCGGTCTGCCTGTTGTTCTGAATCCGTTCCTGCTCATCCCGTTCGTTCTCTCGCATACAGTAACAGCACTGATCACATACCTCGGAACTGCTGCAGGTCTTGTCGGTGCACAGTATATCTCACTGCCTTGGGCTGTTCCGGCACCGCTGCTCGGATACCTCTCAGCCGGCGGATCCATCGGCGGATTCCTGGTTGTCATCGTCAACTTCCTGGTCGGTCTGGTTATCTTCTACCCGTTCTGGAAGGCATATGAAAAGTCCGAGCTGGAAAAATACAGTCAGGAAAACGAAGCCTGATCAATGAATGAAGGAGGAGAAACGATGCATATGGAAAGCAGAAAAAATGACAGTCTTGGAATTCTGGCACTGTTTCTTCTCCTTGCCGTACTGGTCTGCTCTCAGCTGCTGAAATGGCTGACGGGCGGCGGTACCGTGTTAAAGATATTCAGCTGTGCAGGATACAGTCTGGCCATACTGACAGGGGTCCTCTCTGCAGTTCATAGCGCAAAGCTGCGCAGACAAGGTGCAGAGACAGGAGACGGAAAAGAAGGTGCCGTCGCAGTATTCATCGGACTGTATCTGCTGCTGACATCAATCGTATGATCCATTCTTCCGGAGAGTTCACGCTCTCCGGATTTTCTTTTTTCATTCCTTCAGTCTATAATAACTCCATATCGGAGGATTCATTTATGGCAGAATACGGAATGATCGCCGCAGTGGAAATGCAGGCTGTTAAGGAACGGTACGGGAATGCACTGAAGACATATAAGCTTGCAGGCCGCGATGCAGGTGATTATCTGATCGGTGGAAAAACAGTCACTGTCGTGCACAGCGGAGCCGGCGAGATCGCTGCTGCCGCAGCCGCGCAGGCACTGATCGACAACGGTGCGGAAGTCATTCTGAATTTCGGTGTCGTAGGTGCTCTGACGCATGAGGCTGAAACATCCAGACTCTGTGTGGTCGACCGGATCATCCACTATGATTTTGACACTTCGGAAGCGGATCATTCTGAAACCGGAAGATATCTGGAGCTTCCTTCCGTCTGGATCCCGACCGATGATCGTCTCAGAGCTGCAGCCTTATCTGTCTGTCCGCAGATGAATGCTGTGAACTGTGCTTCGGCAGACAAGTTCATCGCGGATCCGGATAAAAAAAGAAAGCTCGCAGAGGACTTTCACTGTGACATCTGTGAGATGGAAAGTGCCGGCATTGCACTGACATGTCTGAGGAATGATGTTCCGTGTCTGCTGATCAAGATGGTATCAGACGGCATTGAAGGCGGTGCCGCTGAGTTCTTTGAGACCTTCCGGGCAGCTTCTGCCAAAGCGCTGGAAGTCATGGAAGCAGTACTGATCAGTTTATAACAACAGCATCCCGGGTCATCCCCGGGATGCTGTTTTTGTATTCAGACAGGTTTAACGTTCTGCTATTTCAAACTCGACCGTGGACAGGTCTTCTTCCCGGGTACCGGAGTCTCCCAGCACCATGGAGATGAATACATCACCGCAAACACGATATCCTTCCGATTCGATCGTCCGGATCATCGGCAGGATCATATTTCTGCCGATCACGATATCCGGCTGGAAGCGGCGCAGGAAGCGCATGAATGTGCCTTCTTGATAGGATGTGCAGGTCAGCTTTGATCTGACCGGCTTCAGAAACAGCATGCCCTGTTCCTGCGGGTATTCTTCCAGCTCCAGATTTTCATTCCGGATCAGGAATGCTGGCCGTGCGCTGTTGTACGCATACAGGTCCGCGAAATACCTGACGTCCGTTCTCGGGTAATAATAAAGCTCCCCGTGCCTGACGATCTCGTGATCGATCCCTTCGGATGCCATGCGGAATATGCTTTTCATATTGTCCGCATAATCCATCTGCTGCAGAAGACGCTGCTGTTCTTCTTTCAGACGGCTGACTGCCTGTTCCATCTCATTGTAGAAAACTTCCGGATCATTCTGCTTCAACAGTTCTGATATGGTATCCAGCTCAATGCCCAGGCAGCTGTATTGTCTGGCTGTTACCAGAAGCAAAAGGTCATGGTTGCTGTAATCACGGTAACCGTTGTTTTTTCTCACAGGATGAATGATCCCCTTCTTTTCATAAAAGCGGATCATGTCTCTGGATATTCCGGTACGTTCACTTGCCTGCTTGATATTCATAAGCTTACCTGTCCCCATTATGACAAAAAACCATGGATCTCTCCATGGCTTTCTGCTGTATCGATCAGTTTCCTGCGTATTTTGCCGCAGCGTTCGCGCCTGCAAGACGTCCGGATGTCAGCGCCCATCCCTGAGCTGCGCCGCCGTATGTAACATATGCCTTGTCGGATTCATTCAGTGTTCCGAGGGAATCATTTCCGACTACATATACATTTTCAACCGGTGTTCCGTCTTCCTTCAGAAGATTCATGTTTGTATCAGCGTCCAGGCCGCCGCATGTGCTGTATACATATGCTGCACCCTTGATGCATACGATCTTTCCTTCTGTCTGACCGTGAATATCATCCAGATTGATCTTGAATCCGAGCTTGCTTTCCAGGTCTTCTTTGGAGTCAGCGATGATGACATCGTTGAACTTCTCACCCATTGCAAGAATGTCATCGAGGTTTGTGACCGGCGTTCCTTCTTCATAAGTTCCGCCCTGGTTGAAGAACATCGGATAATTGAATTTGACCAGTCCCTTTTCCTTGATGGAATTGATCTCTTCTTCATTGATCAGAACATAGTAATTGGAACCTGCTTCCCAGGCATTGAAGGAAATGCCAAGACCGTTGTAATTGCTGTCGAAAGCATTGCCGTCGCTGTCGATCATCTGATAGCTCTCTTCAAGAACCAGAGATGTCAGGATGCTCTTATCGTTGTTGCTGTAATCGTCGGAACGCACGATCGTATCCAGTGCAGCGATATGATCTTCAACGCCTACATCTTCGTTGTAGAGTGCGCCGCCGAGCTTCAAACCTTCTGCGATTGCAAAGCCATCGCACTGTGTCATGCCCTTTGTATGCCATACATAGCCGGTATACTTCTGCGTCATTTCGCTGTTTCCGATATATCCGCCGGTAGCGAGGATCACGGAGTCACCGAAGATCTCATACTTTGTGCCGTCGTAGTATTCTGCTCTGACGCCCTTTACCGTACCGTCCTCAACGATCAGTTCGGTTGCGGTCAGTTCTGTCATGTAGTCGTTTTTCTCATTCAGTTCTTTAGCCTGCTTGATGGAATTGTTGTAGGCAATGTCCTTGCTGGTCATTGTCTTGTCATAGTAGAACGTCCAGAGCGGCCACTGATGGGAATCATAGAATGCCAGCATCGGCATCGGGAATGCAAAGTCATAGTTGTCTGCGAGCCAGTCAATGGTTTCGCCGGATTCATCGATGAACAGCTTGACCATTTCTTCTTTGGCATCGTTATCCGTATATTCCATCCATGCCTTCAGCAGTTCATCCGGGTCAACCAGCGGCTGGTTGTTGTTTTCCGCAACTTTGCTTGCAGGATTGACTGCCAGCGGTCCGGCTGTATTCGTGCCGTTTCCGCCGATCTTTGCGGCTGTTTCGATGCCGAATACTGTCGCGCCGTTTTCTGCTGCGCTGATATAGGAAGTCAGACCGGAAGCACCCAGACCTACAACGATGACATCATAGCCATCGAGCGTGACTGTTTCTGTGCTCTTTTCGATCTTCTTCTGCCATTGGGAAGAATTGCCGCCGTTTTCATCAATGATATTTGCAATGATCGATTTTGCGGCATTGCTGGAGACTGTTGCGCCGGAAATCGAATCGACAGCCAGGCTCTGGGATTCAATGATCCTGGGATACAGATTCTTTTCCACTGTTTCATAAATTGCGCTGTATTCATCTTCATCCGCCTGCGTTGCAGAACCTGCGCAGACTGTCTCGATCTTTGTGATCGCACCGTCTTTGAATGTAACAGCAAGCTCCATTTCCTTCATGACGCCGAAGCCGGGAGCCTTTCCGTTGTATGTGCCGTCTGCGACAGCTGCTGTTTCTTCGCTTTCTTCAATACCCATTGCCGCATTCAGTGCTTTTTCAGCAGCCTGGCGGATACCGTTGGATGTCATGGTAGCACCGGAAACACCGTCGATCTCTGCTGACTGAGCTTCCATGATCTGGTCTGTCAGCGTTTCCAGGGCAGCTCCGCCGACTGTCGGTGTCTCACCGTCGCCTTTCAGTTCAGCTGCTGTAATGGTGTTGGCATCTACTGTCAGTGCGACTTCCACATCGCCGCCGAAGCCGGGAGCAGTACCGGTATAAGTACCGGGCGTGAATTTGCCTTCTTCTGCAGTCTCATTGCCTGAGGGCTGTGCATTGGAACAGCCTGCCGCAAATGCAAGAGCACCGCACAGAAGGATCGTGCTGATCTTTTTCATTCTTTCCTCCTGGTGAATCATTTTGTAATTCAACAATAAACGTTGGAACTGTTCTAAGGTCAATCCAAATCATCTATTTTTTGTTCAGCTCTGCAATATTGATATGGAGCAGGTATTTCATCTGTACGGACAGGCAGAAAAAAACCGGAAGTTCCTGTGGACCTCCGAGTCTTTTTATCTGTTGAACATGAATTCGCGCTTGCCGAAATAAGACTTATTGACAAGGTAATAAGCAATTCCGATACCGAACAGACTGATATAAGACATGATCTCTCTGCCTGTCATCGTAACTCCGTAATAACCGGATAAGATCGCGTACAGAAGATGATAGGCCATGGTCACGCACACTGAAGCCAGATTGAACTTCAGCAGCAGTGACGGAGCTCCTGTCCTGAAGCCGGACAGCTGAAATCTTGTATAGATGGCGAAAGCAGCCATGAAGATCCCGGCTACGCCGAACATCATATTAATGATGCGGAACGGCGGAAACTGAGCGTAAAAAGCTGAAGCACCGCCCTCGATCGAAGCATATATCTGACCGGTCAGATACTGATATGCATTAAACAATTCCGAAAGTGCATTCAGGAAGAGCTGACAGTAAATGAGAAATTTAAACCAGTTCATCGGCAGCTGCGGTGTACGCTTTCTTGCGGCCTGTCTTTGAACATGGCTGGTATTGCTTGAATTTGCCATTTTGAAACCTCCGGATCAACTTTAACATTATACCCTTTTCGTCTGTTGTTTTACACGATAGTTTTTCTTACGTGTATAATTGTATCTATGAGAACGATCGGACTGACGCTGTTCTATGACACTGAACTGCTCATAGTACTATTCCGCATACTCCTTGTATCCGCGCTGATATGGCTGTTTTTCCGTTTTGCGCCGATCCGCTGGAAGCGGGAGAAGCTTCCGCCGAAAACAAAAACTTTCATCAGGGTCTCACGCAGAAAACCTGTATGGACCAAGCGCGACTGGTTTTATGTATGCATGATCACTGCTGCGTACGCTGTGGTATCGCTGCATCAGCTGGGCAGCAGGGTATTCCCATCTACGACATGGCAGCCCTCTGCAACACCGCAGTCAGTGGTCCTGCATTTTACGGAAGCCTCTCATTTTGATGCGGTATATGCCGTGTACGGAGAAGGCGACAACAACAATAATCCCGATGCTTATCAGCTCGGTTTTCACGATATCCTTTTGGAAGGATCCAGTGATCTTTCCGTATGGGAACCTGTAGCCACATTATCCAAAGGCAGCATCTATCAGTATACGATCACCAAAGGTGACTGGGATTATCCGTATATCCGTGTCACAAGCTCCAGCAAGAACGATACGCTGACGGAACTGGCGTTCAAGGCAGTCGGTGCCGAGCGATTGCTGAGCGTTGAGGTGGAAGCGGACGAATACAGCCAGGGCCGGTATCCTGCCTCACTGATGATCGATGAGCAGGATCTTGTCTGTCTGGATCCGATCTATTATGACGAAGGCTATTTCGATGAAGTCTATCATCCGCGCAATGCCTGGGAGATCGCCAACGGTCAGCGCATGTATGCGACCGTGCATCCGCTGCTGGGCACGACGTTGATGGCACTGTCTGTCAAGCTGCTGGGCATGAATCCGTTTGCCTGGAGACTGCCTGGGGCTTTGACGGGCATTCTGCTTGTGCCGCTGTTCTATGCGGTATGCAAGGAACTGTTCCGCAGGAGCAGATACTGTGCCTGGGGAACGATCCTGTTCGCAGCAGATTTCATGCATCTGACAACATCCAGGATCGGTACGCTGGAACCGTTCAGCGTCTTCTTCATCCTGTTCATGTTCCTGTATATGATTCGTTACTATTACACCGGATTCTACGATACGCCCCTGAAAGAACAGATGAAGCTGCTGTGCCTCAGTGGGATCATGATGGGACTCGGCATTGCCACGAAATGGACTGCCTGCTACAGTGCGGTCGGCCTGGCGATCATCCTCTTCAGCAATCTGTTCCAGAGATGGCGTGAATACAATACAGCAATGAAAAAACTCAGAAGGCCCAGACAGTTAAGTCCTCGGGAACGTCAGCTGTGCATGATCATCCGTAATGTGTTTATGAAGCATCTGCTCATCACGATCCTCTGGTGCTTTGTCTTCTTTATCTTTATCCCCATTATCATTTACTGGGTATCCTATATCCCGACGCATGTCTGGAGAGACGGCTACAGCATTGCCAATGTCTGGAAGCAGATCATGTATATCTACAATTACCATATCAATCTGGAAGCGACGCATCCTTACCAGAGCACATGGTATCAGTGGATCCTTGACCTGCGTCCCATCTGGTATTTCGGAAAAGCAGACAAGAGCGGACTCTACCACTCGATTGCCTGCTTCAGCAATCCTCTGCTGTGCTGGGCTGGTTTCTTCTCCATCTTCTTCACGCTCTGGCATGCACTGCGCCGTCGTGACAGCGAAGCTTATATCATCGTCATCGGTTATCTCACCGCTTACCTTCCATGGGTATCGCTGGTACAGCGGTGCGTATTCGCATATCACTTCTATCCGACAAGCTTATTCATGATCCTTTCCGTTGTGCATACATTCAGAACGCTGCTGCGTGCTGACAGGAAATACATCGTATACATCAGACTGTTTACGGTATTATGCGTCATTCTGTTCTTCCTGTTCCTGCCCGCAACAGCAGGCTTCGGAACAGAGCGCGCATACATTCATTTCCTTGAATGGCTGCCGGGGTGGTACTTCGGATGAAGCGTCATACAGCACATCGCGGGAAGTACCTGACCGCCGCACTGATCCTGTCTTTGATCTTTGTCTATCCATGGCTGTTCAAAAACTTTGTCGGTGTGGAACACGATACATTCTTCCATCTCTCACGCATCCAGGGACTTGCGGAAGCGATCAGCCGCGGCGATCTGCTGCCGGCAGTATACCCGTATAAAAACAACGGATACGGCTATGCCAGTCCGCTGTTCTACTGCGATATCCTTGTATATCCTGCTGCCCTGCTCTATCTGCTGCATGTGCCGCTGTCATACTGCTATATCGCAATGATCTGGCTGTATACGTTTATGACGGCATATACATGCCAGAAGCTGTTCAGCAGACTGACAGGTCACTTCACAGCCTCACTGGCCGTAACGGTCGCATATCTGTTCTGCAATTACAGGATCACGGATGTGTTTGTCAGAAGCGCTGTCGGAGAGACAGCAGCCATGATGTTCCTGCCGGTGCTGCTGAGCGGACTGTATGAAGTGTTATGGAATGATCATCCGGAAAGATGGTATCTGCTGACGATCGGACTTGCAGGGCTCATCTGGTGTCATAATCTGACGTTCCTCATGGGTGCCGTACTGTTTGTCATCATGGCATTCATGCGAAGCTTCTGGAAAGACCCTCGTATATTCAAAGCACTGTTCTACGGCGCGTTCACCGCCTTCCTGCTGACCGCATGGTTTACCATACCGATGCTCGAGCAGGTATTCTCGCAGAAGCTTTATGTCAGCTGGTATGCAAAGCACAGCGACCTTGAAGCAGGCTCCCTGACATGGTGGAAATATCTTGTCAACCGTACGGTATTCGGCTACTCCGGACAGCAGTATGAAAGGGACAAGGCAATGGTCGTCAATCCGGGATATTTCCTGATGATCATGCCGATCCTGTATCCTGAGGTCTCAAAGAAAAAGGATTCATTCCCTTACGCATGCATGATCCTGGGATACATCTTCCTGTTCCTGCCATGTGCGCTTGTTCCGTGGAAATACCTCTCATTCCTGCGTGTACTGCAGTTCCCGTGGCGGCTGATCACGCTGGCAGGCATCCTGCTGAGCGTACCTGCTGCAGCGGTATTGTCCCGTCTCAACCGGGAAGTGTGGATCGCCGTATTCATGACAGTACTGCTGTGTGAAGGCGTGTGGCATCTGAATCCTGTATTTGACAGGACATTCGGCATTACCTCGGAAACAGTCTATGAAGACATCACCGGAGGAAAACTATGCGATCCGTATTATTCCGCATCATATATGAGAGTCGAACTGGCAGGCGGTGATTATCTGCCGATGTCATCCCCTGACTTCAGGAAATACGAACCGGCTGTCAGGAACATAGACCAGGAGATCCTGCCCGTTGAATATACAAAAACAGGAAATGAAGTGCAGATCACTGTAACGGAAGAATATGCCGGGACGAAGATCGAACTGCCTCTGACATGGTACAAAGGCTATCGTGTATACAGAATGGAAGAAGGCAGCAGAACTGAGATCAAATGTGCACCGGATGAGCGTGCGCTCGTCAGCTTTATTCCTCAGTCAGCAGGAACCTATGTCTGCCGGTATGAGTCAACATTCCTGCGCAGGATATGCATTGCTGTATCACTGCTTTCTCATTGTGCACTGATCGTATACGCATTATTCAAAAAGATCAGAACCGGCTGAGCAATACAACAGTTCTGATCATTGATATCTGAAGATCCTATACGCAAAACTTCAAAAAATTGATCGTTTTGCGTTTAGATTACAGATTTTGGAGGTATAGAACAGCTCTGCAGATGCTTCTCAGCATATGCAGTGCTGTTTATTTTCTGAACCAGATCCTGGCTTCATACGGCTGCAGAGTGTATAGTTCTGCATACCTGTGCGGCCGGATCAATGTATATCCTGTCAGGTTCGTATATGCTCTGACAGGATGATCGGAAAGATTGCAGTCAATGATGAATGATTCATGGTCATCATATCTGCGGTAAACATATCTGTCCCTGCAGTCATACAGCATTTCATAATTCCCGTATACAAGTGCACGGTGCTGATGTCTTAATGATATCAGCTCTTTATATGCGGAAGTTACAGTTTCATTGATCGTCTGTTCTGCCCATTCCGGCGCATTGTCATTCCATGGAAGCAGGACTCTTGCGTGATCTCTGGTACCTGCCAGTATGATCCTGAACGCTTCGGAAGGTTCGTGATCATTCAGCAGTTCCGCATATTTATTGACAGACTCCACATCCGTAATATCCTCCATGGTTCTGAAGGGAATGTTGCCTAATCCCATCTCATCTCCCTGATAGATAAACGGTGTTCCCCGCAGCGTCATCTGCATGACGCCCAGCAGAACAGATAGTGATTCCCTGTATTTGTCTTCCGGGTCGATCTTGGAGACCATACGGGGATTGTCATGGTTGTTATAGAAAATGGTCGGCCAGCACTGACTGCCGTATTCCCGCATCCAGGTATCCATATTGTCCCTGAATGCATTCAGGTCATAACGATATTCTTCAAAGCGTACATGACCGGGTGTTTCCAGATGGTCAAACGAGAAGACCATATCCAGTTCTTTCCGTTCTTCTGCTGTCACAAGCTGTGCCATCCGGATGCCAAGACCCGGCGTTTCACCGATTGAAAAAGCATGATACGGTTCAAATGCCTTTGAACGGATCTCACGCAGGTATTCATGGAGATGCGGACCGTAATAGTAATGCTCAATGCCTGTATATCCCATCAGTTCTCCGACAAACGGATCCCCGTCAGGCAGTCCTTCTTCCTTGGAGATGTAGTTGATGACATCCATACGGAAACCGTCAACGCCCTTCTCCAGCCACCAGCGGATCATGGTGATCACATCTTCCCTGACATCCGGGTCATCCCAGTTCAGGTCCATCTGTTTTGGTGAAAACAGATGCATTACGTACTGTTTCTCATCTTCATAATGGTTCCATGCCGGACCTGAGAAGTTTGAAGTCCAGTTATTGGGATATTTCCCTTCCTGATCATCCTGGAAGAAGTAATAGTTCCTGTATCTGGAAGACGGATCCTTCAGTGCCTGTTGAAACCATGCATGTTCATCACTGGTATGATTGACGACCAGGTCCATGATCAGCTTCATGCCGCGGGCATGGAGTCCGCTCAGCAGTTCATCAAAGTCTTCCATCGTGCCGAACTGCGGCAATATCTGATGATAATCACGGATATCATATCCGTTGTCATCCAGCGGTGAATCATAGATGGGTGACAGCCATACCGCATCCACGCCAAGATCTTTCAGATAGTCCAGTTTTTCAATGATACCCCGCAGATCACCTGTCCCGTCATGGTCACTGTCATAAAAGGATTTGGGATAGATCTGATAGAAGACCGCTTCTTTCCACCATGCCTCATGCAGGGGTGTATACAGGGATGCAGGCGCATCCTGTTCCCGGTTGACCAGAGTCAGGAAAGTCTGCCAGAACTGTTCCGAGAGGACCTTTTTTGATAGTTTTGCAAGGACGGAAAGCTTCAGCCTGCCTGACACAGGATTCCTTAACACTGTTTCCGGGACACCCAGCTGCAGCAGGATCCTTGCCAGGATGTCATGACCGACAGGCGTTTCATATACTTCCTGCAGTGTGCTGTTCATTGTGATCTCTCGCTGACTCATGATGGTCTTCCTCCGTCATCTGAACACATCATATCACTGTTGAAAAAGGATCATATCCTGACGATACGATCCTTTGCGTGTTTTTATGCTCTTAACTGTGCTTTCAGCTGTTTGCTGAGGGCATCCAGAATAGATGCGTGCATCTGGCTGATCTCTTCATCCTTCAGCGTATGATCGGCTGCCTGATAGACGATGCGCAGTGCAACGGACTTGTAGCCTTCCGCTACATGTTCGCCTTCATAGACATCGAATACTTCCATCTTTCTGACAAGCTTTCTGCCTGTCTTGTGGATGACATTCATGATCTTCTCAGCAGTGACATCAGACTGTACGACCAGGGCAATGTCTCTGGAGACGCTCGGATAGCGGTCGATTGCTTCGAAGCGCAGCTTGCCGGGCTTTGTCTCAAACAGGGAGTCGATCACAAACTCTGCGTAAACGACTCTGCCAAGGTCAAACTTTGCGGCATATGCAGGATGCACTTCACCGAAGACACCAAGCAGCTTTCTGTCCATATATACTTCCGCACTGCGGTAAGGATGGAAGTGTTCTGTATCCGTGCTGTTCTCTTTGATCTGGATGCGTCCGCCGGCAAAGCCGAGCTTATGCAGCATTTCCATGATGATCGCCTTCATGGCGTAGAAGTCACCCTTTGCATGGATGTTGTGCAGACGGTCTTCGATCAGGTTTCCATCCAGTACGATCGCCAGACGTTCCTGTTCTGCCTGACCGCCGTATACCTTGGAGATCTCGAACAGACATGCGTCTGTATTCTGATGTGCTTCGTTGTACTGAACACATTCCAGAACGGAATTGATCAGGCTGGTACGGATGTACTTCCTTGCCTCACTCATCGGCATTGCCAGTGCAACTGCTTCTCCGGAAGGCTGGTATGCATTGTCAATGTAATCCTGTGAAACAAGCGTATATGTAACGATCTCACGGAGTCCGTATGAACGCAGTGTTTCCCTGATCGTACGGCGTCCTGTCTGAGCAGGCGAGAGTCTGCCGACTGTCGCTGCCATGTAGGGAAGCGTTCCCTTCAGGGAATCGAATCCGATCAGTCTGATGACTTCTTCATCAATGTCTGCAGGGCGTTCGATGTCCGTACGGTAGCTGGGGATATGGCAGGTGATCTCGTCACCGCTGATCTCAGGCTTGAAGTCCAGCCATGTCAGGACTTCCTTGACCTGGTCCATGGTGAATTCCGTACCGAGCAGTGTATTGCAGTGCGTCAGTGTTTCCTTGACAACGCGCGGCTCATAGGAAGGATCTCCTGCGATGACAGTCTTCTCAAAGCCGGAAGCGTCCGCATATTCCTTCAGCAGCATCACTGATCTGTCAACAGCCTTTGCCATGCTGAGGGGTTCCAGTCCCTTTGTGAAGCGCTGCGCAGCTTCTGTGATCAGGTTCAGACGGATGGATGTCCTTCTGACATTCACATGATTGAATCTGGCTGCTTCAATGAAGATCGCCGTTGTACTCTCATCGATCATGGATTCTTCACCGCCCATGATGCCGGCAATGCCTGTCGGCTCGCCGCCTGTTGTAATGACCAGATCTCCGGGCTGGATCTCGAACTCAACGCCGTCCAGGGCTGTCATCGTCATATGGATGTCATCCTTGACCGTGATCTCACGTGCAGGCAGTTTTGCCAGGTTGTAATAATGCAGCGGCTGTCCTGTTTCCAGCATGACATAGTTGGAAATATCGACAACATTGTTGATGGAGTTCATGCCTGCAGCGTGCAGGTAGTCTACCATCCATTTCGGAGAAGGTCCGACCTTGACATGGTTGACGACCTTTCCGTAGAAGCATGTGCATCCTTCTGTTTCGGAAGCGACCTTGAAGCCGCCTTCTTCACCGATGTCAGCCTGTCCCTCATAGTCCGGCCATTTGACTTCACGGTGCAGGATCGCTCCCACTTCCTTGGCCATGTTCCACATGCTGGAGCAGTCAGCACGGTTGGGCGTCAGAGATACATCCAGGATCGTATCATCCAGTCCAAGATACCCAAGAACATCCGTCTCACCGACAGGTGCATCTGCCGGCAGTTCTTCAATACCGTCGATCTGCTTCTGTTCCAGATATTTCTTATCGACGCCGAGCTCATTCAGTGAGCACAGCATGCCGTTGCTGGAATGTCCGCGTACAGGCTTGGCGGAGATCACGCCGCCCGGCAGCTCTGCCCCGACCTGTGCTACGATGACCTTCAGACCCTTGCGGCAGTTCGGAGCGCCGCAGACGATATCCTTCAGATCTTCCGGACCGTCGCCGATCCTTGTCTTTGTTGCGTGCAGATGCGTATCCGGAATGTCTTCGCATTCCATGACTTCACCGATCACAAGTTTGGTGCCTTGTGCCATCGGTTCAATGCCTTCGACTTCCAGTCCGGCAGTCGTCATTCTCTCAGCCAGTTCTTCAGGTGTGATACCGGAGAGATCCACGTATTCACCAAGCCATTTATAACTCAATCTCATATCAGTTTCCCTCCTCAGTCAAAGCGGTCGAAGTTCTTCAGGAACCTCAGGTCATTCGTATAGAAGTTGCGGATGTCGTCAATGCCGTATTTCAGCATGGCCACACGTTCCAGACCGACGCCGAACGCGAATCCGGAACATTTCTCGGAATCAAAGCCGTTCATTTCCAGTACATGCGGATGTACCATGCCGGCACCGAGGATCTCGATCCAGCCGGAGCCCTTGCATACCGAGCAGCCCTTGCCGTTGCAGAACGGACAGGAGACATCAACTTCTACGGAAGGTTCCGTGAACGGGAAGTAGGAAGGACGGAAACGGATCGTTCTGCCTTCGCCGAACATTCTGTTTGCCATGAATTCCAGCGTGCCCTTCAGGTCTGCCAGCGTAACGTTCTCACCGACGACCAGTCCTTCGCACTGCATAAACTGATGGCTGTGCGTAGCGTCATCGTCGTCTCTTCTGTATACCTTGCCAGGGCAGATCAGCTTGATCGGCGTCTGTCCCTTGGCTTTTTCCAGTTCCCTCATCTGCATCGCTGTTGTATGTGTGCGCAGCAGTGTATTGGGGTCAACATAGAATGTATCCTGCATATCCCTTGCCGGATGATCCTTCGGGATGTTTGCCAGCTCAAAGTTGTAATGATCCTGTTCCAGTTCAGGTCCTTCAGCTACCTTGTAGCCCATGCCGATGAACAGATCTTCCAGCTGCTGCTGGATCATGAACAGCGGATGCATGGATCCGGTCGTGATATTGTCACCGGGCAGCGTGATATCGATCTTTTCTTCCACCAGACGTGCTGCCAGTTCCTTCGCTTCCAGCTGTTTCTGACGCTGTGCAACAGCATCGGTCACTTCCTGTTTGCAGAGATTGACCTTCTGTCCGAATGCCGGCTTTTCTTCCTTGCTGAGAGACTTCATGACACCCATCAGAGCCTGGATACTGCCCTTTTTGCCGAGGTACTGAATTCTCACCTGCTGCAGTTCGTCCATTGACTGTGCTGCCGCAATTGCGTCCAGAGCTTCACTCCGGACAACTTCAATTTTGTCGTCCATTTCCCTTTCCTCCAATAAAAAATTCCTGTATCTGCATACAGGAACGCTATACTGCGCGGTACCATCCTATTTCGCATGTTGAACATGCGCACCTTAATTGATCCTTAACGCGGAATACGGAGATGATTGGTCTCACTGGGAAAGTGAATTCACCGGATTCTTCTGACAGAATGCTTTCAGCGCCTGCATTCCTCTCTGACGACATGAACTCCCGGGTACTGGTCTTTCCGTACGCTTTAGCAAAATTATAGTTTCTGAAGTGCTGAAAATCAACGAAAATCAGCGATCACGTTCGCTTTCCAGCAGGAGGTACAGCTCATCCAGATCACGCTCATCCGCGACAAATGCTTCCCCCATCAGGGCAAACTGGTTTCCGCTGATGACGATGCCGCCTTTTTCCGGCATGACAACGACAGGAAGGTTCTGTGTTTCCAGAGAACGGATGATCCCCATGATGTGGAATACATCCTGTACATAGTGCGTATCCAGGTCAAACCCATGGAGCAGTCCCAGTCCCTGGCGGTATGAGAATTCCATGTCATCATCGATCGTTTTGAAATAGGCTTCCTGCTGGATCTTGGAGCCTGCACTGAGTCCCATGACTACACCGGAATAAGAACGGATCGCAGAGATCAGGCACAGGTCATCCAGGCGTTCCATGCACTGGTCGGGATCTTCACCCAGCAGCACAAGCAGGTCGCTGTGCTCGATCCTGTATTCCATCTCATCCGGTTCTTCACTGTAGTAGTCCATCAGCGTGATATCCTCTTCCGTAATGCCGTATGCCCGGAACGGACGCAGCAGGTCATATGTATAGTCCGATCCGCTGTCATATCTGATACGCCAGTCATCCGCGTCGCTTGCCCATCCATAGTCATAGGACAGCGGCAGTATCACAGTCTTCATATGCGGTCTCAGGATACTGATCAGCGTCTGGCCTGCCCATTCCTGGTCAAAATTCGTACTGTTCAAAAGAATATTGATCATGTTCTTCTGCACCTCCGGTCATCGGAATAATATTACACTGTAAAGTTCATTCAGGGAAATCATTTGTGCCGGCTTTACAGGCATGTCTTTCGGAAATCCCTCCGAAGCGATATGATTATGTTATGAAAAGATATCGTGTGATCGTAGACGGGATCGTACAGGGTGTCGGCTTCAGATACTTCTGTATGTATACAGCAAAAGACTGCCTCGTAACAGGCTCTGTCAGAAACATGTCCAACGGCATGGTCGACATCTATGTACAGGGAGAGGAAGAGAATATCAATACGTTCCTTGATAAGGTCAAGGAAGGCATCGGTTTCATCAGGGTCGATGATATGAGGATCAAACCGGTCCCTGTCGTGGAAGGTGAGCGTGAGTTTGTATGTCTGTACTCGGAAGACTGGTAAGAAGCGCTGTTGTGATCGGGACTGCCTATGTACTGACCCGCCATGGAACAAAGAAGGATCATCCCGGCAATGATCCAAAATATGACCCGGAAACACTTGAACAGCGCAAAACAGCACTGAGTGATAAACGTATACTGTGGCTTGGTTCATCCTTTTCAGCAGGTACCGGTTCAGGCGGGACCGCCTTAACAGACTATCTGAAACAGATCAACGATAATGAGATCATCAATGAATCGCTGGCGCACAGCTATCTCTCATCCGTGACGCAGAACTCCGCTGTCAAACGCTTCCGCTCCTCGCTGGCACTGATCAGTCACGCAGACTATCTGGTCATTGAGATCAGTCCGATCGATGCGGAAATGACACACGGAAACGTCTCCAGCAGCAATGACAGGTTTACATTCAGCATCAAAACAACGATCGGTGCGCTGGAATACCTGATCGCCTACGCCAAGGAACTGTGGGATCCGGTGATCGTCCTGTTTACCCTGCCCTACTGCGGCGATCCATCCTACGAACAATTGATCCGCAAAGTCCGTGAAGTCTCCGATAAATGGAACGTTCATCTGATCGATCTGTACCATGACAGAACACTTGAAAACCCTGATCCAGTAAAGCGCAGTCTGTATATGACGGATGCCGTGCATCCGACCAAGGCAGGCCTGCGTGACTGGATCGTCCCTTATATGCAGGAAAAGCTTCTTAATATCGCAGCAGGAGGAAGATGATGAAAAGATTCAAAGCAGTTGTATCCGGCAGGGTCCAGAATGTCGGATTCCGTACATTCGCATCCATGAATGCACAGCAGTGTCATCTGACCGGTTCGGTCACGAACCTGGAGAACGGGGATGTGGAAGTCATCATCCAGGGAGAGCAGAATGACATTGACGAATTCCTTGAACTGACGCGCAAAGGCAACCGCTTTATCCGGGTAGACAATATCCAGCTGAAGATGCTGCCGGTAGTAGAAGGAGAGAAGAAGTTCACCTATCATTGGTGAGCTTTTTTAATGAAATAACAGATTTTGATCATGTAACCGTTTACTTGTGATTTTTTTATCATTCGTTCTTGCAACCGTTGATTTTCTATGTTAAATTCTTTTTGCGAACAAGTGAATTTTTTCACAGGAGGTGTGATATGGCTGATCGCAAAAAGAAAACCACAGCAGAACCTGCTGCACCCGCTGCGGAACATACAGTTCCCGCACAGACAGATGAAGTAAACGACAAAGTCCGCAAAGCCCTGAAAGCACTGGAAGAGTATGCTTCCTTTGACCAGGAAAAGATCGATTATATCGTGGCAAAGTGTTCGGTAGCCGCACTTGATAAGCATGGAGAGCTGGCAAAGCTGGCAGTACAGGAAACAGGAAGAGGAGTCTTTGAAGACAAAGCCACAAAGAACCTGTTTGCCTGCGAATATGTTGTCAATCATATGCGCCACCAGAAGACTGTCGGCATCATTGATGAAGATGAAGTCCAGGGACTGATCTATGTTGCGGAACCGGTCGGTGTCGTTGCAGGTATTACCCCTGTCACCAATCCGACATCCACTGCGATCTTCAAATCGCTGATCTGCCTGAAGACCAGGAATCCGATCATCTTTGCATTCCATCCGAATGCACAGAATTCTTCCGTTGCTGCCGCTAAAATCGTGTATGAGGCTGCTGTTGCGGCCGGTGCTCCGGAGAACTGCATTCAGTGGATCGAACATCCTTCCATGGAAGCCACCAGTGCTCTGATGAATCATCCCGGTGTTTCCACGATCCTTGCGACTGGCGGCAACGCAATGGTCAGGGCTGCTTATTCCTGCGGCAAACCGGCTCTCGGCGTAGGCGCAGGAAACGTTCCCGCATACATTGAAACAACAGCAAATATCCGTCAGGCAGTCAACGACATCGCCATGTCCAAGGCATTCGACAACGGTATGGTCTGTGCTTCCGAGCAGGCAGTCATCGCTGATAAAGAGATCTATTCTCTCGTGAAAGAAGAATTCCTTCATTACAATGTTCATTTCTGCACAGCAGAGGAAAAGGAAAAGCTGGAGCTCTTCATGTTCGGATACAAATCCTTCTCGGATGGATGTGAAAACGCGAAGCTGAACGGAACTGTTGCCGGCAAGAGCGCATACTGGATCGCTCAGCAGGCCGGCTTCGAAGTCGATCCGAAGACAAGCATCCTGATGGTGGAGTGCAGTGAGGTCGGTCCGAACGAACCGCTGACAAGAGAGAAACTGTCACCTGTTCTGGCAATGCTGAAGGCAGAGAGTGTAGAGGACGGTCTGGACAAGGCAGAAGCCATGGTCATGTTCAACGGCATCGGACACAGTGCAGCCATCCATACATCAAACAAAGCACTTGTTGAGGAATTCGGCAAGCGCATCAAGGCGTGCCGTATCCTCTGGAACTCCCCTTCCACATTCGGAGGCATCGGAAACATTTATAACTCCTTGATCCCTTCCCTGACATTGGGATGCGGATCCTACGGTCACAACAGTGTTTCCGGAAACGTCAGCACAGTCGATCTGCTGAACATCAAGAAAGTGGGACAGAGGAGAAATAATATGCAGTGGTTCAAGATCCCTTCCAAGATCTATATAGAGAGAAACTCAATTGAATACCTCCATGATATGCGTGAGATGTTCAAGGTATTCATCGTAGCCGACCAGTCCATGGTCAGACTCGGGTTTGTCACAAGAGTTACAGACCAGCTGGAAAGCCGTTCCTCCCGCGGACGCGGCAAGGTCACATATGAGCTCTTCTGTGATGTTGAGCCGGATCCTTCAATCCAGACAGTCCGTAAGGGACTCACATTGATGCAGGCATTTGAGCCTGATACCATCATCGCGATCGGCGGAGGTTCTGTCATGGACGCCGCAAAGGGCATGTGGCTGTTCTACGAGCATCCGGAAGTGAATTTCGATGATCTCAAGCAGAAGTTCATGGATATCCGCAAGCGTGCATTCCGCTATCCTGAGCTTGGCAAAAAGGCCAGTCTTGTATGCATTCCGACAACATCAGGAACAGGTTCCGAAGTGACTCCATTCGCTGTCATCACCGATAAGGAGACACATGTCAAATACCCGCTGACCGACTACTCACTGACACCTACTGTCGCGATCATCGATCCGGCGCTTACCATGAACCTGCCGAAAACCGTTACAGCTAATACAGGCATGGATGTACTGACCCACGCTGTAGAAGCATATGTTTCCGTACTGGCTTCAGACTTTACCGACGCGCTTGCGCTGAAGGCAGTCCAGATGGTATTTGACTATCTGCCAAGAGCTGTCCATAACGGACCGAATGATCCGGAAGCGCGTGAAAAGATGCATAACGCTTCCGCTATCGCAGGAATGGCATTCGCTAACGCATTCCTTGGCATGAACCATTCCATGGCGCACAAGATCGGTGCAGAATTCGGTGTTCCGCACGGACAGGCAAACGCGATCCTTCTGCCATATACGATCCGCTACAACGGAACGAAACCGGAGAAACCGGGCGTATGGCCGAAGTACAATTACTACAGAGCTGATGAGCGTTATGCCCAGCTTGCAAAAGCACTCGGTCTTCCTGTCAATTCCGTGGAAGAGGGTGTTGAATTATTCGCTCATGCTGTATGGCAGCTTGGTGAAGACTGCGGTATTCCCATGCGTTTCAACAGCATTCCATATCTGAACGAAGAAGACTGGATGGCTGCTGCAGAAAAACTCTCTTATCTCGCATATGAAGACCAGTGCTCCCCTGCCAACCCGCGTGTACCGATGGTAGCGGATATGCAGGAGATCCTGCGGAAATCATGGACCGGCGAAGTCATTGAATACGATCATCACTAGTTTAAGTTTAAAGGATACGGAAATTCACATCCGTATCCTTTTTCTGTGTTCTTTCCAGCAGTCATGCTGCATCAAAGCGAAAGAAAACCAGGGGGTCTCACTGGGGAAGTTTGTAAGACCATCCTGGTTTCTTTTATGCTTCAGTCTCCGTTACTGGAAACGCTGCATCTTAGTTGTACTGCTTTCTGTTCTTCAGAAGCTGATACAGTGCTGCAATGACTCCTGCCATTGAAGCTGCGAGCATTCCGCCCATCATTCCTGTATTGCTGTTTCCTCCATTTACATCTGTCGGAGGCAGCGGTACTACAGGCGGGATGTACTTATCCGGCGGTGTATCATCCCTCGGGATCGTCTTGTCTACGAGCTTGTAAGCTCCTTCCTTGTCGACCTTCAGTGAGATGTTTACCGTTCCATCAGGATCTACCGTGAATACTACAGGCTTGAATCTTGTGTATCCCTTCGGTACTTTTGTTTCCTTGATCATGTACTTCTTGCCCGCTTCTACATACGGTCCGAAGTCGAACGGTTCTTTACCGTCTGATGTCCAGCTTACGATCTCTGCACCATTCTCATCGTACAGCGTGATCGTTGCGCCCTTCAGTTTCTTGTTGCTGTCGTTGTACTTGTTCACCAGTACCTTCAGTACTTTGTTCGTGAAGCTGAATGATCCGGCGTCAGGTTTGCTTGTAACGCTCAGTGTTCCATCCTTGTTGTCTGTTACAGTGATCGTTACATCATATACCTTGTCAGTGTATGCGATACCCTTCTTATCCTCAGGGATCTTTTCTCTGATCTTGTAAGTGTATGTTCCTGTGTCGTCCTGACCATCTTTCTTCACATACTTCAGTGTGCTGAATGTGAATGTTCCGTCTGCTGCGTTGCTGACTGTCTCAACAACGTTACCTTCAGAATCTACAAGCTCGAATGAGAACTGACCTTCTGTGAGCTCTCCGCCTTCAAGTACCTTTGTTCCGCTCAGTGTGATCTCACCCTCAGCTTCATAGGTATTTGTGAATGTGAACAGCGGTGCCTCTGCAGGTGTTACTTCTGCTGTCAGGTTTCCTTCTCCATCATCTGTGACTTTCACTGTGATCGTCTGTTCGGATGTGTCATATGTGACTCCGCCCAGGCTTCCGGAAGTTTCCTTCACTGTGTATGTGAATGTCTTCTCTGTCTCAGGTCCCAGATCATCTGCCTTCGTGTAAGTGATCGTGCTGAACTTCACTTTGCCTGTTGCATCATTCTGTGCTGTTTCAAGCAGGTTGCCCTCGCTGTCATACAGTTCGAATGTGAACTCTCCGGCTTCAAGTTCTCTTCCCTTCAGTTCCTTCACACCTTCGAACTCTACACTGACATCATTTGTCACATAGTAGTTCTCGAATGTCGGATCTTCAGGACTGTACTTCACTACAGCAGTCATCGTACCGTCACCGTTATCAGTTACTGTTACAGTTGCCTTAATGGTCTGTGTGTTCTTCTGATACCATGCCGGTGCCTTTGTCTCGGTGATCGTGTATGTGTATGTTCCAGGTTCAGTGTAAGTGATCTCGCTGAATACTGCTTCAGCTGCTTCACCAGCTCCGGCTGCACCGTTTCTGACTGTCTCACTGAAATCTGCTCCATCAGTAAGTGTGAATTCGAAGTCGCCTTCCTTGACAGGCAGTCCGACCAGTGTCGTTCCGTTCTTCGCTGTTCCCAGAATGACATATTCGAGTCCCTTCAGCATTGCTTCGAAGGAGCCTTCAACAGGATCTTCTTCCTCTTTCTTCTCTTCCTCTGCTTCTGCTGTAGGTGTTGCTGTTGCTTCAGGTGTTCCTGTAGGTGCTGCTGTAGCCTCAGCTGTTGCTGTTGCCTCAGGTGTTCCTTCAGGTGCAGCTGTTGCTTCTGCTGTTGCAGTTGCTTCAGCTGTTCCTGCAGGTACTGCTGTTGCTTCAGGAGCTGCTGTTGCCTCAGCTGTTGCTGTTGCTTCAGGTGCTTCTGTTACGACAGGTTCCTCTGTGAATACAGGTACCAGTGTCTCTGCAGGTGTTGCTGTAGGTGCAGGTTCTTCTACTGTTTCTACAGGTTCTTCAACTACTGCAGGCGCTGCTGTCTCTGCAGGTACTTCTTCTGCTGTCTCAGGTTCTGCTGTTGCTGCTGCTTCGGCTGTTTCTTCTGCTTCCTCTGCATATACTGTTGTGAACAGTGACATGCCTCTCAGCAGGCTTACCAGATCTTCTGCTGCATTTGCTTCTTCTTCGACTACAGGTACTTCTGTGACTGCAGGTACAGGTTCTTCAGTTGTAACTTCAGGTGTTGTCTCTTCAGGTACAACTTCAGGTGCTGTTGTCTCTTCAGGTACAACTTCAGGTGTTGTTTCTTCAGGTACAACCTCAGGTGCCGGTGTTTCTGCAGGTGCTTCTGTTGTTTCAGGAGCTTCTGTCGCCTCAGGTGCCTCAGTTGTTTCAGGTGTTTCTTCCTGGTTCTCTTCTGCAGGAGTTTCTTCAGCCGGTTCTTCGGTCTTTTCTTCTTCTGCCTTAGCACTGTTCAGCTGGATGATCTTATCAGCTGTGCTGCCGGATGCATAAACCTTCTTATAAACCTTCAGTACTGCGGATGTAGGTACGACACTGTATTCGTTGACGAATTCAAGCGGGTTGCCTTCTGTTGATGAAGGTTTAGCTGTCATCGTACCGTTGCCGTTATCGACCACTTCGATCGTTACAGTCTTCGTGGATTCAGCATCGTTTGTAACACCGGCAACAGTTCCTGTTTCAGTTACTGTGTATGTGTATGTGCCAGGTGTTGTGAATGTGAATGTTCCGAATGTTACTGTATCGCTGTCCTGATTGACAGTTCCGCTCATCGTTTCACCTGTAGGTGCATCACCTTCCGGTGCAGCTGTGAACGTGAACTCCCATTCAGCAGGTCCGCTCAGTTTTGCAGGTACTTTCAGGAGTTTCTTAGCAGGGAATGTAGCTGTCGTTTCACCAACACCATATGTATTCGTGAATGTCAGCGGTTCTGCATCTGTTGAGGAAACTTCAACTGTTAATGTACCGTCACTGTTGTCAGTAACAATAACTGTAACTGTCTTACCTGTTGATGCATCAGGATCATTCGTTACACCATCAACAGTTCCTGTTTCAGTAACTGTGTATGTGTATGTTCCAGGTTTGCTATAAGTGAACTCACCGAATGTGACTGTGTCGTTATCCTGATCAACCTTACCGCTCATTGTCTCAGCTACAGGCGCTCCGTCGTTAGCTTTGACATCGATCGTGTAGCTCCACTTTTCAGGACCAGCGAGTCCTTCCGGTACCTCAAGTTCCTTCATTACAGGGAAGCTTGCTGTGATCTCCTCGACCTCATAAGTATTTGTGAATGTTACAGGTTCATCTACTGTGTTGTCAGCTTCATAACTCAGCGTACCGTCGCCATTGTCTGTTACAACAACTGTGACTGTCTTGGACGCTTCAAGGTCATTTGTGACACCAGGTACTTTACCTGACTCTTCAACAATGTACTTATATGTTCCAGGCGTCGTGTAAGTGATTTCTCCGAATTCATATAATCCATCAGAGATCTCATATTCACTTGAATTCGTGATTGATGTTTCCTCAGGCAGAGGTGCATCTTCAGGATCTGTAGCTTTGATTGTGAATGTGAATTCACCTTCAATATCAGGAGGTGTTAATCCATCTGCTGCATCAAGTATCTTCTGTACAGGCGGATCATACTTCACAGGTTCAACATTGTAATCATTCGTGAATGTCAGCGGTTTGTCTGTTGTGCTGTCAGCTGTAGCTGTCAGTGTACCATCACCATTATCCACAACTGTAACTGTGACTGTCTTGGTTGCTTCAGCGTCATTTGTTACGCCGTCTACTGTTCCAGACTCTGTCACATTGTATGTGTATGTTCCAGGTTCCGTGTATTTGAACGGTCCGAATGTCGTTGTAGGTGCAGACTTACTGATCTTACCAGTCATTGTGTCTGCCGCAGGTGCTTCACCGACTGCTGCTACTGTGACGTCGAAGCTCCAGTCTGCAGGTCCGTCAAGTCCATTCAGTTCAAGCTCCTTCTTTACAGGGAACTCTACTGTTGTCGGTTCTACTTCATATGTGTTGTTGAATGTCAGCGGCTCATCTGTTGTGCTGCTTGCGACAGCT
>JAILLA010000006.1 GCA_024693325.1 Solobacterium sp.
CAGCAGAACTTCACGGCGGAACCATTGACCTGGCCGAGGGAAACCAATAAGCGAATATCAGAATGGCCAACTACCGATGAACTGATACTGTCTGAGGCTTTTTCCACATGTCCTTAAGGACGAATCTTTCAAATTCCTGAATAAAGGTTGACAAAGGTTCTTACATATCAGTTCACAAAGGGGTACAGCACTATGAAATACCTATCACATTGAAAGACTGTTTATCACAGATGGATATGTCAGGAAAAAGTCAATAGAGCCATAATCACTTAACCACCAGGCAAATAAAAAGACTGACTATACGGTGAGGTGACATCGAAATCGGTCAGTCGTTACTTCTCAAGCCTGTGGAGACAGCTCTGGCGGGCATTGCACAAATGCGGTGCAGTTATCTGTCGTTGAAACAGGAAGAGATATTTCAGCGGGAATGTATTTAATTACAGCCTGTGACAGAGGTTTCCCGCAAAAAATATCTCATATGCGCCGCAGCCAGTAATCGCCTACAGGTTCAGCCGCGTGCTCCCTGTCCCAGGGAGCTTCGTGGCGCTCAAAGTAGCCGATTACTTCGCCTGCGTCGTTCCTTACAGGGACGAAGAATTCCCGTTCGCCGGTCTTACGGTTGTAGGTCTCGAACATCTCGTTCTCTCCCGCATCAGCCCGTCTCAGGAATTCTTCGATTTTTACCTTCGATCCTTCATTATGGCAGTTAAACAGACTGTTACCGACAAACACTCTGTCTTCGTATCGTTTTTGAGCGGTTTTGTTCATCCAGCGTACAGTATGTGTTCGGTCTACAAAAACAACCTCGTAAGTGTATGCATCGAGGATCCCCTTCAGTACTTCAAATGTAATTTCCATATTTTCTGACTCCTTGCATTCATCATAGCAAAAACATGACTGTCCCATCCGGTTTATGTCCGAGTTACAAAAAAACTGCCGAAGCAGTTTCTTAAGCCGGCGGAGCCAGCAGTTTATGGATCACTTTCAGGAACAGCCTGATGATAAACAGTCCAAGCACTCCGATACTTGCATAGTTGAAATACTGCCTGATCATCGGACCGGCGGTCGCTGCTATGCTTGTATCATAATATGTGATCTCACGGTGCATCGGAGTTGTACCGACGACCAGATCTTCCAGCTTGAACACAACATCGGCTGTGATCACTTCCGGATTCGTTTCTTCTTCATTGTTAACGACTGCTTCTGCGGTCAGTGTAGACGCATCCAGTCCGGTAGGAAGCAGTACGTGGTAATCACCTGTATTCGTAAAGTGCACATCAGCGACATGTTTCTTGCCGCGCATCACTTCGACCGTCTTTTCCCCGATATCTTCTGCCGAGAAAGTGATCGACTGGAAATTGGAGAACCCGTACTCAAACATCGATACGATATCGTTATAAGCAGCCGCCGCATTCTCTTCACCGAGCACTACGGCGATCAGTTCCATTCCATTGTCATCTTTTGCGGTTGCCGCAAGTGAGAAACCGCCCTCAGGTGTATTGCCGATCTTTCCGCCGGTAGCCTTTTCGTAATAATAGCCTGTATCCCTGAGCAGTGCACAGTCATTGACCAGGTTCCTGGCAACAGCAAAATTCGTAGCGGGAATCGTATAGGATGCTCTTCCGAATATGTTTCTGAACGTTTCATTGCCGAGCGCTTTTCTCAGCAGCAATGCCATATCATAAGCAGTCGAATAATTGGTATCGTTGTGTATACCGAATATATTCTGGAAATGTGTATTTTCCATCCCGAACTGGGCCGCTGCCATATTCATTTTTGTAATGAATGCGTCCTGTGAAGAACTGACAGCTTCAGCGATCATTGCGGCCGTATCGTTTGCACTGGCAAGCATAGCCGCATGTTCCGCACTGCTTGCGGACATTGTTTCACCCTGCTCGATCCAAAGGACACCAAAACTATGGTCATATGTTTCAAATGCCTCTGCTGTCATTGAAAGCTCTTTGTCATCGCTCAGATTTTCAATTCCAAGGTATACCGTCATCAGCTTTGTAAGACTTGCCGGATCGATACGATTGTCCTTGTCCTGTTCAAACAGGATGTTTCCGGATGTTTTATCCATCAGGACCGCAGACGAAGCATCGACTCTGTAGGCAGGCTCCGGCTCAGGTGTCGGTTCCGCGCTTTCTTCCGGCAGCATTTCCGGATCAGCGGTTTCTTCTTCAGCATATACGGGAAGTACAGCAAGGCACATCACCCAAAAAATACTCAATAATTTTTTCATAACGTCATTCTATCACCCGAAACGTGAAAAAGGCAGACATTCTGCAAATATCTGCCTCTTCTTAATCATTGTTTTCTGGCAATGTGGAGCAGTCTCATGGAGTTCATGACACAAAGCATTGCGACTCCCGTGTCGGCAAAAATAGCCATCCACATATTTGCGATACCGAAGGCACCCAGGATCAATGTACCGACCTTGACGATGATCGCACCGTAAATATTCTGGTTCGCTACACGCAGGATCCTCTGCGCACTGGTGATCGCCAGGGATATCTTCGAAGGCTGATCGTCCATGATCACAACATCTGCCGCTTCGATCGCCGCATCACTTCCAAGCGCACCCATGGCAAATCCGGTATCCGCAGCAGTCAGTACCGGTGCATCATTGACACCGTCACCGATAAATGCTGTTGTACCGTTCTTCTTCAGTTCCTGCAGACGTTCGACTTTGTCTGCCGGCATGCATTCACCAAATGCCATATCCGCACCCAGCTGCTTCGCGATCATATCCGTTGTTTCCTGGTTGTCGCCGGATACGATAATGCACTTCTTTCCGGCAGCCTGCAGGGAACGGACCGCTTCCTTTGCGTCAGGTTTCAGCTGGTCACGAAGAACCAGACAGCCTTCATAGACATCGTCTCTTGCTACATAGACCAATGTACCGGCAGCTGTTTCCTGTCTGCATTCGATCTGATGATCCTGCATCAGTTTATAGTTGCCCGCAAGCACTGCATGCCCATCATATTTGACTGATACACCGCGGCCTGCAATTTCTTTCATCTCGCTGATCCTGCTTTGATCAAACTGCTTTCCATAAGCTTCCCTGATCCCAACAGCGACCGGATGATTTGACAATGATTCTGCATATGCGCCATCCTCAAGGATCTGTGCTTTCATTCCTTCTTCAGCCAGAATCTCTTCTACGGCGAATTTACCGGATGTCAGTGTACCTGTTTTATCCATAACGACCTGGTCCACTTTCGCAAGCGGTTCGATCAGGTTTGCGCCTTTGACAAGAATTCCGCGGCTGGAAAGTCCACCGATCCCGGCAAAGAATGACAGGGGGATCGATATTACAAGTGCGCAAGGGCAGGAGATTACAAGGAATGTACATGCACGTCTGACACCTTCCTCAATACCATAACCAAGCAGTGAAACGATGATCACTACAGCGATCGCTGAGAACACGACAGCAGGTGTATAGACTCTTGAGAACTTTGTGATGAAGTTTTCCTGTGAGGATTTCCTTGATTCCTGATTTTCCACAAGATCCAGGATCCTGGCAACCGTACTGTCACCGTATTCCTTAGTGACTTTCATTTCCAGCACGCCTGTCTGATTGACAGAACCGCTGATCACCTCATCACCCACATCCACATCACGAGGCTTTGACTCACCTGTCAGTGATGATGTATCAAGGGATGATGCACCGGACAGGATAATACCATCCAGAGGTACCCTTTCACCCGGCTTGACTCTGATACGTTCTCCGATCCGTACATCATCGGGATCCACGGTCTGCCATTGACCTCGTCTGTATACCTCTGCGGATTCAGGACGGATATCCATCAGTTCACCAATTGAGCGTCTGCTTTTGGCTACCGCAAGATCCTGGAAATATTCACCGATCTGATAGAACAGCAAAACGCCGGCAGCTTCTCTGTAATCTTTCAGATAGATCGCTGCGATTGTCGCAACAGCCATCAGGAAATGTTCATCGAACACCTGACCTCTGCCGATTCCTTTAACAGCTTTATACAGTACATCCCATCCCAAAACCAGATATGCGGCAAGTTCCAGGGCTGTTTGAACTGTACCTTTCAAGAACAGGCCGGCCACAAACAATACTGCACCGCAGAGCAGACGATACAGCAGCGACTTGTCTTCCTCCTGATCGGAAACCGTTTTTGTTTCCCTGCGGACTTCCTCTGTCAGAGGACTTACGACTGCGTCAGGTTCTTCTTTTGCAAAGATCTCTTTTACTTCGTTTTCAATTCGTATTACGTCGGCTTCATCACAGTCATATGTCAATGTGCTGTTCATAAAGCTGATATGCGCATTTGATATACCGTCGATCTTTGCGATCTTGCCTTCCAGTTTTGCGGCACAGTCTGCACAGTCGATCCCGACCGCACTGTAGCGTCTGGTACGATCGGTAATTATTTCATGAACTTCGACCATCTCGTGTTCTTCATGGTGATGTTCATGAGCGTGGTGATGATGAGAATGTCCCTTCGAAGTAACTGTCGTATCCGGTTCTTCTTTAGCAACGATATTTCTCATTTCTGTTTCGATCCGCTCTCCATCATCATGATCACAATCATATGTCAGAGTGCTTGTCATGAAGTTCAGGACTACATTTGAGATACCCTCGATCTTTGCGATCTTTCCTTCCAGTTTGGCAGCGCAGTCCGCACAGTCGATTCCTGCGATTTCAAACTTATAGGTCGCTGTTTCGTGTTCTTCCTCATGATGATGCTCAGTATGACATTCACATGTTTCATGTTCTTCATGATGATGTTCATGGTGATGATGGGAGTGCCCTTTCGAGGTAACCGTCGCATCCGGCTCTTCCTTGGCAACAATTTCCCTCATTTCCGCTTCAATGCGTTTTCCTTCATCATGATCACAGTCATATGTCAGAGTACTGGTCATGAAGTTCAGGACTACATTTGAGACCCCTTCGATCTGAGCGATCTTTCCTTCCAGCTTGGCAGCACAGTTTGCGCAGTCGATTCCTGCGATCTCAAACTTATAAGTTGCTGTTTCGTGTTCTTCTTCATGATGATGTTCGAAATGACATTCGCATGCCTCATGTTCCTCATGAGCATCATGGTCGTGGTGATGGTGAGAATGTCCTTTTGAAGTGACTGTAGCATCCGGCTCTTCCTTGGCAACAATTTCCCTCATCTCCGCTTCAATGCGTTTTCCTTCATCATGATCACAGTCATATGTCAGAGTACTGGTCATGAAATTCAGGACTACATTTGAGATCCCCTGAATCTGAGCGATCTTTCCTTCCAGTTTGGCAGCACAGTTCGCGCAGTCGATTCCTGTGATCTCAAACTTATAGGTCGCTGTTTCGTGTTCTTCCTCATCATGATGTTCGGTATGACATTCACATGTCTCATGTTCATCATGATGATGTTCATGACTGTGGTGATGGTGGGAATGTCCTTTTGAAGTGACTGTAGCATCCGGCTCTTCCTTGGCAACAATTCCCCTCATCTCTGCTTCAATGCGTTGTCCTTCATCATGATCGCAGTCATATGTCAGAGTGCTTGTCATGAAGTTCAGGACTACATTTGAGATCCCCCGGATCTGAGCGATCTTTCCTTCCAGCTTGGCAGCACAGTTTGCGCAGTCGATCCCTACGATATCAAACTTATAAGTCGCTGTCTCATGTTCTTCTTCATCATGATGCTCATGATGATGCTTATGCCCTCTTGAGGTAACCGAAGCGTCCGGTTCTTCCTTAGCAACAATTTCCCTCATCTCCGCTTCAATGCGTTTTCCTTCATCATGATCACAGTCATATGTCAGAGTACTGGTCATGAAGTTCAGGACTACATTTGAGATCCCCTGGATCTGAGCGATCTTTCCTTCCAGTTTGGCGGCACAGTCTGCACAGTCTATGCCTGTAATTCCAAACCTGTATGTTGCATATTCACTATGATGATCATTATTCATAACGCCCTCTTTTTATTACATTTGAACAACTGTTCAAATGTAATATATACTAATTCTGCCTGTTCTTCAAGCATTGTATGGACGATTTACTGATGATTATTCAGCCAATGTTCCGAATTATCAGAAACCGTCTGCAACATGATCATTTTCATCATTTTAAAAACTATACATTCCTATATGTTTTGTATAATTAATACAGAAGGAGACATATCAAATGGCAATTCATATAGAAAATGAGGCACAGCGCTGCCTGAACTGCAAAGTGCCTATGTGCCAGAAATTCTGCCCCATCCACACACCAATACCTCATATTATTTCTCTTTTTAAAGAAAAGAAGGTCATGGAAGCCGGTGAACAGCTGTTCATGAACAATCCGATGAGTGCTGTATGCGCAATCGTCTGCAACCATGAGGCACAGTGCCGTGGGCACTGTGTTCTTGGAAAAAAAGGAACGCCCGTTCAGTTTTATGAGATAGAAAAGTTTGTATCTGACGGATACCTTGACAGATACCGCCCGGGCAATATCGAGAAAAAAGGCAAAAGATGTGCTGTGATCGGATCAGGTCCGGCAGGTCTCACTGCCGCAGTCATTCTTGCACAGAACGGATATGACGTAACGATCTTCGAGAGAAAGAACCAGATCGGCGGTATGCTGAGATACGGCATTCCCGATTTCCGTCTTTCCAAAACGATTATCGACAGATATCAGAAGCTTCTCGGCAGACTTGGAGTCCAGATCCGTCTGAATACAACGATCGGCGGTGCCCTTCGAATCGACAATCTGTTCCGTGATGGTTATGCGGCTATATTTGTCGGCACAGGCGTATGGCGTCCGAATACTCTTGGCATTGAAGGAGAATCACTTGCAAATGTCCATTTCGGCATTTCATACCTGGAAAACCCGAAGCACCACGATCTTGGAAGAACAGTCGCCGTGATCGGAATGGGTAATGTAGCAATGGACGTTGCCAGAACTGCATTCCGCAACGGTGCGGAACGTGTCATGATGTTCTCAAGAGATATGCACGCAACAGCAAGTTCTCATGAAATGTCTTATGCGGAACTTGATGGAACAGAATTTATTTACGGAAAGAGTATCCGCAGGATCAGCCCGGAGGGACCTGTATTTGCAGAATCCATACTGGATGAAGAAGGAAACCTGATTGGGATCTCTGACAAGGAAGAGCTCATTCCGGCTGATTCAGTGATCATTGCCATCAGCCAGGGTCCCAAGGATAAACTGATCATGAGTACGGAGCACCTGGAAGGAACAAGCAAAGGACTGCTGATCACAGATGAAAACGGAATGACTACTGTTGACGGAGTATTTGCGGCAGGAGATGTTGTTACCGGACCGCTGACTGTCGTCCATGCGGCGGATGCAGCAAAAAAAGCTGCTGAAGCTATGATCCGGTATATGGAAAGCAGGAATTGATCCGGAGATCAGGATACAGGCAGATCATTGTCTGTATCCTTTTTTCAGGCAAAGACCTGTACTGAGTTCCCCGTAAAACAAAAACAGAATGCAGTATGATATGCACTCTGTCCTGTCAGTTATTATTTAGCAGCTGTATGCGTTGCCTTTTCGATCACCGCATCAAGATCGATCTCTTCCAGTTTTCTGGAATACTCTTTCTCTGCTTCTTCCAGTTTTCTCAGGATATCTTCCAACGATTCATTCTTTGCCATCTGAAACCTCCCGTTCCGAACGTTACAAATATTACCACCCGTAAATTAACAATAAAGACTTGTCTTTTTAAAAAATTTCTGCTTTGATCATCATAACGCTGAAAAAAGCAACAGGAGATTTACTGATTATGCTCAAAACAAACTGGCATGCACATACCAAAAGATGCGGACATGCTGTGGGAACAGATGAAGAATATGTCGTTGCGGCAATACAGGCCGGAGTGAAAACACTTGGTTTCAGTGATCACGCAGCCTATCATACGGCGAGACCACGAAGCAGAATGAACATCGAACTTGTTGATGATTATTTCAGCTCTATAAGATTTCTGAAGGAAAAGTATGCGGATCAGATCACCCTGTATCTCGGAATGGAATGTGAATACTATGAAAGCGAGTGGAAAACGCTCAGCCGGTACAGAAAAGATCTCGATTATATTATTCTCGGACAGCATGATCTCTGGCTGGATGGTCCCGATGTATATCATCCATTTTCGTCGGAACAGGTATTTGAATATGTTGATCTGATCGAAAAAGCCTGCAGTCTTAATTTCTGTGATTATGTGGCGCATCCGGATGTATTCATGTGGGGCTATCCGGGTGTTGATGATACGGTAAGGGCGGCAGCTTCACGTCTTGCCGATATATCTGTCAAATATGATATGCCTATGGAACTGAACTGCGGAAGCGGTGTGAAATACGGTGCAAGAGAATATACAGATGGCATGCGCTACGCCTATCCTGTCAGAATTTTCTTTGAAGAATTTGCCAGGAAACACTGCCCTGTCATTGTAGGTCTGGATATCCATGACCCGAAACTGTTTCAGACTGATGAATATGTCAACAGAGCTTTGTCTGTCTGTGAAGGACTGGATATCAATTTCCTTTGGGACTATGATCTCGTCTCAGCCGCAAAGAAAAGAAAACAGCTGTTCAGATGACCGGATGAATCATAAAACATCTCATGTATAAGCACAGATGTGCTCATGATCCATGAGATGTTTTTGTTTTTATCCAAATACTTCAGGCATGTGCCTGTATAAAGAAACAGCAATACCATCCTCATCATTGGAAGCAGTTATTTCATCCGCCACTGCCTTCAGTTCGTCTGTCGCATTTCCCATCGCAACACCGATTCCCGCATATTCGATCATCGTCCTGTCATTCTGGGCATCTCCGAAAGCGATCATTTCTTCCCGTGTATATCCGAGCTTCTGCAATGACTCCCTGATCGCAGCCGCTTTGTCGATACCTTCTGCCATGTATTCATAGTAGAACGGTGCGGTAAACATACTGGCGAGTTTCCCTTTGAACGGTGCTGCCATTTCCTGCCAGTTCTGCTGAAGATATTCCGGCTGTCCCAGTGTCAGGATCTTCTCTACAGGGAAGTCAACAAATGATGCCAGATCAAACACTTCACATAAAGGATAGTTGTTTCCATGTGCTTCATGTTCCATGATATTTCTGGGACCATTCTCCAGCTGCAGCACTCCTTTATATGCATCATTGACATACATATGATCACCATGCGCGATCATCGGCTGCACTTCAAACCGGCTGATATGCCTCAGTACGCTTCTTGCGTCTTCCGGCGACATAGCCTTCTGGTATAAGGTCTCTCCGCTCTGGCAGTCAATGACCTGTGCCCCGTTAAAACCAATGAACATACCATGATGATGTTTCATATCCAGTTCTTCGGCAAATCTGAGCAGACCTCTCGGAGGTCTTCCTGATGCGATCACGAGCTTCGCGCCATGTACCTGTGCTTTCAGCAGAGCATCTTTTGTCCGGGGAGTGATCTGTTTCTTCGAGTTGAACAGTGTACCGTCAATATCAAGCAGAATGATTTTGATCATAAAACATCTCCTTATACCAGGTATCCATTGTATTCGGGAAGATCGATATCCAGATACTCTTCAAGTGCCCTGACTATGATCTCATGATCTTTTCCCTCATGCAGTCCGGATACGGCAATCGTTGCGGCATGAACGCCATTGACAAAGACCGGAAACGCTCCGCCGACCGGAATGATGTCTGCGTCCTCTTTCAGCAGTGCCTCAGGAATGTTTCCTTCACATGCTTCTGCAAGTGCCAGAAGACTGCTGTGTCCTGAAGCAAGAACAGCATTTCTTTTACCTGCGGCAAAATCCAGGTTCCTCTGTTTTTTCTCATCCATGACATACTGGTAAATGACGGTCTGATCCGATTCCCTGGTAATTACTACAGCCAGCTGTTCAGGATATTCTGCGCAGAGCTTTGCCAGAATAACTCCCAGTGCCATAGCATCAACACTTCCGAAGCTTTCAAAATGGATAAGGTTCTCCTGCTGTCTGAGGAGCTGAATGTCATTTCTGCTGAATTTACCGCGGTTCTTTTCGATGATCATTTTTACCCGTTCTGCGGACATCAGTCAGTCTCCTTTCCGTCCACAAGATTCCTGATCCAGATACCCTTGTGAACCAATACCATACCGATCATTACTTTCAGAACATCTGCAAGCTGTACACAGATATAAACAGAGAGAATACCCAGATCCGTAAACCTGGTCAGGATAAATGCCAGAGTCAGATTTACTGTACATGTATATACAGAGTCAAAAAGGAATGTAATGAATGTTCTTCCGCCGCTTCTCAGCGTATGATATGCAGAATTATATAATGCGCCAACCGGCAGCATGATCGCAGTCACCCTCAGCAGCTGCGAAGCAAGCTGGCGTACTTCGTCGGATGTATTGTAAAATCCCGGAAATACCTGAGCTGTAAAGAACATAAGACAGCCCATCACCGCTGTCAGCAGGCCGGCAAACACGATCAGTTTTCTGTTTGTATCGACAGCTTCATCGATCAGATTCGCACCAAGTTTCTGCCCGACCATAATGGCGATCGCATTGCCTGTTGCCATATTGGCTATGGAAAATACATTATGGATCGTCTGATTGATATTGATCGCCGCAACAGCATTCAGTCCTCTTGTGGAGTAGCACTGCATGATCGCCGCAAGACCGACAGACCATAACACTTCGTTCACAACAAGAGGAGTGCCGCGCCTGATGATCTTTTCTGCAAGTTCCACCGGTACGCCGAAGTCTTTCAGCCCGTCATCATAGAACCAGAACTGTTCTCTTCTGCGCATAGACCTGAACATAATGACCGCAAGTTCCACAAATCTTGATATGACCGTTGCGATCGCCGCACCTGCGATACCGAGCTTCGGAAATCCGAAATGACCGAAGATCAACACATAGTTCCCGACAAAATTCACCAGAACAGCTGTGATGCTGGATGTCATCGGGATGACGGTCTCCCCGCTTTCACGGATCGATGACGAGAATGCCTGGCTCAGCGTAAATGCCGGCAGTCCGATCATCATGATCAGCATATATTTCCTGGCATATTCCATGGTTGCGGCCATGTCTGCCGCACAGTTTGTTTCGGGATTCAGATACAGACTGATCAGATTCCTTCCGAACAGTCCAAGGATCATAATGCCTATCGTTGAAACGAGCACTGTCACGATCAGTTTGAAATGGAAGCAGTTGCGGACACCCTTCCGGTCACCTTTCCCGTAGAACTGCGCCCCGAAGATACCTGCTGCGGCATTGCATCCGAAAACAGCCAGATTGAAGATCATCATCAGCTGGTTGGATATGGATACACCGCTCATCGGAAGTGTTCCGACCTGACCGACCATGATATTGTCAAGCATGTTGACAAAAGTCGTGATCCCGGATTGTATCATGATAGGAACAGCGATCGTGAGGACTGCCTGATAAAAATATCTGTCCCCAAACCACCTGTTTTTCAGTGCCTGTACACGCATGACACCAGTATATCAAATTTATGAAAAATAGCTGTGAAAATGAAAAAGCCCGGTATTTCAACCGGACTGTGATCGATCAATACATGCAGACAATGATCTCAATGCACTTTTCAATGCCGAGCGTACCGCTGTCCAGACAGACATCGTAATTCTCGCATCTGCCCCACTTCTGATCAGTATAGATCTGATAGTACGCTGCTCTTCTCTTATCCTTGTCCCTCAGTCTCTTCTCGGGTTCTACATTGCTTTCGCCGTATTGTTCAACGATGCGCTTAGCACGTGTCTCGATATCAGCGTGAACAAATACTCTCATCAGGTCAAGATCTTCTCTGTCCTTGAGAATATAGTCAGCACAGCGGCCGATGATGACACAGTTTCCTTTATCAGCCAGTTCTCTGATGATCCTGCACTGTGCAAACCAGATGGTATCCTGGTTGGAATGACCATTGAAGTCTCTGGCAAAAGCACCGGCAAGCCATCCGCCGTTTTCTGTAGCTTCACCGTGTTCCTCAATATATTCTTTAGCAAAGCCGCTCTCTTCGGCAATGTTTGTGATCAATTCTTTGTCGTAACACGGAATTCCGAGTCTGTTTGCGACTTCCTGGCCTATCGTTCTTCCCCCGCTACCAAACTGACGGCTGATTGTAATAATACGATTTCCCATAATTCCTCCTTATTGCAGCGAACGGTACATATTTCTACATCTATAATTTAACACAAAATCAGCGTTTATGTATTTTCTCATATCTGTTCATTTCTTTTTTTACGGCATCTTCATTCCGACATTTTCCGGATCACCTGTTCAATGTTCCGCTTTGTTTCATCTGACCATGTATCGGTGAAACGCTCATATGTAATTGCCGAAAAACCGGGCGGCGTTACATACCCTCCGTAACCGCCACTGTAACACACCAGAACAGATGTATCTGATACCAGATCATTCAGATAACTGCTGAACAGTTCGTTCGGACAGAACAGGATGCGCAGTGCACCTGCTTTGATGCAGGACAATGTCACCTCTGCCGGAAGCGTATCCAGCCGCTTTGCAAGATCAGCCCTTACCTGGCTTCCGATCCTGATCGTTTCGATCTCCCGGTCTGTGATGCCTTCCGGAAGAACAGATATATCGATCGGTTCAAATACGTGCTTCACAGCTATCGTTTCGCTTAATGTCGTGATCCCGCTGACCGGCTGTATCTCTGCAGCTGTCTGATCCAGACGTTCAACCTCGTGATACAGTTTTTCAGCCAGTTCACACATCGCTTCATAACTTTGGGAACTTCTTGTAAATCTTGTACTGATATCACCGGCACAGGACTGCAGGAACATGCAGAATCTTCCGGGATGTGCTTCTGAAAGCATACGTTTGAGCTGACCGGGATACTCCGCACTGAAGAACGGCGTATACCCGTCCATAACTGTCGGATGGCAGTTATGCACTACGATCTCAGCCAGCTGCTGATCCCCGTCAAACAGACCGATACTGGTCAGAAGGATCTTGTCCGAAGGAAAACCGCTGATCCTTGATCTGCCCAATCCATCATAGAATTCACTGCGGAATGTGAACCCGGGTTTAGAGATCTCCTGCCATTGAGCATGACAGATCATGTCAACAGCCTGTTCGATAAACTGCGCCCTGTATACAGGATCCTTGCTGTCAGGCGCAAAATGCGTATGCGTGCAGCTCAGAATGACCTCCGCAGGTTTTTCAAAATGCAGACTGCCCTGTATTTCGTCCTGTATGGAACGGTTCATTCCGACAGAGTCGGCACTCAGCAGGATGATGATCTTCTCACCATCATCAATGCCCAGCATCTGAACATACAACGGATCCCTGACTTCAAAACGTTTCTCCGTCTGCTGTATAAAGCCGGCCTGTTTGACCGGCTGTTTTGGAGAAACATCACTTTGCGCAAATGATGCTTTCATCATGACTGATTACTCCTCAGGAATAGGATATCTCCCGATTTCCCTGCATACATTGATCTGACGGACTTCTGTATGAAACTCGACACATGTCTGCATCATCAGCATTCTGTCGCCCGGTTCGATCTCTACACCTGTGTGATAGAACTCAATTCCTTTGATATTGTTGATCAGGCTGACCAGCTTCTCATCCGTGAATGTCAGTTCATTGAATTCAAAGCCCTCAGCAGGTACCTGACCTGCGGAAATATATACTGTCGGGCAGTCGAATACATGAGCCAGTTCATACAGACGGATCTCTGTTTCAGTGATCAGCGTAACGTATTTGTTGGGTTCGTAATTTACTTCTTCTCTCAGCTGTGCCAGCGGTGTGAACACAAGCGTACGGTCAGAACTATAGGATTTATATACATAGTTGCCGTAGAGGATCGTATTCATATCGTTGTTGCTGATGTTGTTTCTGAAGTCCGCGTAAATGGAGCCCCATTCCAAAGGCTGACCTGTTTTCCAGTCATGACGCAGATAGAATGCATTATCTGTTCCATGCAGAACAGGCTGTGATACCAGTCCGGACGGGAAATAGATCCAGCCGACGACATCCTGGTTGATCTCCTTTGATTCTTTGATCTGCTTGTACAGATCTTTATATACCTGCGGATCTCCGAGCTCTTCCGGCCATGTGTCAGATGTATCAACCGGCTCCGGTGTAACCACAACTGTCTGAGGAGTTGTATCCGGACTCTTTACAGGTTCTTCTGCTCCTTTGCATCCGCTGCACCCGCTCAGAAGCAGCATTGCAGCCAACGGCAGTATCAATTTCTTAATTTTCATGAAAACCTCCTGTCAGTTCCCGCTCATTATCGCATAATTGACAAAAAAACGTCACTATTTTTACTAAGAAGATATGTATAATAATGAAGCACGCTGGAGAAACTGCAATATGATTATCAAACGGAATTTCTGGTACTGGCCTGCATCTCAGGAACGTACCTTGCATATTTATTTACCCGACGATTATTACAATACCGACGAACGCTACCCTGTCATGTATTTTTTTGACGGACATAATCTGTTCTATGACGAAGATGCAACCTACGGAACTTCATGGGGACTGAAAGACTTCCTGGACAGCTGGGGCAAAAAGATGATCATTGTCGGCATGGAATGCTCACATGAAGGAAATGAACGTCTCAGAGAATACTGTCCGTACAACAAACGCTGGAGAGGCGTACTGGTGAAAGGGATCGGGGATGCCACATTCCAGTGGATCATCAATGATGTGAAGCCTGCGATCGACCAGAATTACCGTACCTATTCCCACAGAGAAGCAACCGGGATCGGCGGCTCCAGTATGGGCGGCATCATGGCTGCCTACGGGATCATAAAATACAATCAGATATTTTCCAAAGCTGCCTGTGTATCAACAGGATGGTTCTGGAATCTTTCCAATTTCCGCAGGACACTGTCGCAAAGCGTGATCAATTCCGACACAAAGATCTGGATGTCCTGGGGTGAACTGGAAGCAGGAAAGGCCGCACGCCGCGGCAATCCGGAATTTGATACCCGGGAAGCAAGATCTGCAAGAAAGTTTGCCGGGGAACTGAACGAACGCGGCGCAGATACACAGCTTTACTTCCAGTGGGACGGACACCACAGTGAAGCTGACTGGCGGAAACAGGTACCGTACTTTATGAATTATCTTTGGCTGGATCAGAGACCCTGATCCGCCTTTTTTCTTTCAGCACAAAGAATAAAAAAACGGTGCAATCCCATTAAGGTGCACCGTTATCGGATCAGTTGATCTTTACTTTGTTCCAGAGGTCAGAGAGCTTCTGGACAAGAACTTCGTTGAAGCGGAATACTTCATCCTTGTCATATCCGGTTCTCGGCAGATATGCGTCGATACCTTCATAGTCACCTGTGCTGATGTCTTCGGTAACCTTTTTGTTGGAAGATGTATATCCGACAGTGATGGAATTGTCATAGGATGCATCATATGTCAGAACATAGTTGATGAATTCATTTGCCAGAGGAGCACAATTCGCATTTGCCGGAATGACCATTCCGTCGCTCCAGATATTTGTGCCCTGCTTCGGTTCAATGTAATCCATGTCTTCATTTTCTGACATGATATATGCAGCATCGCCGGAATAAACGACCGCAATATCCTTCGGATTGTTGGCATTCGGGTTGATCATTGTATCAATGACTTCGTCTGTCATATATGCAGGATTGACTGTCTCGTTGACTTTGCGGAGCCATTCATAAGCTTCCTGGATCTCTTTATCATCACTTGTATTCATGGAATAGCCCAGTGCTTTGAAAGCGATCATGAAGGCATCTCTCTGGCTGTCGTACATGATGACCTTGTTCTTGTATTTTTCATCCAGCAGGATATCCCAGCCTTTTTCTTCGATCTCAGCAGGATCTACATTCTGTGTATTGTAGATCAGGCCGACAGAGCCATGGAAATACGGAACGGAGTATTCAAGGGTTGGATCATAGACTTTCTGCATTTCTACAACATCCGGATCCAGTGCATCGAGATTCGTCAGCAGATCTTTGTCGAGTTTCTGCAGCATGTTTTCCTTCAGCAGACGTTCGATCATGTAGTCGGAAGGAACCAGGACATCATAAGCACTTCCGCCCATCAGTCTTGTATACATGTTTTCGTTGGAGTCGAACATGTCATAATTGACTTTTGCATTGAATGCTTCTTCAAAGTTCGGGATCACTTCCTCACCAACATATTCACCCCAGTTATAAACATTGAGTACGTTGCAGCCATAAGCTTCTTTTGCGTCTACAGCTTCAACTTCGCTTGTGCCGGAAGAAGAACCTCCGGAACTGCATGCTGCGAGTACTGATACGAGTGCCGCGATACCGGCTTTTTTAAATGTTCTGTAATTCATTCTTTTTCTTCTTCCTTTCCTTTATCATCGGTACGACATTGATAATCACCAATACGATCGTAATGACATAAACAATAATTGCGGACAATGCATTGATTGTCGGATTTACACGCTTAACATTTGCATATACGTAGATCGAGATGTTGTTTACACCGGGTCCGGTAGTAAACATTGAGATAACGAAGTCATCGAATGACATCGAGAAGGCGATCAGCGCGCCGGAGATGATTCCGGGTTTGATCTGGGGAATGATCACTTTCCAGAGTGCCTGCAACGGAGTGCATCCCAGATCCAGGGCAGCTTCTGCCAGGTTGGGATCCAGGGTCCTGAGCTTCGGCATAATGGACAGGATCACATACGGTATACAGAAGGCGATATGGGCCATGACCATGGTCGTGAATCCGGTCTTGATCCTCAGGCTGGTAAACAGCAGCATGAATCCGATCGCCGTAACGATATCCGGGTTCAGCATCGGCAGGTTGTTGACCTGATTGATCGCTTCACGAAGCGCTTTTCTTGATTTGGACAGGCCGATCGCCGTTACAGTACCTACAATAGTCGATACGACTGTCGCGATCACAGCACAGCTGGTCGTATACCAGATCGATTCCATGATCGTTCTCGTCTTGAACATTTTCCGGTACCATTCCAGCGAGAAGCCCGTGAATGTTGTCAGTGATTTGGAACTGTTGAAAGAGAAGATCACGACATAGATGATCGGCAGATAGAAGAACGCGAAGACCAGAAACAGGAAGATCTTCTCATACTGTTTTGTTTTCTGTTCCATCAGTCATCCTCCTGTTCTCCGACCTTGCGGTCAAGCTTTCTTGTAAAGTACATGGAAGCCAGAATAATGATCGCCATGATCAGGCTGATCGCTGAACCGAAGTTCCAGTCACCGGTTGAGATGAAGTAGTCTTCGATCAGGTTACCGATCAGAACATACTGACCGCCGCCGAGCAGCTTCGGAATGAAGAAGCTGGATACTGCCGGCAGGAATACCAGGGTAATTCCGCTTACAACACCCGGAAGTGACAGCGGAAGGATGACACGGCGGAATGTTTCACGGTTGTTCGCGCCGAGGTCATGTGCCGCAACGATCAGGTTCGGATCGATCTTGGAAAGCGCTGTATAGATCTGAAGGATCATGAACGGCAGGAAGTTGTACAGCATACCGATGTAGACCTTCAGTTCCCCGCTCATGCTCAGGTGGCCGAGAATACCTCTCCATGCATAAGTGCGGACAAGCATATTGATCCAGGTCGGCAGTGTGATCAGAAGGATCATCAGTGCCTGGGAATTCGGCTTCAGTTTCGCGATGATATATGCGCTCGGATATCCTACAGCGATGCAGATCACTGTTGTGATGACCGCAAGCTTCAGGCTTCTCCACAGAACACCGGGAAATACCGGATCAGAGAAGAAGCGGATAAAGTTATCAATTGTGAACTGGAATGTCAGAACGCTGTTGCCTTTGACTGTGAATGCATAGAGTACCAGCATCAGCATCGGCGCAACGATCATGGCCATTGCCCAGATCACATAGGGATAGACCATTTTGCTGAAAGACTTCATTTCAGGTTACCCCATCTTTCTCATTACATGAATATCTTCCGGACTCCACTTCAGACCGATCTTCTGTCCTTCCTCAATTCGGTCGGTCGTTTCGATCTTGATTTCACGGCCCTGTGTGGAGAATGTTACCTGGTAATCTCCTTCTGTGATGTTTTCATCATCGAAGTCATATTTCACATCCCAGATCTCAACTCTGGAATTATCCTCAATATTCCATGCATATGCGTCAGCCCATCTGATCAGGTCTGTATCCAACGCAACGGACTCTTTGATCTCGTCGGCAGTTTTGTAGAAGTCAAACGCCTGGATACCTTCCTCATTGGATTCATCCTCGATTACCTGAGGCTGAACGACATTGATGTTGATCCGGATCGTCGTTCCGGCATCGGTCGTGAATGAGCAGGGATACGTTCCAACCTCCGGTTTCACGTCATACTGTACTTTTGTCAAGGATACGAACTCATCGTCCTTATTCCATGCCTGTGCATTGGCACGGGCGATGACTTCGGAATCCGTCAGGGACGCAACGTCTTCCAGGTCCATATAGAAGCTGGATGCGCTGATCTTCTCACCTGCTTCCTCATTGGAAACGTCCTGGTTCTTTGTGATGTGCATCGTAACAGTCTTGGAAGTACCTGATGCTGTTTCGGCGATCACTTCGTAGTGGACGCCCTTGAAGAGTACTGATTTCACTTCTCCGTTCAGAAGACCTCTGTTTCTCGGAACGATATCGATATCTTCAGGACGGATCATAATATCAACCGCTTCATCTTTGTCAAATCCGTAGTCAACGCATTCATAGTCAACATCATCGAAGCGGACAAGCCTGTCTCTGACCATGGTTCCGTCGATAATATTGGAATCACCGATGAACCTTGCGCAGTATTCATTGATCGGTTCATTGTAGACCTGTACCGGTGTGCCGATCTGTTCGATCTCACCGTCTCTCATAATGACGATCTTGTCAGACATGGTCAGGGCTTCTTCCTGGTCATGCGTAACGAAGATAAAGGTAATGCCTACTTCTCTCTGGATCTCTTTCAGTTCCAGCTGCATTTCTTTTCTCAGGTTCTTATCAAGGGCAGACAGAGACTCATCGAGCAGAAGTACACGCGGTTCATTGACAAGCGCCCTTGCGATTGCAACACGCTGTTGCTGGCCGCCGGACATGCTTGTCACATCTCTGTGCTCAAAGCCTTCCAGGCCTACCAGGGAGATCATTCTCATGACTTTCTGGTCGATAATGTCCTTGGCCTGCTTTTTGATCTTCAGACCGAACGCAATGTTGTCATACACGTCCAGGTGCGGGAACAGTGCATAGTGCTGGAATACCGTGTTGACATCTCTTTTATATGCCGGGATCTTGGCGATGTCTTCGCCGTCCATCATTACCTGTCCCTCAGTCGCGTCCAGGAATCCGGCAATGATCCTCAGCAGTGTTGTCTTGCCGCAGCCGGACGGGCCGAGCAGTGTGACAAATTCATTCTCATAGATGTCCAGAGATATCCCCTTCAGGACGACCGTATTGTCGAATGTTTTGACGACGTTTTTCACTTCGATCAGTTTCTTCATATCTGTGTTCTCCCCTTTGTTCAGAAAATCGGCGGTGTGCTGATCCACAGTACTTTCGCTGTGGCCTGGCCTGTATTGACAAGGCTGTGTGATTCATTTCCCTTGATGTAGAATGTTTCCCCTTTTTTGACGATCAGTTTCCGGGAATCGCTTTCCCTTCTGATCTGGATCCTTCCCTGAAGCACATATCCGAACTCTTCTCCGTCATACGGCTCGATCTCTTTCGAACTGCAGCCCGGTTCAAGTTCCAGGATCAGGGGTTCCATCTTGTTTTTCTGTGCATTCGGAACGATCCAGTTGATCGTCCGCTCCTCCTGCTCATCAACGAAGGTATCTTCTTTTGTGAACACGATCTGTTCTTCATCGTCATCCGCAAAGAATTTCGACATGGATACACCCAGAGCTTCAACAATATCCTCCAGTGTCGGCAGTGACGGCGACGTCAGATTACGTTCCAGCTGGGACAGAAATCCCTTGGTCAGTTCTGTACGCGACCCCAGTTCTTCCAGAGTAAGACCGTTCTTTGTACGCAGTGCTTTGATCCTTGATCCGATATCGTACATTTCCGCCTCCTTGTTTACAATTACTAACCTTTTGATTTGTTTTTATCAAACCATGATTATTATACAGAAAACAGCACGGTACGCAATATGTTTTAAACAAAAAGTTTAGAATCATTAAATTTTTTGCGGTTTGTTTCAGCGATTATAGCGCATTGTTTTCTTCAGTACCCTTCAGAAAAAGAAAGAAACATACAAAAAAGCACGGATCACACTCCGTGCTGTATGAATTTTTTTACAGTCCCTGTTCTTTCACGAATGCATAGAAATCAAGTTCTGCCTGAGCATCCTTCTCGCTGATCGTCCCGACCGGATGCGCATAGAAGATATATTCTTCCTCCCCGTCCAGTCCAAAGGCTTCGTCAGCCAGTCTGCCGTTCACAGAGCCGATGGCACATGAACCGAGTCCGATGCTTGTGGAAGCAAGATACAGGTTTTCCGTGATATGACCTGCGTCGATCAATACAACTCTGTGCGCATAGATACCGTATCTCCATTCAGCTCTGTAAGCAACAAAGCTGTAATAGAATACAACATTTGCCTTAGCGCCCCAAACCTGACCATTCAGTGATTCTCCGACAAATCCATCCAGATCATCACATTTCCCAAGGAATTCGATCTGATGCTTCAGCGGGAGATAATGGTAGAATCCAGGTTCCAGGCCTTCAACTTTCCGGACAGCCAGGTACGTTTCAAATTCATGACGTGCCCCGCCGCACGGTACGGTACGCAATGTTGCGTAAGACTTTCCGCGGATCCCTTTGATCCCCTGAGTCGTCCAAAGCAGATAGGACAGTTCAAGAAGCGACATCTCTTCCTGTGTATATACACGGTGAGATGCTCTGGTATTGATCACATGCAGGAAATCATTATCGATGTTCAATGCATCATAGTTCACAGGCAGATCGATCGCCTGATCGCGCATCGGTGCTTTTACAAGCGGCGGCTGCGGCTTTTTCAGGTTCTGATCACTGACCCATGTGTCGTCGTCAAAGTTTGTCCGGACAAATGCCCGTCCTGCTTTAATTCTGCGTTCTGCTTCTTTCTGATCCATAAATGCCTCCGTTTTTTCCATATTACTGTTCGACAGAGCGATAGTAAACAGTTTCGCCCTCCGGAACAGAATGTGTCAGCCAGACGTTTCCTCCGATCACGCAGTTGTCACCGATCTTCGTTGTTCCGCCGAGGATCGTTGCGTTGGCGTAAATAACGACATGGTTTCCGATATCCGGATGACGTTTCCCACCCTTGACCGGGTGTCCGTTTTCATCCAGTTCGAAGCTTTTTGCGCCGATTGTCACGCCCTGATACAGTTTGACATGATCTCCGAGAACAGCTGTTTCACCCACGACGATACCTGTCCCATGGTCTATGCAGAAATGATGGCCGATCGCAGCGCCGGGGTTGATATCGATCCCCGTTTTTTCATGCGCATATTCAGTCATGATCCTCGGAATAAACGGTACGTTCAGCTGGTACAGTTCATGTGCGATCCGATAGATGGATATTGCATAGAATCCGGGATAGCAGATGATCACTTCGCCTTTTGTCTTTGCGGCGGGGTCACCATCATAAATTGCCTGAATATCCGTCAACAGAAGACTTTTGATCTTCGGCAGACGAAGCAGAAACTGTTCCGTCAGTTCCTCGGGATCACGTGTGTGATCTTTCAGGACCTGAAGGCCGACACTGATCTCCTGTTTCAGCCAGCCGGCAAGTGCTTCCAGGCATTCATCCGCAGTCATTTCCAGATAGCTGAAAAACTGCGGAAACATGACGACCTGTGCCGCTTTCAAAGCCGATACGCTCCGGGTCCTGTCGGGCATTCTTTCCGCAATGATCAGTTCCGGATCATATTCTTCATCTATCATTCTGTGAATATCGTCGTGGGTATAGTTCATATTATTTACTCCGCAAACATTGCTGTAGAAAGGTAGCGGTCACCTGAGTCAGGAAGAAGAACTACGATATTCTTTCCTGCATTCTCGGGACGAAGTGCCTGCTGGATTCCTGCATAGACTGCAGCACCGGCTGAAATGCCTACCAGGATGCCTTCTTTCTTTCCGATCAGCGCACCTGTCTTCAGGGCGTCATCATTCTTCACTCTGATGATCTCATCATAAACGGATGTATCAAGTACTTCCGGAACAAATCCGGCGCCGATACCCTGGATCGCATGCGGACCGCTTTTCCCGCCGGAGAGTACCGGTGAAGCATCCGGCTCAACTGCAACGATCCTGATATCCGGATTCTTTTCTTTCAGATATTTACCTGTTCCGGTAATCGTTCCGCCTGTACCGACACCTGCCACAAAGATATCGACAGTGCCTTCCGTATCGCTCCAGATCTCCGGACCGGTGGTCTGATAATGAGCCCTCCAGTTTGCCGGGTTGACAAACTGTCCGGCGATCCATGCGTCCGGGATCTCCGCAGCAAGTTCTTCTGCTTTGGCAATCGCTCCGGACATTCCCTTTGTACCGTCACTCAGCACCAGTTCCGCACCATATGCCTTCATCAGTCTTCTGCGCTCTTCCGACATCGTTGAGGGCATAACGATCACTACACGATAACCCTTTGATGTTCCGACTGCGGCAAGCCCGATCCCGGTATTTCCGGATGTCGGTTCAATGATCACGGAACCCTCTTTCAGAATTCCTCTTTCTTCCGCATCCCGGATCATTTCACGCGCAACCCTGTCCTTAACGGAACCGGTCGCATTGAAGTATTCGAGTTTACCGATCAGTTTTGCATTCAGGCCGTATTCTTTTTCAAGATGTGTCAGTTCCATCAGCGGTGTTCCGCCGATCAGCTGTTCTACAGATGTGTTGATTTTCATATTCTTATTTTATCTCCTTTTCCTGCAGAGAATTCCGGCAGACAGATATGATACCGAAAAAAATCCGGTTGTTTTTGACTCCCGGACTTTTGTGTATTCTTTTCAGACTGCCATTCTCAAAACAGTTCCGACATACAGAAAAACCGGGTATCTGTTCTGAGACAACATGCCATTTCAAATCGTTTGAATGTCATACCCTTTCCTCCGTACTGCCGAAATACTTTACAAAATTATCCTATTCCCCGTTTTTTTGAATGTCAACAGATTTGATCGTTTCAGGATACAGACGGTAATACATCAGCATCAGGTATAATGCAGCTCCGATCCAGGCACCTACCTCGGCAATGAAGATCCCGAGGGACCCGATCAGACGGGGAAGTGTGAAGACAAGAATGATCCTGGCAGCCAGTTCAACGATCCCGCTGATCATAGACTGTACGGTCAGGCCAAGTCCCTGCAGCATGCTTTTATAAAGATGCAGCATATACAGCATCAGCAGTGCATAGGACATGACGGAAAGATACTGATATGCGGTATCGATGATCATGTCATAATTCACTGCGGTACGTTCTACAAACAGCGACATGATCGTTCTGCCGAACACAAGCATACAGACAGAGATGAATCCGGACACGATCACACTGAACAACAAACCTGCCCGGACTCCCTCCGGGATCCGCTCCGTCTTTCCTGCCCCGAGATTCTGCGCGGTATAGGAAGCCGCCCCGTAACCGAAGGCAATTCCGGCAGATTCCAGTATTCCGAACATTTTATTGGCTGCGGTATAGCCTGCAACAAAAACAGATCCGTATTGATTCACGGCATTCTGCAGGGCAAGTCCGCCCGTCGCAATAATGACTACCTGAAATGCCAGAGGCACACCCAGTTTGATCAGATGTACTGCTGTATCCGTATTGAATTTCATGCGCAGCGGCAGACGGATCTGTTTCATCAGTTTCACAACACAGATCACAGCAGCACAGCCCTGTGCGATCACCGTAGCAATTGCCGCTCCGCCGATCCCCATATGGAACCTGTATACAAACAGCAGGTCCAGGACGATATTGATCAGGGACGCTGCAGTCATCGCATACAGAGGTGTACGGGAATCACCGAAGCTCCTCAGCAATGCCGCAGCCAGCTGATATGCCGTAATAATGACACATCCCCCGTACAGGATCCCGAGATATGTCAGGGCCCCGTCCATAATATCTGCCGGTGTATTCAGCAGGGTCAGAGCAGGCTTCATCAACAGGAGAGAACCAATTGTCATCACCGCTGAAATTACTGCCGCGAGAACAACGGAATGCCAGATCGCGTAAACAAGGCGCTTTTCATTTTCCTGGCCGTATGCTGTAGCTGTCTCGATCGAGAAACCCTGCATCATGGCCTGTATCGCACCTACCACCATCCACAGGATCCAGTCACCGGCACCGACTGCCGCTAGTGCCTGCGGACCGACGCCTCTGCCGATGATCGCTGCGTCGGTGATCGTGTAGAGCTGCTGAAAAACACTTCCTATGATCAGGGGAAGCGCAAAGCGGATCAGCAGTCCGAGCGGTCTGCCGGACGTCATTGAAGTACTGTGCTCATGCATACACGGTATTATATGACATTCCGGTGCTTTATTTCACCTGAGAAACCTCTGATATAGTATGATTTCCGAAAAGGCAGGTTTTATCTATGACAGAACTCACATTCCGCTTTGCGGTAAAAGAAGACGTTTCAACGATCCTGTATTTCATCAGGCAGCTGGCTGAATACGAAAGAATGAGCAATGAAGTGGTTGCGACAGAAGCATTGCTGGAGGAATGGATCTTCGAAAAGCAGAAAGCGGAAGTTTTGTTTGCTGTTGCGGATGGCAAGGAGATCGGGTTTGCCCTGTTCTTCCATAACTTCTCAACCTTTCTCGGCAGAGCAGGCATCTACCTGGAAGACCTGTTCGTACTTCCTGAATACCGCGGAAAAGGATACGGGAAGGCTATCCTGTCAGAACTGGCAAAGATCACTGTGGAACGCGGCTGCGGCAGACTGGAATGGTGCTGTCTGGACTGGAACAAACCCAGCATAGATTTCTATCTGTCACTCAATGCGGTACCGCTGAGTGACTGGACGATATACCGTTTAACAGGAAACAGCCTGCTTGAAATGGCAGGATGCACAGAAGAAAAGATGGGGCTGTAACAGTTGAAAAATGACTGTTACAGTTTTCTTTAACTGGCAAAGTACATGCAAGCATGGTATAATATGGATATGAAAAAAGCTAATCAAGTACTCGACCTACCTGATCAGCGAACTTATTATAATGCAGTTCAGCTGAGTCTGCCAATCAATACATTGTTCATTCTTGAAAAAGATGATGAAGTGTTTTCATTTCTGGAAGCGGTGGAA
>JAILLA010000014.1 GCA_024693325.1 Solobacterium sp.
TACATTGGGATTCTGTCGCAGTATTTCGCATTCTGTTTCTGTCAGTCTCCTATGCCCGGACATACTTCACCTCACAAAAAACACCCGCAAAGGGTGTCTCTGAGTTGTCAAACTCAGGTCCTCTTTACGGGTATCAGTTTATCACGGTCTTTTTTTTCTCCATTCTGATTTTCTGTCTGAAAATGACATGATCTGCAGGATGATCGGTATTTTTCCACAATAATTTAAGCATTCATCATTTATTTTAAAAATTACCCTGTTTTTATGCGGTATTTAAAGAGTTTTCAACATACTTTTCACACTTTGAAAGTTATTATTTTCCACAATTGTGGAAAACTGTTAATTATTCAAAAAATGCGATATTTATGCGGTTTTTTGATGTTGATAACTTGTTGAAAGATTTTGCTGTCATTTATTTTTTCCACAATAAATACAGTTTTCCACAGTGTTTATATTTTTATCCACTTTTTATTCACAATAAATTTTGTGGAAAAGTGTGGAAAAATCTATTTTTGGTGATAATTGTCAACATTTATTGAAATAGTAGTTGTGGAGAAAAAAGTTTTCCACAATTTTGATATAGAATTTTGCCTGTTACGTGTTTAGAATAGTATTTGCATCTAAAAAAACATCAGGAGTATTACATATTATGAGCACCCGTGATCAGTATCTGGAAGATGCCTGGAAGCAGGCTTTGAAATATTTAATAGACAACAAACAGTTGGATCAGGACATTGTTAATACTTTTTATAATGATTGCTACATTCATGAACTGAATACCGAAAAAGCAATCATTATTGCGCCGAATATCATCGCAAAGCAGATCCTTGTTCCTGATCTGATCCAGACAGCTTTGATTGCTGTACTGGAACTGGATCATCCGATCAATGTTGAGGTCATGCAGGACAAAGACCTGAAGACAAGACAGCTGATCCAGGAAGCACCGGCACAGGTGATCGATGACGACGATTTCAGCAGTATGACGATCCAGCCGGACAGAACATTTGAAAACTTCGTAGTTGGTGACTGCAACAGGGAAAGTCAGGCAGCAGCTCTGGCATGCGCTTATAATCCCGGTAAATACTTTAATCCTTTATTTATATATGGTAATTCAGGACTTGGAAAAACGCATCTTTTGATGGCGATCGGCAATTATGTCAAAAAGGCATATCCCGATAAGAAAGTCTATTATATTGAATCACTGAAATTTGTGGAAAAGGTCGTAAAAGCTATCCAGAATAATAAGATCGAATATTTCAAGCAGTTTATGTGTTCGATCGATCTGCTTCTGATCGACGATATCCAGTTCCTTGCAGGAAAAGAAAAATCACATGAAGTATTCTTTTCCATTTACAACGAGCTGGTAAATAACAGAAAACAGGTATGTATTGCATCTGACAGGCAGCCGAAAGAGATCAAAGGACTGGAAGAACGTCTGATCAGCCGTTTTTCCAGCGGTTTATCCGTCGGTATCGACTCTCCTGAATTTGAAACCTCTCTTGCGATCCTTCGTTTGAAGATCAAAAACAGCGGCAGTGACATCAATGATGTTGATGAACAGGGACTGGCTTATATTGCGAGCAATTTCTCCGGCAATGTCAGAGATCTGGAAGGTGCCTGGAACCGTGTTCTGTTCTATGCGATCATGTTCCAGAAGGATAAATCCATTATTCATTTTGAGACTGTTGTCAATGCATTAAGGAATCAGGCCGTTGTCTCGGATGTAACAGGTATATCCCCGAATAAGATCATACGCTGCGTCGCTGATTATTATGGACTGACAAAACAGCAGATCACTGGCAAGACCAGGACAAAGAATATTTCCAATGCCAGACATATCTCGATCTACTTATGCAGAAAACTTCTGGATCTTCCTTATATCAAGATCGGTGAAGAATTCGGCGGAAGAGATCATGCGACGATCATCAGCGCGTGCAAGAAAGTTGAAAAACAGATCGCAAAGGATACTGCGTTTGCGACTGCTGTAAAAGATATCGAACGTCTTCTCACAATCTGATTATCAACAGATCTATCAACCTTTATTCAACATATTCAAAATGGTAAAATAGATGAGTGTTATGCGGAAAACAGGAGTTTTCCACAATATAAACACTGCTAATAGTAATTAATTTATTAAAAAAGAAATATATACAGGAGGCTGCGCCATGAATATCAGAATTTCTAAAAATAAGTTCTACGAAGCTTTACAGATCGTTTCCAGAGCAATCGCTCCCAATTCTCCGGTTCCGGCTCTTTCCGGAATCAAGATCGAAGCATATACAAATGAACTGGTCATTACCGGAAGCGATGCAGATATCTCAATCAAGATGGTTCTCTCAAATGAAACAGAACCTGAACTGAATCTTTCGGTCATTGAAGAAGGATCTGTTGTTATTGACTACAGATATCTGAATGAGATCGTCAGAAAGATCGATTCAGAAGAAGTCCAGATCGAGATCATTGACGGAACACTGACAAGATTCTCAGGCGGAAAGGCAGAATTCAAGATCAATGGATTCCGTGCATCCGATTATCCTACGATCGATTTCTCTGTTCCTTCCAATCACTTCACGATCAAATGCCATAAATTATCCGAGATCATTGAAGAAACAGCATTCGCTGTCAATTCCAAGGATACCCGTGTGATCTTAACAGGCGTCAATATGAAGTGTGACGGCAGCGTGCTTGTCTGCACAGCAACCGATTCCTATCGTCTGGCAAAGAAAACGATCAATACGGAATGCGAACCCTTCGGTATTACGGTCGTAGCGAAAACACTGAATATGGCAAGAAACATCTTCGGTTCATCTGATTCTGAAGTTGAGATCAGCCAGAATGATAAGAAGATCGTATTCTCTGAAGGCGGGATCATTATGCAGAGCAGACTGCTTGACGGTACTTTCCCTGAAACAGAAAGACTGATCCCTACGGAGTTCAGCAGGGAGCTTGTCATCAACCGCAGATCACTGATCAGTGCTCTTGACAGATCTTCATTTATCAAGACAGATAACATGGCGATCATCAGATGCCAGATCAACGGCAATGAAGTCCTTCTGACAAACAAGTCACAGGAGATCGGTGAAGCGCACGAAGAACTGGTAGCAGAAAGCTATACAGGTGAACCTCTGGATATCAGCTTCTCCGGTACTTATGTTGAGGATGCTGCGAAAGCTTTGAGTTCTGATAATATCCGCATCAAATTTACAGGTGAAATGAAGCCGTTCATCCTTGTAAATGATGGTGAAGATACTTCACTTCTGCAGCTTGTTCTCCCTGTCAGAACATACAATTGATCATCCCGAAAACAATCTGTTGAAACAGGTTGTTTTTTTGGCTCTGTAACGCTGTTTTAAAGGCATTATAAGCGGATTTTAAGGCTGTTTTATGATATAATATCTTAAGCCTGTAAAGGCGCTTAGAGAGGGCTGAAAATGGCAGAAGCAAAATTACCGTATATTACCCTGACACAGTTTCTGAAACTGAACGGATTCGCTTCTACAGGCGGTCAGGCAAAGTATCTTGTTAAGGAACTTGATATTACCGTAAATGGTGTTAAAGAAGACAGACGAGGAAAGAAACTTTACCCCGGCGACATTGTCATTGTGAATGGAAGAAAGTTTGTTATCGAATGATTATTAAAAATCTCAGACTTCATAATTTCAGAAATTATGAAAAAACAGAGATCGTACTGGATCCCGGAATGAATCTGATCACCGGTGACAATGCACAGGGAAAAACAAATCTTCTGGAAAGTATGGTTTGTTTGTCTTTAACGAGATCGCATCGTCTTAATTCTGATCAGAGTCTGATCAGAAACGGTACAGATTATGCGGAAATTGGTTGTATTTTTGAGGATGGCACTGATAAAAGGATCGATATTCTGATTCATCCGGAAGGAAAAACACTTCTGGTTAGAAAGCAGCCTGTCAAAAGAAACAGTGAATTTATCGGTCTTCTGAACGTCATCCTTTTTTCTCCGGATGATATGGGGATATTTTCCGATGCACCGAAAGAACGCAGAAAGATCCTGAATCAGGAGATCACAAAAGTTTCTCCTCAATACCTTACGGCCCTGTCAAAGTACAATGCTCTGCTGAAGGACAGAAATATCCTTCTGAAACAGGATGAACCGGACGTACGTTATCTTGATGTACTGGATGAACAGATGATAGAAGTATCCCGGATCATTATTGATGAACGGAGAAAATTCGTATCTGAGATCAACCGGCATATGCCCGGTATATTCCAAAGATTATCAGGAACAGATCTGAAGGGAACGGTCAGGTATCATTCGGTTACTGATGAAGAAAGCAATGATATCGAAAACGGATTAAGAATGCTGTACATGAATTTAAGACTTCGTGATCTTGAATATCATGTGACAGGAAACGGCATTCACAGAGAAGATATCGAATTTGATCTCAATGATCAGAATGTTATCTATACTGCCAGCCAGGGACAGAAAAGAATGATATTGCTCGCTTTTAAATTGTCCCTGATGAAATTCGCTGAAAGCAAATCCGGAAAGGTACCGGTATTGCTGCTGGATGATGTATTGTCAGAACTTGACATGACACGTCAGAAAAACCTGATCCGGGAGATCTACGGTAAATGTCAGAGCATTATCACTTCAACGGATTATCCTGAATTTCTGAAAGATTATCAGATCAGGGAATTCAGGATCACTCATGGAACTGTAACAGAATACAACGGAGGTAAATGATGAGCGAAGAAAAAGAAACATTCGAAACGGAAGCTGTAATCGGGGAAGAAATGGATTTCAAAGTAACTCACGAATACAGTGATGATGATATTCAGGTTCTGGATGGTCTGGAAGCTGTCAGAAAACGTCCGGGTATGTATATTGCTTCAACGTCTGAAAAAGGTCTTCATCATCTTGTCTGGGAAATCGTAGACAATGGTATCGATGAAGCGATGGCAGGTTATGCAACAACGATCAAGGTTACTGTTGATAAAGACAATGTTGTAACCGTTGAAGACGACGGAAGAGGTATGCCGACAGGCGTCAATGCCAAGACCGGTAAATCAACGATCGAAACGATCTTTACGGTACTGCACGCAGGCGGTAAATTCGGCGGCGGTGCCTATAAAGTATCCGGCGGTCTTCATGGTGTAGGTGCTTCAGTCGTTAATGCGCTGTCTGAATGGCTGGAAGTACGCGTATACCATGATGGCAGTGAGTATTATGTACGTTTTGAAAACGGCGGTCATGCTGTCAAGCCTTTGGAAAAGGTTGGAAGCTGCGATCCTGACAGACATGGTTCAACGATCTCATTCAAAGCAGACCCGACGATCTTTACGGAAACGACCGTTTACAATCATGACACTTTGAGAGACAGACTGAGACAGCTTGCTTTCCTGAATAAAGGTATCCGTCTCGTCTTCTGTGATGAAAGAGCTGAAGATGAACATAAACGTGAATATGTTTATATGTTTGAAGGCGGATTGAAGGAGTATGTCGCATATCTGAATAAAAACAGATCTGTTGTTCATCCCGATATCATTTACTGTGAAGGATATGAACAGAATATCCAGGTTGAAGTGGCTGTTCAGTATAATGACGGCTATAATCCCAGTGTTTATACCTTCTGCAACAATATCAATACTGCTGAAGGCGGAACACATGAAGAAGGTTTCCGTCTTGCATTGAACAGGATCATCAATAAATATGCCCGTGAGAATAACTTTCTGAAAGATAAAGATGACAATCTGACCAGTGATGACTGCAAAGAAGGCATTACTGCCGTGATCAGTGTCAAACACCCTGATCCTCAGTATGAAGGACAGACAAAGACAAAGCTCGGCAATTCAGAAGTCAGAAAGATCGTTTCGGATATTTTCGGCTCGCAGCTTGAACGTTTCCTGATGGAAAATCCTGATGAAGCGAAATCAATTATGGAAAAAGCGACTCTTGCTTCCCAGGCAAGAATGGCTGCGAAAAAGGCAAGAGAACTGACAAGAAGAAAGAGTGCTCTAGAGATCAGTTCACTTCCCGGAAAACTGGCTGACTGCTCATCCAAAGATGCATCGATCTGTGAAATCTATATCGTCGAGGGTGACTCCGCCGGCGGTTCTGCAAAGCAGGGAAGAGATTCACATTATCAGGCGATCCTTCCGTTAAGAGGTAAGATCCTGAACGTTGAAAAAGCACGTCAGCACAGAGCATTCGAGAATTCAGAGATCCGTTCCATGATCACGGCTTTCGGCTGCGGTGTCATGGATGAAGTCGATACATCCAAGCTCCGTTATCATAAGATCGTTATCATGACCGATGCCGATGTCGACGGTGCTCATATCAGAACACTTCTTCTGACATTCTTCTATCGTTATCTGCGTCCGATCCTTGATGAAGGATATGTATATATCGCCCAGCCGCCTCTTTATAAAATAACAAAGGGAAATACTGTCAGATATGCTTATACCGACAGACAGCTGGAAGATGTAAAGAGAGAACTCGGTGACCGTCTGAGTATCCAGAGATATAAAGGTCTGGGTGAAATGGACCCGTCACAGCTTTGGGAAACAACTATGGATCCGAAGAACCGTACATTGATCAGAGTCAATGTCGGTGATGCTGAAGCAGCAGACCAGGCATTCAGTATGCTGATGGGTGAAGAGGTAGAACCCCGCAAGAATTTCATTATTGAAAATGCGAACTTCGTAGAAAATCTTGATGTGTAATAACGGGAGGAAAATATGGCTAAAGAAGATGAATTCATGGAATTTGATGAAGAAAATTTTGATCCCGGTAATATTACAGAAACAGAACTGACCAAGGAGATCAAAAGAGACTTTCTTGATTATTCCATGTCGGTTATTGTTGCAAGAGCACTTCCTGATGTCAGAGACGGTCTGAAGCCTGTCCAGAGAAGAATTCTCTATGCAATGAATGAAATGAATAACGGTCCGGATAAACCGTACCGTAAATGTGCGCGTATTGTTGGTGATACCATGGGTAAATATCATCCTCACGGAGATGTTTCCATTTATGGTTCCCTGGTATATCTTGCGCAGCCCTGGAATATGAGAGCTGTTCTTGTAGACGGACATGGCAACTTTGGTTCCATGGACGGAGACGGTGCTGCCGCGATGCGTTATACCGAAGCACGTATGGCAAAGATCTCAGTGGAAATGCTGAGAGACCTTGATAAAAATACCGTTGATATGATCGATAACTATGACGGTGAAGAAAAAGAACCTTCTGTTCTTCCTTCACGTTTCCCGAATCTGATCGTCAATGGTTCCAACGGTATTGCTGTAGGTATGGCAACCAACGTTGCGCCTCATAACCTTGGTGAAACGATCGACGGTGTTATTGCCGTTATGGAAAATCCTGATATGACAAGTACAGACCTGATGGAATATATCAAAGGTCCTGACTTCCCTACAGGTGCATTCATTATCGGCAGATCCGGGATCCGTCAGGCATTTGAGACCGGACGCGGCTCTATTGTCATGCGCGGAAAGACAAAGATCGAAGAAATGCCCAACGGCAAATCACGTATTGTGATCTATGAGATCCCTTATATGGTCAATAAAGCATCCATGTTTGAAAGGATCGCCGGTCTTGCCCGTGATAAGGTGATCGAAGGTATCACGGATATGCGTGATGAATCCAATATGAACGGTATCCGTATCGTTATGGAACTCCGCAAGGACGTCCAGCCTGAAGTACTTCTGAACCAGCTGTACAGACTGACTCCTCTGCAGTCCAATTTCAGTGTCAACAACGTTATTCTTGTCAATAATGTTCCCAGACAGCTTGGCATGAAGGACATGATCCTGGAATACATCAAATATCAGGAAGATGTCATTGCCAGAAGAACAAGATTCGACCTTGAAAAAGCCCAGGCCAGAGCTCATATTCTGGAAGGTTTAAGGATCGCAGTTGATAATCTGGATGAGATCATTCATACGATCAGAGCATCCAGAGATGCGAATGAAGCAATGCCCAGACTGATGGAAGGATTCGGACTTGATGAGATCCAGGCAAAGGCAATTCTTGATATGCAGTTCAGAAGACTGACAGGTCTGGAACGTGAAAAGATCGAAAATGAATATCAGGAACTGCTGATCAAGATCTCTGATCTGCAGGATATCCTTGCACATAAGGAAAGAATTGAGCAGATCATTAAAGATGAACTTCTGGAGATCAAAGCCAAGTTTGCTGATCCAAGACGCAGTGAGATCATTGATGCAACAGCTGATATGGAAGATGAAGATCTGATCCCGGTAGAAAATATCATCATCACACTTTCCAGCAACGGTTATATCAAGAGAATCGCTGCTGATACATACAGAGTCCAGAACCGCGGCGGTAAAGGCATCAAGGGTATGGAACTGAACAAAGATGATGTGATCGATCAGTTCATCAATATGTCAACCCATGATCACCTGCTTGTGTTCTCCAGTCTTGGACGTGTTTACAGGATCAAGGGTTACAACATTCCTGCCTACAGCCGTACATCAAAAGGTATCCCTGTGATCAATCTGCTGAAATTCGATAAGAATGAGAGTGTTAAGGCTCTGGTTCCTTATGGAGCTGAAGACAGTGCCAAGTATCTCTTCTTTGCAACAAAGAACGGCCTGATCAAACGTACGACGATCGATGAATTTGAAAATATCAACCGGAACGGTAAGATTGCGATCGGTCTGAATGAAGATGATGAACTTGCGTTTGTTAAGGGTACAAGCGGAGATGATGAGATCATTCTCGCATGTGCGAACGGCAAAGCAATCAGATTCAACGAAAAAGACGTCCGTCCTCTTGGCAGAACAGCCCGCGGTGTGAGAGGTGTCAATACAGATGGCAGCAGCGTCATCGGTATGGCTACAAATAAAGAAGGCGAATATATCCTGACAGTTACCGAAAAAGGATTCGGAAAGAAATCACTTCTTGACGACTTCAGAATGACGAACCGCGGCGCAAAGGGTGTCAAAGCATTGAATATTACCGAGAAGACCGGAAATATCGTCTGTATGAAGGCAGTACATGGTGATGAAGACTGCATGATCATGACGGATGACGGTATTCTGATCAGAATCTCTCTGAGCACAGTTTCCGTATACGGAAGAGGTGCACAGGGTGTCAAACTGATCAGGGTCGATGATACGAAGAAAGTATCCAATGTCGAGATCCTGGAAGCTGTTGCTGCAGATGAAACAGTACCGGAAACGGAACCGGCAGAAGAGCCTGCAGCTGCAGACAGCACAGCTGAAGCAGAATGATCCTTATATAAATAAGGGTACGTGAAAAAGAAGAAGCAGTTTATGATACGGAGGATACCTGTATCATGAACTGCTTTTCTGATTTAATAATAAATCCCGGAAGTATTATTTCCGGGATGATCATATTATTATTTAGACTTCTTCTTTTTCTTTTTGTCTTTTTCTTTCTTTTCTTCTTTTTTCTTTGAGGGCTTTTCCTCTTTGGTTTTCTTCATATCTGACATGATCAGATCAGTCAGATATCTTTTAATACCTGGTTGCTTCTCCAGCCATGCAATAATTTCATCTTCATTCTCGATGTTGAATCGAATGGAAAAAGAACGATATTTTTCACGATTATATGCATTATTGTATTCAAGTTTTTTTTCGTAAGATGATTTCTTTTCAGACATTTTTACGATCTCCAAAGATGCTTTCACATTATGGCATCTATCAGTTCCTGCATATTATTATAGCAAATATAATTGCGATACTATCAATAAATAAAGTTAAAAAAGTATTTATCAGACTTCATCTGAAAGCCTGTATCCGTTTGCTGTTCTGATCAGACTTAATTCATAGATCTTTGGCTGAACTGTATCTTCAATGGAAGAAAGAATATTCAATTTAACAGCATTTTCATTCTCTTCAGCAGCGATGATATATTCCGTTTCATATTCTATATAAGGAAGTGTATAAAGTTCTGTAAGTACACAGCAGAGTTTATCGTCGATCATTTTATAAACTGAGTTGAATGATTTGAAGACTGTCGGATAATAATTGGTTTCAAGGAAATCTTTGGTAAATACCTGCTCTGCCAAAGCTTTGATCTCTTCAATACTCCCAGGATGGTTTGAACCAAGAGACAGAACTTCATAATAACCGGGAGATACTTCATCACCAAGTTCCACATTGATTCCATACAGCCAGTTCAATACATCTGCTTTTTGTGCCAGGAGTGAATCCAATGCATTTTTATATTCCGCAAATTCCGGATTGTTCGTTTCAACATCTGAAGGGTCGATACAGAAATCAATTTTACCGTTCATCCAGAAACTCGCTTTTTTTGGATGGAAGATCGTGAATACTGCCTGATACGGTTCTTTCAGATCATATTTGCCGACATAAGCAGTATTTGTTACATCAGAGTCATCCTTGATCTCCTGAAGATCATTTAACGAACTGATCTCAGGAAGTGATGTGATTCCGATCGGAAAGGGTGGTATCTTGATCTGGAAATATTCTTCCCGATCTGCTATTTTTCCTTCATTGTAATCTGAGATACAGGATTGGATCATATACAGTTCTTTTTCTTCATCTGTCAGTTCTTCTTCCTGTACCAGCGGTCCGGAGTAAACTTCCTGGGGCTTTTCTTCTTTTTTTGAAGTACAGCCTGCCAACAGCAGCACAGCCAGACATATCCTATATATTTTTTTTGTCATTTTGAACCTTCTTCTATAATTGGTGTATTTATATACTATAAGTATAATTCTATGAATCTTGACAAACAACTTACTCAATGCCAAAATGGTTCAGTAAAACGTTGAAGAGAACAAGTAAACCTGCTGTCTGATGCAGAAAACCGGTGGTTGATGCGAACCGGTCTGATCCAGGTTGAAATCCATCTCTGAGTGGGAGTAATGAACCCCGGATGCGGCCGTTATACGCATAATGAAGTGGTAATTGTTTCACGTGAAACAATTACAAATAGGGTGGCACCGCGATCAACATCGTCCCTAATCAGGATGATGTTTTTTTGTTAATAGGGAGGCAGAAATGATCGACATTAAACTGATTCGCGAAAATCCTGAACTGGTAAAGGAAAATATCAAAAAGAAGTTCCAGGATGAAAAACTTGCTCTTGTTGATGAAGTAGCAGAACTGGATAGAAAGTTCCGTGAATCCAAAACAAGAGCGGATGCATTAAGAGGAGACAGAAACAAGATTTCCAAATCTATCGGTATGCTGATGCGTGAAGGCAAGAAAGAAGCAGCCGAGGCCGCAAAACAGCAGGTCAAAGATATGGAACAGGAACTCCTGAACCTTGAAAAGAAAGAAGAAGAATTCTCTGCAGTGATCAAAGAAAAGATGATGGTCATTCCGAACATCATCGATCCGTCAGTTCCGATCGGTAAAGACGACTCTGAAAATGTTGAAATCGAAAGATTCGGTGAACCCGTTGTTCCGGATTACGAGATTCCTTATCACACAGATATTCTGACTGCGCTTGACGGTATTGATCTGGACAGCGCAAGAAACACATCAGGAAACGGATTCTATTATCTGCTTGGTGATGTTGCAAGGCTGCATTCTTCCATTCTGTCATATGCACGTGACTTCATGATCAACAGAGGCTTTACATACGTGATCCCTCCGTTCATGATCCATGGCGATGTCGTTAATGGAGTTATGAGCTTTGCGGAAATGCAGAACATGATGTATAAGATCGAAGGTGAAGATCTGTATCTGATCGGAACATCCGAACATTCAATGATCGGCCGCTTCATGGGCAGAACAGTTCAGAAAGCAAATCTTCCTTATACATTAACAAGCTACAGCCCCTGCTTCAGAAAAGAAGTCGGTGCTCATGGTATTGAAGAGCGCGGTCTGTATCGTGTTCATCAGTTCGAAAAACAGGAAATGATCGTTGTATGTGAACCGGAAGATTCTCCTTACTGGTATGACCAGCTCTGGAAGAACAGCGTTGATTTCTTCCGCAGCCTGGATATTCCTGTCCGTACTCTGGAATGCTGTTCCGGTGACCTGGCAGATCTGAAGGTCAAGAGCTGTGATGTTGAAGCGTGGTCACCTCGTCAGAAGAAATACTTCGAAGTTGGCAGCTGCTCCAACCTGGGTGATGCACAGGCAAGAAGACTTGGAATCCGCATTAAGGGTGAAAAGGGCAATTACTTTGCGCATACACTGAACAATACAGTTGTTGCACCGCCGAGAATGCTGATCGCTTTCTTCGAGAATAATCTGCAGGCTGACGGCAGCGTCAGAATTCCTGAACCTCTTCGTCCTTATATGGGCGGCCAGGAAGTAATTCTGCCGAAAGAAGAAAAGAAAAATACACTGTAATGATCAGGAGAGCTGTAAAAGGCTCTCTTTATTGTTTCACGTGAAACAATTTCGTGAAAAACTTTATTGTTGATGAAACTATAAAATACACATATAATATCCGTGGTACAGCAAGCATGTATAGAACCTGGTCAGGTCCGGAAGGAAGCAGCCATAAAAACCTCTACTTGCGTGTACCATTTTATATATATGAAAGAACAGATGATCAAAAATCACGAATACTATATGCGCCTGGCTTTAAAAGAAGCAGAGAAGGCCCGCCTGATCGATGAAGTACCGGTGGGGGCTGTGATCGTGCAGGATGGAAAAGTGATTGCAAGAGCACATAACCTGAAAGAAAAGAACAAGCAGGCATATGCACATGCGGAATTTCTTGCAATACAGAAGGCAACCAAAAAACTGGGCACATGGTGTCTGGATGACTGTGATCTGTATGTGACACTGGAACCATGTATGATGTGTACAGGCGCGATCATCCTTTCAAGAGTCAGGAATCTATATTACGGAACAAAAGATCCAAAAGGCGGGGCGGTAGACAGTCTGATCCAGATCAAACAGATCTCACACCTGAATCATCATCCTGTAGTGGAATCTGATATTCTTCAGCCGGAATGCAGCAGGATCCTGACGGATTTCTTCCGTGAAAAAAGGAAACGGCCGAAGCGTGATCCGGCTTCATTCCGGAAATCCGCACTGCTGAAAGAAGCGGCTGAAAAAGAAAACAAAACAGAATAAAACATATGATAAATAAGCACTATTCCAAATGGCAGGTATAGTGCTTTTTGCTATAATAGTATAGTGCTGAAGGAGCAGTCATATGAGCAGAGTTGCGTTGTATCAAAAATATCGTTCGTCGGATTTTGATGAAGTAGTCGGCCAGGAATATGTGGTCAGATCTATTCGTAATGCGATCCGCGAAGGTAAAGTCGGCCATGCATATCTGTTCTGCGGTCCCAGAGGAACAGGAAAGACGACGATGGCAAGACTGCTTGCTAAATCAGTCAACTGTGAAAATCCTGCAGAAGCACCGTGCGGACACTGCCTGAACTGTGAGGCAGCTGCAGAAGGAACACACCCGGATATTATTGAGATAAATGCGGCAAACGAGACCCATGTTGAGGATATCCGCGATCTCATTGACCGGGCAAGACTGGCTCCTATGGTTGGTCACCATAAGATATATATCGTGGACGAAGTTCACCAGCTTTCCTCTTCAGCAGCCAGCGCGCTTCTGAAAACACTGGAAGAACCGCCTTCACATGTTATTTTTATCCTTGCAACAACAGATCCGCAGAAATTACTGCCGACCATTGTTTCAAGATGCCAGAGGTTTGATTTTTCAAAAGTTGACCGTGAAAAGATCAAGAATCATCTGCTTAACATATCAGATAAGGAAGGATTCCGTCTGGAACCTGCCGCAGCGGAAAAGATCGCTGAACTGGCAGATGGCGGTATGCGTGATGCGCTCAGTATTCTTGAACAGACAGTTTCCTATGCGCAGGGCAGCATCACTGAGGAAGATATCAATCAGATCTACGGTCTGTCATCAACATCACAGAAGATCGATCTGCTGAAAAAGATACAAAGCGGAGATCTGGCATCAGTGATTGAAATGATCCGTTCATGTGAACAGAGGGGTATCAATCTGGAGAGAATGAACTCTGAGCTGATCGATATATTAAGAGATACTGTTCTTTATAAAACAACAGCGAAAGCGTCTCTGCTGAGAGTGCTGTCGGAAGACCAGGCAGTCACAGCAGGTGAAGGATCAACTGTAAAGAGTCTTTTGAAGATGATCGATGCATTGATGAAGGCATTGGATACATATAAGATCTCACAGTCACAGGCATCATGCTTTGAAATTGCATGTATGAATATGATGACACTTCAGGAAACAGAACCGGAATATGTTCCGCCTGTCAGGACGGTACAGCCGGCAGTGAAGCAGGAACCGGTCAAAGCAGTCGTTGAAGTGAAAACAGAAGAACCAAAACCTGTATTGGCAGATGAGCAGTCTTATTCCGGAGCTGAAGATGACACAGCAGCTCCGCAGCCTGAAATACCGGCGCCTGCAGCTGCTCCTGCTGAACCGGATGAGCATGAACTGAGTGTTGATGAAGTGCTCAATCTGCTTCTGCAGAGCGATAAGCAGTCAAAAATCGAAGATCAGGCAAAATTGTCACCGCTGATCAACAGTATGCAGATGAACAGATATCTGAATAACCTCAGAAGCTGTACAGTCGCAGCCAGCGGCAAGAACACGATCCTGTTTACAAGCAGTATGCCTGCGATCGTAAACCGGATCAATGATGCTGTATATAACAGGGAACTGTATGAATATCTGAGAGATTTTATTCATATCGATAAAATGCCTTTTGCTGCAGAGGAACAGCTGTATTCAGAAGCAGTGAAGGAATTTATCAGCCGCAGAAAAACAGGAACACTGCCTGAGGTCAGGCAGATCACAAAGTATTCCGAAAAAACGGAACAACAGGAAGACGTAAAACCGGATCCCGAGCAGCAGCTGATCCAGCTGTTTGGATCGGACCTGGTACAGATTATTGATGAAGGAGGCAAATAGGATGGATTTTTCCAAATTAATGGAACAGGCTCAGATGATGCAGAATCAGATGGGCAAACTTGAAGAACAGCTCAACAACACGATCTATGAAGGAAACAACGGCGGAAAGAACGGTGTCACCATTAAGATCAATGGTACATACGCAGTTGAAGAAGTAGAGATCGGAGAAGACCTTCTTGAAAAAGACAACAAGGAAATGCTCCAGGATATGATCATGATCGCAATGAATGCCGCAGTTACAAAGGCATCAGATGACAGAGAAAGAAAACTTGGATCAGTAACACAGGGACTGAAGATCCCGGGGATGTGATTAATGTATCCAGCAAGTCTGCAGAGACTGATTGAAAGCTTCCGTATGCTGCCGGGTGTCGGCGAAAAAACGGCCGAACGCTATGCATTGATGATCTGTGAAGCAGATGAGATCGATGTGCGCAATTTTGCCGGCGCAATGATCGATGTCAGAGAAAAACTGACACACTGCAGGATCTGCGGAAATCTTTCAGAATCACAGGAATGTGAGATCTGCAGTGATCACAGCCGGAATCACCGTCAGATCCTTGTCGTTCAATCCGCGAAGGATGTGATTGCGGTAGAACGCACAGGAGAATTCCACGGTGTATATCATGTTCTGAACGGCCTGATCTCTACCAGCAAAGGTATTATGCCTGATGATCTGAATATTGATCCTCTGGTAGAGCGCAGTAAAGAATGTGATGAGATTATTCTGGCTACTAGTGCTACTATGGACGGTGAGACAACAGCAATGTATCTGGACAGACTTCTGAGAGACAGTCATCCGGGTCTGCTTGTCACAAGAATCGCGCATGGCCTCCCTTCCGGAGGAATGCTGGACTATGCTGATGAAATTACATTGTCACATGCATTGTCTGACCGAAGAAAAATGGGATAAGGAGTGATTTATTTATGAACAACGATCTGCGCATCGCACAAGCATCAGAACTGAAAGACATTAGATTGATTGCAGAAAAAGCAGGCATCAAAGAAGAAGCACTTGAACCATATGGAAAGAACAAGGCAAAAGTGTCCCTTACTGAAATGGACCGCCTTAAGGATCGTCCGAACGGAAAGCTGATCCTTGTAACTGCAATTAACCCGACTCCTGCAGGAGAAGGAAAATCTACAACTACGATCGGTCTGGCAGACGGACTCAGCAGGATCGGAAAGAACACGATGGCATGCCTTCGTGAACCGTCACTGGGACCTGTATTCGGACTGAAGGGTGGAGCTACCGGCGGCGGATATGCTCAGGTCATCCCGATGGAAGAGATCAACCTTCATTTCACAGGCGACATGCATGCAATCACAACATGCAACAACCTGATCGCTGCTGTTTTGGATAACTCACTGTATCAGGGTAATCTCCTGAACATTGACCCGGAGCGTGTTACATGGAAACGCTGCCTGGATATGAACGACCGTACCCTGCGAAACATCACGATTGCGCAGGAAAAGAAGGTAAACGGTATTGAACGTAAGGATGGATTTGTCATCACAGTCGCTACTGAAGTTATGGCAATTCTCTGTCTGTCCAAGGACCTGAAGGACTTCCAGGAAAGGATCGGCAGATGCATCGTTGCGTATACATATGAAGGCAAGCCCGTTACGGTCAAGGACCTTGGTGTTGACGGCGCAGCAGCAGTTGTTATGAAAGAAGCGATCAAGCCTAACCTTGTTCAGACACTGGAACACACACCTGTTCTGATCCATGGCGGACCGTTCGCAAATATCGCACACGGATGCAATTCAGTCATTGCTACGAAAATGGCATTAAAACTTGCGGATTATGTTGTTACAGAAGCAGGCTTCGGTGCTGACCTCGGTGCTGAAAAGTTCCTGGACATCAAGTGCAGACTTGCTGAATTAAAGCCGGATACAGTTGTTATCGTTGCTACGATCCGTGCACTGAAGATGCACGGCGGAGTTGAGAAGGAAAACCTCGCTGCTCCGAATGTTGAAGCTATGCTGAACGGTGCAGGCAACCTTGCAAAGCATATCGAATCGATCAAACAGTTCGGTGTACCTTATGTTGTTGCGATCAATAAGTTCAGCTCAGATTCACCGGATGAAGTAGCTGCTCTGATGAAATGGTGCAGTGACAACGGACATCCTGTTGAAGAGAGTGACGGATGGGCAAAAGGCGGCGAAGGAACGATCGATCTCGCAAATACAGTCGTTAAGATGTGTGAAGCAGAAAATCACTATGCGCCGATCTATGACGTAAACGATACGATCCAGAATAAGATCATTGCGATCTCGAAAAAGATCTATGGCGCAGAGGATGTTGAATTCTCCGAAGAAGCTCTGGAAAAGATCAAGATCTATATTACAAACGGCTGGGACAGAATGCCTGTCTGCATGGCCAAGACTCCCCTTTCCCTGACAGACGACGCAAAGATCAAGGGACGTCCGGAAGGATTCACCATCCATGTCAGAGATCTCAGTATCTCTGCAGGTGCCGGATTCGTTGTCGCATATACAGGCAGTGTCCTGACAATGCCCGGACTTCCGAAAGACCCTGCAGCGCTCCATATGGGTGTTGACGAGAACGGCGAAAGCTACGGTATCTTCTGATCGATTGGAATAACAGTTTATGAGTTCAATAGCTTATGTGACGGACACAAATATGATCGAATATCATCGCCTTTGCGGAACAAGGGAGATGAATTTCTGGCGTCTTTCCAGCAAGAAAGATTTTAAGGATTTCCGGAAAGGAGACTTACTGTTTTTCTATGCGCGCGGAAAGCACAGAAGGAAGAAAGGATTTGTGGGCTACGCACATTATGTGAGAACTCATAAACTGTCTATCAAACAAATGTGGAAACGGTATGGAACAAGCAACGGTTATGACAATATGAAAGCCTTGGAGGACGCGATCTTCAAAGCGGCGAAGGACCGTCCCGTACCGGAAAAAATGAATTGTCTTTATCTGACAGACGCGGTATTCTTTCAGAGCCCGGTGTATCCTGAAGAGGTCGGACTGCAGATCAGTGAAAATCTGGAAAGCTTCTGCTATCTGGATCAGGATGATCCGCAGACAACTGTCCGGATCCTCAGGAAAGCAGAAGAAAACGGAATCGACCTCTGGAGTGCCAGCCAGTCATTCGAACCGGAGAACATATTCCGGCAGGATGAGTTCCGCCATAACCTGGCGCTGATCTCAACTGTGATCGGCAAAGAAGGCTGGAACAAGAAGGAAACGATGAGGGCAGCCAAGCTTGCCCAGACAAAAGCTGCCGAAGAGGGTTGGGAGTATATCCGCAACAGCCGGACGGACTGTCTGAAACTGACCAAAGACGGGGCAGTGATCGCAGTACCGTTTATATCTCAGACAAAGAACCGACAGCTGAGGGTTGCCGAACTGATCGGAAAAATAGAACTATATCGACTCTATCTAAAAGCTGCAGGCGGTTTTGCGGAAAACATCATATTTGAAATACTGTATGAAACCGAGCCGCGGGATGTACTGCAGCTTGTAGAAAGCTTAAACAATGAAAGATTATGAAATTATAGTCATCGGAGGAGGCCATGCCGGAATTGAAGCCGCGTTGGCCTCTGCCCGTTTAAAAAAGAAAACGCTTCTGCTGACGCTGAGCATTTCAAATATCGGCAAGATGCCATGCAATCCGTCTGTCGGCGGACCTGCAAAAGGAATCGTTGTCAGGGAAATCGATGCTCTGGGAGGACAGATGCCGATCACTGCAGACCGTACAGCTCTGCAGTTTAAAATGCTGAACAGTGCGAAGGGACCCGGGGTCCGTGCTTTAAGAGTGCAGTCGGATAAGCTTGCATATTCGGAAATGATGCAGGATGTATGCCTGCACCAGGACAACCTGACAGTCCTCGAAGCGATGGCAGTTCATCTCGATACCGAAAACAACAGAGTGACCGGGGTGACTCTGACCGACGGCAGCAGGATCACTTCCGAGATCGTGATACTGACAACAGGTACTTATATGGCCGGTGTCAATATGATCTCTGATGAAGTAAAGGAAGGCGGACCGGATCTTGAAAAAACAACGCCGGACCTGTCAGCTTCTCTGAGAGAAGCAGGACTAAGGACATTCCGTCTGAAAACGGGAACACCTCCGCGCGTACTGACTTCAAGCATCGACTTTTCCAAAACATCCCTGGAACCCGGAACAGACGCGTTCCTGAGATTCTCGGAAACAACAAGATCGATCCTTCCCTTTGAAAAGCAGGTTCCCTGCTATATGACTCACACAACAGCTGAAACACACGAGATCATTATGAAGAACCTGAACCGGTCCAGTATGTATTCCGGTGTTGTGAAAGGTGTCGGACCGCGATACTGTCCGTCGATCGAAGACAAGCTGGTCAGATTTGCGGATAAACCGAGACATCTTCTTTTCCTGGAACCGGAATCCTTGAGAATGGATACGACATATGTACAGGGCTTCTCAACATCGCTTCCAAGAGATGTGCAGGAAGCCATGACGCATACACTGCCGGGTTTTGAACACTGCATCATTAAAAAGTACGCATATGCGATCGAGTATGATGCTGTCGATCCGATCCAGATGAAGCCTTCACTGGAGTCCAAGATCATTGAAAACCTGTTTACCGCAGGTCAGGTCAACGGAACCTCCGGATATGAAGAGGCAGCCGGACAGGGGATCCTGGCGGGGATCAATGCCGCAAGAAAGCTGGATGGAAAGGCTCCGCTTGTATTCCGCAGAGATGAGTCATACCTCGGTGTGCTGATCGATGATCTGACAACAAAAGGAACAGCAGAACCATACAGACTGCTGACATCCAGAGCGGAATTCAGGCTTCTGCTGAGACATGACAATGCACAGGAGCGTCTGATCGAATACGGATATGAGACAGGGCTTGTCAGTGAAGAAAGATTCAATGAATATCTTCAGAAGATGGAACAGCTGAACGGCATCAAACAGAAACTGGAAGATACCGGTTTTCTGCTGGATGATCCGAAGACAAAGGAATACCTGGAATCAGTCGGTTACAGCAGTGATGAACACCGCGGAGTATCAGGGATCGATCTGCTGAAGCGTCCGGGTGTAACATCGGAAGGTCTGCTTGAATGCATCGGAGAAACAGCAGATCACGAGCTGCTCGAAAAGGTCGATATTGATATAAAATATAGTGGATATATCGCAAAGGCAAAGCGCGAAGCAAATAAACTTGCCCAGATGGAACAGCAGGTACTGGGAACAGACTTTGATTATGATCAGGTCGACAATCTGTCCCTGGAAGGCAGACAGAAGCTGATGAAGTTCAAGCCTGCAACAATGGGCCAGGCATCCAGAATATCCGGTGTCAATCCGGCTGATCTGGCAGTACTTGCGATCGCGATCAGGCAAGGCAAAGGAAAGAAGGCGTAATTATGAGATATGAAGAAGTAGTATCCAATGTATGTGTATACGGATTTGATGAGTCGGTACGCGGTTCAAAATATCCGATGGCAACAGATCTCAGCAAAGTCAGTGAAGAAGTAACGGAACGGACACTGAAGCTCGCAAACGCTCCTGCGGGAAGCGGACATGACAACTTCCTGAACGGTGTGATCGTACAGTTTGATCTGACATTTACCAACAAGGCATGGGTCGAAGCTGAACGGTATCATTTCCTTGACTTTGTCAGTTCACAGTCGACCATGCACAGGATCACGAAGTTTGATCTTGACCGGGCATATATTGAATATACGGATCCCAGGATCATTGAGATCATGAAAGAAAAAACAAAGGAATACAATGATCTGCAGAATGATATCAAGAGACTTCAGGAAGAAGGCAAAGATACCGGAACACTGATGTCGGTGGCTGCGGAAAAGTATCTTGAGATCCTCTATTCTAATCCTGCCGGATTTAAACTGACAGCACGCATGACGACAAATTACCGTCAGCTGAAAACGATCTACGCACAGAGAAAAAATCACCGCCTGCCTGAATGGCGCGCATTCTGTGAATGGATCGAGACATTACCGAATGCTGACTTTATTACAAAAACGATGCGATGATGAGAAAAAAGGATATCAAAGTGATAAATGATATCCTTTTTGATGCGCTTTTACGAAAAATTGTGGAAAACTTTTTTCTCCACAAAAAATAAAAACACTGTGATCGCTGTAACGTCTTTCAGGCGGTCTGTTCTGATGGTAAAATAGACAACACGGAGCAATTATGCAGATAGAAGAACTGGAAAAACACGCAGTAAACCTGGGTATTTCATGGGATGAGACGATGAAGAACCGCCTGATCAGATATGCGGAGCTTTTAAAAGAGTGGAATCAGAAAATGAATCTGACTGCGGTCGATGAACCTGAGATGGTATATGAAAAGCATTTTCTTGACTGTATGCTTCCGCTGCAGGTTCATTTCCCGGGAAATAAAATATGTGATGTAGGTTCCGGTGCCGGATTTCCGGGGTTGGTATTTGCTATAGCGGATCCGGATCTGCAGGCAACACTTGTCGAACCTACAGGAAAACGATGCCGTTTTCTGGAAGAAGTGATCAAAGAACTTGATCTGAAGAATGTAAAAGTACTGAATGAACGCGCTGAAGAACATGTCATGAAGTTCAGAGCGTATTATGATGTAGTATGTGCCAGAGCGGTCGCTGGTCTGCCGGTGTTGGCAGAACTCTGTATTCCTCTGGTCCGTAAGGACGGGATCTTTCTTGCCATGAAGGGTGATAAAGGCCTGGAAGAGGCGATTGAAGGAACGTTTGCCGTCAAGACACTCGGATGCAGGGAGAGTGAAACGATCAGACAGAATCTGCCTGACGGCTCGGAACGGGTGCTGCTGGTGTACAGAAAAGAAAAGGATACACCGGAACAGTATCCCAGACCTTATGCAAAGATACGTAAAAAACCACTTGGGAGCAGGAAGTAATAGAAATGAGAAACACAGGAAAGGGTTTATTTGATTTTCTGGATCGTGATAAGACCGGACAGGTGATCAAAATAGACATCAATGCAATACAACCATCCAGATATCAGCCGAGGCTGAATTTTGATGAGAAAGCGCTGGATGAACTGACTGCTTCGATCCGTGCCAACGGACTGATCCAGCCGATCGCTGTCCGTGAAGCAGAAAACGGATATGAGATCATCGCCGGAGAACGGCGTTATCGCGCATGCAAAAAGGCAGGCCTGAAAGAGGTTCCCTGCTATATCCTTTCACCTGATGAAGGTCAGGCTGCAGAAATGGCACTGATCGAGAATATTCAGCGTGAAGACCTGACTGCAGTGGAAGAAGCCAAATCATATGTAGAGATCATGCGCCAGACCGGTATGACACAGGAACAGGTTGCAGAGCGTGTCGGCAAGTCACAGTCATCCGTAGCGAATAAGATCAGGCTTCTGAACCTCCCGGAAAACATCCAGGATGCTGTAGCTGAGAAGAGGATCAGTGAACGCCACGCAAGGGCATTGCTCGGCCTTCCGGAAGAAAAACAGGAAAAGGCATATGAGCATATTATTGATAAGGGACTGAATGTACGGCAGACAGAAAGCTATATTGAAAGTCTTACCGCAAAAAAACCGCCGCGCAGAAAAACAAAGGGATTTACAAGAAATGCCCGTATTGCGCTGAATTCAGTAAACCAGTGTATTCAGATGATCCGCAAGATGGGGATCGATGTCAGCACGGACATCGAGGAAACAGATCAGGATACACGTATCATTATCAAGATACCGAAATGACCTGGGGAGATAGAAATAGATTATGGGAAAGATCATAGCAGTCGCCAACCAGAAAGGCGGCGTAGGAAAAACAACGACCAGTATTAACCTCTCTGCAGGTCTGGCATACGCAAACAGGAAAATACTGCTTGTGGACTTCGATCCGCAGGGAAACGCAACACATGGGATCGGAGCCAACAGAGTCGGCTTTGATCGCAATCATACCGTTTATGATGTCCTTGTAGGACCTGACAGTGTAAGACAGAATGCCGTCAGGCTGGATATGCCGCCGCTGGATGTGCTTCCCGCAACGATCGATCTGTCCGGTGCGGATGTTGAGATGGCGTCTTCCAATTATGCGGTAGGCAGGGAAAATCTCCTCAAGCAGAAACTGGATGCGGTCAGGAATGATTACGATTACATCATTATCGATTGTCCGCCTTCTCTTGGACTTCTGAATACAAACGCATTGACTGCAGCAGACACCGTTATGATCCCTGTCCAGTGTGAATACTTTGCGCTGGAAGGTCTGACACAGCTGCTCGGAACGATACGTCTGGTGCAGAAGCTGTGGAATCCCAGACTATCCATTGAAGGGGTCCTGCTGACAATGTTTGACGTCAGAACAAAGCTGTCGGTAGAAGTCCAGCAGGAAGTCCGTAAATATTTCAAAGAAAAAGTCTACAGATGCTATATTCCGAGAAATGTCAGATTATCGGAAGCACCGAGCCGCGAGGTCTCAATCTTCGAATATGACACAAAATCGGAAGGCGCAAAAGCATATGCAGCACTCGTCAGAGAAGTGATTTCTCATAATGAGAAAGGAGGACGTTAATGGCTAAACGTGACACAGGCGGACTGGGCGGAAAAGGATTGGACAACATCTTTAATGTCGATGTTGAAAAATTTCTGGATGACATTCAGAACAACGCACAGGATGCACCGGGCAGAAAGGAAATAGAGATCCCGATCAACGAGATCCGTCCGAACCCTTATCAGCCCAGAAAAGAATTTGAGCCGCAGGCGCTGAATGAACTGGCGGATTCGATCCGTCAGCACGGTATATTTACGCCGCTTCTGGTCAGAAAATCCAAGATATCAGGATTTGATCTGATCACCGGTGAACGCCGTTTAAGAGCCGCAAAGATCGCGGGCCTTGAGACTGTTCCTGCCATCTCTGTAGATTTCACTGATGATGAGATGATGGAGATCTCGGTCCTTGAAAACATTCAGAGAGAAGACCTGAATCCGATCGAAGAAGCTGCTGCATATGAAAGCCTGGTAAAGAATCTGGGATATACACAGGAGAAGCTTGCACAGCGTGTCGGCAAGAGCCGTGAATACTGCGCGAATATGCTGAGACTGCTGAAGCTTCCCCAGACAGTACAGAAGATGGTAACGGACAAAAAACTGACCATGGGACATGTCAGACCGCTTCTTGCATTGAAGGATGACGACCAGATGTATGAAGCAGCCCGCACAGTACTGGAAAAGAAAATGTCCGTACGTGAAGTAGAAAAATACGTCAAGGAACTGTCGGAAAAACCGATCACGAAAAAACCTGTAAAGGAAAAGGATCCGATGATCACGGATCTTGAAAACAGACTGTCGGGAAAACTCGGCACAAAAGTCGGAGTTTCCGGAAAGTCATTGACGATCCATTTTACAGATACGGATGATCTGAACAGGATTCTTGATATTCTTGGCTGTATTGAAGATGAAAACTGAAATAACCATACATTTAACAATTGCTGTAAGTGAAAAAAGGATTGATAATTATAAGGAAGGGCAGTGACTGATGAAAAAAAGATCATGGAAGATCTGTGCAGTCCTTGTAATTCTTGGTTCACTGACAGGATTGATTCATCCGAAATACGCTGCCGGATTTTTAGCAGGTGCCATGATCGGCATTCTGCTGTATTTCAGAAATGACAGTTACTGGAACAGTGTAGTTGACGGAGGATATGCAGAAAAGGGGACAGGTATCCTGCATTTTCTGATAAACTATGCATTGATGGCAGCAGTTATGATCATATCGGTCAAACTGCCGGAGTACATGAATATATTCGCAAGTGCTGCCGGTCTGCTGATCATCAAAATGACCATTACGGTAGAAGCATTATTACCGCGAAAGGAGAGTGATGAGTAAAATATGGAAGTTCAGACAGATGTATTTACGATCATCCTGGTCACAGCGATCATCGGAATTCTGATTGTTGTTCTGTCGAAGAAAGTATCAAGTGCAGATCCGCTGGCTGAACCAAAAGGAGTAATTGTACCTGTCATCTGGGGTGTTGAAACAATATACAACATGGTCAAGGACAACTGCGGAGAACGATTCGCACAATCCTATGCACCATATGTTCTTTCAATCGCTGTATATATCTTTGTATGCAACATCATCAGTTTGTTCGGTATCTCCTCTCCGACAGCCAATCTCAGTGTTACATTGCTGCTGTCCATTATTACATGGCTTGTAATACAGTATGTAGAACTGAAGTATGGAGGAATCGGAGGCTATCTTCATAGTTTCATTGAACCGATCGCGATCATGCTGCCGATGAACATTTTCGGCAAATTCTCAACGATGGTATCAATGTCACTTCGTTTGTTCGGCAACATACTGTGCGGCGGAATCATGATGCAGCTGATCTATTCATTCTGCCAGTTCTTGTCGAACTCGATCGCAGGCATCTTCGGCGCGTCGGGCGCATTCAATTTCCTTGCCCCGATCCTGACACCGATCCTGCATGCTTATTTCGATCTGTTCTCAGGATTTATTCAGACACTTGTCTTTGTTACATTGACAGTTGTCCTTGTTGGTAACGATATTCCCGAAGAAGTCAAAAAAGGAGCTTAAATAAGGAGGAGCTATTTATGGATATCAATCATGGTTTAATCGCAATTGGTGCTGGTCTGGCAGTTATGACAGGTATGATGACCGGACGAGGCGAAGGTGAAGTCGCTGCGCATGCATGTGATGCAATCGGCAAAAACCCGGAAGCAGAATCAAAGATCCGTTCAACAATGATTCTTGGTATTGCGTTGTCCGAGACATGTGCAATCTATGGACTGCTGGTTTCCATTCTTCTGATGTTTGTATATTAATACAGGTGTTCTGCAATGATAGATATTGACATTGTAGGACAGCTGCTGCCAAACCCTCTGACGATGATCGTGCAGTTATGCAGTACACTCGTTCTGTTTTTGCTGATGAAAATGTTTCTGTGGGCTTCTGTACAGGATTTCCTGGCAAAGCGCGCGGAAAAAATGCAGGCAGATCTTGCTGAAAGCGAACAGGCAAAGCAGGAAGCACTGAGTGACCGCAGAAAGGCATTGGAACAATTGAACGAAGCTTCAGGTAGAGCGGAGGAAATTGTCAGTGCTGCTGTCCGTCAGGCAAAGGACGAAAAGGAAACGATTCTTACGCAGGCATCCAGGGAAGCTGATGCGGAACGTAGGAAAGCACGTGAACAGATACAGGCTGAACGTCAGGAAATGTACAGTTCCATGCGTCAGGAAATGATCGAAGTCGCTATGGCTGCGGCTGGAAAACTCATTTCCGACCAGAGCAGTGTAGATCTTGACCGTCAGGCGGTTGATGCTTTTGTAAAGGAAGCAGCCGGCAATGAGCAGTGAGATTTCCGAGCGCTATGCACAGGCGCTGTTCGAACTTGCGTTTGACGAGAACACAGTAAAAGAAACAAAACAGCAGGCGGAAAGTATTCTTCAGCTGACGGAAGATACACCGGAATTGTTGGATTTTTTCCGTGCTGTCAAAGTTACAAAGGAAGAAAAGAAAGATCTGATCAATCGGGTTTTTTCGGATGCATATGATCAGTACATGGTCAGCTTTATGAATCTCCTGATTGATAAAGGACGTATGGATTACCTGAAGGAAATCCTGCGTGTTCTGATCCAGAAAGCCAACGAAGAACTTGGCATTCAGGAAGCTACGGTCTATTCCGCAAGAAAAATGGATGATGAAGCTCTGGCAAAGATCAAAGGTGCTCTGGAGAAAAAGACAGGCAAAGAAATCGTATTGAAAAATCAGATTGACGAGCAGCTCATAGCAGGGATAAAGGTCGTGGTCGGAAACAACATTACTGATGTATCGATGAAACGGCGTATTGAAGGTATGAAGGAAGCTCTGCTGAGAGGAGGACAGGTATGAAAGAGATCAGACCGGAAGAGATCAGTGCTCTGATTAAAGAACAGATCCGGAACTATGATCAGAAAATACATTCCGACGATGTCGGTTATGTAATCAGTGTCGGTGACGGTATTGCAATGGTCCAGGGGATTGACAAGGCGATGTCCTCTGAATTGTTGGAATTCCCTCACGGAGTCACAGGAATGGTGCTGAACCTGGAAGAAGATCATATCGGTGCCGTTTTGCTTGGTAATGATACATTAATCAAAGAAGGCGACGAAGTTCGCAGAACGGGAAGAATTGCGGAAGTGCCGGTCGGTGATGCGATGCTCGGAAGAGTTGTTAATTCACTTGGACAGCCGATCGATAACGGCGGACCGATCGCTGCCAGCAAGACAAGACCGATCGAGCGTGTAGCTCCCGGTGTTATGACCAGAAAGAGCGTTTTCCAGCCTCTGATGACAGGTTTGAAAATTATCGACTCAATGATCCCGATCGGTAAAGGTCAGCGTGAGCTGATCATCGGCGACCGTGAAACAGGTAAAACAGCGATTGCGATCGATACGATCATCAACCAGAAAGGCAAAAATGTTAACTGCATTTATGTAGCGATCGGACAGAAAGAAAGTACTGTTGCCAGACTGGTGCAGAAGCTGCGTGAAAACGATGCAATGGAATATACGACGATCGTCAATGCTTCCGCATCGGAAAGCGCTCCTCTGCAGTACATTGCACCGTACGCAGGATGTGCGATCGGTGAAGAATGGATGGAACAGGGCAAAGACGTCCTGATCATCTATGATGACCTTTCCAAGCATGCCGTTGCATACAGAACAATGTCTCTGCTGCTGAGAAGGCCTCCGGGACGTGAAGCGTTCCCCGGCGATGTCTTCTATCTGCACAGCCGTCTTCTGGAACGTGCAGCGAAGCTCTCCGATGAGCTTGGCGGAGGTTCCCTGACAGCACTTCCGATCATCGAGACACAGGCAGGTGACATCTCGGCATATATTCCGACTAATGTCATCTCAATCACAGACGGCCAGATCTTCCTGCAGACAGACCTGTTTGCAAGCGGTATCCGTCCGGCAGTTGACAGTGGTCTCTCAGTATCCCGTGTAGGTTCCAATGCGCAGACAAAAGCGATGAAGAATGTTTCTTCATCCCTGAAGCTTGATCTTGCGCAGTACCATGAAATGCTGACATTCTCACAGTTCGGTTCCGACCTGGATGCAGCAACTAAGAAGATCCTGAATCACGGCGCAAAGCTGACCGAACTTCTGAAACAGCCTCAGTACCAGCCGATGTCCATGTGCGACCAGGTACTGTCACTGTTTGCCGCAAAGAACGGCTATATGGATGATGTAAATACGGAAGATGTCAGAGACTTCGAACGTAATATGCATCGCTATTTCCACGAATACGCAAAAGACGTTGTAAACGAAATAGAGGAGACAGGTGTTCTGAGCCCTGAACTGACAGAAAAGGTTCATGCTGCAATGGCAGAGGCACTCAGACAGTTTAAACTTGTAAAAGGAGTGAACTGATATGGCAGCTTCGAAGCAGGCACTTCGTACAAGGATCAAGTCAGTTAACAGCACGCGCAAGATCACCAAGGCAATGGAAATGATCGCCAATGCCAAACTGGTGAAACAGCGCAATGCGATGGAAGCCAACAGACAGTATGCGCAGAGGCTTCAGGATACGGTCGATGAGATCGTCGCAAACAACCCGGGAGTTGAATGCACATATCTTGAATCCAAAACCTCTGACGCAAAAGTGACGATCATCTTCTGCTCGGATCTTGGACTGTGCGGCGGCTACAATCAGAATGTTGTTAAACTGGCGAGAGAAAAACTCGATAAAAAGGATCCAGTGATCCTGGTCGGAACATCACTCTACCGTCAGTTAAGAGAAGAAGGGTTCAACCTGATCAACGAATATCCGATCAGTTCTGACCGTATGACATTCCTTGAACTGAAAGATCTGGTTGATGAAGGAATCAGTCTGTACAGGGACAACAAAGTCGGTACAGTTGAACTGCTGTATACGAGGTTTGTAAACACAATGAGCTTTGTTCCTGAGATCGATCAACTTCTTCCCTGTGATCTGACATTAAAAGATGTACCGGAAAAAACAGGCGATTATGTGGAAACGTTATTTGAACCGGATGCCCAGACAATTCTGGATCAGCTGATTCCGATGATGATCCATGATGTTGTTTATGCAGACTGGATGGAATCCACAACTGCTGAACAAGGCAGCAGACGTGTCGCAATGAAGACAGCTACAGACAATGCTGATGAACTCAGCTCCAGTCTCAAGCTCGAATATAACAAAGCAAGACAGGCAGCAATTACGCAGGAGATCACCGAGATCGTCGGCGGTTCCGCGGCTGTCTAGAAAGAAGGTAGGCGAATATGAGCAAAACAGGAAAAATTGTACAGGTTATCGGACCTGTCATCGATATCCGCTTTGATCCGAATGATCTTCCGTCTATCCGTAATGCAATTCTGATCGGAGAAGGAGATCATCAGATGACTGCAGAAGTCGCACAGCATATCGGTGACGATATCGTGCGCTGTATTGCTATGTCTTCTACCGACGGATTGATGCGCGGAATGGACTGCATTGACACCGAAGCACCGATCTCGGTACCTGTAGGTGATGAGGTCCTTGGAAGAATGTTCAACGTCCTCGGTCAGCCGATCGACGGACTGGGTCCGGTAGACGCTAAGAAAAAGATGCCGATCCACAGAGAAGCACCTACATTTGCTCAGCAGCAGACATCAACAGAAATCCTGGAAACAGGCATCAAGGTCATCGACCTGCTCTGTCCTTATTCCAAGGGTGGTAAAGTCGGTCTGTTCGGCGGTGCCGGAGTAGGCAAAACAGTATTGATGCAGGAACTGATCCATAATATTGCGATCGAACACGGCGGACGTTCTGTTGTTGCGGGCGTTGGTGAAAGAACCCGTGAAGGCAACGACATGTATTATGAAATGAAGACATCCGGTGTCCTGAAGAATACGGTTCTGACATATGGCCAGATGAATGAGTCACCCGGTGCCAGAATGCGTGTTGCATTGTCTGCTCTGACGATGGCAGAACACTTCCGTGATGAAGAACATCAGGACGTGCTGCTGTTCATTGACAACATCTTCCGTTTCACACAGGCAGGTTCCGAAGTATCCGCTCTGCTTGGCCGTATGCCGAGTGCCGTCGGTTATCAGCCGACTCTGGCAACGGAAATGGGCCAGCTGCAGGAACGTATCACTTCAACGGATAAAGGTTCCATTACATCTGTCCAGGCAATTTACGTGCCCGCAGATGACCTGACAGACCCTGCACCTGCAACAGCATTCTCTCATCTGGACTCCAAGACAGTCCTTGAAAGAAGCATTGCTGCCCTGGGTATTTACCCGGCAGTTGATCCGCTGGCTTCAGGTTCCCGTAACCTGGATCCGCTGGTCATCGGTGAAGAACATTACGAAGTTGCACGTGAAGTACAGGCGATCCTTCAGAGATATAAGGAACTGCAGGACATCATTGCGATCCTCGGTATGGAAGAACTCGGTGAAGATGATAAGAAGATCGTTGCACGCGCAAGACGTGTACGTAACTTCCTCTCACAGCCGTTCTCAGTTGCTGAACAGTTCAGCGGTATCAAGGGTGTATATGTACCTGTCGAGGAAACAGTCAGAAGCTTCCGTGAAATTCTTGACGGTAAATACGATGATCTGCCGGAACAGGCGTTCATGTCTGTAGGTACGGTCGAAGATGTTGTCAGGAAGGCAGAGACACTGAAATGATGATTCATTGCCGCATCGTGACTCCGAAGGGAGTATATAAAGAAATGGACGCTTCGATCATCAATATCGTGACAACGGATGGTGAAAGGGGAATTCTCCCGAATCACATGCCGCTGGTAACGATGCTGAAGATCGGAAAGATGTCAACGGAAGAGGTTGACGGACGGCAGGAATATGCTGTAGCCGGCGGGTTGTTCTACTTCCGTGATAATCTGGCGGAAATCCTGACAGATGCGGTCGAGTCGAAAGAAGAGATCGATGTTGAACGTGCAGAATCTGCAAGACAGCGTGCAGAGAGGAGACTTGCTTCGGATAATCCGAACTATGATATCCAGCGTGCAAGGATCGCACTGGAAAAGGCTCTGAATCGACTGAGTGTATCCGGAAGGAATCTGTAATTTCGAAACAATTCATGAAGGCAGTCCAATCAGCGGACTGTCTTTTTTCGTGGATATTTACCGGCAAAAGGGCAATAAGGATACAACGCAGGCAGGCAATATTGTAAAATAACAGCATGAGCCGTTCAGCAAATGCCAGGAACGGTATATGGTCGATCATCCTGCTGCAGAGAGTCATATTGCTTTGTCCAGTCAGGTCTGCAATGATGTGAGATCAAAAGATTCGGGAGACACGTATGAAAAGATGTACAACATTTCTGCTGATGATGTGTTTAGCTGCACAGCATTTTCCTGTGTATGCTGAAGAATTGACCGAAACAGCAGAAACCGGAGTGTCTACTGAAGAACCGGAAAATGAGACAGAGATCCTGTCGGAAACTGTGATCGAAGAAGAACCTGAAGAGAGAGAACTGATCCGGGAAGAACAGGTTGAAGAAATCATAGAAGAGCCTGATGAACCTGAAGAACAGGAAGAAACACCTGAACAGAATCATGAAGCAGAGGATACGGAACCGACTGTACCGGAAGATCATGATCCGGAGATCATAGAACCGGAACCGTATTTTGAGATCACTGAAGAACAGATGCTGAAAAAACAGCAGATGGCAGAACATCAGGTACTGGAGACACTGGCTGAAAAAACCGAGGGAACAGACTATATAGCAAATGAGATCATACTGATCGCGGAATCCGAGGAATATGCCAGACAAGCAGCACTCAGCTATGGCGGAGAGCTGATATCATACAGTACGAATGTAGCAGTGATCCGTCTTCCGGAGAATGGCATGAACGTATATGAGGCAGTTGAAACAGGAATGGACCTTGATTCTGCTCTGCCTGCAGTAGACGCAAACTGGCTCGTATATCTGGATGAACCGGTCGATGAAGAACCGGTAATTGACGGACAGGGGTCAATGCTGCAGTCATTCCATGTCCCTGAGAAGACTGACTGGGAGTATTGGGTCGATACGCTTGAAGAACCGGATCCTTTATTGAAACAGGTCTCATATACGACACAGGAGACGTACTGCTGGCAGTGGTACCATGACATGATCGGAACATATGAGGCATGGGGTGTCACTATAGGAAGTCCTGACGTTAGAGTAGCCGTCATTGATTCGGGAGTTCAGGAGAACCATGAAGAACTGGCAGGCAAAGTCGTGCTGCGTCCGGTCGGCAGTATTTCAACAAGTCCTTCCAACGCGCACGGAACACATGTTGCAGGAATTATTGCCGGTTCACTGGGCAACGGAGCCGGTGGAGCAGGCATCGCACCTGATACTACAATCTATTCATATAATGTATTCCGCGGTAACTCAGCTGCAGCGTCTGATATTGCAGAAGCGATCCTGCTTGCGGCTGAAGATGGCGCATGGATCATGAACCTGAGCTTCGGCACTGTTTCTTACAGTCAGACAGTTCAGGATGCAGTGACTACTGCTTATGAATCAGGTTCCACATTGTTTGCCGCAATGGGAAACTACGGAACGAACGTAAAATGCTATCCTGCGGGCTACGATCATGTGATCGGCGTTGCTGCAGTGGGCAGAACAGGAAGCAGGGCAGCTTATTCCTGCTATGGGGAATGGTGTGACATTTCTGCTCCTGGTTCTGAGATCAGTTCATCATATTACAGCTACAGTTCAACATCTTCATACCGGACCATGAACGGTACTTCCATGGCATCTCCTGTTGCGGCGGGAAGTGCAGCACTCTATATGAGTGCCTACGGATATACATCACCGGATCAGATGGAACGCATTATCAAGGCGGGTTCATCCTCCGTGAGCGGACAGATGGGAGCCGGTATCGTTTCATTGAAAAAACTGTTTGGTGAAAAAGAATCTGCTCCGATGATCTCTTTCGACAGCAGTACCAATATACTGTCGATCACTGCTGTTGATCCGGATGAAAGGGCACAGATCATCTACACACTGGATGGCAGGAAACCTGCTGTCAGAAACAGAAAAGTTATATGCGGTGACCTGTATACCGGAGAAACAGATCTGTCCGGAAAACCATACAATACGATCCTGACAGTAAAGGCTGCAGTGATCAGCGGCACTGGTGTGATCAGTGATATCTCATCACTGCAGATCCGGACAGGCGGTCCTGTACCATCTGTTACGGATCAAAGGATCGAGAAGATCAGTCTGATCAATACGAGCCTTGCGCTGAATTATTCAGAAATGAATCCGGGAACTGCTGAAGTAGGCGTTAAAGCGATCGTCCTGGAAGACGGCAGTAAAGCTGATCTGAGTAAATACCGGCCGGATGATTATCAATGGTATTCAGACAACGAACAGATCGCGGTCGTTGATGAGAACGGTATCGTTACTGCAGCGGGTAAAGGAGAAACAAATATCTGGCTGAAGATCCGGTTCCAGAATACTGTGAAAAAGGCAAAATGCAGGGTCACGGTAAAACGTCTTTCCGACAGTATTTCCGTAATCGGAAGGAACGGGATCCTTCCCGGAAAGACTCTTCAGATGAAAGCTGTTGTCTGGCCAAAGACAGCAGATAACAGAAAAACAGTCTGGAGTATAGCGGAAGTCTCAGATCCGGTATATCAGAATTATGTGTCGATCGATAAAACCGGCCTGCTGAGCGTGAAAAAAGGTGTCCCGGAAGGAACTGTTATAACTGTCAAAGCTGTCGCAAAAGACGGATCCGGTGCAGAAGGATCATATGCTGTGACAGTATGTCATAAAGTTACTGCAGTGAGCGTATTGCTGGATCATGAACCGGTCAGATCTGCTTCCGTGTATGCAGTGGATCTTCCTGAAACAGATCAGACAGACAACAGCATCAGTCTGAGCGCTGTTCTTACGACAGCTGTCGGAGAAGCAGAAACAAGACCGATCTGGACATCCAGCCAGCCAAAAGTAGCGAAAGTCACATCTGACGGCGAAGTCACAGCTATGAAAGCCGGTACAACGATCATTACATGCAAAGCATCTGACGGGTCAGGTAAAAAGGCTTCGGTCAAGGTTAAGGTCACGATGCCGACATCCGGTATATTCCTGACAGTACCTGTAAAGAACGTAAACATTATTGAAGATATCAATTCCATGGTAATCGGGAAAAGCTGCCAGCTGACAGCAGTGATCGGTAAGGTCTATGGCAAGCCTTCTGTCAGTACCGTTAAGTGGAGTCTTGAGAGGGCTGTGATCAACGGCTATGACTGTCTGGATACGATCAAAGAAATGAAACTGATCAAAATATCGAAGACAGGAAAGATCACTGTTTCCTCCAAACTTCTCAGCAAACTCGGAGTCACGAATTATTCCTCAGGCTATATCATCGTTCAGGCAGAAAGCAAGGATGGAACAGGACACTTTGATCAGCAGAAGATCTACCTGCAGGAACTCATCCGCAGTATAACGATGTCAGTACAGCTTTCCGGAGGGAATGAAAAGATCATAGGCAGTGAAACGATCGCTGTATCAAAGAACAAAACGATTACTCTGTATGCGGATTTTGATCACAAACCTCAGTCCGTTTCGATCAAATCATCTGATCCGGATATGTGCGGTCCAAGACTGACTGCCATAACAAGGAACACTTCCGGAGGATATCGTGCTGAGATCAAGGTCACCGGAGGTATGACCGCCGGGAGATCCAAGATAACGGTCACAGAGAACGGCAGCGGCAAAAAGGCAGTTGTCAATATCAGAACAAAAGAATGATCATGAAGCAGGTCCTCAGACTGAAGGACCTGTTTTATTTGGTTTGGCTTTTCCCGTATTTCCGTTATAATGGAGAACGTGAGGTAAAAAAAGAAATGAAGATTGCAGTAACATATGAAAACGGAAATGTATTCCAGCATTTCGGAAGAACAGAAAACTTCAAAGTTTATACAGTAGAAGACGGGAAGGTGATCTCCTCTGAAGTGATCTCTTCCAATGGAATCGGACACGGCGCACTGGCAGGCCTTCTTGCACAGCAGGTGATCGATGTCCTGATCTGCGGAGGTATTGGCGGCGGCGCAAAGAACGCTCTGATGAACGCAGGGATCACATTGTGCTCCGGTGCAGAGGGTGACGCAGACCAGGCTGTTGAAGCATACCTGAAAGGTGAGCTGTCATCAGCTGATATTACATGTGATCATCATGACCATCACGGAGAAGACCACGAATGCTGCGGTGATCACGAACATGATGAGGGACATGAGTGCTGCGGCGGTCATGAACATGAAGAAGGGCATGAATGCTGCGGACACTGCGGAGATGCAGAACCTGTATTTTCAGGAAAGAATGTCGGAAAGACATGCCGTGTTCATTACAAGGGAACTCTGAATGACGGTACACAGTTTGACTCTTCCTATGACCGCGGACAGCCGCTTGAATTTATCTGCGGAGCAGGAATGATGATCAAAGGGTTTGATGCTGCTGTAGCTGACATGGAAGTCGGGGAAACAAAGAATGTTCATCTGATGCCTGAAGAAGCATACGGCATGCCGGACCCCAGACAGGTATTCACGGTACCGATGACAGAACTTCCCGGTTCTGAAGGTCTCGAAAAAGGACAGAGAGTCTACCTCCAGGATATGAGCGGCAGAGCATTCCCTGTAACGGTTGCAGAGAAAACAGATACGATGATCACATTCGACGCAAACCATGAAATGGCAGGAAAGGAACTGAATTTCCTGATCGAACTGGTCGAAGTACTGTAAAGAACAGATCATAACACAGCCTGGTACCGGCTTCCGGTATCGGGTTTTTTTATGGAGTCGGCTTGCATGTATATAAAAAAAAGTGCATTGCACTGTCTGCTGATCAATAAAAAGCTGTCCCGTAAGACAGCTTGATCTATCAGTCTAATTCAAGATCGTATTTTTCGACATCGATAAATACTGATCCGGTGAGATTGATGAAACTGATCCCTTCAGCTTTCGGGCTTGCAAAGATCATGTTTGACATGACTTTTTCACCTTCATTAATAAATACTTCACAGCTGTAGCGGTCAAGAATGATACGCAGTGTCAATTCACCGTCCCTGTCGGGAAGCGTGCATTTTTTTGTATGCGTCGTAGCTCTTCTGGTTCCGGAGTTTGAACGGTCGAATCTGAGTGTATTTTCTGCAGGTCTGTATACCAGTGATGCATAATGCTCGTCATCTTCACGAACACGGAGTTCAAACTTGCGGTAGCTTCCGGAGAATTCCGGGCGGATCCGTACAGTCATATCGATCGTTCTGCCGCTTACACCATCCAGTGTGAGCTTTCCATTGACAGGGACGTTTTCATAAACAACACGGTTTTTCCGGATCTGTTCAATTTCCCTGACAGGAGTTTGGATGAGCATGCCGTCCCTGACAGAAAGTTCTCTGGGAATGATGCACTGTCCGAACCAGCGGAGACTGCGGAATGTGTATGTAGTACTGTCCCAGTTCTGCATCCAGGCGGTCATGATCCTTCTGCCGTCACTGCTGAGCAGCGTCTGAGTGGCATAGAAATCGATTCCGTAGTCAACGAGCTGTGCATGTTCTTTGGTGAATTTGCCGGTCTCAGGATCGAATGTGCCGATCATCGCAACGGATACATTGCCGCAGTTGAACTGATCGTTCTGCAGGACATCCTGCGGATTGACCATCAGGACATATTTGCCGTCGAGTTCAAAGAAATCAGGGCATTCCCACATGGCACCTAAAGTACCATCATTTTCTGCGAGAACACTGATGAATTCCCATTTCAATCCATCACTGCTTTTGAAGTAGAGGATACGGCCTTTTTTGTCTCTATCAGCGGTACATGCACCGACAACACAGCGGTAAGTTCCATCCTGTTCACGCCAGATCTTCGGATCACGGAAATCATATTTACTGAGACCTTCAGGGATATCTGTGTAGTTGATAACAGGATTTCCATCATATTTCTGATAGTCAACTCCATCACCGATCGCAACACACTGAGTCTGAACGAAGTTCTCTTCATCAAGGTCTGAGATCTTTACAACACCTGTGTACATCAGCAGGTGTTTGCCGTCATCGGTCGTTTCAGCACTGCCGGAGAAACATCCGCCGGAATCAGGTACGGTATCGGGTGCCAGGGCACACGGCATAAATTCCCATTTCAGAAAATCTTTGGTCGTTGCGTGTCCCCAGTGCATGGGTCCCCATTTTTTCCGATAAGGATAATACTGGAAAAACAGGTGGTACACTCCGTTGTACTGTGAAAAGCCGTTTGGATCGTTCATCCAACCGATCTTAGGCGTGAGATGAAACAGGGGCCGTGTTTCTGCCGGGAGTAATTCCCCTTCAGTCATTTCATAATTCCGAGCTTCATTTAGTATCTGACTTGTCATATTTCTTTTTTACTCCTGTTTCAAGTATGAGATATCCGCCCTTTTCAGAGCGGATATCCCATTGTATTTAAGTTTAGATTATTTGTAGTATTCGTCAACGTATTTCTGGTAAATGGACAGGTACTTAGGAAGCTGGTAGCTTTCAAGATCTTTCTGGAGTTTATCCCAGTCAGCGTCTGTGAATCCGTTCATTACCCAGTCAGACTTAGCAGTGTTGATGCACTTAGTGATATCAGCCTGCAGGTTGGAGAGTTCTTTAACATCGTCTGTTGTCATGAAGACATTCGGTACAACATACTTCGTATGCATATCAGGTGTGTAAATGTCCTTGATCCAGTTAAGTCTGTACTGTGCATCATCAGGGCATGTTACATATTTATCATAATAGGAGTCGAGGATCGCAAGCGGACCGCCAACAGCTTCTGCTTCACGTACTTCTACAGGAGAAGCGTCACCGAGCCAGCAGTGCTTCAGCATTTCTTCGCCGGCAGCATTTGTGCCGAGTTCGAAGATATCGAAGTCATCGTCTTCACCGTATGTACCCCAGTTGTTCTGAGGAGACTGGAACGGATCATACATCTGGTCGAGCCATGCGCATACGAGAGCAGGGTTCTTAGCAACAGCAGTTACAACGCAGCGGCCTCTGTCGAAACCGGATGTGAAGGAACCATTGCCAGGTGTGAGGTTCTTTGTATCAGCCTGCAGCATAGGCAGCGGTACCCAGCTCTTGCCGGCGATCAGGTCATCCATGGAGACCTGAGCAATGTTCGCAACGTCCCAGGAGAAGCATACGCCATAACGTCCGGACTTACCCTTGGCAACATATGTGGACCATTCCTGTGTGAATGCTTCAGGGTCGATCAGTTTTTCTTCATAGAGTTTATGGAGATAAGCAAGACCTTTCTTGAAGCCTTCCTGAGTTGCAGAGCAGACAACCTTCTTGTCATCTGTAACAGCGATATGTCTTCCCTTATCAGGATCGCCAATACCTTCGCCGAAGCCGTTGACCAGAGACATCGGGTCCTGACCGCCATCGTTCATGATGAAGGACATCGGAATGATATCACCGTCAATATTGAATTCTTTCTTGAGATCAGCTGCGTTGTCGCGGAATGCGATCAGCACCTGCTCGAATTCATCAACTGTTGTCGGCATTTCGAGTCCGAGGAAGTCAAGCCAGTTCTTGTTGATGAAAGGCATGTTATCGATCGTCTGGATCGCTGTCTTTTCATAACCGAGCTGTTCGATCCACGGCAGAGCCCAGATGTGACCATCTGCGTCTGTGCACATTGCTCTGTATTCAGGAGCCTGTTCGAAGACTTTCTGCAGGTTCGGCATGTATTTGTCAATGTAATCTTCAAGGTTCAGGATGACACCCTGCTTAGCATATTTGAGCAGGTCTGTATCACCGAAGCCGGCATTGAAGACAAAGTCGGGAAGTGTCTTGACGTTGGACATTTCGAGCTGGATCTTGTCGCCCCACTGGTCGGACTGGATCGTCTTCCAGTTAACATGAACGTTTGTTTTTTCTTCAAGACGCTTGAAGATCGTACGGTTGTTCGGCTCAGACTCTGTTCCTGCAGGGAAGTTTGTCAGACCGTTGATCTCTGCTTTTTCAGCAAGAGGGAATGCGAGAGTAGCCGGATCGACGTCTGTTCCGCCGGAAGCACCGCCGCCGGAAGCACCGCCGCCTCCGCCGCATCCTGCGAGGAGAACAGCTGCTGTCGCCATGGAGAGGATAAGAGCACTGCCTTTTTTAAATAAATTTGTCATGTTGACTCCTTTTGATTTTTCTTTCTCCGATTATTGTTTTGTTGTCAGCCCTTGATCGCGCCGGCCATGATTCCGTTATCGAAGTATTTCTGGAAGAACGGATACATGATCATCAGCGGAAGGCTGGAGATGATGATCGTTGCATACTTAAGAAGTTCTGCAAGGCGCGCACGTTCCGCAGTAGACTGCATATCGGAGACCATGCCTGCTTCCGGCTGGTTCTGAATCAGGATAGAGCGAAGTACGAGCTGCAGCGGTTGTTTTGATGCACTGTTGAGATAGATCATTGCATCAAAGTAGCTGTTCCACATACCGACGAACTGCCACATGGAGATCGTAGCGATGATCGGTGTGCAGACCGGAAGAAGGATCTGGAAGAAATAGACCATTTCATCAGCGCCGTCGATTTCAGAAGCTTCCTGCAGGTCACGGGGAATACCCATGTAATATGTTCTCGCTATGATCATGTTCCACACGCTGAACGCGCCGGGGATCAGGATTGCCCAGATGGTATCAAGCATACCCAGGTTGGAGATCAGCAAATATGTGGGGATCAGGCCGCCGCCGAAGAACATCGTGATAACAAACAGGATGTTGAAGAAACCTTTACCCTTGAAATCTGGACGGGACATCGGATATGCCGCAAGCAGCGTAATGATGACCGAGATGAATGTAAACAGGACCGAATAGATCAGCGCGTTTTTGAAACCTACCCAGATCTGTGCATTGGAGAGGACACGTTCATATGCTGTGAGTGTCCACTTGGAGAAATCGAATGTGATGCCGGAGTTCTGCAGTACGATCGGATCGATAAACGAAGCGAGGATAATGTAGACCATCGGCAGGATGATCGCGACGATGAAGAGTCCGAGAAGGATATAACCGATGATCAAAATGGTTTTATCTTCCACGGGATACTTGGAAAACTCACTCTTTTTCTTCTTTTCCATATCCTTGCCTCCTCATCAGATACCTTTTCCTTCATTCATATTCTGAACGATCTTGTTCATCGAAATCAGAAGGATAACGTTGATGACGGTGTTGAACAGACCGACTGCAGTAGAGAAACCGTAGTCACCGTCCAAGAGACCTTTTTTGTAGACGTAGGTCGAGATGATCTCGGATGTCGACAGGTTCAGGTCAGTCTGCAGAGCATATGCTTTTTCAAAGCCGATACTCATGATGTTGCCGACAGACATAATGAACTGGATCAGGACGGTATCCTTGATAGCCGGCCATTCGACTGCTTTGATCTGCTGGATGATGTTCGCGCCGTCAATGACAGCAGCTTCCTTCAGTTCTTTGCTGGCGTTGGAAAGGGCAGCAGTATAGATGATGGAAGCCCATCCTGCGCCCTGCCAGATTCCGGAGGCGATATAGATCGTACGGAAAGCTGAAGGCATTGTCATGAAGTTTGTAGATGTTCCGAGCATGGAGTTGATCATTCCGGTTGGCGACAGCAGGATACGGACGATACCGCAGAGGACGATGACTGAAATGAAGTTCGGCATGTACAGAACCAGCTGAATTTTCTGCTTGATACTTGTGCTGAGAATCCTATTCAGCAGGAATGCAAGCAGGATCGGGATTGGGAATCCCCACAGCAGGCCGAATACGCTCAGCTTCAGAGTATTCATCAGATAACTCAGGAAGTCCGGTGAAGACAAGAAGCGTGAGAAGTGTGAGAAACCGACCCACTCGCTGCCCAGGATACCTCGGATCGGGTTATATTCTGTAAACGCGATCAGAATACCGCCCATAGGTAAGTATCTGAAGATTATCGTCAGCAGGAATGCCGGCATGATAAAAATCAGATAGAGCTGCCAGTGCTGTCTGAAGTACACTAGAGCGTTATGCAGCTTCGAACTTGAAGCAGCACCTGCTGTACTGTTTCCAGAAGCCTTTCCCATTAAAACCCTCCTTTAGAAGAAGTGCTGCTATCGGAAATGCATTTTTCGGCGGATGAATGCAGATCATGATAGCGCTTACTTCGAGATACAACCATACTAGCATTTGAATATATACGGTGCAATAAAAAAGTAGAATAATCCCATAAAAAATGTGCAAATGCACAATTTTAATGAATAATTGCCCTTGAAAGATGGGTTATATTGATATATAAAGAATTGTGCAAATGCACAATTCTGACTTGGCGTCTGTTTGTCAACTGTCTATTCTGATGATAGAATATGAATCAGAAGCAGAGGACCAATATATGAAACAGAAAGTCACGATCCAGGATATTGCAGATGCGCTTGGAATGTCCCGCAATACGGTATCGAAAGCCATCAACAACTCTGAAGGGATTGCCGAAGCTACCCGGGACAAAATTCTTGAGAAGGCGGTAGAAATGGGATATAAGCAGTTTTCTTATGTTGCGTCCATGACAAGTATCGGGACTTCAAAAAAAGCAAAACAGGAAGAATCAGGAGAGATCTCACTGTTTACAACGATCAGTTTGAGCAATTCACATTTCGCTTCACTTTTTATGGATAATATCCATGAAGAGATCACACAGATGGGATATACATTGTCTGTCCACCGTATATCACGTGAGAACATCAAAAACAGGTCTCTTCCCCGTACATTCAGCCAGGAACGATCAAAAGGAATCATCTGTATTGAAGTCTTTGATCCTCGTTACTGTGATATGATCAGCGAACTTGGTATTCCTGTCCTGTTCGTGGATGGCCCGGCACGGAAAAACGAACGTTCCGTTAATGGTGACCAGCTGTTGATGGATAATTATACGGAGATCACGCATTTTGTTAATCTGATGATCGAGAGAGGTCTGACAAAGATCGGCTTCATCGGTGATTACGAACATTGCCAGTCGTTCTGGGAACGTTATTGTGCTTACCGTCTTGCAATGATATCAGCAGGCATCGAGATCAATGAACACTATGTGATCAACACTAAGGATAAGGATACCGATTCACTTGCGGATCTCCTTGAAAACCTGAAGGATATACCGGATGTATATATCTGTGCGAATGACTTTGTCGCGATCGACGCAATACAGCTGCTTATCCTGAGCCATAAAAACATTCTGAAGAAGACCCGTTTTCTTGGCTTTGACGATTCCCATGAATCGAGGATCTTCCATCCGGCACTGTCGACCGTCCACATTCACTCCCAGTCTATGGCATTTTCCGCACTGCATCTGCTGATGACAAGGATCGAGGAACCTTCAATGGAATACAGGACGATCTATGTCGCAACAGACCTTGTCCTGAGGGAGTCCACCGAATTCTGATACGGAGAAACCTATGAATATCTTTTCCTACGACAGCAAATTCAGTCAGCTGTTTCTGAAACTCAGCTATGCCTGCTGGCTGAATATGATGTGGATGATATGCTCGCTGCCGATCATAACGATCGGAGCTTCAACAACAGCCTTATATTCAGTTACACTGAAGATCGCTGATGAAAGGGAATCGAATATTACAAGACAGTTCATTCTTGCTTTCCGTGATAACTTCAAACAGGCAACCAGGATATGGATGGGGCTGCTGCTTGCGGGTATCCTGATCGGCGGGGATTTCTATGTCGTTCTGCATATGCGTTCAATGACTACCGGAAGCCTGGCGATCATGTGGACGATGAATCTGGCACTGCTGATCGCAATATCGATCATCTATGTCGTGATCCTGGTCTATGTCTTTCCGCTGATCGCGAGATTTGAGAACACCGATAAAGCCATGATCAAGAATTCACTGCTGATCGGCATACATTATCTGTTCTGTACGATCACGGTAGTTGCGATCCACTTTGTAATGTTCTATGCTGTAGTTGCAATATTTACACCGCTGATCCTGTTCGGAGAAGGATTATGCGCACTGCTGTCTTCCTACATGCTGATCAATGTATTCCGGCTCATCTCATACAGGCCTGAAGAGGAAGAATAATGAGAGGATCACCGAAAGAACGTGCGGCTGTCAGAAGGTCGTTCCACAGGATGAACAAAAAAGAAAAGGCAGAGTACATCCTTACGTACTATAAACTGCCTCTGTTTACGGCGTTTGTCGTCCTGGCTGTGGGTATTTTTTCATTGGTCCATACGCTGACGAAGAAGGAGCCCGTCCTGTATACCGCTTATGTCAATACCGTATTCGGGGAAGACATGATGCAGAAGATGACAGATGACTTTCTGGAAGATATCGGCCTGGATCTGAAGAAAAACGAAGTGCTTGTCTACGCAGACCTGTATATCGATGAGGATCCAACAGTAGAAGATCACCAGTATGTATATGCATCAAAGATGAAGATCCTCGGCGCGATCAGTGCGAAGCAGATGGATGTAGCGCTGATGAACGACAACGCGTATTCACAGATGTCCGCAAGCGGACTTCTGATGGATATGGACACTGTGCTGAAAGATGACGCACAGCTTTATGAAGAACTCAGACCTTACCTGACGGAAGGCACTGTAATACTTGAGGACAACTCGGTCGAGTACAGCCTGAATGAGGCTGACACCTACGAAGCTGTAACAGAACAGCAGGTCAACGCAGTTGATGTTTCCGGATTTCCGATATTCCGCAGTGCTGAAATAGATGGTAATCTGTATGTAGGCGTGATAGGAAACACGCCGCGTGTTGAAAAGGTACGCGCATTTCTCGCATATCTTCTCAATGCGAAATGATATGTGCTTCGGCACATTCCCGAAGGCTGTAACGGTGAAAGACCGTGCCAGTAAGCCGGGGCCTGTTCGAATGTTTTATCCGGCAGCCGGCTTCATAATTCTTTCATACCATAGAAAGGGGCAAAAAAATTTATGGCAACTGTAACACTGAAACACATTCAAAAGATTTATCCGAACGCAGAGAACCCGAAACCGAAGAAGAAAAAGAAGAAGGAAGACGAGCCGGTTGAGGAAAAGAGCTACAAGCTGAAGGTCACAGATGAGGGCGTAGTAGCTGTAGACGATTTCAACCTCGACATCAAAGACAAAGAGTTCATCGTCCTTGTCGGACCTTCCGGATGCGGTAAGTCCACAACTCTGAGAATGGTTGCGGGTCTCGAAGAGATCACGAGAGGCGAGCTGTACATTGATGACAAACTCGTGAATGATGTAGCACCGAAGGACAGGGATATCGCAATGGTATTCCAGAACTACGCGCTGTATCCTCACATGACTGTCAGACAGAACCTTGAATTCCCGCTGAAGCTGAGAAAGGTCCCGCAGGCAGAGATCAACGAAAGAGTTAACGAAGCTGCTGAGATCCTCGGTATCGTCCAGTATCTTGAAAGAAAGCCGAAGGCTCTTTCAGGCGGACAGAGACAGAGAGTCGCGATCGGACGTGCTATCGTCCGTGAACCGAAAGTTCTGCTGATGGACGAACCGCTTTCCAACCTTGATGCTAAGCTGAGAAACCAGATGAGAGCTGAGATCATCAAGCTGAGAAAGAGGATCAACACAACGTTTATCTATGTCACGCACGACCAGACCGAAGCTATGACGCTGGGTGACAGGATCGTCATCATGAAGGATGGCGAAGTCCAGCAGATCGGAACTCCGCAGGAAGTATTCAACGCACCGGTCAACACATTCGTAGCAGGCTTCATTGGAATGCCGAGAATGAATATGTTCGGCGGCGAACTGAAGAAGAAGGGCGGAAAGTACGTTGTTGAAGTCGAAGGCGCAGAGATCGAACTTTCAGAAGACAAGCAGAAGAGACTTGCCGCAAGAAATGTTGAAGACTGCAACGTTACTGTAGGCGCAAGACCTGAACACATTACGCTTGATAATGTTGAAGGCGGAATGCTGGAAGGTGTTGTAGAAGTCAGCGAAATGATGGGTTCCTCCGTCCATCTGCACCTCAATGCATATGGCAGAGACTGCATCATCATCGTTCCGACACTTGATCTGAAAGACAACGCAGCTCTCGAGATCGGTTCCACGGTCAAGTTCACACTTGCACCGAATGCTATCCATGTGTTCGACCCGTGGACAGGAAAGAATCTGGAATACGCGGATTGATGTTACAAAAAAAGCAATGCAAGCGGTATATACTGCAAAGCATTGCTTTTTTAATACTCTTTTTTACTTTTTCCGGATGGGTGCTTTTTCAAACACAACAGCCTGGTATGGTTTCAGGGTAAGCGTTCTGTCTTCCTGTTTTACCTCATCATAGTTGCTGAGCAGCAGCCGGGCATCACTGACCCAGGCAGGCAGTTTGTATTCAGCAGTCCTGTGTGTGAAGTTGGCACAGACGAAGAGTCTGTTTCCTTCATACTGACGGCTGTAGGCTATGATCTTTTTGTTTTCGTGATCATACTCTTCCGTTTCACCATAGATGGCTGTTTCATTGCTCTTTTTCAGGGCGAGCACCTTTTGGAAATAGCGGTAGATGGATCTTTCTGAGGAAAGGTCTTCCTTCACATTGATCTGCTTGTAGGCAGGGTTGACGCACTGCCATGTATCATGACCGCTGTTGAAACCTCCGTTGACGGAATCATCCCACTGCATAGGAACTCTGGAATGATCTCTGGCACCATATTTGATAAAACTGAAGGCAAGCTTTGCAGGGATCTTATAGCTTCTCATCAGATCATAGACAAAATGGCTGACGGGATCTTTCAGTTCATCCATATCATTGAAATTACAGTTGGTCATGCCGATCTCCTGTCCCATATAGATGAACGGGATACCGAAGCCCATGTAGGTGATCGTTGCCAGCATTGTAGCTGCTTCATAGCGGTAATGTTTTGTATCAAGTGAGAAGCGGTTCACACTGCGCGGATTGTCATGGTTCTCCAGGACCAGCGTATTCCAGCCATCTTTGAAATAAGTGATCTGGGGATCCAGGAGTCCTTTCTTAAACTGGAGGATATCAAACGGTTTCTTGAAATACTTCTTTCCGGCTATATTGTCGGAATCAAGGTGAGCGAAATTAAAGATCGAATCCAGCTCATTGTTCGTTTCTTTCACATAAGCATGAGCATTTTCATCAGAAGGATGGAAGGATTCACCGACTGTGTAAGTATCATACAGTGAAAGAGACTTCTCATTGAGTTCCTTCAGGAATTCATGCATGCGCGGTCCGTCCACATAGTATGGGGCACCGACCTGGAAACTTTTCTTATCATAGTCATCCGTGATCGGATATACTTTGGAGAACATATTGAATACGTCAAAGCGGAAACCGTCGACACCTTTATCAAGCCAGAAGTTCAGGATATCGATGATCTCTTCCCTGACCTTCGGGTTCTCCCAGTTCAGATCTGCCTGTTCCGTGCAGAACAGATGGAGATAGAAGTCGTCGGTTTCTCCGATCCTTTCCCATGCAGGTCCGGTAAATGTTGATTCCCAGTTGGAAGGAGGCAGGAGTTTTTCGCCGTCTCTTTTTCCTTTGCGGATAATGTAATAATCACGGTAAGGTGAATCCTCTGATTCCATAGCTTTCCTGAACCACGGATGTTCGATGGAGGTATGGTTGATCACCATATCCATGATGACCTTCAGATCTCTTTTGTGGCATTCGTCCAGCAGTCTGTCAAAGTCTTCCATTGTACCGAACTTTTCATCGATCGCCCGGTAATCACTGATATCGTAGCCATAGTCATAGTCAGGTGACTTGTACAGCGGTGAGAACCAGATCGCGGTCACACCAAGATCTTTGATATAGTCAAGTTTTGAGATAATGCCTTCGATGTCGCCCCAGCCGTCATTGTTGGAATCCATATAGCTGAACGGATAGATCTGGTAGACAACAGCATTCTTATACCATCTTGTCTTCATAATGTTACTTCTCCTGATTTCATTGTACTATAAGCGACTGTCTGCCCGTCATGCGGATTTTGAACTGCGGAACACACAAAAAGATTTCTATTTCTTCTGAAGGTTCCGTTATAAACCGATTCTTTGTTGTGCTACTATGGTGATAAGGAAACGTATAAAGAACAGAGGTAAAGCATAATGGAAAAAATGATCAAAAGAATCGGTGTTCTGACAAGCGGCGGCGATGCACCGGGAATGAACGCTGCAGTACGTGCTGTCGTCAGAACGGCTCATTCACTCGGCATTGAATGCATCGGTATCAGAAGAGGCTGGCAGGGACTGATCAACAGCGATTTCGTAGTCCTGACAGCGGAAAGTGTCAGCCGTATCCTTGCCCGCGGCGGTACGATCCTTTACACAGCAAGAAGTGCTGATTTCATGACAGAAAAGGGCAGGGAAAAAGCAGTAGCAACATGCAAGATGCTCGGCATTGAAGCGATCGTGGCGATCGGCGGAGACGGAACATTCAGAGGCGCTCTTGAACTTTCAAGACTCGGTATCCCGGTCGTAGGCATTCCGGCAACGATCGATAATGATATCGGCTGCTCTAACTACACGATCGGATTTGACAGTGCGTGCAACACAGCGGTCGAGTGCATTGACAAGCTTCGTGATACGATGCAGTCTCATGAAAGATGCTCAGTCGTCGAAGTCATGGGCAGAAACGCCGGATTCCTGGCTCTGTATGTCGGCATAGCCGGCGGTGCTACAGCAGTCCTGATCCCGGAAAGAGAAGTTAATCTGGAAGAAGACGTGATCAAACGTATCCAGAACGCAAGACTTGCAGGACATACACACTTCATGATCATCGTGGCTGAAGGCGCAGGAAATGCTTATGATGTCGCAAAGGTCATCAAGGAAGGCGTCGGAATTGATCCGCGTGTTACAGTTCTCGGCCATATCCAGAGAGGCGGATCCCCGAGTGCCCGTGACCGTGAAACAGCGACCCGTATGGGATATTATGCTGTAAACGCTCTGGCGGCAGGACGCTTCAACGTTATCATCGGAACGAAGGAAGGCTCGATCAAAGAGATCCCGATCGAGGAAGCTCTGAAGATGACCAAGAACATCCAGATGGACCGCTACAGCATTCTGGAAACGATGGGCATTGACAATTCCATGATCAGATAAGCTGAACAGAAGTCGGCAATCATAAAAAGAGCTGAAAAAACCCGGTGATCAGAAAGACCATCCGGGCTGGACAACAGCTCTTTTTCAGATGAAGCGGAACAGGAACGCAGTGATCATACCGAATGCGGCACCGCCGAGATGTGCCTGCCAGGCAACACCGGGAAGGAAATTGATCATGATGTTCGCAATATTGTTTCTCAGCAGGCTGACGATCGATACATTGGTGTATGAGAACAGCAGAGCGAAGTAGAAGAACATCAGCGCATACAGACCGCCGGACAGACCGATCGATGAACGGACATTCATCATCAGACAGAACAGGTTTCCGAGAATAACGCCTCCGAACAGTATGATCGAGAACCTGACAGATCCCATAGACAATTCCAGCCAGGTACCGAGATTGTACAGTGAATACATATTCATCAGGATGTGCCATGGACTGCCGTGAAGGAATCCGCCTGTCAGAAGTCTGTAATACTGTCCCTGTTTCACACTATAGTAATGATACGAATATTTCTGTGTGATCAGCGGATTGCGGTTTTGAAGGATATAAACAACGATGCACACGATCAGCGTACACAATGTGACAGGTGCCCTCAGCAATGAATTCAGATAATACATATAACAGCCACCTCCGGCACGTCCATTGTAACAAAACAGGGGAACCAAACCAAATAAATTAATTGAACAGCTTCCTGCACAGCATGAAAACGAAACCGGACATGACTCATGACAATCAGCGCCATGCACCATATAATAGTACCGGAGGCATTTATGGTTAGATCTTATTTACATGCATTCATATCGATGCAGTATGTGTTTATACTTCCTGCTCCAGCGATCCTGATCTTTATTCTGGCAGCCTGCTATTTTAAAACAGGCATACCGGCATTCAGGATCGCAGCACTGATCACGGCACTGATCCTTGCGGTACTTCTGATCCGGTTCTATACCGAACGGATGTCCATTCCCAAAAAGCTGAGCAGGTTTAAAAACTGGAAAGAATACAATGACAGCTATATCATCGGCCAGGCATTTATGCTGGAAGACAGAATGCTGGTTTACGACAACCATAAGATTCTGGAATTCTATTATCAGGACATCAAAGAGCTGAAAGGCGGACCCGGTAAGCGTGATAACTGGGATGTTATATATATTTCTGCCGGGCAGACCGCAAAAAACACGACAAGTTCCAAAGGACAGGCAGAGCGCCTGGCTTATTATCTGAAAACAAAAAATCCCGAACTGATCATTGAAGGGATCGAACCGTCAGGGGACGGGATCCTTTCTCACATTGAGAGCGGCAAAGATCAGCCGACGATCTGATATCCAAACGAAAACACTCCGGATCAGTCCGAAGTGTTTTTTACTGTATTCCATTCATCAAATGTGATCCGATGAACGACGTCCATCCCGCCTTTGCGGAATGGATCGATTTCGGACGGCTGTGTTCTGATCACACGCATTCCGCACTTTTCCATGACCTTGCCGGAGGCAGGGTTAAATTCATAATGACATGCAAGAATGGCCTTCAGATGTTTCTCCTGAAAACCATACCGGATAACACGGGCACATGCCTCTGACATATAGCCATGATTCCAGTAGGGATAGCCAAGCCAATAGCCGATCTCACTTTCCGTTTCATTTTCAGCAAGCCTGCTGACATGCAGCGGCATCAGTGAGATATTGCCGATAACGAGATTATCATCCCTGCGGACGACAGCCCATGTATAATCGTTGATCAGAATGTTCTGGAGAATATATCTGCTTTCCCCGGAGTCCTGATGCGGATTCCATCCGCAGGGAGGACCGACATGCGGGTCAGCGGCCAGTTTAAACAAACGTTCCGTATCAGACAGCTGCCATGGCCTCAGGAATAGTCTCTCTGTTTCCATATCAGTTGGTGTAGTTATCGAAGTATCCCTGAACAAGAACGACCGGAGTTCCCTTGTCTCCTGAACCGCTGGTCAGATCGCACAGCGATCCGATCAGGTCAGTCAGCTGTCTGGGAGTTGTACCCTCGGAAGCCATCTTGCCTTTCAGGTTGGCATCCTTCTGGCGGATGCGTTCAGAGATCGCGTTTCTCAGATCTTCACCGGACAGGTCGCCGTAGTCATTATCAGCGAGGTACTTAAGCTTCAGCTCGTTCGGTGTACCGTTGAGTCCTTCTGTATGAGCAGGGGATACGACGGGGTCAGCGAGCTCCCAGATCTTTCCCTGCGGATCTTTGAAGGCACCGTCACCGTAGATCATGACTTCGATATGTTTGCCGGTAGCTTCAACCAGGAATTTCTGTGTACGGTCAACGAATGTCTGGCCGTCTCTCGGGAACAGCTTCACTTTTTCTTCAGTTGCTTTATTGGAGCCAAGCAGACCGTAGTCTTCGTTATAGCCGCTTCCATCGACCGGAGCAGTCAGGATGTCATCCATACCCAGGACGATCCTTGCGCCTGCAGCTTTGAGCAGTCTCTTGGATCTTCTGCGTGTATGAATGTCACATGTCAGTACGACATCTGTATAGTCAAGAATTGCCTGCGGATGGTTGGCAAAGATGATCTCAACATCTGCGCCCTGTTCCTTAACAAGTTCTTCATAATATGAAACATAGTCAACACCGGTAAACGGATGTCTGTTTTCACCGAACAGTTCACGGTATCTTTCGAGTGTCAGTACATCACGGTACGGATCGATGCCTGCTTCATCAAGCTGATCGAGAGATACGAGTTCATTTCCAACTTCATCAGAAGGATAGCTCAGCATCAGCACGACTTTTTTAACACCTAATGCGATACCTTTCAGACAGATTGCAAAACGGTTTCTTGAAAGGATCGGAAAGATAACACCGACTGTTTCGCCGCCGGTCTTTTCACGGACGTCCTTCGCAAGCGCGCTGATATCTGCGTAGTTGCCCTGACTTCTGGCAACAACGGATTCAGTGATCGCGACAACATCTCTGTCACGAAGTTCAAAGCCATCGCTTTCAGCAGCGGCCAGAACACTGTCGCATACGATTCTGGCGAGATCGTCTCCTTCACGGATGATAGGGCAGCGAATACCTCTTGATACGGTACCGGTTCTACGTTCCATATGTTTACCTCTTTTCCCGGATATATTCATCATATCCGCATAACATTTTACACTGTTTTTGGTCATTTCAGAACGGAAGTGAGTCATTCAGCTTTATTTTTCTGATTTTGCCTTTGATCTTGATTTTCTCGGGCAGGGTTTTATCGCTGAGCAGCTGTACATCGGTATACCTGTCATCGATAAAGATCGTTCCGATATCTTCAAATGGGATCAGTTCACATAAAGCACCGACGATGTCGGCTTTCCTGATATGATCCCGTTTTCCGGCGGAAATGGAATACATATTTACAAAGGGAAGCGGGATCTCCGGGCGAAATACGGGCAGATCCGGTTTCAGGTCCATTTCCGATAAGGATGCCGCCTGTTCGCATCCGGAGATCAGTGCCTGTCCTGTTTCTGACTGCAGTTCTTCATCGTTCAGAAGAAGAACGGAATATGCAGTACCGCCCTGGTGAGCGGCTCTTCCGCACCGGTGGATATATGTTTCCCTGTCAAACGGCAGACCGCAGTGTACGACAAGACCGACATCCGGCAGATCAAGGCCTCTGGCAGCCGCATCTGTCGCACAGATGATACTCTGTTCCGTGTGTGAGAAGTTCTGTATGATCTGTTCACGCCTGGACTGTTTCAGACCGGCATGATAAGCCTCCGCATGTCTGTCTTTTGCGCGCAGTGCCTTCACAGCCTTGATACAGTCAGACTGACGTTTGAAAAATACGATGCATCCAAACGGGAGCTCACCAAGGATATGCGCAAGATCTTCGTATATCTCATCTGTCCGGATGTAGTACTGTTTGATATGCGGATTGACTTCCGTCTCATTGATCACGACGCTCCGGTATTCCCCGGGAAATAACGATGTCAGGGATTCGTCCATGGTTGCGGAATACATGACAGTCTGGATGCCTGAGGGCAGAGCTTCCAGGATCGCGGATACCTCCTGTCTCTGTCCCAGACTCAGCAGCATATCCGCTTCGTCCAGCACGACCCACCTCAGGTCATCCAGCTCGATCAGTCCCTGTCTGATCAGGTCCAGGAGCCTGCCGGCAGTACCGGTAATGATCTCGGGATGCTGTTTGAGCATATTGAGCTGATGATTGTACTTTTTGCCGCCGATCATGCATGCAGTGTGGATCTTAAGGCGTGCGGAAAAACGGTCAGACAGTGTTTTGATCTGTACCGCAAGTTCCCTGGTAGGCGCAATGATCAAAGCTCTGGTCTTCCGTTCCAGGGGACTGATCTGATTCAATATCGGCAGGAGGAACGCAGCGGTCTTGCCCGCGCCTGTACCGGCCTGCACATAAAGATCGTGTCCCTCCATGAATAAAGGGATCGATTCTTTCTGGACCGGTGTCAGGTTCTTATATTCCAGAAAGTCCATTGTTTCCTGCAGTTCAGGTCTGATGGTGTATGTCATATAAGAAGTATAGACCATTTAAGCAGAGAAACAAAACAGAAGCGAATATGGTAATATGGACCCGGAGGCATGTATGGACACAATTACAGCAATCGCAACAGTACAGGGAGAAGGCGCGATCTCCGTCATCAGGATCAGCGGGGATGAAGCAGTCCCGGTATGTGAGAAGATCCTGGACAGATCATTGTCTGACCTGAAGGGATACCGGATCCGTCACGCGTATGTCCGGGATGAAAACGGGATCGTGGATGAAGTACTGGTCAGTATGTTCAGAGCGCCGCACTCCTATACAGGTGAAGACTGTGTCGAGATCAGCTGTCATGGCGGTATTTATGTGACGCGCAAGATCTTAAGCATGCTGCTGGGGGCGGGAGCCCGCATGGCGCGCAGAGGTGAATTTACGGAACGTGCATTCCTGAACGGGAAGATGGATCTTGCCCAGGCGGAAGGCGTAGCTGACCTGATCCGTGCCAGGGATGACATGAATGTCAGAAGCGCTGTGCATTCCCTGAAGGGAAGCGTAAAAAAACTGCTGGACCCTTTATGTGAATCCCTCATCTCCATCATTGCGCAGATCGAAGTCAATATTGATTATCCGGAATACAACGATGTCGAGGAACTGACATCAGAGATCATCCTGCCTTCGGCAGAAAAATGGCTGAAGGAGATCCATGAACTGATCGCGGAGGCATCCAGGGCTGTACAGATCAGGAGCGGTATCGATACCGTGATCCTGGGAAAGCCGAACGTGGGAAAATCATCGATCCTGAATGCCCTGCTGGAAGAAGACAAGGCGATCGTGACGGACATTGCCGGTACGACCAGGGATATTGTTGAGGGGACCGTTCATATCGGGGATCTGACGCTGAACCTGATCGATACGGCAGGGATCCATGAATCCACCGACAAGATCGAACAGATGGGTATCGAACGTTCATTGAAAGCTCTGCAGAAAGCACAGCTGGTGATCGTTGTTCTGGACAGTGTCAGCGGCCTGACTGATGAAGACAGGGAACTGCTCGAACTGTCCAAAGATAAGGAACGGATCATCATATATAATAAGAAGGACATGGCGGAAATTCCTGATACGATCGCCGTATCCGCCCTGGAAAATGATCTGGACGCGCTGAAGGAAGCGATCATACATAAATATGAAAATGATGTGCAGACGGCTTATCAGGATACATTGAACAATGAGCGTCAGATCGGACTGGCACTGCAGGCGGAAAGTCATATGAAGGACGCAGTCAGCGCGATGAAAGCCGGCATGGAAACAGATCTGGTAACGATCGATCTTCAGGCAGCCTATGATGCCCTGAAAGAGATCACCGGAGAATCAACAAGAGACGGACTGCTGGACGAGATCTTCAGCAGGTTCTGTCTGGGGAAGTAAACAGAATGACATATTATCTTGACTCACATGCGCATATTATCTCCGAAGAATTCGAGCAGGATCTGAATGAACTGCTGGAACGTGCCGAACAGGCAGACGTCAAACGGATCATGATCATGTGCACCAGTGAAACGGAGATCGAAAAAGCATTTTCGCTGGTCGATAGCGATCCTTTCCGTTTTGCCTGCGCATACGGGATCCATCCGGAAGACGCCAATGACTGGCAGGGCAGATGGGACAGATTCTGTGAGATCATCAGGGATCCGAGGATCGCCTGTGTCGGTGAGATCGGACTGGACTATTACTGGGTCAAAGACAACAAACCGGTGCAGCGTGAACTGTTCATCCGTCAGATCGAAGAAGCCAGGGCTGTGCATAAGCCGATCCTTGTTCATTCAAGGGATGCGATACAGGATACATACGATATTATGAAGGCACATCTGATCCCCGGTGTGATGCACTGTTATTCCGGCAGTGCAGAGATGGCTGTGGAATTTACAAAGCTGGGCTATTATCTGGCGTTCGGAGGAGCGATCACATTCAAAAACTCCAGGCACTCCAAGGCAGCTGCAGCAGCTGTGGACCCTAGGTTCCTGCTGAGTGAAACAGACTGTCCGTATATGTCGCCGGAACCTCTCCGGGGCAGAAGGAATGAGCCTTCCAATATTCCTCATATTGTGAAAGTGATTGCGGAAGTGTGCGGGAAACCCGTTGAAGAGATGAAAGAGATCATTGCACAGAACTATGACCGTCTTCTTCATGAGGAAGTGCTATGAGGAAGATCCTGCAGACGATCGTTGTGGAAGGCAGGCACGACACGGAAAACCTGAAAAAGTATTTTGACTGCTGTACGATCGAAACAGGCGGGACGTCGCTGCCTGAGGCGGTCCTGGATGAGATACGCGAAGCTCAGAAACGGACAGGAGTCATCGTATTTACGGATCCCGATGCACCGGGCAATATGATCCGCCATGCGGTCAATCAGGCAGTACCGGGATGCCGGAACGCTTTTGTGGATAAAAGAGATGCCAGGACAGATAAGAAGGTAGGCGTGGAACACGCAGACGGAGAAGTTCTGGCAGAAGCGCTGGATCATCTTGTTACATACAGTGACAAGGAGACCGGAAGCCTGACCATGTCCGATCTTGTGGACCTGGGACTGAGCGGGGGAAGCTGCTCACAGGAAAAGAGGGAACTGATCGGCAGGAAGCTTCATATCGGCTACGGTTCGGCAAAAACGATGCTGAAACGACTGAACCATTTAGGTATTACATACGAAGAGATCAGAAAGGAAATGGATGATGAATAAACCTGTTGCGGCTCCTTCAAGAACCGGAGAGATCCTGAAAAAATATGATCTGAAAGCGAAAAAGGGCTACGGACAGAATTTTCTCATCGATGTTTCCATCGTACAGAAAATAGCCGCGTCTTCGCATTGTGAAGGGGCAGTCATTGAGATCGGTCCCGGCATCGGAAGCCTGACGGAACAGCTGGCGCTCCGTTCCCGGCATGTACGCAGTTATGAAGTGGATGAAAGACTGCTGGCAGTCCTTGATGATACACTGTCTGAATACAATAATGTAGAGATCATCCTGCAGGATATCCTGCAGGCAGACCTTGAACAGTCTGTCAGGGAGCTGAAGGAGACCTACGGGTCTGTCAGCGTGTGCGCAAATCTTCCTTATTACATTACGACACCCGTATTGTTCAGACTGTTTGAATGTGCCGAACCGGTGGAGTGGATCACTGTCATGGTCCAGAAAGAAGTCGCGGACAGATTTGCGGCAGGTCCGGGAAGTCCCGATTACGGTGCGTTAAGCGTTGAGAGCGCATATCTGTATGATGTGAAAAAACTGTTCCAGGTACCCAGGACGTGTTTCTCTCCCGCTCCGAATGTGGACAGTGCAGTTATCCAGTTCCGCAGAAAGAAGGCGGAGACTGAGGATACCGGTCAGTTCTTCGAGTTGGTCAGGGCATGTTTTGCTCAAAGGAGAAAAACGCTGTACAACAATCTGAAGGCATATGCGCTGGAAGGTACCGATATCAATGCTGTGCTTGCGGAGGCAGGGATCGATCCCGGCATCAGGGCACAGAATATGACGGCGGAACAGTTCCGTGCGCTGTATACAGTCTGGAGGGAAAAGATATGAAAGAACGTGCATACGCAAAGATCAATCTGTGCCTGGATGTCGTCGGGGAACGGGAAGACGGATATCATGAACTGAAGATGATCATGGCTCCGGTAGACTTTTATGATGTTCTTGAAATGGTTCCCGCGGAAACGACCACGATCTCCCTGAACCGTTCCTTTCTGCCGGTCAATGATAAGAACACGGTGATAAAGGCAATCAATGTCATGCGTGAATGTTATGGCTTCAGGGAAGAGTTTGCTTGCAGTCTTCAGAAACATATACCGACCCAGGCAGGACTAGCCGGCGGTTCCGCAGACGCTGCAGCGGCGATCCGTATTATGAATCAGCTCCTGCATCTGAATATGAGCAGGGAAGAGATGATCAATGTCGGCAAAAAGGTAGGTGCGGATGTACCGTTCTGTATTTTCAATCAATGCGCTTTTGTTTCAGGGATCGGTGATGTGCTGGAACCGTTTGCGTGCAATACAGATTTTGACATTCTTCTGGTGAAACCGAAGCGGGGTGTATCGACCAAAACAGCATTCACGGAGATGGATAAGGAAAACACCGTGCACCCGGACTGCACGGCAATGCGGGAAGCGCTGATGAATAACGATTATGACGGTGTGGTCAGGAACCTGGGCAATTCCCTGGAGGAAGTCAGCCTCAGACTGGTCCGTGAGATCAGAGATATTAAAGACGATCTGACAGCACTCGGTTTTGACGGCGTTCTGATGTCCGGAAGCGGGTCTACCGTATTCGGGATCACCAGAAGTCCCCGTCTGCTGAGGAAAACATCCGATCTGATGAGATATAAAGGATACTTTGTAAGAATGACAAAAATCCTGCAATGAAAGCGATTTCGCAAGAAATAACTGTTTTTTGTGGAAACAAACGATTGAAAAAATAGTATATTCATATTATATATGGGCAGGGAGGCGCGAAAACATGAAGAATGCAATTGTGATGGCGGCCGGAAAAGGTACGCGGATGCACTCTGATCAGCCTAAAGTCCTTCATCGTATCTTGGATGAGCCGATGGCGGGACTGATCGTCAACAATCTGAAAAAAGCCGGTGCAGAACGTATCGTTTCGATCGTCGGATACGGGCATGAACTTGTCGAGGCGGCTCTGGCAGGAACCTGTGAATTTGCGGTGCAGGAACCGCAGCTCGGAACAGGTCACGCTGTCATGCAGGCGCGTCAGCTGGAAACAGAAAAAGGACTGACTGTTGTTGTCAACGGAGACGGTCCGTGTGTCAGACCGGAAACGTATGCCAGACTTTATGAAGCGCTTGAGCATGCGGAGATGGCGATCATGACTGCTGTGCCGGAATATGACAACCGTTTTGGCAGAGTCATCCGCGGAACAGACGGAAGTGTAGAAAAGATCGTTGAGTACAAAGACTGCACGGAAGAAGAACGTGCTGTGAAAGAAACCAACATGGGATTCTATGCGTTCCGCAATGAACTGCTGTTTGAAGGTCTGAAAGAACTGACAAACAACAATGCCCAGCATGAATACTACATTACAGACCTGGTGGAGATCTTCATCCGCCATGGATACAAAGTTGCGGCAGTACAGGTAGAAGACTGCATGGAAGTACAGGGAGTCAATGACAACATTGAACTGGCCCGTGCATCTGCTTATCTGCAGCAGAGGATCAATACAGGCCTGATGGCATCGGGTGTCACGATGGTCGATCCGGATACAGCATATATCGGACCGTATGTGACGATTGGTCATGATGTGATCATTCATCCGAATGTCTATTTATATGGCGAAACAAAAATACAGGACGGTGCAGTCATTCTCCCGGGAAGCTACCTGAGAGATGCTGTAGTCGGACAAGGGGAAACAATCGGCCCGAACGTTTACAGCGTTCCGGCAGAAGACTAAAAGGATAGAGCAGGCCTTTGGTCTGCTGACGCTGAAAAAGGGGAAAGGAAAGCTCTCATGTTAAAAGAAACTGTTGTTTTTGCATTAACGTCCAGCACTGATCTGGCAAGATCCGTAGCGGAAAAACTCGGATTACCTCTGGGGAAGATCAAAGTAGAACATTTTGCGGATGGCGAAATCCTCGTTACACCGCAGGAAACTGTTCGCGGAAGATCAGTATTTATCATCCAGTCCACATGCACACCCGTAACAGAACACCTGATGGAAGTTCTTGTATGCATTGATGCATTAAAGAGGGCAAGTGCGAAAGAGATCAACGTTGTTATTCCTTATTATGGATATGCCCGTCAGGACCGTAAGGCATCTGCGCATCAGCCGATCACCGCAAAGCTTGTTGCAGATCTGCTGACAGTAGCAGGAGCTGACAGGATCGTTGTCTGTGACCTCCACGCTACACAGATCCAGGGCTTCTTCGATGTTCCGATCGATGACCTGGCAGTAGGACCGATGCTTGGACATTATTATGCGGAAAAGGGTTTCAGCAGTGACGAAGTCGTTGTTGTATCTCCTGACCACGGCGGAGTTGTCCGTGCAAGAAGAATTGCCGAACTGCTTGACTGCCCGATCGCGATCGTTGACAAACGCCGTCCGAAGCCGAACGAAGTAGAAGCACAGAATGTCATCGGTGATGTTGACGGAAAGATCTGCATCATCGTAGATGACATTGCCGATACATGCGGAACACTTTGTGCTGCTGCCAAGATCCTGAAGGACCATGGCGCAAAAGAAGTCAACGTTGCTGTTACACACGGTATCTTCTCCAGGGATGCTGTTGAAAAGATCGAAGCATCCGAGATCAAGGAAGTTGTTATCTCCGATACGATCCAGCTGTCCGAAGAGAAGAAGGCAAAGTCCACAAAGATCGTACAGCTGTCCATCGCGGATATGCTGGCAGAAACGATCGATGCGATCATGAACCACACATCTGTCTCCCGTGTATACGACAGATATCTGGGAAAAGTTACTCAGTAATCATAAACGATCAGGCTGCGGCTTCAATGGCTGCAGCTTTTTTAGTGCCTGTGAACATCAAAAAAGCGCAGCCTTTTCAGGTCTGCGCAGAATGCTCATTTTGGTTTTTATCAGCAGACTTTAATGAAATCTACTGAACCGTCCTGTCTGCTGACGATGGCGGAACCGAATTCCATTGCATCATAGTACTGCAGGAGTTCATATTTGCCTCTCTCTGAAGCAGAGAGTTCACAGAACTTAACAGCCAGATCTTTATCCTGCATCATGCAGATGCTGTATTCGCACATATAAAGCAGGTCGGGAACTGTGTTGATCAGTTTTTCCGTATCATTTGTTGAAACGATGACGGATACGCCGGCTTTCCAGCCTTCTTCGATGGATCTGTAGAGTTCCTGCTTGTATTCTTCCTCGGCATATGTCGGGAAAGCTTCATCAAGAATGATCAGGTCATTTTCAGTAGTCTTCTTGTTGAAGTTTCTGATTGCATCATCCAGAACAACTGTCGGATCATCATGGTAAAGATAACTAACATCAACGATCGTCAGATGTGAATCGATATCGAATTCCAGTTCACCTTCCTGAACTCTGAGGTCTTTTCCGCCCAGGCCCTGGTAATGATCAGGCTTGTTTGTGAAAAGGATAATACGGCCATCTGTTTTACGCTCAATGATCTTGTAGAGCAGGAAAGTTTTGCCGGCAGCTTTAGCACCGGTCATGACAGCTACTGTAGGCAGTGTCAAAAATACATCCTGGTTCGTAATTGTGTTTTTACCAATAAGAATGTCACTCATAATAACTCCCTCTTTTTTTTATTAACATGACTATTATAACGCATATTTGTTCAGGAAATGACAAGTGGGCTGATGAAAATAAAAGAATATCTCCGCAACAGACTGATATAATGAGAACTCAATTTGTGATAAATAAAGCCAGCAGCCGCATTTTATAATATGTTCGTAATCAAATGAGGTGCTGTATGAAACTTTTAACGCAGGGAGATGATTTTGGCTTTACAAGAGGAGTAACACTGGGGATCGTTGATTCGATCGACCGCGGTGTTCTGCGCAATACCGGATTGTTTGCCAACATGCCGAGCGCACCGTTTGCGGTGAGTTTTATGAAAGACCGTCCGTTTGCGTGCTTTGGCATTGACTTTAATATCGTGGCAGGACCAAGCTGCGCCGATCCTGCTAAGATCCCGCATCTGATCGATGAAAACGGTCTGTTTATCAAAAGCGGCGCAAGGATCAGAAATGAACTGTTCCGGACACCGGAAGGCAGAGCAGAGATGTTCCCTCTGGAAGAAGTGTATACGGAACTGCGCGCGCAGTACGACCGGTTTGTTGAACTGACCGGAAGAAAACCCGGTTATCTGCATCCGCACTCCATCCATCCGGAGACTTATCTGGAAAGCATCCGGAGGATCGCGGAAGATGAACATGTACCTTATTCCCACGACATCAGGGAGGCGATGGGTTTCCGTGAGATACGGGACTGCCCGATCGCCGTTCAAAAGACGACCAAGGCTTCAGGCAAAAAAGTATTCGATCCTGCCGAACAGATCAGCAAAAATACGACAGAACTGATCATGCATTGCGCAGACTGGCTGGCAGAAGGCGAGTATGCGGTGATCGGCGGGCATCCGGGATATGTGGACGGGGAGCTGATGAAATGGACGACATTATCTCTGGAACGTATGAGGGATGCCGAAGCCATGATGTCGGAAGAGATCAGAAACTGGATCAATGAGAATAATATTGAACTGATCACATACTACGATCTGGTATAAAAAAGAGGAAAACTATCATGATGAAAATGGGATTTAAATCCGTAGTGATCAATCCGGAATTTCCGGTCAACCGTATGCTGAATCACCATGGGGAGAAACATCAGGCGTGCTGGGATGACCTGCATCTCAGGATGATCGTTCTGGAAGCAGAAGACCATAAGCCCTGGTACCATGTGTCGATCGATTCCGTGGAGATCTGGCTGGAAGTCAGAAACTGGATCAAGCAGGCGATCGAAGAAACGATCGGCAGGGAGATCGATATCGTCGTTTCTGCTACACACAGCCATAACTGCCCGTGTATGACAACAGACTATGCGTGGGTCCGTTTTGTGATCGAAAAGATCAGGGAAAATGTCGGAACGATCGAAATGACGGAGTACAAAGAGGTAACGTACAGTTATCAGTACCGTTATTTCAACAAGATCGGAGACAGCAGAGAGGCAGACATGAAGCATAAGGCGGTTCATCTGTATGCTGAGACACTGTCTCTGTATGGGGATGGGGAACGAAGGATCACGTTCCTGATCCACAACTGCCATCCGACGATCCTGGCATTATGGGAATCAGATTTCACGAGTGAGTATCCGGGATACTGCATCAAAAAGCTGAGCGAAGCACATCCCGGTGAGTTCTTTACATTCCTGCTCGGACCCGCCGGAGATATATCACCGCATTTTGTCCGAAAGAACAAGGAATACGAAGAGATCATCCGTCTGGGAGACATTCTGACAGCAGAGTTTGAACGTCAGCTGTCACACCAGGAAAACAGGGAACCCGTCAATGCATTCCGTTACAGGGAACAGATGATCAAAGTGGAAAAAGGTGATCCGGTTTCCATGGGAACGGCATATCTGCCGCCGGCTGAACGTCTGACAGAGCAGGAAAAGAAAACGCTGGAACAGCGCTATCTCAATCCGCGCCGTTTCGGTGAAAGACAGCTGGAACCGATGGAGATCACGGATGAGTCAATGTTCTCACAGCTGATCCTGAATGAAAACTATTCGATCATCTTTGAACCGCATGAACTGTACAGTGAATTCTACGGAGCGGTGAACAAACAGACAACTACACTCGCAACGATCTCAAACGGATTTGATCATTATGTAACAGGCCTGTATCTGAATCATATTACGATGCATACATTCTCGGAATTCGGCCCCCGGATGAAACGTGATATGTGGGAACTGCTTGGAAAATGGAGCCTGCAGGAAGAAGCAGAATTCTGATATGAGAAAAAGACTTGTTTACAGGGCGGATGATATCGGATATACGGAAGCTTTTGACCTGGGTGTTTACCGTGCATTTGAGGAAGGGATCGCAACTTCGGCAGATGTCATGCTTGATTCACCGCATACAGTACAGGCTTTGTTATGGCTGAAAGACCGGCCATGGATATCCGTAGGCTGGCACAGACACCTTTGGGAAAGTCCGGTACTTCCGAAAGAAGAAGTTCCTTCCATGGTGGATGAAGAAGGCAGATTCAAATGGCGCCACCGTCACAGAGAGCTGATGAATGAAGTCAGATATGAAGAAGCATACAGGGAATTCATGGCGGAAGCAGAACTATGCCGGAGCATAATCGGCCATTACCCGGACAGCTGCACGACAAAGATGCAGGATGATGTCAACGATCTGGAACGTGCTTTCCGTGATGTTGTGCATAAACTGAAGATCCCGACGAACTTCTGGTATGATTCTCCGGAAAACCCGGGTGATCCGGCATATGAATACCTGCATTTCAGACAGTGGGACGGGGAAAACTTTGTCGGCTGGCAGGGTGAGCAGTTCAAACTCAAAAACTTTGACAGCTACGATCCCTACACAAAGAGCAGCGCTGTAGTCTGGGAGAATGATGAACAGATCTGGAGGATCGGCGGACATCCCGGATACTGCGATATGCATATCATGCAGGAGAGCAGCTGCAACCTTCACCGCTGCAAGGACCTTGAGGCGTGTATCAGATTAAGGGACTGGGTCATTGAGAATCATATCGAACTGATCAATCAGCGTGATGTACTGTATGGAACAAATGAATTCCAGGATCACCTGCGGGATATCAATTCACCACTCTGGACCGGCAATATGCGCTAAGCACGATCAGAGATCTTACCCTTGCGGAGGCTCTCTTTTTTTTATGACACATCATGACTGTATATAAGAAACATGGAAAAGCATGATAAAATGCAGATAACAAAACAATGATCTAACGGAGGTTAATATGGATAATCAGCGTTTCCCGGATCCTTTTCTGTTTGGCGGTGCGATCTGCGCCATGCAGGCAGAAGGCGGATTTGATCAGGGCGGCAGAGGTCTTTCCAATGGCGACCTGAGAAAAAAGGGGCTTGGAACCTTTAATGATTTTGACATCAACAACGAAGACAGAGACAATACAGACGATTATTCGTTCCGCAAAGGCGTAGATTTCTATGGACGCTATAAGGAATATCTGGCAGAGATGCACGAACTGGGACTGCAGTGCTTCCGCATGAGCATCTCATGGTCGAGGATCTTCCCGAACGGAGACGATGAAGAGCCGAATGAAGAAGGCCTCAGATATTATGATAACGTATTTGATGAACTGAACAGACTGGGAATGGAGCCCTTTGTCACACTCTCCCATTTTGAGATCCCCCTGAATCTGATTAAGAAATACAACGGCTGGCTGGACCGCAGAGTGATCGGCTTCTATGAGAAATACTGCCGTACGGTATTTGAACGCTATAAGGGAAAAGTCAGATACTGGATCACATTCAACGAGATCAACAATGTAGTATCATTCCCGTTCTGGGCGATCGGTCTTGATATCAGAAACAGTGAAAATCCCATGCAGGATATGTATCAGGCACTGCATCACCTGTTTGTGGCTAATGCGCTTTCCATCAAAGCGCTTCACGAGATCGATCCTGCCGCAAAGATCGGCGACATGACATCTGTTTCTACGATCTATGCTTATTCCTGCAACCCTGATGAAGTGTTTGAGGCATTCCGTCAGAGGCGTCTGAAGTACTTCTTCATAGATATGCAGGCAAAAGGAGAATATCCGTACCAGATGAAGCGGTTCTTTGAAGAAAACAATGTAGAACTGAAGATCGAAGACGGAGATCTTGAAATACTGAAGAACAATACGGTCGACTACATTACATGCAGCTACTACCAGTCTGCTGTATATAAAGAGGGAGAAGCCCTGACATCGGATACCGGAGGTTTCCGTTCAAAGGCCAAGAATCCGTACCTGACAGCTACGCAGTGGGGCTGGCAGATCGACCCGAAGGGTCTGCGTTTCGTACTGAACGAACTGTATGAGCGCTATCATCTGCCGATCTTCATTTCGGAGAACGGAGTCGGCATGATCGAGAAGCTGGATGAAAACAATACCGTGATAGATGATTATCGTATCGAATATATCCGCAATCACCTGAAGGCGGTTTATGAAGCGATCCGGGACGGTGTAGATGTATTCGGATATACCTACTGGGGTCCGTTTGACATCGTAGCTGCTTCAGCCGGCAGTATGGAGAAGCGCTACGGCTTCGTATTCGTGGACTATGATGATAACTGCAGCGGAAGCGGAAAACTGTTCCGCAAAAAGTCATTTGACTGGTACAAACATGTCATAGACACACGAGGCGCATTGCTGTTTGAAGACTGACCGGGATACTGGTCATTGCCTGGATCCAACAGAATGATGAAAGGCTGCAGCACATCTGACCAATGTATACTGCAGCCTTTTTACCTGATTTCAGAAGATACTTAAATACATTCACGCATGATATCCGAACCGCGGCTTGTGCCGATCCGTTCAGCACCTGCATCGATCATTTCAAGAGCCTGTTTCAAGGTCCTGATCCCGCCCGCAGCTTTGACTTTCACTTCACTGCCGACAGTCTCCTTCATGAGCCTGACATTTTCCACGGTAGCTCCGGCAGTACCGAATCCCGTGCTTGTCTTGATAAAGTTGGGTCTGACTTCCTTTGCGATCCGGCAAAGCCTGATGATCTCATCTCTTGACAGATAACATGTCTCAAAGATCACCTTGCAGATGACCTTTTTCTTCTTGCAAAGGCTGACCATACGCTTCATTTCGTCTTCAATATAGGCATAATTGCCTTCTTTTACCTCTGTAATATTGATGACATAGTCGATCTCATCAGCGCCATGGCTGATCGCATCCGCTGCTTCAAACAGTTTGACCTCGATCGTCTGCTGTCCCAGCGGGAATCCGATGGCTGCGCCGACGTGGATCCCGGTATCTTTCAGAAGCTCGTGGCAGTATGCCGTCTGGCAGGAGTTGACTGCGACCATGGCGAAATGATGCTGTACTGCTTCATTGCAGAGCTTTTTCATGTCTGCATGGTCAGCGTATGCATGCAGGTTTGTGTGATCGATCATTCCGGCGAGTTTATTCTTCGTTATCATAGTTGTCTCCCTGTTCATGAACGTGTGCTGATCTTATGGATCCCTTTGATCGTAATGGTCGTTGTACCATTTGGTTCTTTGGTGAATTCAATGCTGTCTGTGTCCGAGAATAATTCTGCCGGAACGGTTATCTCGATCCCGGTATCTGTTTTGATCTTCTGCTTTCCGGCGACTCTGACGGCAGTCTGTACAGGCAGGCTGACGGTTGCCGGGAGCGGTGTTTCTTCAAGCTTTTTCCGGAAAGCCTCCTGCAGTACAGGTGTTTCTTTGTAAAAGTCTTTGGCGATATCTTTGGGAGAGAAGGATTCTGTCTCCTCGGCACTCTTTCTCAGAGTCGTTTTGACGGCGGAAAGGACCGCAGCCGGATCTTCATCATGTTCCTCGGCAACTTCAACAGCGATGTTCTTCAGGATCCTGATGACTTCCTCAGACGATTTTCCTTCCGTGCATCCGAGCACCTGTTTCAGGATCTTCGGTTTCTGGTCTACCTGTGTTTTCATCTCGTCAGTAAAGCGTACAGCTTCGGATGAGAGATCGATCAGGGCGTATGTTTTGATCTTGCGGGTAGGTGACGGCAGAACAGCATGATGTGTGACGAGTTCATTGATCAGGATGCCCGTACTGCTGTCTACCTGATGTGACCAGGCCTGTGTGTTTTCCAATACAAGGATGGCGCAGCTCGGACGCAGATCAATGGAATAATCCGCGATCAGCAGGTCAAAAGCCTGCAGATCAGGATGTTCCGTAAAAATATCGATAAACCGCTGTGCGATCCCGTCAGACAGGTCTATAAATCCGGTCTTTCCGGACCTGTAGTCCCGGACGGCATGCAGCATATCGCTGTCCGCCTCAAAGACCCCGTCCGACAGACGTGTATCATTGATCGTACGGAATATATGCTGAAACACATATCCGTATATCTGGTCATCATTCAGGTTCAGTTCCTGCTGTGACAGCACATTCAGCCTTGTTGTAAAGTCCAGAATATGCAGAATGGCATGATTTATCGTAATTTCGGGGACATCGTTTTCTTTCATGAGCTCTCCCTCCTGAATACTTGCCATTATACACAAACTCCGGCCTGTTAAATTCATTCAGCAGGTAAAAATTAAAAAGAAAGTTGGAAATTCAATGATTGAAGTATCGGCATTGTAAGTGTTGCTGTGGTATTATGTAATATGATTATGACAGACCTCGAATATACATTTGATGAAATAGAAGGAAAACGTTCCAAAGAAGACCTGATCAGCTTCCTGGCTGATGAGGTCAGGGACGAAACGATCGAAAAAGCAGCGTTCCTCTCACAGTTCGAAGACCCCGATCTTGCGTTTGACAGCCGCAGCGGGACTCTTCGCAGGTTTACAGAGGACGGTTTTGGTATGATCACGGCTTTTGCGTCCAAGGATGAACTGGATAAGGCATCGGTCGAAGTGGCATTGTCCGCAAGCGGTTATGAACCGCTGCTGGCAGACAGCCTGAGTTCCGTAAAGAACATGGCAGCCAGAACACTGAACACATACCGGATCCATGAATCATTGGAGCTGTATGAAGACGCATTGGCACAGTTCCGTGAATCATACCGCAAGGTTCTTGAATCTGAAGATGAACTGACGCAGAAACAGACCGAGTACCGCAGATGTTCTGCAGCACTGCGCAGCCTGAAGGAAGAAGATTCCTGGCTGAACAGGGAAAACAAGCGCCAGGTCACAAGGATCAAGGATGCGGAACGTCAGGCAATGGCACATCAGGAGGCAAAACGTCAGGCGCAGGAACAGATGGATGTGTTTGATGAGCAGCTGACGGACGCAAATGAAAAGCTTCCGATCAATCTTGCCGAACTGGAAGCGGCTGAGAAGCGTGCGGAAGAGCTGAACCAGGAGATCGCTGTTCTTGAAAAGAAGACCACATTCATCGGCGGACTGTTCCGCAAGGACAGAAACCAGCTGAAGGAAGAACTGGAACAGAAGCGTAAGGAACTGGAAGAGATCCGGCAGAAACAGCAGAAATCCCAGGAAGGGACACAGAAACTGCAGCTGGAGATCGAGCGCCTTGAAGAAAATGTCAGAACACATAAGACGGAGGCCGCTAAGATCGATTCGGCATTCAACGCTGCCAGGAACAATCTGATCAAAGCGCGTCAGGAATACAATGACGGCGAACGGAAATTTGCGAAGAATCAGGACAGGATCAAGGAAGCCAAGCGTAAGATGGATGTTCTTGAGGATGGACTGAGAGTTCTGGAAGGAAAAGACAGAGCGGTCCGTGCAGACTGCCTGCTCACGGCACGCAGGGTCCTGATGGCTTTCCTCGTAAGTTCCAAAGTATTCCGGGACAATCTGAAGAAAATATCCAAGCTGAATGAAGAGGAGACCATTCCGGAGGGTGCATTGGAAACTGTATTGTTCTGGGCTCCCGTGATCTTTGTTGAATGGAAAAAGGCAGAGCCGTTCCTGATGCAGAGAACTTCCGATACGATCGGCATGATCATCGGAGTCGATACGGATCCGAACAATCAGCGTGCGCTGGAAACGATCATCTTCGAGTAAAAAACATATAGAGACAAAAAAAGAGAGACGATCAACGTCTCTTTTTTCGGCTGCTGTATAAGAGCAGTTCGTTCAGGTTCCGTAGATTAATTAGAGCTTAACTACGTTGGAAGCCTGCGGGCCGCGGTCACTCTGTGTTACATCGAATGTAACTCTCTGGTTCTCGTCGAGTGTCTTGAAGCCTTCGCCCTGAATTGCAGTGAAATGAACAAAGATATCTGTTCCGTCATCGGATGTGATGAATCCATATCCTTTTTCTGCATTGAACCACTTTACTTTTCCTGTTGCCATTTTTTTAAGAATCTCCTATTCTAAATATCCCTATGCCCCCTCTTAGAACATGGACACTAGAATTAATTTAGCATTTTCCGACTGCAGTTACAAGTAAAAGCCGGCTATTTGGTATAAAAAACACTTTTTTATCAAAATAATTGAACTTTTTGGCCTGAAGTAAGAAAATATGCCGCGAATGCCTATGATTAAAAGCTAAAATTAATTATAAAAAATCAGCATGTGTCAAAAAACAACTATGCTGACAAGTGATAAATGACACGCAGCACGCTTTCAGGAAAGGCATATTCTGCACTGTAAAACAAGCACGGAATGAATCTGTCAGACTTTGAAAAGTGTTGTAAGAGATACGGCAAACTATTATAATGTTGTGGAAAAGCAGGGAAGAGGAGAGTAATTTATTCCGGATTATCAGAGAACAGACGGAAGGTGCAAGTCTGTATGATGGAATGGATGAAGATGGCCTTGGAGCCGGTTCCGTGAATCATGAGCGGGACCCGGGTGCGTCCGTTACACGCGTTGAGTGGCCGTAACAGGCAAGACAAAGGTGGTACCGCGTGCAAGACGTCCTTTCCCGGGGCGTTTTTCTTTTCACAGCCAAAGGAGGCATACAGTATGGAAAATAAGGGGCCGTATTACATTACAACAGCAATTGCATATACATCCGGTAAACCTCATATCGGAAATGTCTATGAGATTGTACTGGCGGATTCCATTGCCCGTTATAAGAGAATGACAGGTTATGATGTCCGTTTCCAGACAGGAACCGACGAACATGGTCAGAAGGTAGAAGAAAAAGCTCTGGCCCAGGGCGTCACGCCGAAAGCATTTGTTGACAGCGTCGCCGCAGTGATCAGAGAACAGTTTGACTGCATGAACGTTTCCTATGATAAGTTCATCCGTACAACAGATGATTATCATGAGAAGCAGGTCCAGAAGATCTTTAAGAAGCTCTATGATCAGGGAGATATCTATAAAGGTCATTATGAAGGAATGTACTGTCAGGAATGTGAAGCATTCTACACAAAGAGCCAGCTGACAGAAGAGGGCAAGTGCCCTGTCTGCGGCGGAGAAGTCAAGCCGATGCAGGAAGAAGCGTACTTCTTCCGTATGAGCAAATACGCTGACAGACTGATCGAATACATCGAAACACATCCTCATTTCATTCAGCCTGAAAGCAGAAAGAATGAAATGCTGAACAACTTCCTGAGACCGGGTCTTCAGGATCTCTGCGTATCACGTACATCCTTTAAATGGGGCATCCCGGTAGACTTTGATCCGGATCATGTCGTCTATGTATGGATCGACGCGCTCAGCAACTATATTACCGGTCTGGGATATGACTGTGACGGAAACCATGATGAACTGTACAAGAAATACTGGCCTGCAGATCTGCACCTGATCGGCAAGGACATCATCCGTTTCCATACGATCTACTGGCCGATCATGCTGATGGCACTGAATGTACCGCTTCCCAAGCAGGTATTCGGTCATCCCTGGCTGCTGACAGGCGATTCCAAGATGTCCAAGTCCAAGGGCAATGTCATCTATGCGGACGATCTGGTAGGCCTGTTCGGACAGGACGCTGTCAGATACATCATGCTGCATGAGATGCCTTATGCACAGGATGGACATGTTACATACGAGCTGATGGTAGAACGCATCAACAGCGATCTTGCCAACAATCTCGGCAACCTGGTCAACCGTACGGTATCCATGTCCAACAAGTACTTCGAAGGTGCTGTTACAAATCCCGGCGCAGCTGAGGAGATCGATGAACAGCTGAAAGAAAAAGCGCTGAAGACAGTCGCTGATGTTGAGACCAAGATGCAGGAACTCCGTGTTGCGGATTCCATTGACGACATCATGGATCTTGTTTCACGCTGCAATAAATACATTGATGAAAATGCTCCGTGGGCACTGGCTAAAGATCCGGAAAAGAAAGACCGTCTTGCGACAGTTCTTTACAACCTTCTGGAAGGCATCCGTTTCGCTGCAGTCCTGCTGAGCGCATATCTGCCTGTTACTGCTGAAAAGATCTTTGATCAGATCGGTACACAGAAGCGCGACTATGATTCAGTTGCTGAATTCGGTCAGCTTGAAACAGATACGCATGTTACAGCGAAACCTGAGATCCTGTTCCAGCGCCTGAATGAAAAGGAAGTCGCTGCCAAGGTAGAACAGATCCAGGAAGCACAGAAAAAGGCAGCCGCAGCTGCAAAGAAAGCAGAAAAGCCTGTTGTTGAACAGATCACGATGGACGATTTTGCAAAAGTCGACATGAAGGTAGGCCGCGTTCTGAAAGCAGAAAAGCATCCGGATGCTGACAGCCTGCTGATCATGCAGGTCGATCTGGGAGACGGAGATGTCCGCCAGATCGTTTCCGGCATTTCCCGCAGCTACACATGCGGACAGATGATCGGCAAGCACATTGTCGTCGTTTCCAATCTGAAGCCTGCAGTCATCCGCGGTGTTGAAAGCCAGGGTATGCTGCTGGCAGGAAAGAATGATGATCTTGTCGGTGTCGTTGAAGTCAACGGCCTGAAACCCGGCACAAAGATAAGCTGATGCATGATGAGAGCTCCCGCTGAAAGGTGAAAGTACAGAGATCACCCTGAAGCACGAGCTCTTTTTCTGATTCAGATGTTATACTTAAACGGGGTGAGATAATGAAACGGTATACGATAGTTACAAGACCTGATGAAGTATCCCTGTCACTTGAGGACCAGATCAGGCATGATTTGAATAATCACGGTTATATTGAGGATAAAGAAGAACCGGATGTTGTATTTGTTGTCGGCGGAGACGGAACATTTATCTATGCGGTGCATCAGTTCTTCAAGCAGCTGAACAAAGTTCGTTTTTACGGTATCCATACAGGAACGCTTGGCTTCTATACTGACTATCGGGACAGTGAATATGATGAATTCATGGAGACATTCCTGAATCATGAATATGAAGAGGCAACGTATCCGATCCTGCAGGCATATACAGGAAAAGAAACATATTACGCAGTCAATGAGATCAGGATCGAGAATGCTGCAAGAACACAGGTCCTGGACGTATATGTCAATACAGTGCCTTTTGAAAAGATCAGAGGTACGGGGATCCTTGTGTGTACACAGCTCGGAAGTACCGCATATAACAGATCCCTGGGCGGAGCAGTCATACAGGAAGGTCTGGATCTGATCGAGATGTGTGAGATCGCCGGCATTCATCACAGCAAATACCGTTCCCTCGGGGCACCGATCATCATGAAAAGCGATACGGTCCTGGATTTCTATGCAACAAGTTTCAAAGGCGCTCTTCTGGGTGCCGATGCAGATGTGTATACATTTACAGATGAAACAAAGGTGACGATCTCATCCTGTTCCAATCTGAAAGTACGCATGCTGAGAGGACGCAAGGTCTCCTATTACTCAAGACTGAAGAGCCTGTTCTGATCAGGCTGAAACAAGATACTCCTGCCTTGCTCAAGAGGTGGGAGTTTTTTAATCATTTCATGGTAAAATAGTTCCATCACGAAAGAAGGTTTTCATGCGCAACTGGAATTCTCTTTATGACATACTGTCTTTTCCCATCGGCATCCTGTATTTTGCGATGACCCTGCTTGGGATCGGTAATATACTAACTAACAGTGCATTCAGTGTTTTTTTCACGATATCAAATGAGCTGGTCATCCTGCTTGCGGAAGTCTGCATCAGGACCGGAACATTCCTGGTCGTGAATTTCCCGTTATTCTTCATGCTTCGTCTGGTCACCAGAAAATCAGGCAGTGCCACAGGTATCCTTTCCGCATTTGCCGGATATATCGCATACCTGACCATGACGATGTGCTTTGCGGCATCTTCACTGCCTTCCACGGCATTCAGCTCAATACTTGGTCTTTCCATCACCTCGACACGTGCTAAGACACTGGCCGGAGCGGTCCATTATCCGCTGCAGACCGGTGTGATCGGTGCGGCGATCGTTGCATTGATCGCGCTGTATAACTATAACCGCACGAGGAAGCGGAGCGACTATAACCTGTTTGCCTTTATCTCGAAAGACACACAGTGCGTGATAGGCACAGTTATCCTTTCCGCAGCAGCAGGTTTTGCCATGGCTTATGCATGGCCGTATGCTGTCAGGACGATCCATACTGCGGTCGAATTCATTTCCTCCGATACGACCAATCCCGTAAACCTGATGATCTACGGTGTACTTGACAGGTTTACTTCACTGCTGAACATCGGTGCAATGATCCGTACTCCGTTCTGGTATGGCAGCAACGGCGGCACCTGGCTGAACATGGTAGGCAGCAGTGTTGCCGGTGACGTCAACATCTGGACGGCCCAGGCTGCGGTAGGCGGCCTGACCGGAATGTCGGGCAGATTCATTACGCCGTACTATGTATTGAATATCTTTGCGGTACCGGGTCTTCTGTGGGCAATGTACTCACTGAAAACAGACTATTTTGAAAAGAGAAGGACCAGGATGTTCTACATTCTGACTTCACTGCTGTCGATCTTCTCAGGAACATTGTTGCCGCTGGAGATCACATTGTTCTTCGCAGCGCCTGCACTGTTCTTCTTCCATCTGCTCTATACGGGACTGCTCTTCGGGGTGTTCCAGGCAATGGGCGTATATCTTGGCTTCAACTACGCAGGCGGTGCAACCCTGACAGCACTGCCCGGAACGCTGCTTGAACTGCTGAGCTATCTGCAGTTCACATCCCTGCAGAAGACGTTGCTGATGATCGCCGCAGCAGGTGTAATCAGTTTCTTTGTATACTTCCTGTTCACGCGTTTCTACTATAAATACCTTGCGCTGGACCTGTTCCAGACAGGCAGAAAGAATCATATTGTGAAGGGTGTCATCGATGCTGTCGGCGGAATCGACAACATCAAGCTGACACACTCATCAACAGACAGACTTGTCATCAGTCTCTATGATCCGACAAAGCTGAACGCTAATAAGATTCGTTCACTCGGCTCTGTCCGTGTTTATGACACGAAGGCCGGCTATGCGATCACCTTCGGTGCAGCAAGCACGATGATCAGACTGGGAATCAGTGAATCCATGCGGGAATCGATCCGCACGACGGTATAGAACCGTATCTGATCGCATTACAGCTGAGCAGAAATTCAATCAAATAAAGCCTCCCGGACAGCAAATTCGTTCGTGGTATGAAAATCCGCAGCGAAAAAAAAGGGAGGCTTTTATGATGCGTCGTATATATAAATTACAGTTTGTTTTATGTATGACAAATGGCACCTGACGCAGACAGACTGCTGATGTGTTTGATATAATTTTTTAAATGTGGAGCTGATGGATCAGATATTTCTGACCACGGATTGATCACATATTTCAACATTCAAAAAAACCGAAGATCACATTGCATATCGTTGATAAAAAAGTGTCGCGCTGCAGACCAGAGGAGGCTTTTATGGTCAGACAGAAAAGAAAAACAATGAGTTGGCTGTTCAGTATTCTGCTGTGTATCTCACAGATGAATATTCCCGTTATGGCAGAGGATGAGCTGCTGCCTGCAGAGGAGGAAGAACAGGTCATCCTGGAAGAAGAACTTCAGGAAGAGGAAGAACCTGCAGTTGTAATAACTGAAAATCCTGAGACTGAAGAGGTTCAGGAAGAACCTGCGGCTGAAGGACCGGAAGAAGAGATCCTTCCTGAAGAACCTGCAGAAGAGCAGTTTGCAGAAGATCTTTCTGATCCGGACGAAACACAGGAAGAACAGCCGCAGGAAACAGAAGAGCTGCCCGCAGAGGATCTGCCTGAAGAGAAAACTGTTCCGGAAGAAATCGAAGAACCGGAGCCGGAAACTTTAGAGATCGTCGATGGGGATGCTTCTGAATATATGTTCCAGGCAGGCGCAATTCTGAAAGACGAAGAAGAGTATTCCGAAGCATATGCGACTACTGCGTTTGATCTGCGCACGGATTTCGCTGCATTAAATGCAGTATTTCAGAATGTTGTTTCCTCATGGGGAACATCCGTCAATGTAGCCTCATTTAATATTCCGGTATCTGAAGCTTCAAAAGTGTATGGATATCTGGTCAATGCAAATCCGCAGTTCTTTTATCTGGCTAATAACTACAGATACAGTAGCAGTGGATCGTATGTAACATCGTTTACCGTTTATTACAATTCCGGCAAGTATTCACCGTCAGATTCCGAAGTGTTTGAGAACAGGGTAAATGAGATTGTTGCAGGCGTGGACGCTTCGTGGAGCGATACACAGAAAGCGCTGTATCTTCATGATGTTCTTGTCATCGATAATACATATGATCTTACATATTCCAATTACAACGCCTACAACGCTTTGATCGACAGGACATCTGTCTGTCAGGGATATTCACTGGCTTATAAATACCTGCTGAATAAAGTCGGTATCGAAAGCGATATTATTTCATGCAACAGTTTCAATCATGCCTGGAATACAGTCGTTGTGGACGGAACAACTTATTTTGTTGACTCAACATGGGATGATCCGACCCGAACATATCGGATGTGCTGCAAACACACGAATTTCCTGAGGGACAGGGATGGACTGCTTGAAACGGGTCATATTAAGGATGACGGTACAGATGCAAAAGACTGGGTCAATTCATTCGGAGAAAACATTTATAACAGTTATCTGACAGATTATCCTAACGCTTATTGGAATAACTGCAGAACACAGATCCCCCATATCGGTAATGCTTGGTATTATGCTGACAGCTCTACCGGAGACATTTATTGTTTTAATGCGGCAACTGGATCCAATACACTTCTTACCACACTTGACGGTTATTGGGGAGTGGTTGGCAAAAATTCGTACTGGACAGCAAAGTTTATTTCACTTGACACATTTGAGGGAAAACTCGTTGCTTCACAGGAGGATACAGTCTATCTGATCGATATGTCCGGCAACCTGACATCAGTTGGAACACTGACAGATGCGGAATATAATTCAGCCAGGATCTACGGTATCCAGACACAAGGAAATAATGTCAGATACGATCTGTATGAATCACCTAATACAAATCAGCTGTATAACTACGGTTATTTCGTTTTGAAAGAAGTGATTCCTGTAACCAGCATTACCTTAAATATACCAGCATTATCATTTACTTCCATTGGAAGCACTTCAACGCTTACCGCGACTGTACTGCCGGCAAATGCGACGGATAAGTCAGTATCATGGCAGAGTTCAAATACAAATGTGGTCACAGTGGACAATGCAGGAAAGGTAACTGCAGTAGGTTCAGGTACAGCAGTGATCACAGCTGCTTCATCTGATCCTTCCATTACAGCACAATGCAGTGTAACGGTAACGATTGCTGTACAAAGCGTTTCTGTTTCTCCGGAAACAGCTCAGATGTTTACTGGAGAGAAACTGCAGCTCCAGGCAGCGGTACTGCCTTCAGCAGCATCTGATAAGACAGTGACATGGAAGAGCTCGAATACTGCTGTTGCCACTGTGGACAGCACAGGTAAAGTAACAGCTGTTTCCAATGGTACAGCAACGATCACAGCAACGACCCGTGACGGAGGATGTTCAGACACTTGTATCGTGAGCGTATCAACACCTTTGGTTGAAGTGTATCTGAATACTGATTCACTCCGCTTGATCAAAGGTGAAACATCATACCTGACAGTCAGTTTTGTCCCTGAAACGGCATCAGACCACACAGTTGCCTGGTCCTCCAGCGATCCTTCCATTGCGGCTGTAGACAACACGGGCAAAGTTACAGCTGTTTCCAACGGAACTGCAGTGATCACCGTGACAGCAAATGACGGCGGATTTACAGATACATGTACGGTAACTGTAACAACACCGCTGAACGGTATTGCCTTGAACAAACATACACTGTCACTTAACAAGAACAGTTCAGAGACACTTACCGTTTCCTTTGATCCGGAAGATGCATCAGTCAAGAGCGTTGTCTGGTCCAGCAGTGATCCTTCTGCGGTAAGTGTGGACCAGGACGGAACGGTCATGGCCCTGAAAGGCGGAAGTGCAATGATCACCGTAATGTCCGAAGATGGAAATTACAGTGATACGTGCACCGTCACGGTAACCGTTCCGGTCACAGGCATTATACTTTCACAAAACACGCTTTCACTGAACAAAGGAGATACGTATCAGCTTGTCTCGAATGTACAGCCTTCCGACGCAACAGATAAAACTGCTGCATGGCAGAGTTCCGACACTGCTGTAGCAACAGTGGATAATACCGGCAAAGTAACAGCCGTTTCCAACGGAACTGCTGCGATCACCGTGACATCCAATGACGGCGGATATACAGACGCATGTACAGTAACTGTCACAACACCGCTGACAGGCATTACGCTGAACCAACATACACTGGCACTTGAAAAAAGCAAATCACAGAAACTTCTGGTTGCGTTCAGTCCGGAAGACGCTTCAAACAAGAATGTCACCTGGTCCAGCAGCGATCCTCAGATCGCTTCTGTAAGCTCATCGGGAACAGTAACCGCAAGAGGCGCCGGAACAGCAGTCATTACCGTTGTTTCACAGTATGGTTCATATTCTGACAGCTGTACCGTTACGGTAACGTCTCCTATGCGCGGTATCCACCCTGATGTACATGAACTGCAGCTGAGCAAAGGGGAATCATACACAGTAACTGTTATGTATGATCCGGAGGATACGACAGATGACAGAACGCTGAGATGGATATCCCAGGATACAACAGTAGCGAAAGTCGATTCCAACGGTACCATAACAGGTGTCGGAGCAGGATTTACGAAGGTCACTGTTTCGCTGAAAAACGGCAGATTCGCGAATACAATCAATGTCTTTGTCAATATACCGGCAGAGGGCATCGAACTGTCGGAACACGAACTGACCATGAACAAAGGTACCAGCCAGTCAGTTCAGGCAGAGTTTTATCCTCAGGGAGCGGAAACCCAGAACGTGATCTGGTCTAGCAGTGATGAGTCGGTCGTTACGGTTGACGCGGACGGAACATTCAATGCTGTCGGAAAAGGAACTGCAGTGGTAACTGTAACAAGTGAAGACGGTGCATTCACGGATACATGCAGAGTCACGGTCAGGGTACCTGTGGAAGAGATCCAAATAACCGGATCCGGAACCGAACTGAAAGTCGGACAGACTATGTCTCTGTCCTTGACGGTACTGCCCGAAGATGCAGACAGGGAAAACATTTTCTGGTTCAGTCTGGATCCTGAGATCGCAAGTGTTGATCAGAACGGAACAGTTACCGGCATCAGTGAAGGTGAGACTGTGATCGGTGTCAAAGCTGCAGCTGACCAGATTCAGGTCGATGTCGGTATCCGGGTCGTACCGGATGTCGTTTCCGTAACAGGTATTATGCTCTCCGAGCATGCATTGACGCTGGAAACAGGCGGAAGCGGACATCTGACGGCATATGTAACGCCTGAAAATGCATCAAACAAAAAAGTATACTGGACATCTGTTGATCCGTCGGTAGCGACAGTAGATGAACAAGGCACTATCAGGGCGGTCGGAGACGGACAGACGACGATCACCGTTACCACAGAGGACGGCGGATATACAGATACCTGTACGGTAACAGTCAATGAATATGAGAAAAAGATCAGGCTGAATGAAACCAGTCTCACTTTGACAGCGCCTCCAGAGATTTTTGATCTGGACGCATTTATAGGAGATGATGAATTGTCCCCGGTTGAGGTCATCTGGACATCCAGTGATCAATATACAGTTTCCGTAGATGAAAACGGCACGCTCCGGGCGATTTTGGAAGGAACCGTAACTATTACAGCGACGCTGGCAAGTGATAATACAGCCAGTGCGGTATGTGAAGTAACAGTCGATTCAAACATCAGCGTAGTCAGAGAAACAGAAAACGCGCATATCCTGTACCCCGGAGAAGAATATGACCTGAAAGCCAGGTTCATACCGGAATATGGGGATGCAGACACGATCGAATGGCAGACCAGTGACCCGTCTGTTGCAGAAGTTGACAGCAGCGGACATGTAAGGGCACTGCGCAACGGTACAGCTGTGGTATCTGTTTATCTGACACAAAAGGACCATGTTTACCGCAGGGACTGTGAGATATACATTGTCGGAGATGGATACGTACCTGTTTCACAGATCGGAATGAATCTTGTGGATTACACAGATGTTGCCTGGACAGGCAGTATGGATTGGTACACAGCATATGTCTATCCTGATAATGCTTCGGTAAAAGCGGTTAACTGGAAGTCATCGGATTATTCTGTAGCTGATGTGGATCCTGACGGATATGTCTATTTCAAAGATCCAGGTGTTGCCTTTGTCTGGTGCGAAAGCGCTGACGGTATCGTTTATCAGGAACGCAGGATCGTTTCCCTTCCGGAAGGTTCGGTATTCGTAGAAGGATTTGAGTTTGATACACATGAACTGACAGTGGGTACGGGTAGATCGGTACAGCTGCCATATCATTTCACACCTTCCGACGCGACAAATCAGAATCTTGAATGGAATGTCGACGATAAGGACATTGTTGAAGTTCAGCAGGACGGAACGATCATTGGTTTGAGAGAAGGCACAACATATGTTCATGCGCTTACTGAAGCAGGAGATTATACCGATTCGTGCAGGATCACTGTTGCAGATACTGTCCCGGCTGAACCGGTGATCTCCGACAGTGAGATCACTTTGAATGCTTATGGCAAACATCAGCTTACGGTGTACTCATGGGACACAGAATATGTGATCGATCGTATCGAATGGGAGTCTGATGACACATACGTTGCTGAAGTAGATGAAAACGGACTGGTCACTGCCATTGCCGGAGGAAGCACACTGATCCGCGGTCATGTATTCATCGGCAGTGAAGAATTTGAAGTGACCTGCAGTGTACATGTAAACGGAGATCCGTATACGCCTGTTTCAGAGCTCAAACTGACTGCAGAACAGCTGATCCTGTTGATAGGAGATTCCTATCATCTGTCTGTACAGTATTTCCCGGAGAATGCTTCACGTAAAAAAGTCATCTGGTCATCAGACAATGAAGAAGCCGCAACAGTAGATGAGAATGGCAATGTGACCGCCGTAGGAACAGGAACTGCCATGATCAGGGCGTCTTCACCGGATGGTGTTTATGCGGAATGTCCTGTAACAGCTGGCTGGTGGATCACAAGCATTACCCTCGAAGAAACAGAGATCACCCTGACAAACGGTGATACATATCAGATCGTCTGGACGATCCTGCCGGCTGAAGCGGCAGATCACAAACTGATCTTTACAACAAACCGTCCGGATGTTCTGACGATCGATGAAAACGGTCTGATCACAACAACAGGAGTCGGACCGGCGATCGTCACTGTCGAATCTGCAGATCCCGAAAGACCGGCCAGCGCATATCTGAATGTATATGTACAGGAAAAACAACCTGACTATATCCCGGTCACGTCCATGTCTTTGAATGTAGGCAGTTCATATGGATTCTCAGAAGTCGGAAGCAGCAGCGGCTTTACAGCATACTGCTGGCCGCAGGATGCGACAGACCAGACAGTTACATGGTTCAGCAGTGACGACAGTGTCGTGACTGTGGATGAAGACGGTGTTGTCATGGCAATGGGTGCCGGTGAAGCAGACATTACAGCCACATGCAAAGACGGTGTTTCAGTCACATGCCATGTAACGGTCGATGCTTCGGAAGAGGGAAAGCATGTCATCGGTGATTACATTTATTACCTGACAGACAGCGAAGCTTCCCTGATCGGCTATATCAATAAGCCTTCGGATGTGATCATACCGGCATATGTCAATGATCTGCCGGTCACTTCCATCGGAAAAAGTGTGTTTGAAAATCATACAGAGATTGAAACGGTCACGCTGCCTGACACAATGCTCAGGATCGGCTCTTACGCATTCATGGGCTGTTCCAACCTGAATTCAATATCGTTTGGAAACAGCCTGCAGGAGATCGGTCCGGGTGCTTTCCTGGACTGCGGATCACTGACATCGATCAGTCTGCCGGCAAGTCTCAGCCGTGAGAACGACATCGACTGGGAATACAGTGAAGGTCCGTTCTCGAACTGCTGGAACCTGCGCGAAGTAACATTTGGTCAGGAAGACTCCGGATCATCGTTCTGGATGATCCCTGACGGATTATTCAGAGACTGTTCCGGACTGGTCGAGATCACACTGCCCAAATCAGTTATCAGCCTCGGCACATACGCATTTGCGCACTGTGTCAATCTCACGACGATCCATCTGCCGGAAAATATGGAAAGGATCGGCAGAGGAGCATTTGAATGGTGCGAAAACCTGGAAAGACTGGATGGTCTGAACTATCTGTATGAAGCAGGTCCTCATGCTTTTAGCATGTGCTATCAGCTGAAGGAAGCAAAGTTTGCCGCATCACTGGGCCATCTAGCGGACGGATTGTTCCGCAACTGCGAGTCACTTACAAGTATTACCCTGTCTTCTCAGGTACTGAATGAAGAGGATTCATACGGCATGAGTCCGTTTGACGGCGACTATCATCTGGAAGAGGTCAATATCCTGCAGGATGTGATTCCTGAGTATGGCGCGGTCCCGGCAGGACTGTTCAGAGGATGCACCGGTCTCAGATTCTTCGAGATCCCTTCATTTGTCAGAAAGATCAGAAACAATGCATTTGAGGACACCGGCCTGCAGAGCATCGTGATCCCGGACAGTGTTGAAGAGATCGAAGAGTATGCATTCAAAAACTGCAGAGATCTGGTGAATGTCACTCTCAGCAAGAACCTGAAGACACTTCCTTCCGGACTGTTCAGCGGCTGTACTTCTTTGGAAGAGATTGAACTGCCGGCCAGCCTGAGCGGAAATGAGCCGGACGGTTCACCATACGAAGGTCCTTTCTCCTACTGCAGCAGCCTGAAGACTGTAACATTTGCAGAAGGATTCAAAGTGATCCCCGGCAAGCTGTTCAAAGACTGCACAGGACTGAGACAGATCCATATCCCCGAATCAGTCACACACATCGGTGAAAACACATTTGAAAACACACAGCTGACAGATGTCTGGATGACCTGCTTCCTCGAAAAAGTCGGTGATTATGCATTTGATCTGTCTGAAACAGCAGTACACGGACTTCATGTTCACTATACCGGTACGCCGGAACAGTGGAGGAATCTCACCATCGGAATCAATAATGAGCCGCTCACATACAATGAACCGGATTATTCGGTTCCGATCGAATCGATCACGTTCGATCCGTCGGAGTATGTGATTTACAGCGGAATTGTGTATGAATTCATCCCGGTGATCAAACCGGAGACCTATTCATCCGTTCAGCTTGTCTGGTCATCCAGTGACAACGAGATCGCTTCTGTTGATGAAACAGGACATATCATTGCGAAAGCACAGGGTGAAGCAATCATTACCGCATCACTGGGATCTGTTTCCGGATCACTGAAAGTAACTGTCGCCGAGCGCGTCCACTTTGATTACATATGGAATGATGACGACAGCATTACGATCACTAAATTTTCCGGAACCGAAGAACACTTAATCATACCTGTGGAGATCGCCGGACATCCTGTTACACAGATCGGAGAAGGCGCATTCAAAGACAATCTCATGCTGAGATCGGTGGAACTGCCGTATACGGTCAAAGAGATCGGAACAGAAGCATTCGCCGGCTGTACAGTACTGGAAGCGGTCAATCTCTCCAGTGGAGTGACAAAGATCGGGGACAGGGCATTCTATGGATGCAGTTCCCTGGATCATGTTGTGATGCCGGATACGGTAACTGTGATGGGAGAACAGGTCTTCGCCTGCTGCGAAGGATTGACGGATATCCATCTGAGTGAATCACTCACAGAGATCTCTGCACAGAGCTTCTATAACTGCATATCTCTCGCAGAGATCGTGATTCCTGATCAGGTCACATTGATCGGAGAACAGGCATTTGAAGGCTGCTCATTGCTGCAGCGCGCTGTCCTTCCTGCATCACTTACAACGGTCGAAACAGGAGCCTTCAATGAGGTGCCTGAAGAGATCACTGTCGAATACAACGGCAGAAGATATCTCTGGGAACAGATCGAATTCGGAGATGACAATGAGATCATCCGGACAGCAGAAGTCATCTGCCATCCTGCCGAGGAAGACAAGATCCCTGCTGAAACACCGGTCATCCGTTATCAAAATGAACAGGGTGTCCTGTACAAGGCGGCGGCTGAAAATACAGTCAAAGAAGGAACTGTCGTTTCATTGATATCTGCAGGAGAAGGGGAGCTCAGGTATACGCTTGATGGAAGCGATCCTGTCAGCAATGGTATCCCGTACACATCCGAGATCATCCTGAAGTTTGAGTATGGCAGCAGGATCATAGTGAAGACAGCTGTCGTTCCCTCAGGGAACAGTGAATACCGCAGCAGTTCCGCAGCGGAAGCAGTCTTCCTCAGAAAGCAGAATACCTGGCAGGAAGATCCGGGAGATGTAACAAGACCGGATGCTGAAGAAGTCAGTGAAGTGATCCCGGATGGTATCTGGGTCACCGGAACCGATCAGGAATTCGTTTATAACGGAAAAGCACAGACATTCGGAAACCTGAAAGTCTATGACGGAAACAAACTGCTGAAAAAGAATACAGACTATACGGTCAAATATACAGACAACCTCCACACATACGGAACACCGCTTCTGACGATCACGGGCAAAGGGAACTACACGGAAACGATCGGGATCCCGTTCGTGATCAGACAGGCTGACCTGGCGGAAGCAGCTGCTTCCGATCTGTCGGTAACTTATACCGCAGCATTAAAGGATCCGTCCCCGGTCGTTTCTTACAACGGTCTCAAACTCAGGGAAGGAACGGATTACGTGATCGAAAACAGACCGTTCACATCAGAGCTTGAAGAAGGCGGTATATTTGAACTGGTTCTGACAGGTATCAATGATTTCTATGGAACCAGGACAGTCATGATGTATGTCTCACCTGAGGCAGTCAGGACAGTCGCTGTATCCAAGGTCTCCTCCAGCAAGATCGCTCCTGTTCCGTTCGTCAAAGGACAGAAGGTCGATCCTGCTTCCCTGACAACAACAGGAGGAGCACCGCTGTCATTCAAATACAGTAAGAAGGAACTGAATGAAGATCAGTACACACTGTCTGTCACGAATGACGAGAAACCGGGAACAGCATACCTTGTCATATGCGGTACAGGTATTCCTGATGAAAGCGGTACGGCCTTCACCGGTACGAAGAAGATCAGCTTCAAGATCAGCGGACCGGCAATACAGACAAGCATCAGGGCAGCTGAAACAGTCTTCCCTTATGATGGACTGACCAAGTCACTTGTCCTGCTGGACAATGAGACAGATGAAGTTCTGACAGAAGGAACAGATTACACCATTGCCTGGAATAAGAAGCCGGTCAATGCCGGGAAGTATACGGCAGCGATAAAAGGTATTACCTATACCGGAAGTATGAAACTGGCAGTTACGGTAACACCTGTTACAGAAAACATTACTTATTCCTACAGCAGTCAGTATGTGAAAGGCGGAAATCCTGCAGTCACTGTCAGATGCGGCGGACTGCTTCTGAAGAAAGGAACAGACTATACCGTGACGTACGGTAAGCTGGCAGGACTGACCCAGACACTGACCATAAAGATGAAGGGCAACTACAGCGGTACATTCAGCGAAACTGCGACATTTGATCCGAAGGATCTCAGTGAAGTAACGATGAGTGTCAAAGATTCTGCTTATTCATCCAAAGCAGGAAAGAACTATGTCCAGCCAGTGCTGACCGACACCAACGGAAAGGTACTCAAAGCTGGAACGGATTATGAAAAACCTGTATCCGGCAGTGAAGCATATACCTATGTGAAAGACATACAGGTAACGGTCGGAACCGGGACAAAAGCAGTGAAGGAATACCGTGCAGCAGGTGAAGCTGTCAGAAAGACTGATATCATTCCTGCCGGTACAATGATCAGGGTAACGGCAAAGGCGAAAGGAAACTATACCGGCTCGATCAGTGCCGTTTACATGGTGATCTCAGCTGTGAACAGACTGACCGGTGCGAAGGTGACAGTGAAGGAAACATATGAGTACACCGGTAAGGCGATCATTCCTTACGTCAATGATATTGAAGTGATCCTGAAAGACGGCACTGTTCTTTCACAGGAAGACTTCGAGATCATCTTGGTTTCCAACAACATCAAGCCATCAAAGAAAGCAAAGGTTACAGTCAGAGGCGTCAACGGCAGAGGATACGGAGGCACAGCTTTAGGTCTCTTCACGATCGTACGCCAGACTATGGAACTGACAGCAGAAGAAACAGAAAACACATACAACAGATAAACCAACACTGCAGCATAGGGAGCACACATCTCTGTGCTGTTTTTCAATACACGGTACAAGCTGCAGACAGGTATTATTCGGAACATTGAATCGTGTAAAATGAACATGAATACAGCAGGAGATCAGCGATGGATGCGAGAAAAACAAAACACTATTATGAAGTAACAGCCGGCGACTATGTATGTACCTGTGATTACTGCCGGAACTATGTCAAAGAGATCAGCCATTCATATCCTGCGCTGGCGGAGTATCTGGAGACTATGGGGGCCGACATTGAAAAGCCGTTTGAAACAATGCCGCTGGAACCGGATGAAACCGGACATATTACTTATATCGGATCTCAGTATGTGGTCCTGGGAAGCCCATCCGGGTTCGAGGAAACCGATATCTCCGGAGTTCATATTGGTATAGCGGATTCCCATCCGATGACAGATCTGCAGGAAGAACACTTTGTGCTGGAAGTGTCAGAGGTCGATCTGAAATGGACGATCCGGCAGGATACTTAAAAGACAGTGCATCATAATCTGAAAATCGCTGCCGGAAAAAAGAGATTGTTATGTGTGCTGAAGAAAAACTGAAGAAACTTGAAGAAACCACTGTAGAAGAGACAGAAAATGCTTATGAAATAACTCTGCTGTTCCCCCAACAGCAGTTATAAAAATGATCTCCATACTGTCCATGCGGGCAGCAGGAAGATCGTTTTTTTTGAACTTATTCAGTAAGCCCGGCATCTTCTTTCCGGATATATCAGACCTTCTTAACCGGATGTTTGCACTATTTAGCAGACATCTTTATTTATGAGAATAGGCAGAATATACTCCGGGTAAAGATAAAAGGGAGAATGTGATGACGTACCTTCTGAAACAGGTCATAAAGAAGAAAGACCCAAAAGAACCGGGGAGAGACAGCCGGAAGAAAAAGCAGTCTCAGGTCAAAGAAGAAACAAAGATCATACAGAGCAGCAATGTGTGGATCTGCGGTCAGTTTATGTCTGCCCAGGTCGAGATCAGCGGGTCAAAGATCACGGATATCCGTGATATTGGTGAAAAAGAACCGGATGAAGACTACGGGGATCTGCGGATCGTACCGGGATTCATCGATATTCAATGGATATCAATGCTGCGCTCGGAGCCTGCATGATCTTTGCAACCTTCGGACAGTACGTCGTTACGCTGACTTTCACGATCATGTCCGGCCTGATGGCAAAAGCGGACAAAGCAGCTGCCGAGGCTGACCCGGACGGGATCACCAAAGTCAATCTTATTTCCTGCTGTATCCTTGGCGGCCTGTTTGCCGTCATCGCTGTCATTGCGTATGTCGGCGGTGTTGCAATGTCCGGTGTCCTCCAATCGCTCGCGGACAATGCTTCCTGGTTCATGGGTGGGCTGAGCGCTGCCGGCGGTATGATGAGCTTTGTCGGTTTCGCGATCCTGCTGAAGATCATGATCGCCAATGATATGTGGGGCTTCCTGCTGGCGGGGTTCGTCGCAGCACTTGTCATAGGCAATATTGTACCGCTGTCATCCGCGTGCTTATTGCTTGTCGCGTTTGTCGGCGTGGTTGTCGCGGTGAATGATTTCCGTGTCAGCGGGCTGAAAAAACAGGTTGATGAAGGAGGTCTCGGAGATGGGATCTGAAAAAGAGCTGAAATACATCGATACAACACCGGCACCGAAGGTTTCAAGGGCATCGCTGGTGAAGATGATCTGGCGCTCCACAATGCTCCAGGCATCGTTCAATTACGAGCGGATGCAGTCAGCAGGCTGGCTTTGGGCAATGCTGCCGGGGCTTAAGGAGATCCATAAGAACAAAGAGGATCTTGCTTCGTCCATGACCCATAACATGGACTTTATCAACACCCATCCGTTTGCTGTGACATTTGTCATAGGTATCGTCCTCTCGATGGAGCAGCTGAAAACAGACATACAGACGATCCGTTCTGTGCGGATCTCTGTCGCTGCTCCGCTCGGCGGGATCGGTGATGCATTGTTCTGGTATACGCTTGTCCCTATTACAGCCGGACTCTGCGCAAACATGGCGATCAACGGTTCGCTTGCCGGACCGGTCCTGTACTTCCTGATCCTGTTCGGATGTGAGATGGCCCTGCGCTATGGGCTGATGTATTCAGCATACAACCTCGGCATGAACGCAGTCTCGACAATGACGGAATATGCCCATGAATTCACCCATGCGGCATCTGTCCTCGGTGTATTCATCGTCGGTGCCCTGATCGCCAACTATGGCGGAGGAACAGAACTCGGTATGGTCATCCAGAACGGGGAAAGCCCGATCGTGATCCAGTCTTATCTGGATATGATCCTTCCATGCCTTCTGCCGCTGCTGATCACATTGCTGATGTTCTTCCTGATCAGGAAGAAGGGCTGGACACCTGTCCAGTGCATCCTCCTGATCCTTGTCATGGGGATCATCGGTGCTATGTTCGGAATATGGAAAGGCAGTTACACACCGCTGTTCCAAGTTCCGTGGAGTGTTGGATAAAAAGCTATAGTGAATTCCGTACAGTGATGACAGCTGAGTGACAGAATTCTTTATATACCCTTTCTGTCGTACCGGGAAAAGGTTGTGAGGAGCCTTTGAACAAGGCTTTCTCATAGCCTTTTCCCTTTTTTGGCTGCAGCTCAGAGCATTCACTGACATGACAGTAAAGTGTCTTGCCCTGATAACAGCAGCGGCAGTTCGCAGATCGTCAGTCATCAGTTTCTTTGTTTTTGTGAATTTGTTTGTCCGGGCTGAGTCTGAAAAACATCGCAACGGCATCTTATAAAACAGCAGAAGCATCAATATGAGCTTCCTCCGGTCACAGCACGAACAGACAGTAAAAGAAAGAACGGTTATAGTGTTACAATTCCACTGATTTTGTATGAATATGAAAATGCTCCTCTGATTTTCCCGGTCAGAGTACGATATACTTTAAGTAATTAATTACCAACATTTATCATAGATCAGGTATCATGCACAGGCACTGAGGGAGGCTTATATGAACAAGCTATTAAAACAGTTGCTGGCAGTACTGCTGGCGCTGCAGACATCACTGTCCGGGATTTCAACAACTGCTCATGCTGAAGAAGATGACAGCAGTATTCCCCCGTATGACACGACAGAACAGATCGAGGAAGAAGATGAGGAAACCGCTCTGCTCACGGAAGAGGAAGATGCGGAAGAAAGCATCGTTGTTCTTGAGCAGGAAGAAGAAACCGGAGAAGAGGTCATTGAAGAAGAACTGCCGGCAGCGGAAACCCCGGAAGTTCCCGAAGTGACGGAAATACCGGAAGAGACGGAAATTCCGGAAGTCACAGAACCCGGAGAAACTGAAGAACCGGAGGTCACGGAAGAACCTGCGGAAACAGAGTCTCCCGAAGTGACAGTACCGGAGGAGACCGAGGAACCTGCAGAAGAAGAACCGGAAGAACTGCTGGAATTTGATGAGAGTGAACCTCTGCAGCTGAATATTACACCGAAAGATTATACAGGCAGTGTTCCTATTCAGAACGCGGAGTATAACTCATATCTTGATGACGGTCACTATACCATTCGCTATACGAACAACTCCGGTTTGACGGCATATATCGTGGCGATCAAGGATGATGCCATCTGGTTCCTTGACCGTGAAGAAAGTACCTCCGGTACATTCTCAAAGGATGTGAAATTCGATCTTCCCGCAGGACAGTATGAGATGCATACGGGATTTTTCCTGTTTGGTGATTTCTACATCTCAGGCGATTTCTATAAAGTGGTCGTTCTGCCTGCACCGCAAGTTATAGAAACAGGAGACTTCCATGGCTTCTCAGCCGGAAAGTATGCATATATCGATCTTTACGCATACGCGATCCTGGGCGGAAACTATGATCTGAATGCTGGATTGGATTATGACTATATCCTCCTGAATATCTCGAAGGATGAACCGCTCTATGAAGCCAATACGCTGAATTTCCTGAAGTATAACCAGAAAGACGGCAGATTCAGAATTGAACTGGGCAACCCGAATTCCTACGGCGGTCAGGGATATTATGACGAATATCCTTACGGAAGCTTTGATCTCCGGTTTGTCGCAAGAGGAAGCGGTACGGTAAAGAACGGATATATCTTTGCGAGCAGCAGCTCCACCCATGTTGATATCATGCAGGATATCAAGCCGACAGTACTCTATTCTGACGACGATCTCCAATACGGAGCCCTTTACTATAAAGGACAGACAGCCCATATCAACTGGTGGTTCGGGGATGATTATGACAGTGATGTTCCGGATCAGCCGGATAACCGCTTTGACGGTATTGACCGCAGGGTCACGTTCAAATCCGGGAATCCCAAGATTCTGACAGTTGACGCCAACGGTACGGTAACGGTTGTCGGCCTGCCGAAAGACGGGTCAGCGGTTGCTGTGGATATTACGATCACCAGTGTTGCTGATCCGACAGTAGAGACAATCCATGTGATCAATGTTTATCCTGCTCCTGCAGGCAGTCCCAGAATGGGTGTCTTATATGGCGGACAGGAATATAAAACATTTAACTGGACGATAAAAAAAATGATAGAGAGCGCCCATTATGTGGATGTGGTCTACTCGCTTGAAGGACCCGGTTTATCCGGAATGCCTGTGCGCTTTACATCCAGTGATAATCAATTGCGTATTGAAGATCCAAACACTTCTGAACAATTGACTTCATATGTTGGATACCTGAACTCTGAAGGAAAGGTCCAGATCAAGCTCATCGGCTGGGACGGCGGTTCATTTACCCTGACAGCCACTACTCCAATGGGCAAGACTGCGACCGTTACCGTAAATGTTGACGGACTTAGTCATTCACTTGCCGGTGCATCGTCAAAGGACAGCCAATACTTTGTAAACGGAAAGGCTGTCTCCGGATGGATAAAATATGACTCAAATACGGGTAAATATATTTTCGGCAAGGATGTATTCAAAGGAGTAATAGAACCCAGTCATCAGTTTATCTGGTATGCTGATCCTTCAACGAAAAAAGTCGTTACCGGAGATGCCGAAAACAATCTGCCGGATACAGTGAAGAAGATCGACGGTAAGCTTTATGCATTCGGTGCAGGAGACGGCCTGATTCTTTACGATGCAGGCGGAGAAGCCGGCGAAGGCTGGATAACCATTGACAGTGAACAAATCGGCGATTCCTATGATCTGTATGTGTCCAAGACCGGTGAAATACAAACAGGATGGGTAAATACATCATCCGGCTGGATATACTTTAACAAGGACTACGGATATCATGAATCGAGTACATTCGTTCCCGCACGCAGCGGTAAAGGAATGACCTATGTAGATGAATACGGACAAGTCATTTACGGTATCCTGGTCGTACCGGGCAAGCCTACACAGCGTTTGGACGAAGGCGACGGTCTGTACAGGATCATCAGTCTACACGATTGGTTCTGGGTCAAAGACGGAGCCTTTTATACCGGCTGGCTGTACCTCCACGAGGATAAGAATCATAATCTCTACTGGGACTCCAATAATAAGAATGTTCTGGAAAAGATGTATTTTGATCCGAATGATCACGGCGCGATGCAAAAAGGAACCTTTACCGTAAACGGTAAATCTTACTTTACGGATATATCCATGTATCCTGAATTCTGTGCGGACAGCTATGATTACTATGAAACGGTACAGACGATCAATAATCTGTATTACGGAATGAAGTATCCGGAAAAGTACGCATTGTTTGACGGCAGAGTCATCGATGCTGACGGTGCTGTTGTCTCAAACAAACTGGTGAAGATCGCTGTTGAGATGACAGGTGTATTTTATACAAAGTACGTTTATGCGGATACAGACGGATATCCTGTTAAAAATACTACGCAGAACGTGAACGGGCATAACTATCGCTTTGATTCCAACGGCTGGCTGGATATGCTGAATATGGATCCGACAGACTGGATATACGGTGACAAGGATAACAATAACCAGACAGTATACTGCTCGCTGAAAAATGCAGAGAAACCGGAAAATGGGTTCTACTATTACGGTGCTGACGGTAAGAAGCTGACCAATGTAATGTTCTACGACAGCTACGGCAGAAGGACAGCGATGGTAGATGCCAAGGGAAATTTAGTGGTCAGCGGCATAGCGACAGTCAGATCGTTCCTTGGCGCAAGTGCATTGTCTTATCCACATATCGCAGATGAAAACGGCAAAATCATAAGATCCGGCAGTACGGAACTGGCACAGATCGTTACTGTTAAGGGAAAGAAGTATATTGTTGACGATCTTGGTGTTGTATTGAAGGACAGTAAAGAACCGGTTCCTGCGATCACGGAAGACGGTGAGACAGATGTCATTGTCATGGCAGACAAGAACGGTGTTCTTATCAGCAAAACGTTCAAGACACTCAGCGACAGCACACACGGTACATATAAGGTCTGGCTTAATGAAAATGGTTATGTTGCGCAAAACATATCAGGATGGCTCTACTATGATGCAAATGCCGATTATTACGCATTAAAGCAGGGCGGCAAGTCATATCTTTGCTTCGCGGGACCGGATTACCTGTTCTTTGTCATCCCGGGCAAGACAGCGATTCCCGGATTCCCCGGAGAAGTTTTCAAAACAGGATGGTTCGGAAACGGGGATTCTCCGATCTATATCAACAAAGACGGTTCCATCAAGACCGGATTTGTAAATCACGCCGGGGACACACGCTATGTGCATGCATCCGCAGTCGGTATAGTCTATGTATTATATGGCGATACTATATTAATTGGATATGATGACTACAATATATTGTTCAAGATCGGCGGAAAAATCTACTGTTTCGATCCGCTCGGCAGGATGGTCACCGGTTGGGTACACTTTGAACGGGCAGTTATCACTGATCCGGACAATTATCTGTTTATGGGGCGGCAGTCAGGTACACAAGTGTATGATGCATGCATGTACTTTGATCCGAAGACCGGAGCTGCAGCAACCGGTAAGAAAAAAGTACCTACTCCTGCACTGTACAATGGTGATATTTCCCTCGGTGAAGAAGATATATTCAACAACAATGCAAAGCGGATCAATACCACGGCTGTACAGAACACTCTGAACTTCGATTCCAATGGTGTACTGATCCGTGGAAAAAATACAAAAGTCGGCGATAAGCTGACGGAAGTCGGTGCGGACGGCGTGGTAGCTGCCGGTAAGGATCACTGGGCTGATGCCAGCAAGGAAATGTACATCCTCAAGAACGGTACCGTGGCATCCGGCAGAATGAAGATCGACGGAGTCTATTACTACTTCGATCCAGTGACAGGATACAAAGTCGCTAACGCACTGCGCAAGACCGGCAGTAAATGGTATTACTACAACGAATTCGGTAAACAGGCTACCCCGGTCATGGGAAAGAACTATGAAGTAACTCTTCCGAAATACATGCAGGATGAGTGGGGAGATAAAGCCTGGGTCTATCTGGGCAGTGTATATGATAAACGCCTGACTGCTGTCTGGAACAAGGACGGTTCCCTGGCGAAGATCGTTTACCATGAAACAAACAAACCGGCAGCCGGTGAATGCATCAGCTTCGGTCTGTGGGATACAGATGACGATGACATTTCCAGACATTATATCATCGCCGGTCTGAACGGATATGTCCTCGACAGCAAGGGTCTGCCGATGACCGGAGTCGTCTCCGGATTCAAATATAAGGCTGACACCAGAAGTGATACCTATTCTTACACGATCGGTAAAGACGGCTCTAAAGTCTACACAGGCTACGGTCTCTCGCTGGTCAAGACCGATAAGAAGTACTATGTCATGTATCTGGGAGTTCTGTATACAGGTCAGGATCAGATCGTTCCGATCGATAACTGGTCAGCACTTCCTGAGTCCGAACGAAAGTCTTTGGATGAACTGGCAAAGAATGCCAGCGTCATTGGCAGCAGACTCTATGTCATGCTGAACAAGGATGGCAGTGTTGCAGTAAATACAACGAAATTCTGCAGCGCGCATATCACAGACAGTATATTTGGCAGCGATGTTGCAGGTATGTTTACCTCCAACAAGCAGGGGGTGATCCTTGATCTGATCAATACATTCTATCGTGTAGGGAAGAATACCTATGTGAGCGGAGCGGCAGAAGGAGACTTCACCGGGACATGGGAAGCCGAAATTCCGATCATAAAAATAACAGGAGCCGAAGAAATGAAAACTGTATATGCAGTTTTGAAAGGAAACGGGAATAAAGTCCTTGGATTCTATGATGCGGATACAAATAAAGGCTTGACCGGTGCATATGTGCTTCCGATGAGCGCTACGTTCATAACCTGGCTGAAGAACGGCCAGCCGCAGACCGGCAATCAGAGCTTCAGCTACTACGGGATTAAGTTCAAGTTCTATGTTGATCCGAACATGATCGGAACATATCCTTTGTGGTAATAAGCATTGAACAAAGGCAGGATCTCTATATGAGCTGATAGCGAAGCATCTGCAGGAATGCAGGTGCTTTTTGAATGTGCAATGCATGATGTTTCCAAATTCTGTGATGGACAGGTCAAAAAATGAAAGAAGTCTGCAGAGAGAAAAACCGCGGGATCAATGAGAGCATGGCTCTGCAGACCCCACGGTCGTACTGTTTTGTTCTCCTGTCAGATCGTTTTCGCTGCCGGTATTACAGCACGGTCAGTGAATTGCATAGAACTATGTTTGGATCAGGTGTATATGCCTGTTTCTTATCCGGGTACGTGGAAATTCCATGAGACGATTCATGGAATGACAGCAGTTAATAGAACCGCAGTATTGTTCCTGCCATATTCGGATCGACGTAGAACTTCAGATCTAAGCCCTCAGCATTGATCGACTTACTGCCGCTCTGCGGCTGTCCGTTTTTGAGCCATATCAGCATTGATCGATAACCGGAACCGAATTCCATCATGAAGACACCTGTCAGAGGTTTTCCTGAGTAGGAATCATAGAATCCGGTGATCGTATTTCCGTTATATTTGACCAATGCTTCGATTTCGTTTGAACTGTCAGAGTTTACTGTATCTATCAGCATCCTGAATTCTCCGGAATTGGAAGGTACCTGCAGGGCACTGCTGAAGTAAAGGGTCTTTCCGACTTTATACAGCGGGGCGACAAGATCCAGTACGATACCTTGTTTGCTGGTTGTAAATGTGCCGGAAACAGATGATCCAAAGTATGAAGAATCGTCTAAGAACGCAGTACCGTACTGCTTTGTATTGACTGCCACACTGCCGTCCGGATTGAACATAACATACAGACCGGATCTATAGCATTCTGCGATCCATGCCAGTTCATTCAGGCTCTTCTGCTCGGATGCCGGCAGACCTGACCAGTCACTGATCCTGACGACTGCGTTTGGATGACGGATGATCAATCCCTCAGACATGACGTAATATTTCTTTCCGATCTTTACCAGGGACAGACTGCTGCCGGCGATGACCTTTTTACCGTCATTACCGATATTGAATGTGTAGCTGTCAAGATCATCTTTGAATGTGAAGTTTGCGGTGACACCGGTCATCGGCAGACCCTTGCTGTCAAGGACGTAACCGTTCAGACCTGCTGTGATATAACTGATGAACCGGTCATTTGCATCGCTCCAGAGTCCGAAGCTCACACTTTCGCCGGCAGCCGGTTTATTGGTGCCGTAATAGATGATCTTTGCAAGGGAGCCATCGCTGTTCCATACAGCATACAGATCTTTTCCGTTCGTACTGCCGATCATGACCTGATTGATAATCCCCCATTTGTCCTGCATATAGCCGGGCATATTGACATTGAATGGTCTCATTGTCATGTCCGGTGTTTCCTGTTCACCGTACTGACCGTAGTAATACCATTTACTGCCTGTTTTGCGCAGCGCATTGACGACTTTCAGACCGGTATCTGTATCGAAGTAATAGTACTTGCCATCGATCTTCGTTCTTCCTGTTGCCAGCACACCGTTCTTTAATACATATTTATTCCTGTTGGCATCTGACCAGTGCGGTGCACCTGATGCAACGACACCGTCAGCCCCGACTTCACTCAGTTTTTTGCCGACCATTGTGTTCTGATCATGGATCAAAGCGCCGTCTGATGTGAAGTACAGTGTCTTCAGTGAAGCTGTAGTATTGACTCTCTTGGCATTATTCTGGAATGCACCTTCTTCACCAAGTGAGATCACGCCATTGAATATATATGGCACAGGAACTTTGGCAGAACCGGTCACTGCAGCCCCGGTCTTATCATCAAAGTACATGTACACATCGTCCAGGATCTTCGCGCTGGTCACGATCTCTCTTAAATATTCTTCCCCGTTGACTACAACAGCATGTTTGAAGTGTACCCATCCGGTGATCACGAATCCATCCGCATCAAGGAAATATGTCTTTCCTTTGATGCTGTACAGAAGGTTGCTGGAGAGGCCCTCAGGATATGGTACATACTCTCCGGTAAGGCGGTATGCATAGCCTGTGCCGTTATAAATCAGCGTTCCGATATATGTTGTTTTCTGATCGCGTTTGACAAGTCCGCTCTTGATCGATCCGTCTTTGTTCAGATAGATCGGAGAATCACTGTTTCCAAACCAGCCTGTCTGGAAAGTATCTCCCGATGTGCCCGGGATGATCGTTTTTCCGGGGATGACACATCCAAGGCAGCCGCCTGAAGCAGCAACCGCCAGCCATACTTTATTGTTAATATACAGACCATAGTAATAATTTCCGTCATAATAGATCTCAGGACCATTTCCGACGGCACGACCCTGCGCATTGAAATAGACTTTGAATGTTCCGTTGGCTTCTGTCGTGACGGTCTTAAAGGTATTAGTTACAAGCACGCCGTTCTTATCTGCCATGACAGATGCTGTACTATAGTCGTCAAACCGTGCTTTTACCGGTTCGCTGCTGTTTTTCTGTACGATGCCGTTATAGTCAACGATATATGTTTTACTGCCGACTTTCACAGCCTTGAATGCACTGGATGTATCGTTGACCACGATCTGTCCGTAATAATCCGCAATGTATGTTTCGGAGGCAGCTCCCGGAGCCTGACTTGTTTTGACTGTTGCAAGCTTATTGACGACAAGGCATCCCTTGGCATCAACCATAGCGACAGGATCACCGGATTCATCATAGATCAAAAGGGATGTCAGCTTTTTGCCGTCTGCGCTGTGGTATGTATATCCTTCCTCAGGCTTCTTCGCGTTCTTCAGTTTGGAATACACGATGCTTGATAACGATCCGGAATCATAATATCTGAGGGGTGTTGTATATAGAGCATCTGTCACCAGATATCCTGCCGCATCAAAATAATATGTTTTGCCGTTGATGGTCCTCCATACACTTTTCTGCGGTTTTCCGTCGCTGCCTGTATAAACATAATAGCTGTCATATTGGCTGCCGTCCCAGACCGCGATCCTGACCATCTTGCTGATGACGACCGCTCCGTCGGAATCAACTACGATTCCCAGTGTCGGGTGCAGTCCGTACTTTTCGGGGAACTTACCGTTACCGAATAAACCGCAGTTCAGCAGCGGTACCGTATAATAATCACCGCTCGCAAATTCCGATGTGTAAGCTTTATCGGAGATATATGCCTTTGTACCTGCATAGAATGATCCGAGCCTCATGGCACCATAATTAGCGGAATCGAAGTACATCTTTTCGACAGCACCCTTAGCAGTCGTGTTCCATGTATAAGTAGCGGTTTTGCTGTCGAAGTGAAGATACAGCCATCCGGTATGGAAAGCACCGTTCTTTACCCAGAAATAATCCGTTCCGTTTTTTGTGAAAACCTTGTAGAATCCATCTGCTTCCGTCAATTCCTGTGTAACACCGGTTTTGACATAGATGCCAATGGCTTCTCCGGAATTATCTACATATGTATATCCTTTACCGGAACGCGCGGGTACAAATTTCTCGTGCACCATGTAGCCGAATTCCGGATCCAGATAATAAGTACCGTATATGGTATCTGTCCAGCCTGTCTGTATCTCGCCGTTCTTGTTTATATAGGCATAATATTCTTCCAACAGTTTCTCGTGACTGATGGGAACAGATCCTTCTGCAGGGACCCCGTCTTCTATATGCACGATCAGGCCGTTATTGGCACTGAATGCATACAGTTTGTCGTCGATCCTGGCAGTCGTATCACCATAACCGTTCTCCGGATCACCGGTAACAAGCTTTTTCGTAGACGGATCTGCATAATAGATCTTCTGATTTGCCGGGTCTGTATATCCTTTGAATACATCTTTTCCCAGAACATACGAATCTGTCAGAATATCATAACGGATCCATCCGGCTGCCGGTTTGCCGTTAATTAAGAACTGACTGTTCTTGACTGCTGAACCGGCTAAGCTGTTGGTTATGCCGTCTATGTTGATCGTAACTGTTCCTGTTCTGCCGATCGGGGTGGATACATTGATCTTATAGGAGCCAGGATCAAAGCATCTGACCAGTGCCATGACTGTTCCGTCAGTGCCCACAATGCCTGTATAGAGATTTTCATAGACTGCACTGTCACCGGGAGGAATGGATGTATCTGTCTGGAACTGCATTCCTCTTCCGTCTGCACTGAAGGTGACCGGCATACCGAACAGTCCGTCCAGCGGCTCTTCAAACCTGAAGATCACTTCTGCCATATGGGCTGAGGCAGGATTGGATGGATATAAATACTTCTGCTGAGTTCCGATCGTCCAGTTGAACGTGGTGTATTCCTGACCGTCAAACCGGACTTTCAGATCAGATTTACCGAAAACAACATGCCTGACCGGAACGACAATACTGTCAGTCAGCGCCGGGTAAGCGGTGCTCTTTGCGGTAATCGTTACAAGTTCTGTTTTACCGACATCCGGCAGTCCTGTTACCGTTACAACACCGTTCGCATCAACTTTGAGGTATTTGGTATTGCTGGATGTATAGGTTATCCTGCGGTCGATCCCTTCATATTCACAACCATTGCTGTCAAGAGGCTTGAATGTTGCCTGCAGCTTTCCGGTTGCCCCTTTATAGTTCAGATGCTGTATTTCCAGCAGTTCGACCTGCAGAACATCCGGCTCAAATTCAGCCATGATATCCACATGTGTTGAAGGACTGCCGGCAAAGATATAATCAGGCGTTGTTGCGCTTGCCCCATTGATCTCATAGAACAGATCAAAACTTCCATAAGGATAATCCTTGTATGTGCCGGCACCATCATAAGCTGTACTGTCACCCAGCAGTAACCTGAAGGTATCCCCGTCAGCGTAATACTTCATCTTGGCAAGGTTCAGTTTTGGTCCGTCCTCGTTGAGACACAGACGAAGATCGTAATCCATATTGGAAGGGAAGGCCCAGCTCATATCTTTGAGCGGATAAATATCAAGATCGATATATCCGTATTGGCTGCCTTTGAAACTTCCTGTTCCTTTTACTCTCGGAGGATCAAGAACAAACAGACGGTACCAGTTGCTTGAAAAATGCAGGATTCCATCCTGAAAGAATGCTGCTCTGAGCTCGTAAGTTCCGGACGGTATATTGAACTTCACATTTCTTGTATATTCTCCGCCTGACGTGTCATCGTTATAATCCAGGAACCAGAATGTCGTATCATCTGTCCTTGCCACAATGTATGTGGGCAGTCCGTCATAATACGAGTATTCGATTTTGTATGTACCGTTGCTCAGCCCGGTGTCGTATTCATGACCGAGCAGGGCGATCGAGCTGTCCTGTTTATATTCGTCATATGCCAGATTCAGCTGGAACGGCTGTCCGTCTTCCAGTTCCGGGAGTTCTTCCGGTTCTTCCTGTTCAGCGGGAATCTCCGCTGCTTCAGGCAGTTCAGTCTCTTCCGGGATCTCTGTCACTGCCGGTGTTTCCGGTTCAGCAGTCGGTTCCGGTTCCTCTGTAATTTCAGGAATCTCAGGTACTTCAATGATCTCCGGTTCTTCGGTCTCCTCCGGTACCGGCTCTTCTGTCTCTGCAGGCTCCACTTCCTCAGAAACAATTTCTTCAATTACTTCTTCTTCAGAGATTTCTGTCTCTTCTTCAGTGATCTGTTCAGAAAAGATCTCCGGTGTGTTTTCCGGTTCTTCTGCATGAACAGCAGGCAGACTCTGCAGTGACATCTGGAACGCCAAAAGCACCGACAGAAGTTGTTTCATCGTTTGATTCATAGTCCTCCGCCTCCGAATGATTATTAGAATTGAATAAATTGCAGATTATAATATTTGCTTGATAGTTTAACAATATCGTATTTCATATCAAAAATACAGAAGAACGATATGTATTTGTAATAGAGAACAAAGCGGAAAAATCATTGATAAGACAGGGGACAATATCAATAGAAAAAATGTGACTTTCAAGGAATTCAGCCGGTATAAAATCAATTGCTCCATACCATGAATAATTGGTTCACCAGGCAGAATAAAGGCAGGTACATAGGTGTGTAAGCAACTGAATAATGCGTGATCCGCTCAAGTTTCTTTCATATTTGTTTGTCAAAAACAGGTAAAGCGAAAAAACTCTGTCCACTTTTTTGCCACTCATTGAAGTGGATTTTTTGTCACCGTACAATGATATCAATTGTAAAGAAAGTCTTTTTTGTGTTGGGAAGACACGAAAAGAACTGGGGGTATTTGTATGAACTGGAAAAAGTCTGCGAATCTGTTTTTGAGCATGTTGCTGGCATTCAGTACGATGATGTCTGATGTGACAGTATATGCGGAAGGCGAAGAAGAAACAGAAGAGCCTGTTATTGAAGAGGTGACAGAGACTGAAGAGACATCTGAGCCTGAAGTGACGGAGATCGTTACTGAGGAGGAAGTTACTGAAGTACCTGAAACGACCGAAGTGACAGAGCCTGTGGAAACAGAGCCTCCGGTTAACACACCAGAGCCGGTTGAAAATGAAGAACCTGAACCGGTTCAGACTGAGGAGCCTTCAGCAGAACCGACAGAAGGCGAAGAAACGATACCGACTGAATCAGAACTTGAAGTTACTGCTGAGGATTCAGATGTTTTCACGATCACCTTTGATGCAAATGGCGGTCATTTTGAAGATGGCAGTGAGCTTATGACTGTTGAATCTGAAGAAGGAACATCATTAACTGAAATCCCTGAAGTGTTCAACGATGATGAGACCGTAGAATTCAGCGGGTGGTATATATCAGACAATACAGAGCCGGTAGATTTTGAAACATTTACTGTAGATGATGATTATCTTTTTATCGCCGGATGGGAAACTTCCGAAGAATCTGAAGAAGAGGAAGAAGACTCAGAATTGTTTGAGGATGGAAGCGATACAGTGGATCTGGATGAACTTGCTCTTGAAGAAGAACTGGTTAAGGCAGATTATGTTAAGCAGCAATTTAATGAAAAAGGAACTACGCTCAACCTTCTGCTTGATATGGAATATCCCACAGAAGTGCTTGTCAATCTTTTCAAAGCAAACGGTCAATTCCAAATCGCACTTAATGGCTGGAATCTGACACATGTTATTACAGGTTCCCAAAGTGTCGGTGAAAATCAGATAAAACTGGAAGATTATTACGAAGCCATATTACTTTCAATTTTCCTAGATACAGACAATTCACAATATACCGGCCCTCAAAGCAAAATAATGGATGTTTGGGAAAAGGCAAATTCGAAAGCCGACAATTTAAGAGAATACACTTCCAAACTATATGATGTGTTTGCTTCAAGGGATACTAAGCTGGCAAACCTGGATGGACCAGACCTGAGTAACCTGAAGAAGAGTGTTAAACAATTCTATAGTGATGAAGCAAAGGAAGTCACGGATGCGTTTGACAGTATTCTTAGCTATGCGACAACCATAGGAGAATTTGAAGAAAATTTAGCTAAATATGTAGCTCTTTATAATGCTTGTGAAGAAGACAAACTTCTTTTAGCAAAAATGTATCAGGATGCTAAATCAATGTATCCGACGAATATTCCTCTGCAGTCAGCTTTTGTACTTGTTCAAAATGCAATGACTGATCGAAATAATGCTATCCTGGCAGCAGCTGAAAAAGGCGGGATCAAAACATTGGACGAAGTCGGTAATGCTTTGATCAAAGATCTGGTAAAGTTTGTATGCGACAGCAACCCTGCGTTCAATTCTTTCTATTTCGGTATGCAGCTCGGTGATAAGATCTCTACTTTCTTTATGAATCAATTGGTGTCTACCGACAAACTGATCGAACAGTATCAGAAAATGAAATGCCTCTATGACGTTATGAGTGTTATGCGTACTTCAGTAAGATCAATGAGCAGTTCTTATTCTGGTTCATCAAGAACTGTTGCAAACGCTCATGCACTGACAAATGCAGCTGATCGCTTGTTTGATATCGCAGTGTTCAGCTGTGATTATGCAAAGGATTTCGCAGATATTATCGCCCACGATGGAGTACTGTCTTATTTTTCAGATACAAGCGGAGAAGAAAATCTGATAAAAAGCTGTGATCGGATCAAAAAATCTTTGATATTCGGCAAAAATTCACAGTATATGTGGAAGATGACATATCTGTTTAATGAGCATCCGGAGTATTTTGTGGCTGTTTATGGCGATTATACTACTTTCCTTGATAAATACTATGGAGATTATGTAAATGTCACTGGATTGCATTTTACAGAAAACTCCTATGTTATCGGACTTGAAGATACTGTTATAAAAGTTCCGGAAGCAGTAGTGGAACCTTCCAGCGCAACAGATAAAGTGATCTACTATACTTCATCAGATACAAACATTCTGGATGTTAACGGCTCATTAATACCGAAAAAAGCAGGTCAAGTCACATTAACAGCAACAACAAAGGACGGTGGTTATACAGCACAGGTACCTGTTACTGTAGTAGAAGGTACAAGTGAAGGATATTACATTGCTCTCCGTGAGGGATTATGGTTGGATTCCAATGGAAACGCTTCTTTATCAAATGATGTTGTTTTATACAGTGATGGGCTGATCATTGGAGATATGACCATAGAAAAACATAATCTTGACTTAAATGGTCATACACTGCACATCACAGGGAATGTAGAAGCGGCGGGAGAGAATGAAGAATACAAGATAGTGCTGAACGGAGGCACGCTGCAGATCGACGGGAACTTCAAAGTTAGGCAAAACAGTTATGATGGATATAATTCGACAGTAACTGT